>NZ_BAAADE010000002.1:0-660728 GCF_039522165.1 Paenochrobactrum glaciei
AATTCGGCAAGCCACGAACGATAGTTTCTGACAACGGGACAGAAATGACTAGTCATGCCATTCTCAAGTGGTGTCAGGAGACGGGCATTGAATGGCACTACATCGCGCCGGGCAAACCAATGCAAAACGGGTTTGTCGAAAGCTTCAACGGTAGTTTCCGTGATGAATGCCTGAACGAGACCTTGTTCTCATCGCTCGCTCAGGCGCGCACTGAGATCAAAGCATGGAAGGATGATTACAACAAAAACAGACCGCACTCTTCACTCGGCAATGTCACACCGAATGAGTTCGCCATAAAAATGGCTCTAGAAAAACAGGCCGCTTAAGGCCAATAGTATAACCCAAGACTCTCCTGAAAAATGGAGGAGTGTTGGGGCTCAGGTCAGTCCCGAAGATAAAGTCCGGAACGCCGCTATTTTAAAAATGTTAGAAAGTGGTCAGAGCTGGAATAGCATAATCCAAGCTACTGGATGCTCGAGATCAACTCTTTCAAGAATAAAAAATCAAATATTATAACTTAATTGCTGTTTTATTTTTGCCATTTTGGCTGCCTGCTCAGCATATGTACGAGGAATTGAGCCGTTTATGTTTCTATTATCTCCTAAGCGGTTGCGAAAATAGTAGGTTTCTCGCATCATTTTTTTCCAATACTCTTGGAACCCAGGAAATGTTTTGGCTCCTGTAACTTGTGGTATAACCTCGTTTATGTCCCATTTTTCTGGTTTTTCATATTTATCAGCTATATGAGGATGCCGCTCACTCCATTCGTGACGTTGTAAGGTAGCATTAAAATTTGCTCTTTTAATTGCTGTCGGGCCTAAGTTTCGAGATACTCTTGCGCGTTGTCCAATTATGTAGCCTTGAAATTTAGCTCTTTCCTGTAAGTGTAAGAAGTCAATATAATTAGGTCGAATTCCTTTACACAGGTAATTAGCCAAAGTTTTATCTGTATATGGGTCCATGTCTTGAAAATTTAACTGATTGTCAAGGATTGGTTTTCCTTGATGCTTCTCAAGCAGTTGTCTGACTTTTTTTCTAAAATCATTTTTCAATTCATCAGGTATGTTTATGCACCAATGAACATGAAAAAGATTCAATGGATTTTCAAAAACAAATACCCATGTTGGTACGAAGTTTTTTCCTAATTTCAATGATAAGCGTTTTAACCAGCGATTAATGCGCTCTCTTATACGAGAGAAAATTAAACGACCTGCAAACTGGTCGATGTTGAATAAATTTATAGTAACAAAATTATTTAACGGAATTCCAATGTATTTTGCAAAATCAAAAGCCCTTACTATATTAAGAGCAGTATTGGCTCTAATAGAGTATTGAGTGTGCAATGATTTGTATGAATGATAATCAAAATCAAAATCAATATCATATGTGTTGGTTTTAATCATAAACGTCTCTTTCTATATTGAGAAAGTGACGCTATCGCGATACATAGACTAATATAATTTACTTATAAGTGTGTATTGCTATAGTTTCACTTTCATTTGTTAATTTACTAATTCTTCCAAGGAAGATTTTTATTACTGATCTCATTCTGCTTTTCCTTATAGAAAGCGATCATTATTTCTAGTTCGGATTCACATCCGTACTCTTTAAGTATGTTTCCAATGTATGCTAGGTTATCAAGATATAATTCCTCATTGTTCATGATTACTCCAATCTTGTTATTTAATTGTCAAATAATGCTCCTTGTTTTGAGCGGTTTCTCTGCTGTCAGCAGAGGAGATTTGTCGTTTAATACGACGGGTTGCTGTAAGAATTTCATGCATTTAGAGAAACTTACAGGGGTGCATCAGCCATTTTTGCTTGGCGTAATGTACTCTTAAAGCGTATTTATCTTGTCATGGTGCTTTCCTTTTGTTGTTTCGGGCGAGTTTATGGGTTCCGCCCCATTGAGAAATGAGGCGGTGTAATGCTTTGAATATGTGATTATTTAAAGTCTTCAGTGATCTGTTGCAGGGCGTTGTATTTCTGCTCGAGAGTATGTCCATTGCCGTAATGACTGCCCATACCTTTGGTGGTATGGCCCATTAGCTCATCCTGTATTTCTGCAGGTATGTAATGGTGCCGCAAGCGATCTTTAAAGCAGTGCCGAATACTGTTGGCTGACTGTTCAGCATTCTCAAACAGGTTATTCTTTTTCAAGAACTTATTTACAGCTGCTGATGCGTTTGTTGGGCCATTATCCGTATTGTAGTGTGTAAAACCATTAGGGAATTGCTTAAACGCTTCGAGTGCGAAGTTTACTAATGGAATGTCCCGCTTACGAGATTTATTCTTTAACATGCGGTGCTGGTTAGGTCTTATGCTGATATAGGGAATAGGGGCATCTAAATGGATGTCCTTAAGTGGATCTATGCCACACAGCTCCTTAAAGCCGCAACCAGTATCAATCATTGCTAGAACTAAGTGTTTTAGTTCACGGCTTAGCTTGTCAAATACAGGATTACCGATCCACCTAGCCTTTATAAAATCAATGGTTAAAGGTGATTGTTGAGTTTTTTCATCGGTAAATCTTAGGTCGAGAAATGGATTCCCATGATCGCGACTCTGCTCGTTATTGTATGTATCGACCAAAACGCGGAGATGAGTCAGGTATTTATTTGCGGTGTTTGCAGTAATCTTTTTATTGAAAATACGATCTTTTAGTTCGTTATAAAAGGAACGGGCGTCTTGCTTTGTAATGTCGTTTACAAACTTATCTTTTTTCAGGAATGTTGAGAGCTGCTTGCTGGCATTCTTGAAAGGGTTGATCTTTCGGTCGTGTTCGCGCGTATTATAAGCTGCAAGCTTTAGCTTGTTCGCCTCTAAATAGATGTCGACGAGCTGAGAGATTTTCTTTCTGGTGTCTTTGAATTTGACATAAGATTGAACGACATGCTTTGAGAGCTGTTCATTGCTTTCAAATTCTTTGAACTTATTAGCGATTGAAGCTATTCTGTGAGGATCATGGATGATCTGCGAGATGCATTCCAGATGGCGGCCTTTGCTTGCTGCTATTTTCTGGTAATGCTCAAAGTTAGCGTCATCTTTTGTGTACGAGCCATTAATGAGGTTTTGCATTGTATGATCAATGCTTTTTATCGTTTCTGCGTATCTTTGGATCGCAATTTCATACTGTTGGGTTTTTAGGGAGACTATGAATTCTCGCTGACCTGCGATTTTACGCAAGTGAGCTGGAATAGTTTTACGAACATAGTAGGTATTGCCGCGGGTGTATAATCCTTTGCTCTTTTTGATTACCTGTTTCATTTTAAACCGGGCCTTTCATTTAGTTTTGCATAAGTCAAATCCTTGCAAGTTGAACGTGTTCACTTACCTTTTAAGGTAGCCTTAAAAGGGTAAGAACGGTTTAGGTTTTTGTTGATTTAGCCGACCTTTAGGAAAGGGTGGCTAGTGGTTATTCTAAATTTTAGAGATAATCAGTACAACAAATAAAACTGCATACTGAAGACGGTTTTTGCCCCATGAAATAATGAAGCGATCTTAAGTCTGCATGTGAAATGATTGATAGTTACTACTCTTTAGAAGAGTGCCCATTCGCACAAATCAATGAATCAAGTATTTAAAGAATAAAATAATGTCAACTATAAAATTAAGTAAAAACATGTTTGTTTTATTATGTCAATTTATTCTAAATTAGAACAAAATTTAACATATTGTTTTTCTTAATTTGCTATCAATTATCTTTAGTGTGTTTTGCTTTAAAAATTTGAAGCTGAAGCTTTAATTATTGCACGATGGTCGGGCAATCTTCTCCCAAAAAGCAATCTAAGAATGTGCAATCTCGCTAAAACTTGATTCGAAAATCATGTGCCCCTCAGGTTTTGTAATTTGGGAGGGCGCTCTTACATCTGCATTTTTCAGTGTTGCAGGTATGGATAATGTATAAAAGGCCGCCTCAATGGGGCGAGAGCTATTGTCAAGAAATGCTCGGTGTCAGCACAAGCTACTTTAATGGGCTTCGAATAGTGGTAAATCAATGCATTATTTTATGTGCTTTACTGTGTATATTAAGAGCTTAATAAGCCAAATTTTGTAGCACATTTTGTAGCAGTATATCAGTTGTTTTACTGTAAGCTCAATAAAATCAAGGGGTTGCACAGGAATTATGGCGGAGAGAGCGGGATTCGAACCCGCGAGACGGTTCCCCGCCTACACACTTTCCAGGCGTGCGCCTTCAACCACTCGGCCACCTCTCCGCAGAATATTCCGTTCATGACATCAAGTTCATGAAGAATCAAAACCTGTAATTCACTTGACATTGGTTGACTGTCAAATCACCGGTTCGGCGCGGAATATAGCTAGAATACGACAGTAATCAACCGTTAATTTCAGGAATATGAAAGAATATTTTCAGAAGTCTAGAAATGGCTCCAAAGATAGAGAAAAAGTGCCAAATATGTGGTTTTAAAAGGCTTTTAAGCGCTTTATCAGTATGTGGATAAGCTCTCTTTGAAATTTTTATGCAGGTGAGGGATAATCATTTATGGTCAATGACATGAATGATCGAGTGCCTGTAATGAACTTTTTGAATGAGTGTGTTTGATGAAGGTGATTGGACTTATCCTAAACCGGTTGTTGTTATTGTGTGCTTTGCTGTTTTTGCTCAGTGGCGTTGCCGCTGTGATTATTGATGCAGCGCGTTCCATCGGCGGTTCGGTTGTCACATTCACCTCCTTGTCAGGCGTGATGCTGGATTTTGGTTTTCAAAACGGGCTTGAAGAAAGCGTGCACGCTGATGGCTTTGCGGGTGGGTTTGTTGAATATTTGTTCAATCTGCCTGCTGTTGCCGTTTTGATGGCATTGGCGCTGTTGTTCTATTTATTGTCTTATATCTTCAAAAAAGCTTGAATTGGTTTAGTGCTGGTTACAACAAAGGCGCAGGTGTCTTATATAAGGTGGCAACCAGCCAGCCTTTCAGGAGTAACCAATGACCATGTTTGACCGCTACCGACTGAAAACAGAGTTTCCGACTGCGGAGACCGCTCTTAAGGGGCGTGCAGAGCCGATTGCAACGGCCGATACGCATTATGTGTCAGGGCGCTCATTACATGGTGGCTGGCCGGAAAACATGAAAAAGATCATGTTCGGTATGGGGTGTTTCTGGGGTGTTGAACGCCTGTTCTGGCAAGTACCAGGCGTTTATGTCACCGCTGCCGGATATACTGGTGGTTTGACACCTAATCCGACTTATGAAGAAACCTGCACAGGGCTGACCGGCCATAATGAAGTGGTGATGGTGGTTTATGATCCGGCAATTGTCAACCTTGATACATTGCTGAAAATGTTCTGGGAAGAACATGATCCGACGCAAGGTATGCGACAGGGCAATGATATTGGCACGACCTATCGTTCAGGTATTTATACGTTTTCCGCTGAGGATAAGGCATTGGCTGAAGAAACACGGGATGCTTACCAGCGAGCCTTAACGGCCAAAGGACTGGGAGAAATTACTACCGAAATTCTCGATGCGCCGGTCTTTTATTATGCTGAAGATTATCATCAGCAATATCTGGCGAAAAATCCGGGCGGTTATTGCGGCCTGCGCGGCACCGGCGTTTCTTGTTTTATTTAAATTAAAAAGCCGTTAGGCGACTGCCCCGTTTTACCAATGGGGCGGTCTGGTAACCGGAATATCGGGCTGGGTTTGCTCTTCGAGTTCTAGAAAGCGGGTGGTCAGCGCATTGAGCTTGGTGCGTAAGCTGTCAATCACTTTCCATTGTTCTGCAATCTCGCCGGAAAGATCCTCGATGATTTTATCCTGTTCGGTGATCCGGATTTCAAGCTCGGTCAGGCGTGTTTCATGAGACATCGGTTTGCAGTTCTTTTGAATGAGTGGTCATAAAAGAATCACCGGCTACATGAGCCGGTGATTTTGATTGAGATAACGAATATCTCTTATTTAGTGCCGTACATACGGTCACCGGCGTCACCGACGCCTGGTACGATGTAGCCATGTTCATCTAGATGATCATCAATAGCAGCAGTGAAAACAGGCACATCAGGGTGCGCCTCGGTGAAGCGCTCAATGCCTTCTTTGGCTGCAATCAGGCAGAGGAAGCGGATATTGGTCGCGCCGCGTTCTTTCAGCTTGTCGATGGCCATAATCGCCGAATTGGCAGTTGCCAGCATCGGGTCAACCACGATGATCAGACGATTGACGATATCTTCCGGGGCTTTGAAATAATATTCAACCGGCTGAAGGGTTTCGTGATCGCGGTAAAGACCGATATGAGCCACGCGCGCAGCAGGCACCAGATCAAGCATACCTTCAAGCAGGCCGTTGCCCGCACGCAGGATGGAAGCGAAAACAAGTTTCTTTCCTTCCAGAATAGGTGCTTCCATCGGTGCCAACGGCGTTTCGATTGGCATCGTGGTCATTTCAAGATCACGGGTCACTTCATAGCAAAGCAACAATGATGTTTCTTTCAGCAGGCGGCGAAAGCTTGCTGTGGAGGTTTCACGCTTGCGCATGATGGTAAGCTTGTGCTGGACAAGCGGGTGGCTGATAACTGTAACGCCCATGATCGTTCCGCTGTTTCTATAATCTGATGCTTAATGAATAGGACATTATAGCCCTATATGCTATGTGAAAACATTTTAAAAAAGCACACACACAGATTTATGAGCTGTTTCTACGCTTGTAACATCCTGTGCAAGCTTTATATGCATGAATTAAGAACGGCTTTGACGCGAAAGCGGACAAATGTCACTTCAGGACAGCGGCAGAATACACTATGGTGTTTCCCGTGAATTGAACAGACAGGACAAGCTATGAGCCAGCATGACGGCAATATGGATCGGGTAGGCGCAACAGGCGGTATGGAAAGTTCCTTCGGGTTTCGTCAGGTTGACGAAGACTCGAAACAGGCACTCGTCAACGACGTTTTCCATAAAGTTGCCAAGCGCTACGATGTGATGAACGATCTGATGTCGGCCGGTATGCATCGTGTCTGGAAAGATGCAATGATTGCATGGCTTGCACCGTCAAAACGTGCCGGCTGGCGCTCATTGGATGTGGCTGGCGGCACTGGTGATATTGCTTTCCGCATTGTCGAAGCTTCACGCAAACAAGCCCATGTCACTGTGCTTGATATTAACGGCTCTATGCTGGGTGTCGGGCGTGAACGCGCGATTAAAAAAGGCCTGATCGACAATCTCGATTTTGTTGAAGCCAATGCAGAAGAATTGCCGTTCGAGGATAATTCTTTTGATGCTTATACGATTGCTTTTGGCATTCGTAATGTGCCGCATATTGATAAAGCGCTTTCAGAAGCATATCGCGTCCTGAAGCCGGGCGGCCGTTTCATGTGTCTTGAATTTTCCGAAGTGGAAATGCCGATTTTGGACAAGGTTTATGACCAGTGGTCATTCCATGCGATACCTAAAATTGGTCAGATGATCACAGGCGACGCGGATTCTTACAGCTATCTGGTCGAATCAATACGTAAATTTCCGGCGCAAAAAGATTTCGGCACGATGATTGAGCAGGCGGGTTTTGAGCGCGTCAGCTGGCGCAATTTCACCGGAGGCATTGCTGCCCTTCATTCCGGTTGGAAATTGTAAAATAGTAGGCGGATATGAAGAATATTTCTGCCGCTTTGCGGCTGATCCGTGCAGGCTGGATTTTAACCCGGGAGGGTGTGATCGGTGCATTGCCTGTTGATGATCTGCAAGGTTTGCCGAAATTCGGGCACAAGCTTGCCAAAGCCTTAGCGCGCCCGCGTGCACGCAATATGGAGCGTTCGGAGCGTATTTCACGCGCGATGAACAAGCTTGGGCCGTCTTATGTCAAGCTTGGCCAGTTTTTGGCCACACGCCCTGATATTGTCGGGCGCGATATTGCCGCTGATCTGGAGCTTTTGCAGGATAAGCTCGATTTTTTCCCGCAAAGCGAAGCAGAAAAAGCCATCGAAAATTCGCTGGGGCGTTCGGTCAGCAATCTTTACGAGCGCTTTGATGCGCCGATTGCTGCGGCTTCTATGGCGCAGGTGCATCCGGCATATATTTCTAAAAACGGTCAGCCTCAGAAGGTTGCGGTTAAAGTTATCCGCCCTGGTGTGCGTCAGCGTTTTGCGCGGGATCTGGCCAGCTTCTTTATGGTGGCACGGATGCAGGAACATTATGTGCCTGCAACCCGTCGTTTGCGTCCGGTTGAGATTGCTGAAACCTTGGCACAAACCACCCGCATTGAGATGGATTTGCGCCTTGAAGCTGCGGCCCTTTCGGAAATTGCTGAAAACATCAAAGATGATGCGGGCTTTCGTGTGCCAGCAGTTGACTGGGAACGCACAGGCCGTGACGTCTTAACGCTTGAATGGATTGACGGCATTAAAGTGTCGGATGTGGATGCGCTGCGTGCTTCCGGTTTTGATCTTAAAAAACTGGCGGAAGTGCTGATCCAGTCTTTCTTGCGCCATACATTGCGCGATGGTTTTTTTCATGCCGATATGCATCCGGGCAATTTGTTTGTTGACCCGAAGGGAACGATTGTTGCGGTCGATTTCGGTATTACCGGTCGCTTGAATAAAAAGCAGCGTCGTTTTCTGGCTGAAATTCTTTATGGTTTTATCACCCGCGATTATATGCGTGTGGCGGCTGTGCATTTTGAGGCCGGTTATGTGCCTCATACGCATGATATGGCCAGTTTTGCGCAAGCCATTCGCGCTATTGGCGAGCCTATTCACGGCCAGCCTGCCGAAACAATTTCGATGGCGAAATTGCTGACGCTGCTGTTTGAAGTGACCGAATTATTCGACATGGAAACGCGGCCTGAATTGCTGATGTTGCAAAAAACCATGGTGGTGGTTGAGGGTGTATCGCGCACGCTTGATCCGCATTTCAATATGTGGAAATCGGCTGAACCGGTTGTGGGCGGTTGGATCCGCAAGAACTTAGGCCCTCAAGGCATTTTGGGTGATGCCAAGGAAACCGGACAGGCATTATTGCATTTCATGCGTGAAGCGCCTGAATTGATCCAGCGTTCGGAACGCGCCAGCATCGCGCTTGACGATATGGTTGCCAATGGTTTGCGTTTTGATGCGGCGACTGCCGAAGCCATCGGTCGTGCGGAAGCTTATCATAATCGCTGGGGCAGACGGGCGCTGGTGGTGATCGCCATTGCCTTTGTAGCCATCGCGGTTAAACTTTTTATTGTTTGATATAGTCAGTGCCGCTTTGATGGGCACTGACAAAGGATGATGAAAGTTTGTAAAAAATACTTCTGCTTATTTGCACGCACTTTGCTCTGATAAATTGCCTGAGAATGCGTTTGATGATCCGGCATTCAGATCAAGTGCAACGACTGGTACAAACTTTTTATAATTCTGACAGTAATCTTGCTGCTGGAAAAATGCTTCGACTCTCCCATCTTCATTTCCTTTTTGATAAAAGAAAGCAAGTATTGGTAAGTGCTCAGCCTCACTGAAGGACCACATTTCGGTAATGAGTTCGTTCCAGTAAGGTGATTGTGTTTCTTGCTGAATTTTGAGTACCTCAAGGAAACTATTGATTTGATTAGGACTAAACGAACAAGAATCATCAACAATGAAGGATGGTTTCTGTTCAGGCAGGTACTTTTGAATCCATTGATCGGCTGTAGTAACTGAAGCAGAAGAACATGATTCATAATCACCACTCAGCTGGCTTGGGAATGGCGTGTTGGTAAGACCACATCCGTGGGATGTGTAAGGGTGTGTTTCTGAGTTATCACTGAACGCGTCAAATGGATAAAAACAATATAATTTGAGTTTTTTCTTCTTTGGATCTTGGCTTGTTTGATCGTAAATAAATCCATTGGGACTGAATAATTGATTTGTTGGTATGTCCGAACGTAAATAAGAGAAGGATACCGCTTTTCGAGGGTCAGATTGATCAGGTATCCATATATGGGTTTGACCAGGTTCCATGCCGTGAATAAAAATTCCGGAACAATCGGAGGCGGGAGATTCAAGATTTAAATATACAACACACGCCGAGGTATGGGAATTATACAATTCATTTAGCCGCTCGACAGCTTTGTTCATTTCTTGTTCAATATTGGCAGCAAATGAATTGTTTAAAAAAAATATTGAATAAAAAATTGTAATAAAAAATAATCTTATGATCATAAATTTCTCCTTATGGAGATATTTTATAATGCATGTTTCAATCTTAAAGCTGGTAACTTAATCAGTCATGTATAATTGTTATTTTTATGTTGAATGAGCATTTGATGTTCGTTTTTTGCTTTATGAATCTGTGAAATATTTATCCGCTTGAATGATGATAATAAATTGTCATAAGTCATGTAAGAAAAGTAATTTATAGCTTGAAAGGTAATAGTAATGGCGTTTGTATCTCCGGCAGGAACATTACAAGGCAAACGCATTTTGCTGATTATCAGTGGTGGTATCGCAGCTTATAAGACACCGGATTTGATCCGTCGTTTGCGTGAGCGTGGTGCGCAAGTACGCCCGTTGATGACACGTGCGGCGCAGGAATTTGTCACCCTGCTTACCATTGGCGCGGTTTCCGCTGATCATGTTTATACTGATCTTTTCTCGCGTGAGGACGAGCAGGATGTCGGCCATATTCGCTTGGCACGTGATGCTGATCTGATTGTGGTTGCACCTGCTACCGCTGATCTGATGGCTAAGATGGCGCATGGCTTGGCCGATGATCTGGCAAGTGCTGTGTTGCTGGCACGTAAAATTCCGGTGCTGGTCGCACCTGCTATGAACCCTGCCATGTGGGACAATCCGGCAAGTCAACGCAACCGCGCGTTCTTAACCCAGGATGGTGTGCATTTCATTGGCCCTGAGCGGGGTGAAATGGCTGAAAGCGGTGAGGCTGGTCTTGGTCGTATGAGCGAGCCGTTGGCGATTGTTGCAGCGGTTGAAGAACTGCTCGCACCGCGTGATCTGCCGCTCAAGGGCAAAAAAATCATTATGACATCGGGGCCAACCCATGAGCCGATAGATCCGGTGCGCTATATTGCAAACCGTTCATCCGGCAAACAAGGTCATGCGATAGCGCGTGAATTGGCGCGTCTTGGTGCTGAAGTGCAGCTTGTTTCAGGGCCGGTTACTATTGCCGATCCTGCGGGTGTTCATGTGACCCATGTGGAAACTGCACGCCAAATGCAAGTGGCCGTTGAGAGCTTGCTGCCAGCTGATGCCGCAGTGATGGTAGCCGCTGTTGCGGATTGGCGCACAGAAAATGAAGCGCATCAAAAAATTAAAAAACAGGCCGGTGAAACCGCGCCAACATTAAAAATGACGGAAAATCCGGACATTTTAGCAAGCATTGGTCATCATCCCAAGCGCCCTCAATTGGTGGTCGGCTTTGCAGCGGAAACGCAGGATTTGCTCGAAAACGCCCGTAAGAAACTTGATAAAAAAGGTGCGGACTGGATTGTCGCCAATGATGTGACGGAAGAAAACGGTGTCAGTGTCATGGGGGGTGATCATAATCTGCCGCGTATTGTGACCCGTGACGGCATTGAAGAATGGACGCAGATGAGCAAACAAGCCGCTGCTGAAAAACTGGCGCAGAAAATTGCTGAAGCCTTAAAAGGCAAGTGACTACTACCAAGAGTTAGATTTAAAAAAAGCGCGGTTGCCTGATGGGTAACCGCGCTTTTTATGTGTTTTAAATAGATGGCTGTCAGGGGTTGGAACGCACCTGATAATCTTTTACTTCTTCAAAACGGATAGCTTTCCAGCGCTCTGCCTCATAATTGAGCGAGAATGTATTTTGCGCCATATAGACCGGATCATTATCCAGATCATGAGCAATATCTGCGCGGTGTGCTGCAATGAAGCGATCCACTTCTGCCGGATCATCAGCAGTAATCCAGCGGCAGATGGAGAAGCGCGACATTTCAAAGCCAACCGGCAATGAATATTCAATTTTCAAGCGTTCCGTCAATACGTCGATTTGCAGCGCACCCACCACACCAACGATAGCTGGCGAGCCGTCATCAGGAGTGAAAAGCTGCACAACACCTTCTTCAGCCATTTGCTGCAAGGCTTCACGCAGTTTTTTGGCTTTCATCGCATCGTCAAGACGGACACGACGCAGGATTTCCGGTGCAAAGTTTGGCACACCGCGGAACAATAATTCTTCGCCTTCGGTCAGCGTATCGCCGATACGCAGCGTACCGTGGTTGGGAATACCCACAACATCACCGGCAAAAGCTTCATCAGCAATCTGGCGGGAGCGGGCAAAGAAAAACTGTGGTGCAGACAAGCTCATCGGCTTGCCGGTACGGATGAGTTTTGCTTTCATGCCGCGGGACAATGTGCCGGAGCAAACGCGAAGGAATGCAATACGGTCACGGTGGTTCGGATCCATGTTGGCCTGAATCTTGAAGACAAAGCCGGTCATTTTTTCTTCTGTGGAGCTGACCATACGGGTGTCAGCCTGCTGGTCGCGTGGGGATGGGCCATAGTCACAGAAAGCTTCGATCAGATCGCGCACACCAAATTTTTTCAGCGCCGAGCCGAAATAAACCGGTGTCATATGACCTTCGCGGAAGGATTGCAGGTCAAACTCGCGGCAGACACCACGAGCCATTTCAACGCTTTCAATCCATTCTGCGCGCTGGTTTTCCGGCAACAGACCGGCAGCACGCGGGTCTTCAGGGCCATCCACTTTTAAAGGCTGTTCCTGTGTGTCTTCACGGCGGATGGTGTTGTTGTGCAGGTCAAAAGTACCGGCAAAGCTTTTGCCGGAGCCGATCGGCCATGTGATCGGAGCTGTGTCGAGCGCCAGTTTTTCTTCGATTTCGTCGAGAATTTCCAGCGGGTCGCGCGCTTCACGGTCCATCTTATTGATGAAGGTGACAATCGGAATATTACGCATGCGGCACACTTCAAAGAGCTTGAGTGTGCGTGGCTCAATACCACGCGCTGCGTCAATCACCATGACGGCACTGTCAACGGCTGTCAGTGTGCGATAGGTGTCATCCGCAAAGTCTTCATGACCCGGGGTGTCGAGAAGATTGAAGATGCAATCTTTATATTCAAAGGTCATCACCGAGGTGACAACGGAAATGCCGCGGTCGCGCTCGATATTCATCCAGTCGGAGCGGGTCTGAATACGATCTTTCTTTGCCTTTACTTCACCGGCAAGCTGAATAGCACCACCGAAAAGCAGCAGTTTTTCTGTCAGCGTTGTTTTACCGGCGTCCGGGTGCGCAATGATTGCGAAAGTACGGCGCTTTGAAGCAGGATGATCAGCAATAGGCATAAAAGGCTCGTTAAACTAAGGCGGGCAATCCCGCATATAAGGATCAGCATGCAATAAGGCGTTTTGCCATAAAGTAAAATCGAAATATGGCGAACACTGAAAACGGCTGATGGTTTGGTTCGGATGAAGATAAATTTGAAGCTTGCTTTATCAGTTACGGCTTTATTCGTCGAGGCATAAAAAAAGCCGCCCTGAAAGCGCTTTGCTAAAAGTGTTTCAGGGCGGCAGATATAGTTTATATATTATTTGAGGCTTTTGATGCCGAGGCCAAAAGCGATAAATGCCCAGCCCTGGAAAATCAGGTCAATGGCAAGGAACAGACCTAAAATAAACAGGCTGTTGACCGGCCATTGGATAGCAATCAAAATACCTGTCAGTGCGGTGATGATACCAGCAAAAACGAGCCAGCCCCAACCGCGTGCAGGTTTTGCCTGAAAGCCCATCCAGATACGGAAAAGACCTGCGCCAATCAGCGCGGCAGCAAGAAGCACGGTGAGAATGCCGGCTGCAAGAACAGGATTGCTGAAGGTGACAATACCGGCACCTGCATAAAGCAAACCACTCAAAAACCAGAAGAAGAAACTTTTCCATGTCTTGACGTTGAAAGCATGGATAATTTCGACGATACCTGCAATGAGCATCAGCATACCGACGTAATAGACAGATACGACCGTTGCGAGGAAAAGATTACCGAATGCAATTCCACCCAAAACGAGCAGGGCAACGCCGAGGGCCACAAACCAGCCCCATTTTTTTGAAATTTCAGGTTGGTGCAGACTTGTATCGCTTGATGCCATAATGCGCAGCTCCTATGAATGTGAAAAGGCGTTTTATAGACTTTGATAACAGATATAAATGCATGCTTTTAATAAATTGCAGGCACGTAACTTTTACAGTAACTCTATTTATATGTAATAACAACTGTTTGGCAGGATTGTTCTGGTGACTATGATTACATTGTTTCATGACTATTGGCCTCATATTCTTGCAGCGGTTTCGATCGTTTTTGGTGCGGGTGCTGCTATTCATGCGACAATGACAAAACAGGAAGTTCGCACCGCTATTGGCTGGGTTGGCGTGATTTTGCTGTCACCAATCATTGGTGCGGTTGTCTATACGGTGGCAGGGGTTAATCGTATCCGGCGCAGCAGCCTTTCTTTGCAGCGCGACAGGGACGCTCATATTGCGCTTTATCATCTGACCCATTTCGACACGACCAATGAGAGTGTGCGCGATCACTTCGGTAAACCCTTTGCGGCGATGAAAATTCTGGGTGATGCGGTCAGCAAATATGATTTTACCAGTAGCAATGAGCTGACCATGCTGGAAAGCGGCGATACTGCCTATTCAGCTATGCTCGCAGCCATTGATCAGGCTGAACATAGTGTTTTGCTGGAAACTTATATTTTCGATCGTGATCCGATCGGTATTCGCTTTGTTGAAAGCCTTGCGGCTGCGGTAAAACGCGGCGTGGAAGTGCGCGTGCTGGTGGATGCGGTTGGTGCACGTTATTCGATGCCAAGCATTGTCAGTCTGTTGAAAGCGCATAATGTTCCGGCAGAAGTTTTTAATGGCAATATTATCATTGGCTTGAAACTGCCTTATGCCAATTTGCGCACGCACAGAAAAATATTGGTGGTGGACGGCGCTGTTGCCTTTACAGGCGGCATGAATATCCGCGCTGGTTTTATGAGTGAATATTCCGGTGATAATGCTGCGCATGATACGCATTTTCGTGTGGAAGGCCCTGCTGTGGCCGATATTTTCCATATCGCTTCGGAAGATTGGCGCTTTGCCTCAGGCGAATTGTTGCAAGGGGAAAAATGGAAAATTGCGCCACCGCAACGACCTGCCGGTGAAGAGACACTGGTGCGGGTGGTGGCTACAGGGCCTGATAAAAACCTTGAAACCAATCATCGCATGATGATGGGGGCTTTTTCGGTGGCGCAGGATCATATTCTGATCATGTCACCTTATTTATTGCCGGATCGTGAACTGATCAGTGCGCTGGTAACGGCTGCACGCCGTGGTGTCGGCGTGGATATTATCATTCCGGGCGTCAATAATCTGAAATTGGTTGATCGCGCGATGCGGGCGCAATTTGATCAGTTGTTGAAGGATGGTTGTAAAATCTGGCGTGCCAGTGGTGCTTTCAACCACTCAAAACTGATGACCATTGATAGCGTTTGGTCTTATGTCGGTTCATCTAATATTGATCCGCGCTCGTTGCGGCTGAACTTTGAAATTGACATGGAGGTTCTGGACTTTGAATTTGCCAGTCAGTTAGAAGAGCGTATCCGCGCAATCAAGAAAAACAGTACGCCTGTTCTCTTGGACGATTTGCGGAAACAGCCATTTTTGCGCCGCCTGACCGACCGGATTATTTGGTTGGGTTCACCTTATCTTTAATCAGGCTCAGGCGCTCCATGGTGGCTTGCAGATCAATATGTGCCTTGATTGGCAGATGATCAGAGGCCACGCGGGCAAGCGGGCTGTCATGCACTTCGATATTGGTAATCAGATTATGGGGCGCGCCCATAATCCGGTCGAGTGCCAGTACCGGAAAACGTGATGGAAAGCTTGGCACCACGCCTGCATTCGGGTTGAAAACCGGATTAAGGGCATTGAGCGAAGATGTCTTTCCCACCCGCCATTCATTGAGATCGCCGATCATCAGGGTCGGCAGAAACTCGGAATTAGCCATGGTGCTTAAAATCGTTTCGGCCTGTTGTGCGCGGGATTTTTTCAAAAGCCCTAAATGCGCAGCAATAATGCGCAAGGGCCCGTTGGCAAGCTCCAGATCAACCATCAAAGCGCCGCGCGGCTCAACACCGGGCAGTGAAAGCTGGCGCACTTCACGCACCAAACCTTCGCGGAAAAGCAAAAGATTGCCGTGCCAGCCGTGACCACCTTCTGAAAAAGAGGTGATCGGCACCGGTACAAGACCGGAATTTTGATAAAGCCGACCGAGATCCAGCAGGCCGGTGCGCTCACCAAAGCGCTTATCTGCTTCCTGCAAAGCAATCACATCGGCATTAATTTCACCAATCACATCAGCAATACGTTCAGGGGCAAATTGTTTGTCTGTGCCAACACATTTATGAACATTATAAGAAGCGATCACCGTATCCGTGGGCGCATGGCGCGGCTCAAACGGCTCATAAAACGAGCGTTTACGAATGGCCGAAAGAATACTGCCGGAGAGGTTGTTAGGGTTGAGTATCTTTCGCAAACTTCATGTCCTTAAGTGAATGCAAGTATATTCGTCTTGATCGCTACACAGATATAAATAGTAATGACGCATCATATAAAAACCAAATCAGGCTTTAGTTTAACAATAAATTTTGAGATATTGCGACAATGATAGAAACATTGGCTGTTGCATTGGGCGGGGCGCTGGGCTCTGTGGCGCGTTATTGGATTGGTATCTGGATGCTGCCGCTGAGCCGCTCGATGCCTTGGGGTACAATCAGCATCAATATTGCCGGCTCGTTTGCGATTGCTTTTTTTGGCACGCTGACCATGTTGCAGGGGCGCTATCATCTGCCGGAAGTGTGGCGGCTTGCATTTATGGTGGGTGTTTGCGGTGGCTTCACCACATTTTCCACATTCAGCTTACAGGTTTTTGAAATGTTGCGGGCAGGGGCGCTGGGGCGTGCTGCCTTGAATATTGTAATATCAGTGATTTTCTGTGTGCTGGCAGCAGCCATCGGTTATTGGCTGGCCATGCGGCTCAATACCTCCGCTTGAAATGAAAAAGCCCCGCTGAAGGTTTTCAGCGGGGCTTTGGATTTGATAGAGCGCTTTATTATTCGTCGCCCATTTTGAGTGCTTGAATAAAGGCTTCCTGTGGAATTTCCACGCGGCCGAACTGACGCATGCGCTTTTTACCTTCCTTCTGCTTTTCCAGAAGTTTGCGCTTACGGGAAACGTCACCACCGTAACATTTTGCCGTCACGTCTTTACGCAGTGCCGAAATGGTCTCACGCGCAACGATACGTCCGCCGATGGCAGCCTGAATCGGAATTTTAAACATATGCTGCGGGATCAGGTCTTTCAGCTTTTCACACAGCACACGGCCGCGTTTTTCGGCAGCGCTACGGTGAACCAGCATGGAAAGCGCATCAACCGGCTCCTCATTGACGAGGATCGACATTTTAACCAGATCACCTTCACGGTATTCCGAGATAGCATAGTCGAAAGAGGCATAGCCTTTGGAGATCGACTTCAGGCGGTCGTAGAAGTCAAACACGACTTCGTTGAGCGGCAGGTCATAGGTGACCATCGCACGCGGACCAACATAAGACAGATCAACCTGAATACCGCGACGATCCTGACAAAGCTTCAAAATCGAACCCAGATAATCATCCGGTGTCATGATGGTGGCGCGAATCCAAGGCTCTTCAATCGACGTGATCTTGACCACGTCCGGCATGTCGGCCGGATTGTGCAATTCTGCAACTGAGCCGTCGAGCATGTTCATGCGATAGACAACAGATGGCGCTGTGGCGATGAGATCAAGATTGAACTCACGCTCCAAACGCTCCTGAATGATTTCCAGATGCAAGAGACCCAAAAAGCCGCAACGGAAACCAAAGCCGAGTGCCGCCGATGTTTCCATCTCGAAGGAGAAGCTCGCATCATTGAGGCGCAGTTTGCCCATCGCTGAGCGCAGATCTTCAAAGTCTGCTGCATCAACAGGGAAGAGACCGCAGAAAACAACAGGCTGTGCCGGCTTAAAGCCTGGCAGCATTTCCGGTGTCGGGCGACGGTCTTCGGTGATGGTATCACCAACGCGCGTGTCAGCAACTTCCTTGATCGAAGCGGTGATGAAACCAAGTTCACCCGGACCCAAATCGTCAACGGCCACCATTTTAGGCGTGAAAACACCGGTACGTTCGACCGGATATTTTGCGCCTGTACCCATCATGCGGATGGTCTGGCCTTTTTTCAGCACGCCATCGATGATGCGCACCAGAACAATAACGCCAAGATAG
The DNA here is from genome assembly GCF_039522165.1 of Paenochrobactrum glaciei. Classification (NCBI taxonomy): domain Bacteria; kingdom Pseudomonadati; phylum Pseudomonadota; class Alphaproteobacteria; order Hyphomicrobiales; family Brucellaceae; genus Paenochrobactrum; species Paenochrobactrum glaciei. The sequence continues at coordinate 18,249 of NZ_BAAADE010000002.1, forward strand.
GTGTCATACCAGCTATCAACCAGCATGGCTTTAAGCGGCGCATTGCGGTCACCGGCTTTCGGAGGTGGCAGGCGATTGACAATCGCTTCCAGTACATCCGGAATACCAAGACCGGTTTTAGCCGAAATCATCACTGCATCGGATGCATCGAGACCGATAACATCTTCAACCTGTTCCTTAACGCGGTCAGGCTCTGCTGCAGGCAGATCAACTTTATTGAGAACCACGACCAGCTCGTGGTTGTTGTCCATGGCCTGATAAACATTGGCCAAGGTTTGCGCTTCAACGCCCTGTGAGGCGTCCACCACCAGAAGAGAACCTTCGCACGCAGCCAGCGAACGCGAGACTTCATAGGCAAAGTCAACGTGGCCGGGAGTGTCGATCAGGTTCAGCACATAATCTTCGCCATTTTGCGCTTTATAGTGCAAACGGACAGTCTGTGCCTTGATGGTAATGCCGCGTTCACGCTCGATATCCATCGAATCAAGGATCTGATCCTTCATCTCGCGCGTTTCCAGTCCGCCTGTCGATTGGATCAGGCGGTCAGCGAGAGTCGATTTACCGTGGTCGATGTGTGCGACGATGGAAAAATTGCGAATATGGTCAAGTGGTGTGCTCATGGGCGCGATTTAGCAGTTTTATAGCGAAATTCAAAGTGGTATTGCAGCGACACAGTGGCAAAAGCGCTCATTGGGCACACTATTTGACAATAGTTCTTTGCCAAATGCGCAAAAGGGATTAAATCAGCCTCATAATTCTCGTGAGAAACCTTGATATAGGTTAAGGTTGATATCCGTTATACACTTAGGAGCTCAGGCATGAATACCGAACCCAATGAAGTCCACAACAGACCAAAACTGGTTACTGTGATCGGCGGTTCGGGTTTTGTCGGACGCGCCGTGGTGGCCGCACTTGCCAAGCGCGGCTATATGGTGCGCGTTGCTGTGCGCAAACCTGAAATTGCTTATTATATGCAGCCGCTCGGCAATGTCGGCCAAATCCAGATGGTACAGGCTAATGTGCGCTATCGCTGGTCGATTGACCGTGCCATTGCCGGTTCAGATTATGTCGTCAATCTGGTTGGTGTACAGGCTGAAAGTGGCCGTCAGCGCTTCAATGCAGTGCATGTGTTTGGCGCCAAAAATGTGGCTGAAGCTGCAAGCGCTCAGAATATTCCGCTGACCCATATGTCGGCACTCGGCGCTGATTTAAAATCGGCTTCCGTTTATGCCCGCACCAAAGCTGAAGGCGAACAGGCTGTGCTGAAAGCAGCGCCAGCTGCTGTTATCATGCGCCCGTCGGTGATCTTCGGCATGGAAGACAAGTTCTTCAATCGTTTTGCCAATCTGGCACGTTTTACACCTGTTCTGCCGGTGATCGGTGGCGGCAAAACCCAGATGCAGCTCGTTTATGTCGGCGATGTCGCTGATGCCGTTTTACTGTCGGTTGAAGGTAAGCTTAACCGCGGCACAACCTATGAACTGGGTGGCGCTGATATTCAGTCGTTTAAAGACTGGATCGGCGATATGCTGAAAGTGATTGACCGCAAGCGTTGTATCGTTTCGATGCCTTGGTGGGCGGCAAAATTCAACGCCCGCATCATTGGCTTGCTGCCAAATCCACTTATCACCGCTGATCAGGTTACATTCCTGAAGTCGGATAATATTGTATCGGATGCAGCGACTTCTGAAGCGCGCACCTTGCAGGGCATGGGGATTACCCCACAGGGCGCAGATGCTATTCTGCCAGCCTATTTGTGGCGCTACCGCGTAGCCGGACAATATACCAAGATGCGCGAAGCTCACTAATTTCACGATATACAAAAAAAACCGCCGGAGATCATCTCCGGCGGTTTTTTTATGAATAGATGAAACCGGCGGCCCAATGGACAGCCGGTCTTTTTATGTGTTTAGAAGCCGAGCGCCATGCCGTCGCCGCGTGGGTCAGCACCGCCTTCATAGCCATCAGCATGTTTGCGGATAGCTTGAGCATGGCCGAGAGTGCCTTCCCAGCCGCTGGCCATTTTAACCGGATGACCGCGCAGACGCAGTTCACGGATAACTTCTTCGGGCATACGTGATTCCAGCACCAGATCACGCGATACCGTGCCCCATGTGCGTCCCATCAGCCAGCGCGGCGCTTCGATTGCCTGCTGCACGTTAAAGCCGAAGTCGATCATACGGGTGATCATTGCGGCTTGTGTCTGCGGCTGGCCTTCGCCACCCATGGTGCCATAGGCCATCACCGGCTTGCCATCTTTCATCAACATGGCCGGAATGATGGTGTGGAAAGTGTGCTTGCCAGCTTCCAGACAGTTCGGATGTTTTTCATCCAGCGCAAAGAACGAGCCACGGTTTTGCATGATAATACCGGTATTGCCGGCAATCACAGCAGCACCGAAGTCGTGATAGATCGACTGGATATTGGAAACCATCATGCCGTCTGCGTCAGCGGTACAGAAGTAAACTGTATCACCGTCCGGTGCGCGGTGGGCAAAATTACCACCATGTTTGACACCCGGTTCGATCTCGTTAAAGCCCAGTACAGTTTCATCATTGATGAGCTGCTTGCGTTTGGCTGCATAGTCCTTGGAAAGGAATGTATCGAGCGGGATCTTAACGTGTTTCGGGTCACTCAGCCATTCGTCACGGTCAGCAAAGGCAACCTTAACTGCTTCCACCATGTGGTGATAGTAAGCAGCAGTGTTGTAGCCCCATGATTTGACATCATATTGCTCCAGCAGATTAAGGATTTGCAGGGCTGCAAAGCCTTGTGTTGCCGGAGGCAGCTGGAACACATCATAGCCGCGATAGGTTGAGGTGATCGGCTCTGCCCAATTAGCATGGTAATTGGCAAAATCTTCATAGCGCAGCGGCGAGCCCTGTGCTTCGAGCGATTTGGCCATTTCCTGAGCGATCGGGCCTTCATAGAAGCCTTTGCGCGCGCCATGTTCAGCCAGATAGTCAAAGGTTTTTGCCAGTTCCGGCTGAGCCATAAACTCGCCGTCACGTTGTGGCTTGCCTTTTGGCAAGAAGATACGTGCCATATCGGCGTCTGCATTGAGGATTCTTTCATCCGTTACCAGCCAGTCGGCGAGCGAACGGGTGACCGCCATGCCATGACGGGCATAGTGGATAGCATCGGCAAAAAGATCTGCCCAAGGCAGCTTTCCATAGCGTTCATGTGCAAGGCGCCAGCCGTCAACAACGCCCGGTGCTGTAAGCGCTGCCAGTGCGCCGCGCATCGGGATCTGGTCGGTATGGCCGTGTTTTTTATAAAACTCGCGGGTGGCAAGTTTGGCAGCAGGGCCTGTTGCTTCAATGGCCTCAACACCGGAAGCCTTGCCACCTGCGATCAGCAAGAAGGCATCACCACCAAGACCGGCCATATGCGGGTAAACCACGCAAAGGGTGGCATTGATAGCAATGGCGGCATCGACAGCGCTACCACCGCGACGAAGCGCTTCCTGACCGGAAGCGGAAGCCAGATAATGGGGGGAGCTGACCATGCCGCGCTTGGCAAAAACTGCCGGTCTGCCGGTTCTTGGTCCATCAGCGTTAATCATATCAAATCCTTCATTCATTTTAAAAGTAGATGACTGTTTAGTCGCTTACTTAGCTTTGGGAGGAAACAGCACACGCTGTAGCGGGGGGATGATGGCGGCAATGCTTAATGCCACCATGCCGATTGTCGACATCAGGCGCCAATCATTCGTGGTGCCAAGGCTGACCAATGGCAGCGCCACGATGAACAGCACGAATGAAACGCTCAGGTAAGACAAACGATTTTGCAGAATGCGCTTAATCATAATCTGTCTCCTTTATTGTACGATCAAAACGAGGATAACGGTGGCAATACCTGTCAGAACGAATGCCGCGATTGTCCATGGCATTGTTTTACGCAAGATTGCACCTTCCTGACCGTTGATACCGGTTGTACTTGCGCCCATCACCACATTGGCAGGGGCAATAGCATTACCAATGGCACCACCGGCACTTTGTGCAGCCAGAATGGTTGAAGGCGGCAGGCCTTTTGCTTCAGCCAGATTGACCTGCAATTCTGAGAACAGAACCTGCGAGGAGGTCGAGCTGGAAGTGATAAAGGCACCTAAGATTCCAATACCATTGGCGAGGAACGCAAACACATAGGCCGGAGCAATAGCTGCAATACCAAGGGCGAGCATAGTGTTCTGGCCGGACAGTTTCATGATCGACGCCATAACGAGGAAGGCAATGATCGGAACAGAAGCCGGAACAGCACTCGCAAACAGGCCTTTAACAACGCCCGGCATTTCTTTGCCGGTGGCTTTTGCCCATTGCTTGAAATAGCCAAGCTTGGTGAAACAGAACCAGGTGACAAGTGCTGTCACGGTGATGGTTGCACCCGGATGGGCAAACATATGTAGCGGCGAATAGCTGGCAGTGCCTGCTGTTTCAACACCCATACCTGTTGTAATCGCAGGGAAAGGCAGGCCGAAGCTTGGAATATAAAGCCATGCATGCAGACGATCGATCAGCGATGTTGCCAATGCCAGAATGGTCAGGAGAGCATAAGGCGAGAAGGCAGCAACGATATCCATTGGTGGCTCGGCGCTGTTTTCTTCCAGATGCGCTTCTTCACGCATGGCAGGACGTTCAACAATGCTGGCATCCGCTTCTTTGTAGCGTGACCATTGTGATAATGGATAAAGCGCGAGCATGGCAAGCGCAGCAGGTAAGAAAGCGGCCAAAATCGGATCAATAAAGACCACCAGAAACTGGCCGATACTGTGAATGCCTGCGATGATGAGAACGAGCGGCCAGCCAGCGCGAACCGCTGCGCCACGACCATACATCCACACCACCATGAAGCCACCAAGCACGGACTGAATGGCAATCAGGATAGCTGCCTGTAAGCCCATGGAGAGGGTTGTGGTGGCATCCATTTCGACGACCTGCAAAGTTGCAAGCCAGCCGACACCGAGAGTTCCGTAAAATTTTGCCCAAATATGCGCGATGATCGGAATGGCAACCGCATAAACAGGACGCATACCAAAAGCGACCAGCAGAGGCGCAACAACGGCAATCGGTGTGCCGAAGCCATCAATCCCTTGCAGGAAGGAAGTGAAAACCCAGCCCAGTGCGACAATGATAAAAAGCTCATTGCGGGACATACGCGAAATACCGCGCCGCAGAGCATCATAACCGCCGGACTGATTCATGATCTGATACAGCAGCAGTGCAGGCCAGATGACATAGAGAATTGGCACGGCATCCCAGATACCGCGGGCAGAGGCCACGGCAAGAGCGCGTGTTGAAGCTTCAAAGGCAAATACCGCGACACCTGCCGCGATAAAGATACCTGTTGTACCGGCCTGCTGCGCTGTCCAGTTCATGCCGACCATGAGGACAATCAGGGCTACTATGGGGGCAGCAGCCAACAGCCAGTGTAGTAAGTTTAAATCTAATGACATCTATATACCACTATTTTGCTAATCTCGGTGAGGAGAATGGGGGATGGCATGGTTTTTATGCACTCAGATATTCATTTCATATAATAAAAAGCATTCATTGATCGTAATCAATCTTATTGAAAACAATGATATTACTATCTAAAATTAAGGTTATCACAAATGGTTAAGGGGTAAATTATCAACTATTCGTGATAACTGACATATATTCGATTTAAAAAATCTTTTTATTTCAACGGATTAAATCGTGAACATTCTTTGTTTTGTGTCTTTAAATTTGTATCAAAGTATAGTTTGAATATCTTTTGTTGTTGTCTGTAGTAATTATAAAACTGATTGTAATTATATTGATGGAAATGATTTTATGCCTATGAGCACGCATGGCTTGTTGTCAATCGGGTAGGGTGAAACCACGGCGATTGCTGTTTTCTGATGTGCATGATGAGGAAAAACCGGGCAACAAAAAAGCCCACTTGCGCGGGCTTTTTGAGATGCTTCTGGACCTTGGTAGTGGTCTGAAGACTTAGGAATGGTGCCCAGAAGAGGACTCGAACCTCCACGCCCTTGCGAGCGCCAGCACCTGAAGCTGGTGCGTCTACCAATTCCGCCATCTGGGCGTTGGTGATCCGTTTAAGGGGCTAAACGCCCGCTGTCAACCGGCTTTTTGCAAACTTATGATAATTTTTAGTCAGTCTTGTGTAAAAAGATAAAAATAATGCCATCCAACCGTTTTTCGATGCTTTTTGAGCACCGGAAATTGTTTGAATGGCATTATATTTGAAGGACTTAATCAGGCTGAGAGCACCTCTTTGGATGCTACAGTCGAATCGGCGTTCAGCTTGTAAATGATCGGCACGCCGGTATTGAGTTCCTGAGAGAGAATTTCTTCGCTGGTCAGGCCATCAAGCGCCATGATGAGGGCACGTAGTGAGTTACCGTGAGCGGCAACCAGCACTGTTTCACCGCGCAATACATGCGGCTGGATTTTGTGCAGGTAATAAGGCCATACGCGTGCACCGGTATCTTTCAGGCTTTCACCGCCCGGAGGTGGCACGTCATACGAGCGGCGCCAGATATGCACTTGTTCTTCGCCCCACTTGGCACGTGCATCATCTTTGTTGAGGCCGGAAAGGTCGCCATAATCACGCTCGTTGAGTGCCTGATCGCGGATGGTCTGCAAATCCGACTGGCCAAGCTGGTCAAGAATATGCTGGCAGGTTACCTGCGCACGCGACAAATCAGAGGTGTAAGCAATGTCAAACTTCAGACCTGCTGCCTTGAGGCGTTCGCCAGCAGCTTTCGCTTCGGCATGGCCTTGTTCTGTCAGACCAGGATCACGCCAGCCGGTGAAAAGGTTCTTGAGGTTCCATTCACTTTGGCCGTGACGGACGAGAACGAGAGTGCGGGACATGTCTTATGCGCTCCTTGAAAGTTAAAGGTGATGATCAGTCGTTAAGACCAAGAACATCGAACATGGAATAAAGGCCTGGTTTTTTACCCTTTGCCCACAATGCAGCTTTAATGGCACCGCGGGAAAATACGCCGCGGTCTTCAGCGCTGTGTGCCAGTGTGATGCGCTCGGAAGGGCCTGCCAGAATGACAGAATGTTCACCGATAACGGAGCCGCCCCGTAGGCTGGCAAAGCCGATAGTGCCGGTTTCACGGGCACCGGTAATACCATCACGACCGCGCTGGCTCACTTCATCCAGATTGACATGACGGCCATCAGCGGCAGCCTGACCCAGCATCAAAGCAGTGCCGGATGGTGCATCAACCTTATGCTTGTGGTGCATTTCAAGGACTTCAATATCGAAATCTTTTGGATCAAGGGCGGCAGCCGCTTTTTTGACCAGACCTGCAAGCAGGTTGAGGCCGAGGCTCATATTACCGGATTTGACGATTGTCGCATGACGCGCAGCGGCTGCGATTTTTTCATCATCTTCTGCGCTTAAACCCGTGGTGCCGATGATGTGAACAATACGCGCTTGCGCGGCATAGCCGGCATATTCAACGGTTGCCTCAGGGCGGGTGAAATCCAATACGCCATCTGCTTTGGAGAACGCTGCCAGAGGATCATCTGTGATAGCCACGCCGATTGGCCCCAGACCTGCAAGTTCACCGGCATCGCGACCGATGAGCGGCGAGCCTTTACGCTCGATAGCGGCAGCAACACGCACACCATCAACTTCGGCAATGATGCGGATGAGAGCCTGACCCATACGGCCACCGGCTCCTACAATCACCAGCCCCATATCGGTGGTTTGTTCACTCGCCCCGCTCATATTTGTTCTCCTGAAGTCTTTTCATTGATTTGTTCGTCTGTGAGCGCATCACCGGATTTGCCGCTTTGCAGCTGGTAGAAGCGGGCATAAATGCCGTTTTCGATGGTGATGAGCTTATTGTGAATGCCTTCTTCAACCACATAGCCGTTTTCCATAACCACGATGTGATCGGCATTGACAATTGTGGAAAGGCGATGCGCAATCACGATGGTTGTGCGTCCCTGCATCACATGTTCAAGCGCCTGCTGAACACGTTTTTCCGATTCATTATCGAGCGCTGATGTTGCTTCATCAAGAAGCAGGATAGGAGCGTTGCGGATAATGGCACGGGCAATGGACAGGCGCTGACGCTGACCGCCCGAAAGCGTGACGCCATTTTCACCAACCGGCGTGTCATAGCCCATTGGCTGTTGTACGATAAATTCATCGGCATGGGCAAGCTTGGCAGCTTCCAGAATTTCGGCGTCTGTCGCATCAGGACGGCCATAACGGATATTGTCTGCGATAGTGCCTTCAAACAAATATGGCTGTTGTGAAACATAAGCGATCTGATGACGCAGCGATGTCTTGGTAACCTTGGCAATATCCTGATCATCAATAAGGATTTTACCGCTGTCGATGTCATAAAAACGCTGTGTGAGGGCAATCAATGTTGATTTACCGGCACCAGACGCACCGACAACAGCGGTGACTTTGCCGGATTGTGCTGCAAAGCTGATGCCGTGCAGAACCTCCGTATCGCCATAAGAAAAATGCACATCATCAAAACGAATGTCACCTTTGGTAACTTCGAGCGTGTGTGCATCCGGCGCATCAGCTTGGTGTGGCTCAATGTCGAGGATTTCGTAAATCATACGCGCATTGACGAGCGCACGTTCAAGCCCCACCTGCAAACGTGCAAGGCGGCGAGCCGGATCATAGGCAAGCAGCAAAGCCGTAATAAAGGCGAACATTGCGCCTGGTGGTTCCTGATTGATAATGGCGCGGTAACCACCATAGGCCAGCACACCAGCAACAGCAAAACCAGCCAGAATTTCAGAAATCGGCGTGGTGCGTTCAGAAACGCGGGCGATTTTATTGGAGCGTTCTTCAGAGCGATCAATAAGGTTGTAAAGTTTGCCGCGCAGCTGGTCTTCCATCGTAAAGGCTTTGACGATGGCAATACCTTGTACGGATTCCTGCATCGCACCAAGTAGATGCGAGTTGAGGTCAACCAGTTCACGGGTTACGGAGCGGATGCGGCGTGAAATATAAGATACCGCATAAATCAGCGGCGGGCCGATGAGGAAGACCACAAGCGACAGCATCGGATCCTTGTAAAACATTACAGCCACAAGACCAACAAGACCGATCACATCACGTGTAATCGACGTAATGGTGATGCTCATCACGTCACGGATACCGTTAACATTTTGATTGACTTGTGCTGCCAGATGGCCAGAGCGGGCATCGCTGTAAAAATCGAGGCCAAGTTTCATCAAATGGTCGAACATGCGTTTTTGATAACGCGCGACCAGATTATTACCGATCTTGGCCAGTTGAACAGACTGCACATAGCTTGCCATACCGCGTACGATAAAGGCCAGCAAAAGGGTGCCGCAAATGATCGGGATGAGATCAAGGCGCTGTTCATAGAAAATCTTATTGATGACAGGTTCCATCTGGAACGCCAGAAAGCCACTGCTCAACGCTACCAAAAGCAACGCAACAATAGTTATCGCATAAGTACCTTTATAATCACGCGCGTTTTCTGATAAAACGCGGCGAATGATACTGCTGGCTTCGCTGGGATCGATCTTCTTTTTTTTCTTCCGTTTAATCAAGCTATAGGCACTTTTCGTGAGGCAAAAGCTTTGGGATGCCCAAGGCTGTTTGCGGTTGAAAATGCTGTCACCAATGCTTGCGGCATTTAAGCCTGAAAGCAAGAGGTTCCGGCGGCCGGCCGCAGACAGAATTTTACTTCCACCTTCGACAGCATTTCCTATAACCTTATCAGAGCCTGTTGACCATGCCAAAAGCGTGGCCATTTATTTTGTGCAATTAAATTTTATTCAGCGCTGATCCAGCGACGGCCTTCAGTGGCAACCTGAAAACGGGCAGGGCTGCGGGCAAAAGCTGAAAGACCATTGAGCGCTGCCAGCTGATGGGTAATCACATATACCGGAATATCGCGCATAATGTGCGAATGCGGCGCTTTATCTTCAAAATTGGCGCGGAATGCACCTTTTTTCAAGATTGCAGCAATTTTCTGAGAAATTCCGCCAGAGAGATAAACACCGCCATGTGCCATAAAAATAAGTGCCAGATCACCGGCAATCCGTCCGAGATAGGCTGAGAACAGTTCCAGTGTTTCCACAGCTTGTGCATTGCTTTCATTGAGCGCTGCGGCGGTAATGTCTGCCGGTGTGTTTAAAACCGGTTTGATATTATCGGCAGCGCAAATAGCTTTATAAAGATTGCACAAGCCACGACCACAGAGAATCTGTTCGGCGGCGATACGGCCTTCAATGGTTTCGATATGCGGGAAAACTTCATAATCGCGCTTGGTGCGTGGCCCTAAATCAATATGTCCGCCTTCACCGGGAACCGGAATCCATGCGCGATGAGCGCGCAAAAGTCCGGCAACACCCAAACCTGTGCCGGGGCCAAGCACAACGCGGGTGGCTTTAATCTCACCGGATTTGCCGCCGATTTGTTCCAGATACTGGCTGTCAAGAGAAACCGCAGCAAGGGCTTGCGCCTCAAAATCATTAAGAATGGTTACATCCTCAAAGGTCATGGTGGCAATTAGTTGCTTTGGCCGCACAATCCACGGGCAATTGGTCAGCTCAATCTCGTCACCGTCCACAGGCCCCGCAACGGCAAGCACCGCCGAGCGTGGCTGCAACGATGTGTGGTTTAAAACCGCATTTTGAATGGCTTCATCAATGCTGGTATAATCGGCGGTATTGACCACTGGAAATTCGCGTGGCTGGGCATGGGCATCGACCAAAATGGCAAACCGAGCATGCGTGCCGCCGATATCGCCAACAAGAACAGGAAATTTAAAAAAGGGTTCGCTATCAAAATTATCAGGCATCAGATGTCCCGTCAGCTATCAAATGGAAAATTTATTGTTTTTTACTTCTCAGGCAGCGCTTTAATCAGCATTTCAGCGGTTGCGCGGTTTAATGCCATTGGCAAATTATAAACACTGCCAAGGCGAGTGAGGGCTTTGACATCCACATCATGGGGCAGTGGTGACAGTGGATCGATAAAGAAAATCAACATCTGCACTGTGCTTTCGGCGATCATGGCACCGATTTGCTGGTCGCCGCCCAAAGGCCCGCTTTTAACACGCTCAATATTCAGGATCGGGCAGGCATCTTTAATCAAGCCGCCGGTGGTGCCTGTCGCAACAATGTCATAAGCGGCTAATTGTGCCTGATGGGTTTTGGCAAAATCAACTATATCATTCTTTTTCTGATCATGGGCAATCAGAGCTATACGTGTTGTTTTAACCAATTTTATCGACCCTTCATCAAACATATGTTTTGCCGGATATGAACGGCAAGAGGTAATCCGCATTTGTTGCTAGCATGAAAATTGCTATTTTTTATGTCACGCAAAACCATGCTTAAATCGTTTGAAATCTATAGCTTACATATGTGCCAAAAGAAAGGGCTGGTCATTGACCAGCCCTTTGTCGGTTTGTTTGTGTGCGTTACGGATTAAGCGTCACCTCAGCCGCTGATGCGGGTGAGGGCTCACCTAGCAGAGCAGCACAGGCTTTCGGCAATGCCGAAACCATCATCGGTTGTGGTTTAGGCGCAGGCTTATCTGAAGGTTTGGCTGGTTTCCATGGCTCATCTGTAAACCACCATGCCAGTGATTTATCGCAACCATCACCCTTGGCGACTTTGTCTTGTGGTTTGCAGTTGGGTGAACCCGGCTGGCAGCTCATGCGAATGTGGAAATGATAATGATGTCCCCAATAGGGGCGCACTTTACCAAGCCATGAACGGTCACCGGTAACCGTATCACAAAGTTGCTTTTTGATGCCCGGATGCACAAAAAGACGCTCGACCTGCGGGTGGGAGGCAGCATGTTTCAGCAATGCGGTGCGGCTGTCGGTCCATTTTTTCGGGTCAACATAAAGGCTGTTATCTTTCAGCATCGAGATGGCCGAAACATCTTCACGCTGCTGGTTGTTGTAGCGCTGCTTTGGCATTGGGCTGAGCCAGATATCGGCATCAAGCCCGACCTGATGGGATGCGTGGCCGGTCAGCATCGGACCACCGCGAGGTTGTGAAATGTCACCGACCAACAAGCCGTTCCAGCCATCTTTCTTGGCATCGCGTGAAAGCTGTTGCAACATGGCAATCAGATTTGGATGCCCCCAATTGCGGTTGCGTGACAAACGCATCACTTGCCAGTCTGGGCCGTCAATCGGCATGGCAACCGCACCGGACACACAGCCTTTGGAGTAAAAGCCGATTGCCTGCGGATTGGCATTCAGATTTGGCAGTTTCATTGCGCCGAAAGCCTGTTTTGCAGGCTGGTCTTTGGTTTGGGCATTTGCCGTCACAGTCGTGCCGAGGCTTAAAAGGGTCAGCACAGTGGCGGCAAATTTTAAAAACTTATATTTTTCAGACATATGGATTTTCCAAATGAAAAAGAAAAAATCATGAATTCTGGTGGGAGCGCCAGTTTGATTGTTCCCACATAGCAGTAAAAGCAGTGCGATAGTCAGGATAGATAAATTGATAACCGGTTTCGGTTATTTTTTTATTAGAAACCCGTTTGTTTTCGCCATAAAAAGAGCGTGCCATCGGCGTCATTTCAGCCGTTTCAAAAGCAATTTCTTCCGGCGGTGTCACGCCCATCAAAGTGGCGGCAAAGGTGACCACATCCTGTGGCGGCGCAGGTTCATTGTCGGTAATGTTGAAAATACCGGCAATTTTCTGCGTGCTTAAATGTTTGAGCGCACCGGCAATGTCTTCCACATGGATGCGGTTGAAAATCTGGTCTTTCTTAATGATACGGCGCGCAGTGCCGCGCTCCAGATTAACAAAAGCATTGCGGTTAGGGCCATAAATGCCGGAAAGGCGCAAAATCGCTACCGGTATTTGTTGCTCATCACCTAAGGCGAGCCATTGTTTTTCTGCTTCTATCCGCTCGGTGGAGCGTTGAGCGGACGGATTGCAGGATGCGGTTTCATCAATGAGTGCGCCTTGATGGTCGCCATAAACGCCGACAGTGGAAAGATAGCCGATCCATTCAATATTATTGTCAGGCGTTGCAAGTGCTTGTTTAACATGTTTGATCGCAGGGTCGCCTTCTTTAGAAGGGGCGGCTGAGATAACAATATGGGTAGCGTTTTTTAAATGCTCAGCAAAATGCGGGTCGAGCGCATCAGGTGCAAATAATAAAGGCTCGATACCACAATGCTTCAGGTCGTCGAATTTTTCTTGTGAACGAGTGGTGCCATAGATTGCTTGTGCATGGGGTTGCATTTTTTTTGCAAAATATTGGGCTGAATAACCTGCACCGATAAGAAAAATCCGCATAATTACTGGCACCTGTTCCATTCATCTAAAACATATGGGTCGGTTTCATCTTTAGCATAGTGCTGCTGTAATTGGGTAACTTTATCTGCGCTCAATAATTGCCGTAAAGCCCAGACCGATGTGCCGCGCACCAAAGGTTCGGGATCATTGAGATGCTCTTCCAATGGTTTGACAAATTGCTGGTCACCGGAATTACCCGCAGCGATTAAAACATTGCGCAAAAAGCGATTGCGGCCGATGCGCTTGATCGGGGAACCGGAGAAAAATGTACGAAATTCGGCATCATTTAAGGTCAGCAGAAATTGCAGCGAGGGACTGCGTAAGTCCTCGCGCGCCCGAAGTTTAATCTCTTGTGCGCTGACAGCAAATTTGTTCCACGGACAAGCCGATAAACAATCATCGCAACCATAAATATGATTGCCGATTTTCTCACGAAATTCGTGCGGTATCGGGCCTTTATTCTCAATCGTCAGATATGAAATGCAGCGTCTGGCATCAATTTTAAAAGGTTCAGGAAAAGCATTGGTCGGACAGGCATCAAGACAGGCACGGCATGAGCCGCAATTGCTGCGGTTGGGTTCATCAGGCGGCAAATCCAGCGTGATGAAAATAGAGCCTAAAAACAACCACGAACCATAATCTCGGCTCACCAGATTGGTATGTTTTCCCTGCCAGCCCATACCTGCTGCGGCGGCTAGCGGCTTTTCCATCACCGGTGCCGTATCGACGAACACTTTAACTGCGCCGCTTGCTCGCGCAATGAAGCGGCTGGCCACATGTTTAAGCTTGCCTTTGATGATGTCGTGATAATCACGATTTTGGGCATAAACCGAAATTGCACCGCGGTCTTTGTGTTTCAGCACTTCCATCGGGTCATGCTCAGGGCCGTAATTCATGCCGAGCATGACAATGGTGCGAACTTCCGACCACAGAGTTTGCGGATTGGCGCGACGCTCTTCGGTTTCTACCATCCAGTCCATATCGGCGTGGTAGCCGTTATCGATAAATTCACGCAAGCGCACAGGCGCCTGCGGAATGGAGCCTGGATGGGTAAAAGCCACAACATCAAAACCTGCTGCGCGGGCTTCATCCGCCAGCAGGTTCTTGAGTTTCAGCTTTTTGGCCGTTTCTTTGTCGTCAGAAGTCAAGGTCACCATAATGTGCCACCGGCGCCAGTCCACGAATCCGGTCGTTTAACAGGGGCCGGAAAGAAGGGCGCGATTTCATCCGCGCATACCAATCCCGTGCCGCTGGTGTTTCAGCCCAGTCAATTTCGCCCAAATAATCCAAAATGGAAATAGCGCTTGCCGCTGCCATATCAGAATATGTGGCATGACCGCCAGCCAGCCAGTCGCGGGTTGCTGCCAGCCAGTCCAGATATTTCATATGCTGGCGAATATTGGTGCGTGCTGCACGGATTGCGGTCGAATCAGGCGCACTGCCGCCTACCTCTGCCGACATCTGCAATTTATAGACACGCTCGCGCACAAGATGGCGGGTCACTTCATTTTCAAACTTGACCAGAAACCAATCGACAAGGCGGCGCACTTCGGCGCGCTCCATCGGACTTTCCGGCAACAGACGGCGATTGCGCTTTAAGGCACCACGCGTTTCATCGAGATATTCGGCAATCACCGAAGCGCCAATGACCGGAAGGTCATTTTCAGCCAGCAAAACCGGCAAAGTTGCGGCCGGATTAATCGCCAGAAACTCTTGGCGTCGAGCCCATGGACGTTCTTCGATCAGCTCAGCATCAACGTCATATTCATTGAGAATAAGACGGGTATAGCGTGAACCGGACGACATTGGATGATGAAAAAGCGTAAGCATGACCGCAGGCAACAACACTTTCAAATATGGATTCCGTATAAACTCAATATGATTTTCATAACAGAAACAGCATGAAGCGTTTCCGTTATATTGAGCTGCCGGAACCCGTCGACAAGGATTAGGGTGCAAAAAAGGAAGGAAATGTTTTTCCGTAAAATAACCTGATAGGCATTTATGCTGAAATTATTGTTAAGCTTTCATGTTTAAAATGTGGTCAATGAGCATTTTTATACGCTCAAGTGACAAAAGGCAGCAGTTTATGAACATCTATAATTTTCTCGAAGCAGGTTTTTTAGGCCTCGTGGAAGGTATGACCGAGTTTATACCTGTGTCCTCGACCGGGCATTTACTGCTGGTCGGACATTTCTTGGGCTTTGAATCAGCCGGAAAATCCTTTGAAGTGCTGGTGCAGCTTGGTGCAATTCTTGCAATTTTGAGCGTCTATGCTGCAAAAATCATGAAGTTGCTGCGCGATTTTTCCAGTGATGCAAAAACGCGCCGCTTTGTGCTGGGCGTGCTTGTGGCTTTTTTGCCGGCAGCGGTGATTGGCGCTCTGGCACATGGGTTTATTAAAACAGTGCTGTTTGAAACGCCGATGCTGGTGTGCATCATGCTGATTTTGGGCGGATTTATTCTGCTCTGGGTCGACAGACTGGATCTGAAACCGCGCTATCATAATGCGATGGATTTCTCGCTGCCGATGTGCCTGATTATTGGCTTTGTGCAATGTCTGGCAATGGTGCCGGGCGTGTCCCGTTCAGGTTCCACTATCGTTGGTGCTTTGTTGCTTGGGGCGGATAAGCGTTCTGCGGCAGAGTTTTCATTCTTTCTGGCCATGCCGACAATGGCGGGTGCCTTTGCTTATGACCTTTATAAAACCCATAATCAGCTCTCCTTTAATGATGGTGCGCTGATTGCTGTTGGTTTTGTGATGGCCTTCATTTCCGGCGTTTTTGTTGTGCGCTATTTGCTCGACTATGTTTCGCGTCACGGCTTCAAGCTTTTTGCCTGGTGGCGCTTGATTGTCGGTGCCGCTGGTATGGCCGCACTGATGGTCTGGGGATAAAAATTAAAAATGCCGGTTAAAGTGATTTAACCGGCATTTTATTTGGTTTTATATCCTGAAAACCGGATTTATTCATCATCAACCAGGCGTAAATGCCACTGTGATGCGGATGCGTTTTGCTCGGTCGGGGCAGAGGCATTGGGCGTTGTAGGACTACCAAGTTCCAATGTTTCAATCTTTTCGCCGCGTCGGCTGATTTTCGATGATGAGATCAGAATATCATCAATATCTTTATTGGCTTGCTGGAAATGTGTTTGTAATTTGCGCACGCGCTCATCAAGGCGTGCAATATCTTCCATCAGGCGCATAACTTCGGCTTGGATAAGATGCGCCTGTTCCCGCATACGGGTATCTTTCAACACCGACTGTATCACTTGGATTGACAGCATCAGCAGCGACGGTGAAACAATCACCACGCGGGCGCGATGGGCTTTTTGGATGAGCGATGAAAAATGCTCGTGAATATCGGCAAAAACCGATTCTGACGGCACGAATAAAAAGGCTGTATCCTGCGTTTCACCGGCAATCAGATATTTGTCCGAGATATCTTTAATATGAACTTCAATATCGCGGCGGAATTGTTGAGCGGCTTGCTTTTGTGCATCGGCACTTTTGGCCTCACGCACCGCTGTCCATGCTTCCATCGGAAATTTGGCATCAATCACCAGTGACGGCGCATTATTGGGCATGCGAATGAGGCAATCAGGGCGGGTGGCATTGGAAAGTGTTGATTGAAACTCATAAAGCCCTTGCGGCAGAGCATCACTGATGATTGCTTCCATGCGTGCTTGCCCATAAGCGCCACGGCTTTGTTTGTTAGCCAGAATTGCCTGCAACTGCACCACCTGACCGGCCAGTGACTGAATGTTGTTTTGTGCCGTATCAATCACCGCCAGCCGCTCTTGTAGCTTGGCGAGATTTTCATGCGTTGATTTGGTTTGCTCGTTCATTGTGTGGCCGAGACGGTTGGTCATGCCGTCGAGCCGTTCACGGATCGATTGATTAAGTTCGGACTGGCGTGAGCCGAACACTTCCGCCATGGTTTGCATCCGGCCTTGCATTTCGGCCTGACTTTTCAAAATTTCAGCCATGCGCATTTCTGCGTCACGGGCGCGTTCTTCAGCCATCATTTCGGCAATCAGCGCGTTTTTAGCATTACGACTGCCCATCCATATAAACAGGACAGCCATAAGAATGACGGTCAGAAAAATTGCGCCAAGCAAAAATCCCGCTGAAAATTGATATTGGCCAAGCTGAAAAACTGGCTGTGTCAGGCTATTTGTGTTTTCCATACATATGCTTTAACCGATTCGCGCATGAATTAAGAGATCAAAACGAGAACATTTTATCATTCGGCCGTTCACGAGCATTGACGTGGTAACTTGTAACAATTAGGTGAAACCCATGTCGATAAAACCACTGATTATTTTACCCGATCCTGTATTACGTTTGGTGTCAAAACCGATTGAGCGTTTTGACGGCCAGTTGCAGGCTTTTGCCAATGATATGTTTGATACCATGTATGATGCACCTGGTATCGGTCTGGCTGCTATTCAGGTCGGTGAGCCGATCCGTTTGGTGGTGATTGATCTGGCACGCGAGGGCGAAGAAAAAGCGCCGCATATCTTTGTTAATCCAAAGATCGTGCACTCATCCGATGAGCGCAGCATTTATGAAGAAGGCTGTTTGTCTATTCCGGATTATTATGCCGAAGTAGAGCGTCCGGCACGGGTGCGTGTGGAATATCAGGATGTTCAGGGCAAGCCACAGGAAATGGAAGTTGACGAGCTGATGGCAACTTGCATTCAGCACGAGATTGACCATCTGGACGGCGTCTTGTTTATTGATCACATTTCCAAGCTGAAACGCGATATGGTGATTAAGAAATTTAAAAAAATCGCCAAAGAACGCCAGCAAAATAGTCAGGTTTTGTAATGTCACTGCGTGTCGTTTTCATGGGAACACCGGATTTTTCCGTACCTGTTCTCACCGCCATTATCGGACATGGTTATGAAGTGGTTGCGGTTTACTCGCAGCCGCCGCGTGCCGCAGGGCGTCGTGGTCTGGAATTGACCAAGACACCGGTTCATCAAAAAGCGGAAGAATTCGGCATTCCTGTCTTTACGCCTAAAAGCCTGCGCTCTGAGGAAGAGCAGCAAAAATTCCGCGAGCTGGAAGCTGATGTCGCTATTGTTGTGGCTTATGGTTTGCTGCTGCCGCTGCCGATTTTGGAAGGCACGCGCCTTGGCTGCTATAATGGTCATGCTTCGCTTTTGCCGCGCTGGCGCGGTGCAGCACCGATCCAGCGTGCGATTATGGCCGGTGATAAAGAAACCGGCATGATGATTATGAAAATGGACGAGGGGCTGGATACCGGCCCTGTCGCCATGGTTGAAAAAGTAGCGATCACCGAAAATATGACCACCGGTGAATTGCATGATAAACTGAGCATGACCGGCGCTGATCTGATGATCCGTGCGCTGGGTGCTTTGGAGCGTGAAAGTCTGGCACTGCGTGAGCAGGAAGAAGACGGTGTGCTTTATGCTGCCAAAATCGACAAGGCGGAAGCACGCATTGATTGGTCTAAGCCTGCGGTAACCGTTCATAATACCATTCGTGGCTTGTCGCCTTTTCCGGGCAGCTGGTGCGAGATGGAAATTGGCGGCAAAGTGGAACGCGTTAAAATTTTGCGCTCCCATCTGGCAGAAGGTTCCGGCGCAGCCGGTACAATTCTTGATGATAAGCTGACCATTGCTTGCGGCGAGGGGGCTGTGCAATTGCTGACCTTGCAGCGTGCTGGTGGCAAAGCCTTGCAGGCATCCGAATTTTTGCGCGGTGTTGCCGATTTGCGGGTGCTTTAAAGCATGCCACGCTATCGGTTAACGGTTGAATATGACGGCACTGCTTATGTCGGCTGGCAGCGGCAGGAAAATGGTCACACCATTCAGGCTGCTATTGAGCAGGCATTCAAGCGTTTTACCGGTCAGGATTTAACGCTTGGCGCAGCCGGGCGTACCGATGCAGGTGTGCATGCTTTAGCACAGACTGTGCATGTGGATCTGGAACGTGACTGGTCGGCAGGCAAAATCCGTGAAGCCTTGAACGCTCATCTTGCGCAATGGCAGGAAACGGTCAGCATTATCAATGTGCAGAAAACGGTTGATCATTTTGATGCGCGTTTTTCTGCCCGTGGCCGTCATTATCTCTATCGTATTCACAATCGCCGCCCGCCATTAAGCATTGATCTCAATCGTGCATGGTGGGTGTCGAAGCCGCTTGATCATGAAAAAATGCACGAGGCTGCACAACTGCTGCTCGGCGAGCATGATTTCACGACTTTCCGTGCCACCCAATGTCAGGCCAAAAGCCCGATCAAAACACTTGATCGGCTGGATGTGACACGCAATGGTGAGATCATTGAAATTCGGGCATCCGCGCGTTCTTTCCTGCATAATCAGGTGCGCTCACTTGCCGGCAGCCTGATGGAAGTCGGTTCCGGCCGCTGGACAAAAGATGATCTGGTTGCAGCACTGGAAGCACGCGAGCGTTCGCGTTGCGGCACTGTTGCCCCTCCTTACGGGCTTTATCTGATCGGTGTGGATTACGACGATCCGGTTTAATAACCGGCGTTAAAATCGTAGTTGATGCCGAAAAGTTCCTGTAATGCGAGTGTGATGAAAAACGACAGCATGAACATGGCGATATAAAAGGGCAGGGCAAAACCTGTTGGCTTTTGCAGCGCAACCCGCGTTAAGCGATAACTCATCATGATAATGACAATCATAAAGCCAAGCGAGACAAAGGTTAAAGTATCGCTGCGCTGTTGCATGAATAATTGCCACAGGCTGATGGGTGCAAAAGCCCATGCCAGCAAAGCCGTGCCCCAATTGCTGGCAATGACATAAGGGGCAAAGCGTTTAGCAATGCCGATTTTGCTGACAACGAGACCCAGCAGAAAGATCGGCAAAATCCATGCCGTAATATCGACAATGGCCGCTTTGATAACGATGGATAAGCGCATCGCGGTTTCTTCACGCCCGCCGCCGGTGAGTTCTGCGGCATAGGCAACCCAACCAGCAAGCAGTGGCGGCAGGCTGACAAGGATGGCGTAAAAAGAACGCCAGAAACCATCGGCTGAAATATCAAGATAGGCAAAACCATCCGGCTTGCCGGTCATCATACGCCAGACGCCGTAAAAATAGCGGTAAATTGTGTCGATTGTTGGCAAAGTTCACAAACCTTAACTGGCGCGGCGGGGAAGAATTGGCTTTAAGTTTAGGAAAATAAACGCAAAAATACAACCGATAGTGCTTGCCTTATTGGCGGCATGTTTCGCGGTTATTTATTAATTCTCCAGTCGATGTAAAGTTTTAATATCGGTTTACATCCCCCTATCAGACGAGGACTTTGTCCTCGTCTTTTTTTGTAGGCGTCAGCTGGTTTTAATCGCGCAAAAGATCATTGATCGATGTTTTTGAACGGGTACGCGCATCAACGCGTTTGACAATAACCGCACAATAAAGGCTTGGGCCCGGCTGACCATTTGGCATCATTTTGCCCGGTAATGCACCTGCAACCACGACCGAATAGGGCGGCACTTCGCCATAGGTGATGCTGCCGGTTTCGCGGTCAACGATCTTGGTGGACTGGCTGATGAAAACACCCATGCCAAGCACAGCACCTTCGCGGATAATGCAGCCTTCCACGACTTCGGAGCGTGCGCCGATAAAGCAATGGTCTTCAATGATGGTCGGGCCTGCCTGCAATGGCTCTAAAACGCCGCCAATGCCTACACCGCCTGAAAGATGCACATGTTTGCCGATCTGTGCGCATGAGCCAACGGTTGCCCAGGCATCCACCATGCTGCCTTCGCCCACATAGGCGCCGACATTGACGAAGGACGGCATCAGCACAGCCTTTGGTGCGATATAGGCCGAATGTCTGACCACACAATTAGGCACAGCACGGAAGCCAGCCTGCTGAAACTCTTGTTCACCCCAGCCATCAAATTTGGATGGCACTTTATCCCACCATGATGATTGGTCAGGCGAGCCGCTGATCAATGCCATCGGCTTGAGACGGAAAGAAAGAAGTACGGCTTTTTTCAGCCATTGATGGGTATGCCAGTTACCGTCTGCTTGTTTTTCTGCGACACGTAGTTTGCCTTCACCCAGTAATTGCAGGGCATGTTCTACAGCATCACGAATTTCACCTTTGGTATCAGGCGTAATAGCTTCTGCTTGCATAAATGCATTTTCAATGATGTTTTGCAGAGAATTTAAATCAGGATGTTTCATTGTTTGAGACTTTTTTGTGAGCAGCTAAACACTGCGACCGTAATTAAAATAAGACTTATGATTTATGGATAATGGAAACACAAAGCACACGCAATCTTGATCTAAAAACTCAGAATGATTTTTTTATTCGCGCATCTAATGCTATGCATCGTTGAGTGATGATGTGAAATAACTGGAATGAGACAGGATAACATATGAATCCGATTGAAAAAAACGGTTGGACGCCATTTCCGAACTCACAGGAAGCTGTGAAGCAGGCTGCTGAAGTGCCTGTAACCCCACAAACCACATCAGATGCTTATCGTTTGGCTTTTACGGATAATGATTTTCTGACACGACGTGAATTGCGTCCGGTTCGTTTGCAATTGGAATTGCTTAAGCCTGAAATGGTGCTGGAAGATCGCGGCGTAAAATCAACTGTTGTGCTGTTTGGTGGTGCGCGTATTCCGGAGCCGGGCGGCGAAGCCTGGGCTGCCAAAAATGAGTTGCAGAAGAAAAATCTGGAAGCCAATGCCAAATATTACGAAGAAGCACGCCAATTTGCGCGTATGTGTTCCGAATATTCGGCAACCACTTATTATCGTGAATTTGTTGTTGTAACAGGTGGCGGCCCCGGTGTGATGGAAGCGGGCAACCGCGGTGCGCAGGATGTCGGTGCACCGAGCATCGGTTTGAATATTGTGCTGCCACATGAGCAGGCGCCCAATCTCTATGTCACACCGGAACTGTGCTTCAACTTCCATTATTTCGCGATCCGCAAAATGCACTTTCTGATGCGCGCCAAGGCTTTTGCAGTTTTTCCGGGTGGCTTCGGAACGATGGATGAGCTGTTTGAAACAATGACGCTGATCCAGACCAACCGCATGGATCCTGTGCCTTTGCTGCTGTTTGGCAAAGAGTTCTGGAGCAAGGCAATCAATATTGATTATCTGGCCGAGCAGGGGACAATTTCACCATCCGATGTTGATCTTCTGACCTTTGTCGATACGGCAGATGAAGCATGGGATGAAGTGAAGCGCTTCTATTCGCTTTAAGCACAATAAAAAGGCGGCTGATTAAAAATCAGCCGTCTTTTTTTATCTGTTTTATCAGAGAACTGATTTCAGGAATGTACCGATATCATCGGTTACATAGTCCACTTCATCGGTAAAGCCTTTGTCGCTTTCCCAGATTTCTGAAAAAGTCGGCTCGAAATTATTCGGTACAATCAGCACGGTTTTCATGCCAAGATTTTTAGGCACTGTGAGATTACGCGCGAGATCTTCAAACATCACTGATTTTGTCGGGTCGACGGAGAATTTCTGCAAAAAGCCGTCATAAGTGGCTTGTGCCGGTTTGGGTGTCAGATCGGCTGCAACAATGTCAAAAATATCATCAAAGCAATCAAGAATACCAAGCTGACTGGCTGCACGCTCCGCATGGGTGCGGTCGCCATTGGTGAAGATAAACCGGCGACCGGGCAATTGTTTGAGTGTAACCGCCAAATCCGGATCAGGCTTTAGCCATGTATAATCAATATCATGCACTTTCATCAGAAAGTCATCAGGATCGATACTGTGGACTTCCATCAAGCCTCTGAGCGTGGTGCCATAATCACGGTAGAACTGCTTTTGTAGTTTGCGTGCATCATCATGGTCGAGCTGTAAAAGCTCTCGAATATAGGCTGTCATCCGCACATCAATTTGAGAAAACAAATTGGTTTCATGCGGATAGAGCGTGTTGTCGAGATCAAACACCCAATCAGTAATGTGGGAAAAAGCTTGAGCATCCGGCTTGTTGGTCATCGTATCCTCAATAAAAATCAAGCAGCCGGCATTGTTAAAATACCGGCTGCCACAGACAAGAAACGCTTGAAAATTTTTAGCGTACGATCAGCGTGCCGGCACCACGCTCGGTGAAGAGTTCAAGCAGGATGGAATGCGGGGTTTTACCATTGAGGATAACCACACCTTCAACACCGCGATTGATGGCTTCAATGCAGGTTTCCACTTTAGGGATCATGCCGCCGGAAATAGTGCCGTCTTTAATCAAAGCTTTGGCGTCAGCAATCGACAATTCTTTGATCAGGTTTTTGTCTTTGTCCAAAACGCCCGGAACATCGGTGAGGAACAGCAGACGTGTCGCCTTACAAGCGCCGGCAATAGCACCGGCAAAAGTATCGGCATTGATATTGTAGGTATGGCCGTCACGACCCGGTGCAACCGGCGCGATGACAGGGATCATTTCGGAGCGGGCAAGCAGATCAAGCAATGTGCGATCAACTTCAACCGGCTCACCAACGAAACCAAGATCGAGTACGCGCTCGATGTTTGAATCCGGATCAACAACAGTTTTACGTGCTTTTTCAGCAAAAACCATATTGCCGTCTTTACCGCAAAGACCGATCGCCCATTCGCCTTCAGCATTGATAAGCGCGACGATTTCTTTGTTGATGGAACCGGCCAGTACCATTTCCACGATTTCGACGGTCTTTTCGTCAGTGACGCGCAAGCCGCCTTCAAAGCGCGATTCAATGCCGAGCTTGGTGAGCATGGCTTGAATCTGCGGGCCGCCGCCATGAACGACAATCGGATTGATGCCGGATTGTTTGAGCAGCGCGATGTCGCGGGCAAAGGCTTTACCGAGTTCCGGATTGCCCATGGCGTGACCGCCATATTTCACCACGACATTTTTATTCTCGTAACGCTGCATATATGGCAGTGCTGCGGATAAAAGTTGAGCTTGTACTTCGGCATTCTGTTCAGGTGTATTGGTCATTACATTATCCATAGCAGCAAACGGACATAAAAGTGATTCATTACAGAAAAGCATTCCTGACGGAATGCTTCAACTGGTCTTTTCTGATCAATCAGGCTTCTTTGGCAACAAGCGCGATGGCAGCGCGTAATTCTTCAAAACCGATGCCTTTTTCTGAAGAAGTGGCAATGATGCCAGGGAAGCAGGCAGCGCGTTTGATGGTGAGCTTCTTGGTCTCTTCCATCAGGCGCGGAATACCGGCCGGTTTGATCTTGTCAATTTTGGTCAGCACGATCTGGTAGGAGACCGCAGCTTTATCGAGGAGGTCGAGCACTTCGGCATCGTTCTTTTTGATGCCGTGACGCGAATCAATCAGCACATAAACGCGCTTCAAAGTGGTACGGCCGCGCAAATAATCAAATACCAGTCGTGTCCACGCATCGACCTGCGATTTAGGCGCTTCGGCAAAACCGTAACCCGGCATATCGACGAGGGCGAGCGGTGGCAGGTCGCCATCTTCACCAGAATAACCATCCGGCACAAAATAGTTGAGCTCTTGTGTCCGACCCGGCGTGTTCGAGGTACGAGCCAAGCCTTTTTTCGTCACCAATGCATTGATGAGCGAAGATTTGCCGACATTGGAGCGTCCGGCAAATGCAATTTCAACAGGGCCTTCAGCAGGCAGAAACTTCATCGAAGGAACGCCGCGAATGAAAATCCAGCTTTTGGCAAAAAGCAGGCGGCCTTCATTGATCAAAGCCTGACGCGCAGCTTCTTCGCGGGCAAGCAGTTCGCCGACATTGGAAGAGGTAATATTGACCACAGGTGCTTTTGCAGCTGTGGATGCTTTAGCTGAAGCCGGAGAAGCAGAGCTCAAGTTTTTGGATGTAGGTTTATCTTGTTTGCTCAACTTAGATGTCCAGTTCAGAAGGTGTTTTATCTTACATGTTGGCATCAAGCTTAATAGCTCGCTTGTCAACTATGCAATTAAAAATGATGTAAAAAAAGCCCCTGTGAAGACAGGGGCTTTTATTCTTATACCGGATTATTTAGCCGGTTTGGGCTTTTTCTTAAAGATCGCCTTGAGATTATCGAACAATTCGATCTTAGCACCCTGACGCTTCATGATGATCGCCTGTTGGGTGATGGAGAGCGTATTGTTCCATGCCCAGTAGATGACGAGACCTGCAGGGAAAGCTGCAAGCATGAAGGTGAAGATGATCGGCATCCATGTGAAGATCATCGCCTGTGTCGGATCCGGAGGGGTCGGGTTCATACGCATCTGCAAGAACATGGTGATACCCATGATCAGAGGCCAGACACCAACCATCAGGAACTGCGGTACATCATATGGCAACAGACCGAACAGGTTGAACAGCGAGGTCGGATCCGGCGCAGCAAGGTCGTGAATCCAGCCAAAGAAAGGCGCATGGCGCATTTCGATGGTGACATAAAGAACCTTATAGAGCGCGAAGAAGACAGGGATCTGTACCAGCACCGGCCAGCAACCGGCCAGCGGGTTGATCTTTTCGCGCTTGTAGAGCTGCATCATTTCCTGCTGCTGCTTGACCTTGTCATCCGCATATTTTTCACGGATTTCAAGCATGGCAGGCTGCATCATCTTCATACGTGCCATCGAAGCATAGGACTTGTTGGCAAGCGGGAAGAACAGACCTTTGAGGATAACGGTTACCACCAGAATAGCGACACCAAAATTGCCTGAGAACTTATAGATCCAGTCAATCAGGTAGAACATCGGCTTGGTGATGAAGTAGAACCAGCCCCAGTCGATCAGCAGTTCGAAATTTTTAATGCTGAGCTTTTCTTCATATTTTTTGATGTCGGAAACAACTTTTGCACCGGCAAAAACATGATTGGTCAGCTTTTGTGTTTCACCGGCAGCAACAGTGATCGGCTCGCTCAGGAAATCAGCCTGATAGCGCGGACGGTCATTGGTGAAGTGGGAGAAACGGGCTGTGTATTTTTCGGCCTGTGGCGGAATAAGAGTTGCCGCCCAATATTTATCGGTGATGCCAAGCCAGCCGCCGGAAACATCCTTAAACGGCATGTCTTTGTTGTCTTCGATCTTGGAATATTTGATTTCCTGAAGACCGTCTTCACCCATCACACCAATCAGACCTTCGTGCAGCACGTAGGTGGCGCTTGCATGTTCAGGCTGGTTGAAGCGGGTGACGCGGCCGTAAGAGGCCAGCGATACAGGCACGCCTGCTTCATTGATGATGCTGTCTTCAAATGTGAAGAGATAAGCGTCATCTACCGAGATGGTACGTTTGAAAGTGATGTTCTTTTCGTTGGTGAAGGACAAAGTTACCGGTGTTGAAGGGGTAAGCTTGTCATTGCCTTCTACAGCCCAGACCGTGCTTGGACCCGGAACTGCACCGGTTGTATCATTACCGGCAAAGCCAAGTTCAACAAAATAGCCCTGACGCAAGGCAGAAGGTGCCAAGAGTTCAATATTCGGCGATTTGTCATCAACGGTTTCATGATAATTGTTCAGGAACAGATCATCAAGACGGGCACCGGTGAGATTGATCGAACCACGAAGTGCCGGTGTTTCAATGGCAATACGCTTGGACTGACCAAGAGCTGCATCGCGGCTCAATGAGCCTGCGGCAACATTGTCAGACCCCGGAACCTGACCCGGAATAGTATCAGCGGATTGCTGCAATTGGGGTGTATCACCAGAGCCAGTATTGGCTGTATTGCCCTGCTGCGTGGCGGTTTGTGCCTGACGCTGCTGCTCCTCAATGCGTGTCTGTTCACGCTGGGCTTCCGACTTGGGGCCCATGTAAAAGACCTGCCAGAGTGTCAGTATGAGGATGGACAGGGCAATGGTGATGAAGAAATTTCGATTATTTTCCATTGACGGGTCCTGATTCCGGTCGTTCGCTTCGGCGCTTCTTGTCCGACCTGCCATTTTCATTGCTGCGCTTGGCGCGTTTGGCAATTTCTTGAGCAAGGGTCAGAAAGGGCGCAGTGAGTGCCTCTCTTCGTGCAACAATCACATAGTCGGTTGAAGGCTGCATGTCATCTGCTGCATGACAGCGCACGGCTTCTCGAAGCCTGCGGCGGATACGATTGCGAATAACAGCATTGCCGTTTTTCTTGGTAACCGTAAAGCCAACCCGCGTTGCGTTGCCAATTTTAGCAGTAGCCGATTCTTCTGGCGTGCGGCCCCGCACTTCCATTAGAAACAAGGGGCCACGGCGTTTTTCGCCATTCCTTACAGTCAAAAACTCCGCTCTCTTGCGAAGGCGGAGTGTTTGTTTGTTCGTTATTTTGTCCATTTCGCTCATGGCCGCGCTATAAAGCGCGGTTGCGAATTATGCGGACAACCGCTTACGACCGCGGGAGCGGCGAGCGGCAATAACTTTACGACCGCCAGTGGTGGCCATGCGTGAACGGAATCCGTGGCGACGCTTACGGACGAGCTTAGATGGTTGGTATGTACGCTTCATTTATTTAATACCGCGGTGTGCGGCCCTTCTTGGTTCTGTATCTTGAACAGGAGCGAATTCATTTAACAAAAACATTCCGGCTTTTGGCCAGATGTCAAATGTTTACGAATATGCTGGGGCTTATAGAGAATGCGGCCTTTTGAGTCAATCACAAGTAAAGCGCTCTGAAACAGCCTGTTCATTGTGCAATCATCGGGATTAAAGTCGTTTAAAAAAACGACTGCTGATAAAAAAAGTGATTGCTGTGGTGAAAATAAATATGCTCTGCATAAGGGGATAAAAATTTAAGCGGTAACGCTTGAAACAATGACCTTTCAAAGCAGGAGTTTAACATGAGCATTCGTCGTATTGAAGTCGGCCCGCGTATGAGTGAAGTCGTGATTCACGGCAATACCGTCTATCTGTCTGGTCAGGTGGGTAATCCGGGTGGGAGCGTTTTTCAACAGACACAAGATGTTTGCGCAGAAATTGACGCGGCTCTGGCGAAGGCTGGCACCAATAAGTCCAAAATCCTGCAAGCTATTATCTGGCTGGATGACATGGCTGATTTTGGCGAAATGAACAAAGCATGGGAAGCCTGGGTTGATCCGGCTAATACACCAGCTCGTGCGACCGGCGAGGCAAAGCTCGCCAGCCCTGATTATAAAGTAGAAATCATTATTACGGCAGCGCTGGACTAATGGTTGTAAAAGTCGGCGCTGGCAATTTGTCCAGCTGATCGACAGAAACAGGCTGGCGAATACGACGTGAATAATTTTCCGCGTCGCCTTTCGCCAGCTCGTTAATATGGGCTTTGGCGACTGTGTGTTCTGCCGTGTCTGATGTGGAAATCAGCTCGTGGTCATAAAGATAATAAGGCGCATAGCCTGACAGCAGAATACGGTAATCAAAGACAATACCCGGATCCATCAACTTGGCCATTTCATAAATGACTGTGGTGCAATTGGTTAAAAGCGTATTGTAAAACTCCGGTTCTTTCGCCAGACGATTGGCATTTTCCACATAGCTCAAAAACAGCATTTTGGCAGTTTCCGGCTGAATATTGATCGGGTAGCGATAAACCTGCTCGCCGCGGATATTGGTGCGCGTGAAGATAATGTCGCTTTCTTCGGCAGCAATCATAGCCAGCTCAAATTTGCGGAAAAAACCACCGATGGTGGAAAATTCTTCGTGATGTTCTTTGCGGATTTCTGCGGAAAAGACGATATGGCGGCCATCGGCGAAACCAAAAGAAACCAAGGTATGCGCGATGGCAGGGCCGGTCCAATAAGAGAGAAAGGCATCGGTTGAGGTGATGGTGCTCAGATCATAAGTCTCGCTCTTCCAGCGGATTTGATATTTGCCTTCGCTTTCCCATTCAAAATCGCGGATATTGTCGAGCGTTACCATGTCGCCGTTTATTGTGCCGGTCACGGTATGGGCAACTTCTGCTGCCCAGATGCGGTTAAGCGATGGTTTGATGGTTGCCCACCAGCCTAAAATAGCAAGGCACAAACAAAGAAAAACGGCGCGGCGCGGCCATGGGGAGGCATGACGCTCACTCCATAAATACCAGATCAGCACACCAAACCATAAGACGATGATTGCGATCCGCATTAAAGTGCCAAAAGGGGCTTGAAACCAGATGGCGCAACTCGCCCAGATGAAAAAGGCAATCGCGACAGGGCAGAGGATGAGCTTGATGGTAATATTGAGCCAGTCGTAATTATTCATTACGCTTAAACGATCCTCGCCTGTTTATTTGTTTTCAACATGATGAGCTTTCGCGCATGAGGGTGCTGATCCGCATCTGACAGAAGGCTAGGTAATAAAGTTTAAAAAATCCAGCGTAATTCGGTTTTCGTGAAACCAAATTTGTATTATTTTTGCCAAACTCGGTGTTTAATTATGTGTGACCAGCATTTTTAACCAATGCCTAATATTTAGGTGGCAAAAACTTAGTTATGGTAAATGGCTTCTTAAAATCATTTTTGGCTATCGGAACTTTATCCGGTTTGGCGCTTTTGAGCTCTGCGGCATCCGCGGATACGCTTTCTTTGGCTTCTGTGTCCGGTAATAAGCAGACGGTTTCGTCCGGTGACACCCAAACGCCGATAAAGGCAAAGCCTGCGCAAGTCAGCCCGACCGGAGAGGGGCTTATCATGATTGATCCGAGTAAAAAACCTGATGATAAGGCAGTAACGCCCAAAGAAAATCTGGTTCGTAATCCAACCTTTATTTATCAGTTTTACCATCCTGACGAGATGGAAGGTGGTAGCGCTTCACGTGAACTGGTTGTGCTTTTGCACGGCTCTGGCGGCAATGAAGCAAGCCTTGTGCCATTGGCGCGCCGTGTCTGGCCACGAGCTGTGCTGCTTGGTGTGCGCGGGCGCGTTTTGCAGGATGGCGGTACGCGTTGGTATCGTAAAATTACTGCCGTGAAGTTTGATGAAAAAGATGTGCAGCTTGAAGCGGATGCTTTTGTTGTCTTTTTAAGCAAGCTGGCTGAGAAGGAAAATCTTGATCTGCCGAACGCGACATTCGTCGGCTATTCCAATGGTGCCAATTTGCTGGCAGCCACGATGTTTATGCATTCCGATCTGGTGCGTCGGGCGGTGCTGATGCGCTCAATGCCGGTGCTGGCACAAATGCCAAAAGCCGATTTGAGCAAAGTGCAGGTGCTGACGATTACCGGTGAGCAGGATAAATTATATTCACCTTTTGCGCCTGCTTTGTCGGATGCCTTGCGCCGCAGCGGGGCAAAGCTGGATGCCGAAATGGTGGATTCCGGCCATATGTTGGGCTTGAAAGACCGCCAGATGATCCGCCAATGGTTAGCTTCGCTTGATGGCGCAACGCTGACGGATGTGAAAGTGAAGCCCAAAAAAGATTAGAGCATAATTTTAAAGTGTTAGAGCGCCACGTCAGCTTTCGCAATATGAACGGGCGCTCTGATATATTGACTGTTACGCGGTGATATCGATCAGGCCGCAATCACCATTTTCAGAGCCGAAGCTGAGGCGGTGACCAGCTTTGTCCCAGCCCATACCGGAAATGGCGCTTTTGCCCGGGCGGCGTAGCAGCACTTCTTTGCTGTCGGCAAAACGCACCACCATAATCATGCCATCCTGATAGCCGATCGCGACAATGTCCTCGCTTGGGTGACAGCAGACTGATGTGACCATCGTGTCGCCGCGCATACCAAGTTCTAACGGTGCTTTGCCCATCGGGCCGTCTTTGCTGCCAAAAGGCCAGACAATGGCAGCAGAAGCGCCGGAGGTGGCAAGCCATTTGCCTTTGACGCTCCACGACCAGCTTTTGATCTTGGCCGGATAGCCGGTCATACGCATATGGCGGTTATCTTCTAAGCGCCAGCCATGCAGCGCATTTTCCTGCATGGAGGTAACCAGAAAGCGGCCATCGGGCGAGAAAGTTGCATCAATATGTGCGCCTTTCCAATCCAGATCGACAGGTTTTGCAGCGGTTCCCGTCCAGATCAGAGCGGCACCATTATAACGGGCAATGGCAATACGCTGGCCTTTAGGTGCGCAAGCGATGCCTTCAACACTGCGTTCCTGCGCAAATTCCTGTAATTTGCCGTCAGAACCCAGCACCCATGCAATACGGCCTGAGCCAAATGCCACCATCCCGTGCGGGCCGCTGGCAATTGTGGTGATCCATTTGCGTGGTTGATGGGCAATTTCAGTGACTTTGCCGGATGCATCAATGCGGCAGACGCGGCCATCCTCACCACCGGTGAGGATGTTTTTGCCGTCAAAACTTAATGTGGCGCATAGAATACCATCATGTGCGCTCACCTGCTGGTGGCCGTTATCCTGCCAATGCACAGTGCCGTCTGCCATGACAAAAAACGGAATATCGTTGACGAAGCAAGTGAGAAGGCAATGGCCTTCCAGATCAAAAGGAGCAAGTGTTGGCATGGCTTATTTACAGGCCTCGAAACCGGCTTTCAGAGCTTCTTTGTCAAGGTTGCGTCCGATGAAAACAAGGCGGCTTTCGCGTTTTTCATCATCCTTCCAAGGGCGCTGGTGATCGCCTTCGATGATCATATGTACGCCTTGAATGACATAGCGGTCATTGTCGTTTTTAAAGGCCATAATGCCTTTAAGACGCAGAATATTCGGGCCTTGGGTCTGGGTGATATCCTGAATCCAGCTGAAGAATTTTTCCGGATCCAATTCACCAGTGCGCAATGAAATCGATGTCACTGTCACATCATGAATGTCGGATGCTTTGCCGTGTTCATGACTATGATCATGATGATGGTGATGATCGTGGTCATGCCCATGGTCATGGTCGCAATCAGGGCCACAGCTGTGGTCGTGATCATGATGGTGGTGGTGATGGTCATGTCCGTGATCATGGTCGCAATCAGGCCCGCAAACATGGTCCGGATGATCGTGATCGAGGAAATGCGGATCATTATCCAGCGCGCGCTGCAAATCAAAAGCGCCGCGGTTCAGCACGCGGTCAAGCGCGATATTGGCACGCTCTGTGCGGTGGATGGTGGCATGCGGGTTGATGGCACGCACGGTTGCTTCAATCTTGGCCAGTTCATCTTCGCTGACGAGATCGGTTTTGTTAAGCAGTACCACATCCGCAAAAGCGATCTGGTCTTCTGCTTCACGGCTGTCTTTCAGGCGCAGCGGCAGATGTTTGGCATCAACCAGTGCCACAACGGCATCAAGGCTGGTTTTGGCGCGCACATCGTCATCCATGAAGAATGTTTGTGCAACCGGCACCGGATCAGCAAGACCGGTGGTTTCAACGATAATGGCATCAAAACGACCCGGACGGCGCATCAAACCTTCTACCACGCGGATAAGATCACCACGCACGGTGCAGCAAATGCAGCCATTGTTCATTTCGTAAATCTCTTCGTCGGATTCGACGATCAGATCATTATCAATGCCGATTTCACCAAATTCATTGACCACAACGGCATAGCGTTTGCCGTGGGCTTCGGTGAGGATACGGTTGAGGAGCGTGGTTTTTCCTGAGCCTAAATATCCGGTAAGAACGGTAACGGGAATACGGTTCGGTGTGGTTGCGGCTTCAGTTTGCTCTTGGCTCATAATGATCGCCTCTCAATTTGGATGCGGATTTAATCAGAAGACGGATATAGGGGATCGATCCGTGAAATGCTATACTATTACATACACTCTTATGCACATCATTGGGGCTTATTTTAAGTCCGTGCAATCGAAATGGCTGATATCATCCAGCAATTCGCTTAAACCTTTGACCGCATGGGCAATCAGTTTTTCACCGGCTTGTGTATTGGCAGCTTGTGCATTGCCTGCGACGCCTTTTTCGTTCAAATCGCTCATTTTCCAGCCAAAGGCATGCGGGCCATAGGCACGAAGATGTTTGAATTTTTGGATAAACTCCGCCTGAAGATTGCCGAAATCTTCAGCCTTGCTCATGGTGACAAGATCAGGCCGTAAAGCCAGCATCACCGATGTTTCAATAAAGCCGCCGTGAATGTCGAGGGATTTATCTTGCGGATTGATTAAGCCTTCAGGCACACCAAAACGTGTCCAGCTGGTGGCAACCACCAGCATGTTGTAACGGACACGTAATTCGGTCGCTACAATGGTGAGGAGGGGCGAATTACCGCCATGCGCATTCAGCAGCATTAATTTGCGGATGCCTTGGGCGTGTAAATATGCACCAACTGCAATCCATTGATTGACGGCTTCATCAAAGGAAAGGGTTTTGCTGCCTGCAACATCCATATGCTCAACGGAATAGCCCACCGGTTCAGCCGGTAAAAAAACGACATCAAGCTTGCCTGAGATGGTTTCTTGCAGACGATCGGCAATGCCTTGCGCAATGATTGTATCAGTTTCAAACGGCAGGTGGCTTCCGTGCTGTTCATGTGCGCCAAGCGGCAGAACGGCAATTTTTTGATTTTCGGTTTTTTCGGTGGTTTCAGAGGTCACTTTTACCATTCCGTTTGATGTAAGCTTCAATTTATCGCTGCAATGACAGAATTCATATCATTCCATATTGATCTCATTACCAGAGCAATTTACTAAACCTTATTATATAAGGCATATTTATGTGCATGCTTGTGTAAAAATATGCGACATTGTCCTGCCAAAGCGGGAAGCGACCTGAAAAATATCAGGTTAACGGGGGTTGAACAGGAGGCGTCGTGGCTCAAAAAATTAAGCTATCCACCATTGCTGATGCATTGGGTGTTTCCACTGCGACTGTTTCACTGGCATTGCGTGACAGCCCTTTGGTGGCTGACCAGACCCGCGATAAGATTAAAGAACATGCCCGCGAGATCGGTTATATTTATAATCGCCGTGCGGCCAGTCTGCGCACATCGCGTTCCGGCATTGTCGGTGTGGTGGTGCATGACATCATGAACCCGTTTTTTGCCGAGATTTTGCGCTCGATTGAAACCGAGCTTGATCGCTCGCGCCAGACATTCATTCTCTCCAACCATTATGACCAGTTGGAAAAGCAGCGCACATTTATCGACACTTTATTGCAGCTTGGTGCGGATGGCGTGATTATGTCTCCGGCGATTGGCACACCTGCGGAAGATATTCAGCTTGCCGAGGATAACGGTCTGCCGATCGTGCTGATTGCGCGTAGCGTTGAAGGTGTTGATGCGCCGGTTTTCCGTGGTGATGATGCTTATGGTATGAGCCTTGCCACTAATCATCTGATTTCGCTCGGTCATAAAAAGATCGCCATGATCGGGGGCACCGATCAGACATCGACCGGTCGTGACCGTTATCGTGGTTATATGATGGCGATGGAAAAGGCCGGTCTCGAAGTTAAACCTGAATGGCGCATTCAGGGGCCGCGTACTAAGCAAGGCGGCTTTGAAGTCGCGCCGCAATTCTTAGCTTTAAAAGATAAACCGACTGCGGCCGTTTGCTGGAATGATCTGACCGCTATTGGTTTGATGAATGGTATTGCCCGTGCAGGACTGATACCTGGTGAAGATATTTCGGTTACCGGCTATGATGATCTGGAAGAGGCAGCCATTGCCACACCGGCGCTGACAACTGTCTGGAACGGCCAGCGCGAAGTAGGGCGGCGTGCGGCGCGTGCTTTACTGGATCAGCTCAATGGTGTGCCGGTTCCGGTGCCGCAGGAGTTGATCCATCCGGAGCTGCATATTCGTCAATCGACGACGAAGCCGAAGAAAAGCTGACGTTATTATAAAGTAAGGGATGGAACGATGGGTCAGAAACAGACAATACTGGTTTTGGGCAAGTTTAATACAACCGTGTTGGAGCGCTTAAAACCTGAATTTGATCTGATCCATTTGGTTGATGGCGACGGCAGTAAGCTTGAAACGGCTGACCTGCCTGCTATCAAGGCTGTGATTAACAGTATTGGGGTGAGATTTCCTAACAGCTTGATGGATCAGCTGCCTCATTTGGAAATTATCAGCAATTTTGGCGTTGGTTATGATGGTATTGATGCCCAATATGCAGCACAGAAAAACATCATGGTTACTAATACGCCGGATGTGCTGACCGAAGAAGTGGCTGACACCGCGCTTGGTTTGCTGATTAATACAGTGCGTGAATTGCCACGTGCGCAGAACCATCTGTTGCAAGGTAAATGGCAACAAGGCGGTTATCCGCTTTCCAAATTGTCGTTGCGTGAGCGTAAAGTCGGCATTTTTGGTCTTGGCCGCATCGGCAAGGCGATTGCGCGCCGTATCGAAGCTTTTAATCTGCCGGTTTCTTATCACAATCGCAGCAAAGCGGCGGATGTCTCCTACACTTATTATCCAAGCTTGCTGGAGCTTGCTCAAGCTGTCGACACCTTAATTTTGGTGGCACCGGCAAGTGCAGAAACCAATCATGCGGTGAATAAATATGTGCTGGAAGCTTTAGGCAAAAACGGCGTTTTGATTAATGTCGGCCGTGGCTCGCTGGTGGATGAAAAAGCGCTTATCAAAGCGCTGCAAGATGGTGTGATTGCTGCTGCCGGTCTTGATGTGTTTGAAAAAGAACCGCATGTGCCGGCAGAATTGATGCAAATGGAAAATGCCGTGCTGTTGCCGCATATTGCTTCCGCCTCGGAGCTGACACGACAGAATATGAGCAATCTGGTGATTGATAATCTGCTTGGCTGGTTTGGCTCAGGCGAGGTGGTGACACCTGTATGGGAAACGAAAACAGTGACGCGTCCATACTAATTGCAAAAAGCCCCGTATTGAGCGTTCAATACGGGGCTTTTTTTATTAGTTGCGCTGATAATAATCAGCTGCGTTTTTGGTGGTGGGCACGAACCGCATCACCGAATGCTTCGAAAATCTGGCGGGATGGGGTATCGGTTTTTGCCCAATATTCCGGATGCCACTGCGTGCCGAGTGCAAAGCTTTTGGCATTTTTAACCGAAACGGCTTCCACTGTGCCGTCTTCGGCGCTGGCTTCGACTGTCAGGCTTGGCGCTAGCTGATCGATTGCCTGACGATGCAGTGAATTAACGGTAATTGTTTCTGCATTGATGATGGTTGCAAGGCATGAATCCGGCTCAATTGTCACCGGATGAGCAAGGCGGTAGCATTCATCACGATTATCGCTGGTTGGCGAGCGATGATCGTTGCGACCGTCGATCTCATGAATTTCAGTTGCCAGTGAGCCGCCCAAAGCCACATTGAGCTCTTGCAGCCCGCGGCAGATTGCCAAAAGCGGCACACCTTTTTCAATCGCTTTGCGGATCAGAGGCAGTGTGGTGGCATCGCGTGCCTGATCGAAGGGTTCATAGGCCTGACTTGCTTCAACGCCGTAATAGTCGGGGTAAATATTAGAGACCGCACCGGAGAGCAGAACACCGTCAACCGCTTCCAATATCGCGTCAATGCTGATGGCATCACCCATTGCCGGGATCATAATCGGAGTGAGGCCGGCAATTTCTGCGGCAGCAACCAAATATTGCTCGGAGACGGCATGCCAGCTGACATTGTCGATCTTTTTTAAATCAGAGGGAATAGCAACAAGCGGACGCTTCATGTCGGACATATAATAACCCTGTTATAAATTTTAATTATTGTTGTCGTGCTTCGCTAGGAAAATGCCTATTCTCTAAGGAAGGCAATGGCATGACAGCAATATAGATATGGCGCGAGTTTTCCTAAAAGTCAGGCAATATGCAATGGCCTAATGAAAATTCTTTTTTGCTGAAATAAGCATCGGCATTTAATGAAGCAATATCTGATTTTGTGGGGGCAAACTGTGTATAAAAGGTACAATGAACCCATAAATCTAAATTATGTGACTGATCGGACAAAACTTTTAATCAAACAGCCTTGTCGGTAGTTGAAAAAGTATATTATGACCAATGAGTAAGAAGAAGATTTTAATCTGAGGGGAAGTATGACGGGCAGCGAGCTATTTTCCGTCAAGGATAAAGTCATTGTTGTGACTGGCGGGTCATCGGGTATCGGGCAACGGATCGTTACACTTCTGGCAGAGCATGGTGCATATGTTGTTTGTGTTGGCTTTACACAAGTTGAGCCGGAAATTCATTCCGGCCGTGTTTATTACATCACGGCAGATGTAACCAAACATGAAGATGTGACCAGTATTTTTGACAAGGCTGAAGCCAGATTTGGCACAGTTGATGTGGTTTTCAATAATGCCGGTGTTGCGCACCAATCGCGTGCCATTGATACGAGCTGTGATATGCTCGAGCATATTTTCAGCGTCAATGTGGGTGGTGCTTTTATGGTTGCACAAACCGCTGCCAAGCGGATGATTGCAGCTAAAAAAGCCGGTGCTATTATTAATACGACCAGTATTTTGGCTGAGCGCGTGCAAAAAGGCGCGGCTGCCTATTCGATGTCGAAAGCAGCTATTTCGCAAATGACCCGCGCATTGGCGGTGGAATGGGCGCAAAACTCGATCCGCGTGAATGCGATTGCACCGGGCTGGTTTCCCACCGGTATTAATGCTGATTTGCTGGAAGGGCCTGCGGCAGGCTTTTTAAAAGCACAAAATCCGATGCGCCGTCTGGGCGAATTATGCGATCTGGATGGAGCGGTTTTAATGCTTGCTTCTGATGCCAGTGCTTATATGACCGGTACAATAATCACGATTGATGGCGGTCATAATTTGTAAGTGATAACTGACAGCTTGCAGTTTTATATCTATGTGCCAAATTTTAGGGCTAGCTTTTTGAATGGGTATATTCGCAAAAATAATGCCTTATTTTATGTGTGTTTGTAATATTTTTTTTGAAAGCTATACGTGAGCTTAAAATTATTGGCTCTTGAGGTTCGGCTGCGCGTAATATTATTTAATACTTTGAATATATTTCGGTACGCGAAAACCGGTTGTGAGTATTGTTGCAAATACAACTAATTGGTTTGTTATTAGAAATCATTTTTTAATTGATTAACGATATAAAAAACCAATTAAGGAGAATTGGGTAGAATATGGCAATGCGCCGGCGCACCGACATACCAGAAGATGTTCGGCTATCTTTTATGCGGTCGCTTTACGGGCACCGGACAACCCTTTGGTTCGGCCTAGTTGCACATCTGGTCGGTTGCGGTGTTATTTTCTTTAAAACCCGTGATGTCGCTTATCTCTGGTTTGCTGTTGGTTTTTGTATTGTCACAAGTGGTCGCTTGTTTGATATGTCGCGTTTTGATCGCGCCAGAACCGCTTCTATGACGCATGAACAATTGAACCATTGGGAAGGGCGCTATCTGATTGGTGCCTCATTGGTTTGTTTGCTGCTTGGACTCGTATGTTTCTACAGTACTTATGTTGCCCGTGATTCATTTGCCGAACTAACCAGTCTTGCGGTTTTGATGGGATCAGTTGCCTCGATTGTCGGGCGTAATTATCCTTCAGCGGCTGCGGTACTCTTAATGTCGATCTCGGCGATTGTGCCGGTTCTGATTGGCTTTTTTCTGGGCGGCACACGTTTCCAGATGGTTGCCGGTTTGTTGTTGGTGCCGTATTTCCTGACTAATATTCAGATGGCCAATGGTTTGCGTCGTTTCTTATTTGAAGCGATTATGGGCAAGCATAGTTTGTCGATTGCGGCCAGCCGATTTGATGCGGCTTTGAATAATATGCCACAAGGGCTGATTATGTTTGACGGGGATAAGAAAATCTCTGTCATTAATGATCGGGCCATTGAAATGCTTCGCATCGCCAAAGGCACGAGAATTCAAGGCCGCTCTATAGAAACAGTGTTGCGCTATTGTAGTTTGCAAGGCGTTTTTCCGCA
Source organism: Paenochrobactrum glaciei (assembly GCF_039522165.1). NCBI lineage: Bacteria > Pseudomonadati > Pseudomonadota > Alphaproteobacteria > Hyphomicrobiales > Brucellaceae > Paenochrobactrum > Paenochrobactrum glaciei. The sequence goes on from NZ_BAAADE010000002.1 coordinate 57,163, forward strand.
TAATGATTTCCGTAATGTCAGTGCGCGGGTTGATGATATTTTAAGCGGTATGCGCAAGCGCGATATTTTCCAGTTTGCTAATAATCGCTATGTGGAATGTATTGGAAACCAGCGTGAAGATGGCGGGCCGGTTCTTATCCTTGATGATGTGACCCAGCGTGTTGAGGCCGAAGCACAAATTCAGCATATGGCACGTTATGACAGCCTGACCGGACTGCCGAACCGCAGCTATTTTGATACGATGGTGCGCTCATTAAAAGCGCAGAACCCGAAAGTTGCTTATTCCGGTCTCATCGTTATCGACATTAATCACTTCAAACATGTCAATGATACGCTTGGTCATCATGCCGGTGATGAGCTTCTCAGGCTGTTTGCTATTCGTTTGGGGGAGTTGGATTCCAAGCGTTTTGTCGTCTCACGCTTTGGCGGAGACGAGTTTGTTGTTTATGTCGCCAGTCTGAATGAGCAGTCTGAAATCGAAGCAATCGTCAAACATATTCTGGATACGGTTACTGGCGTTTATAAGTTGGATGCGGGGCAGGTGCTCGTCCATATCAATATGGGTGTGGCCGTTTGTGAAGCTGGTAAATGTGATGTCAGTGATATGCATATCCGTGCTGATTTGGCGCTTTATGAAGCCAAATCCAATGAGCATAAGAAATGGGCGATTTTTGAAGAGGCGATGGATGTCAAATATCGCAGTCGTCAGCGCCTGAAAGGTGAGCTTCGCAAGGCTATTTCTGAGGGCGCGTTGAGTGTTGTTTATCAGCCGATTGTCAGTGCCCATTCTCTGCGCGTGGTTGCCTGTGAGGCTCTGTCGCGCTGGCAGCATCCGGAGTTAGGCGCCATTTCTCCGGCTGAATATATTCCGCTGGCTGAAGAAATGGGTGTTATCTCTGAGATCACCCGTTTTATGCTGCGTCAGGCTTGTCTCGATTGTGCGCAATGGGGTGGCGAGGTTGGTGTATCTGTCAACCTGTCTGCCATTGATTTGGCCAATACTAATATTACACAGATGATTGCTGATGCGCTTATCAATGCTAATCTTCCGCCGCATCTTTTGGAAGTGGAAGTGACGGAGAGTGCGATTATCAATGACGGTTACAATACTGCACTGGTGCTGCAATCTTTAAAAAACGAAGGCATTAATATTGCCTTGGACGATTTTGGTACCGGCTATTCCAGCTTGAGCTATTTGAACTCGCTGCCATTGACCAAAGTGAAAGTCGACCGCTCTTTTGTGCGCAATATTGTGGAAGACCGCCGCTCACTGATGTTGTTGCGCGGGGTGACGCATTTGTCCCATGAGCTGGGCTTAGGCGTGACCGTTGAAGGGGTGGAAACTGAAGAACAGCTGGCGCTTGTACGTATTGCTGCCGGTGCCGATCTCATTCAAGGGTATTTGATGGGTAAGCCAATGCCGGTTGCATCTGTGCGTGATTATATCGGACGACCGATTATCAGTAGTACAGGTTCGGTGTTGCCTCATAAGCCATCATCATAAATTCGTGTAAAACACTGAATATTTTATTTGTTATTGACAGTTACCGCGTGATGATTCACTTGAGATATGCTTAAATTTAAAAGTCGGGAGTTTGATTTTCCAAAGCTCCGCGACTGATTCAATGTCTTGGGTGGCGGGGCTCTTTGAATGTCGGACACAACGGTGGCGCAGCCGCCTGTTTCTAATTTTGCCAGACAGCTGTTACAGTTTTTGGATCGGGTCGAATATCGCCGCGTGATCAGTGGTGAAGATCTGGAAGAAGTTGGTCGCTTGCGTTATCGCTCCTACATGACACGCAATGTTATGGATGCCGGTAGTGTGCCTTCCATCATTGATGATATTGATCTTGATAGCCATGCTTATGTCTATGGGGTTTATATTGACGGGCAGCTGGTCAGCACGCTGCGTGTGCATCATATTACACCTGAACATCGCAAAGGCACGAGCTACGCGCTTTTTCCTGACATTCTTGATCCGATGCTGGACAGGGGCGAAAGCTTTGTTGATCCGACACGTTTTGCCGCCGAGCCTTCCGTTTTAAGTGAATATCCGGCTATTCCTTATATGACTTTGCGCATTGCCACCATGGCATCGGAGTTTTTTGAGGCTGACCAATGTCTGTCAGCGGTAAAGCCGGAACATATGGCTTTTTATCGCCGGATTTTTAAGTCGGTTATTTTGGCCGAGCCACGTTCACATCAGGGCTATGGTATTTTGGTGGGTTTGAGCGGCGCACCGATTAAAGCAATCCGCGACAATGTGATGGAGCGTTTTCCGTTCTTTAATTCACAGCCGCATGAGCGGCGCGCAATGTTTGCTGATCCAATGGCAGGGCCTGTGCCACTGACGATTTTACCGACTGCAAAATATCTTTTTCAAGAGAGTTGAGTGCACGTAGAACCATTTTGGTTGCGGCTGAAATTTAGAGAGAAAGAGCACTGTTTCATTATGGTGAGGTTTTGTCATCATGGTGAAATTTGGGCGGTGAAATAGTTTTCCACTTTTTATGATGTGAAAACCCGAGTTTTGCCGTCGGCAGATTGAACTTTTGTAGTATTTTCGATATGAAAATTATTAACGATCAGAATGGGTGAACAAAAAAATGGCAAATACAGCAAATAATACCTCGTTGGAACTTGGCGCGACCATGGATTATCCAGAGCACGAACAGACCTATAATGGTTTTGTCAGCTTGGTAAAATGGGGCACAACGGCTTTGGTTTCTTTGCTGATTGCAATGGCATTCGGCTTTTTTGTCGGTGGTTTCATCTCCGGTGCAGTCGTGTTCTTTTTAGTTATGATTGCTGCCTGGTTTATTCTTTGAATTAATAAGAAGTCAGTTTTTCCACTTGGAAGAGTGACAAAAATATTTTAAATCAAGGATTTAGCGCTCTCATCAGCGTGAGCGATGTCTTGTTGACGAAAAATATGCTGTTACTCCGCTCCAGTTCTGGTGCTTCCAATCAGCTGCTTATTATTAAGCGGCTGATGATGTGATGGCTGGTTTTTTGAATTGGTATTGTTTGTAGAAGATGTGTGAGGCCTGAAGGCTGCTATGTAGTGTTCGGGTCTTGATAAGAGGGAGATAAGCTTGGCCCAAACACTATTTATAGCCAAAGAATCAGATTCGACTGAAAGTCGCGTAGCTGCTTCAGCAGAGACGGTGAAAAAATTCGCCGCTCTCGGATTTGATATTATCGTCGAGAAGGGAGCGGGTGAAAAATCCCGCATTACAGATAAAGAATATGAAGGCGCGGGTGCACGTATCGTTTCCGCAGCTGACGCGGCAAAAGCAGATGTTATTTTAAAACTGCGCCGTCCTTCTGCGAGCGAGCTGAAAACCTATAAACGCGGTGCAGCACTGTTTGCCATGCTTGACCCGTATGGGGCAGAGGCAGAAGTAGCAGCACTGGCGCAGGCCGGTATCTCTGCTTTCACGATGGAATTTATGCCGCGCATAACGCGCGCGCAGGTGATGGACGTTTTGTCCTCACAGGCAAACCTTGCCGGTTATCAGGCAGTGATTGATGCCGCGGCTGAATATGATCGTGCGCTGCCGATGATGATGACAGCTGCCGGTACTGTGCCAGCCGCACGCGTCTTTGTTATGGGTGCCGGCGTTGCCGGTTTGCAGGCTATTGCGACTGCGCGTCGGTTGGGTGCGGTTGTAACCGCAACTGATGTGCGCCCTGCGGCCAAAGAGCAGGTGGCATCTCTGGGTGCCAAGTTTATTGCTGTTGAAGACGAAGAATTTAAAGCAGCTGAAACTGCTGGCGGCTATGCCAAAGAAATGTCGAAAGACTATCAGGCCAAACAGGCCGCTCTGGTGGCAGATCACATTGCCAAGCAGGACATCGTGATCACCACCGCGCTTATTCCGGGTCGTCCGGCACCAAAGCTGGTTTCGGCACAGATGGTTGCCAGCATGCGTCCGGGTTCTGTGCTGGTGGATCTGGCAGTTGAGCGCGGTGGCAATGTTGAAGGTGCCAAGGCTGGCGAAGTTGTGGAAGCAAACGGTGTAAAAATCGTTGGTCACCATAATGTAGCAGGCCGTATTGCGGCAACGGCTTCGCAGCTTTATGCACGCAACCTTTATGCCTTCCTTGAAACATTGGTGAACAAAGACAGCAAAGCTTTTGCGATTGATCCGGCAGATGAGCTGGTCAAGGCAACATTGCTGACCCATGAAGGCAAGATTGTTCATCCGGCCTTTGAAAATGTTCCGGTTCAGGCGGCTGCGAAGGTTGAAAAGCCTGTAGCTGCAAAAGCAGCGGTGAAAGCACCAGCAGCTAAAGAAACTGCGGCTAAGCCAAAGGCTGCTGCCAAAGCTCCGGCAAAAGCCAAAGCTGCAAGTGCTAAAAAAGCTGAGCTTACGGAAAAGCCAGCAAGCCCGAAGCGTAAAACTGCGCCTAAAACCACAAAAGGCGGAGGAGAAGCATAATGGAAAATTCTGCACTTGAAAAAGCTCTGAATGGCTTGAGCGATGCTATGGAAGCGGTGCGTCAGGCCGCAGAAGGTACGACCGGTCTGGGCGATGCAGCGGCTGCGGTTGTGCATCAGGCTTCAGGCGGCGTGGTTGATCCGTTCGTCTTCCGCTTAGCGATTTTTGTTCTGTCGATCTTCGTTGGTTATTATGTGGTCTGGTCGGTAACACCGGCACTTCACACGCCTTTGATGGCGGTTACCAACGCGATTTCTTCCGTTATCGTTGTCGGCGCTTTGCTGGCTGTAGGCTTGTCATTGAGCGGTTGGGCAACCGGATTTGGCTTTGTTGCCCTTATTCTTGCCAGTGTAAATATTTTTGGCGGCTTTCTGGTCACCCAGCGCATGCTCGCCATGTATAAGAAAAAAGATAAGTGAGAGGCTGAACAATGAGTGTTAATTTAGCGGCCTTTCTATATCTGGTTTCCGGCGTGCTGTTTATTATGGCATTGCGCGGCCTGTCGCATCCGACCACCAGCCGTCAGGGCAATATGTATGGTATGATCGGTATGGCGATTTCCATTCTGACCACTCTGGCGCTGGCACGTCCAAGCGCTAATGGTTTGATGCTGATTGTTGCCGGTATTGCCATCGGTGGCGGTATTGGTGCGGTCATTGCACGTCGTATCGCCATGACGGCGATGCCACAGCTCGTTGCAGCTTTCCACTCGCTGATCGGTATGGCAGCGGTGCTGGTGGCAGCGGCAGCGGTTTATTCACCGCATTCCTTTGGTATCGGTGAGCTGGGTTCTATCCACGGTCAGGCATTAGTGGAAATTTCCATCGGTGTTGCCATTGGTGCGATTACCTTCACCGGTTCGGTTATTGCGTTTTTGAAGCTTGACGGACGTATGTCCGGCCAGCCGATCACGCTGCCGGGTCGTCATTTCATCAATGCAGCATTAGCGATTGCCATTGTTGTGCTGGTGGTGATGCTGGTGATGACCGAAAGCCACACTGTGTTCTGGATGATTGTTGCGCTTTCACTGCTGTTCGGTGTGCTGATCATTATCCCGATCGGTGGCGCGGATATGCCGGTGGTTGTGTCGATGCTCAACTCCTATTCAGGCTGGGCTGCGGCTGGTATCGGTTTCACGCTTGGCAATCTGGCACTGATTATTACCGGTGCTTTGGTGGGTTCCTCCGGTGCGATCCTCAGTTACATCATGTGTAAGGGTATGAACCGTTCGTTCATTTCCGTGATCCTTGGCGGCTTTGGTGCTGATACATCAGCTGCTGTCGGTGGTGTTGTTGAACAGCGTCCGGTCAAGCAGGGCTCGGCAGATGATGCGGCTTTCATCATGAAAAATGCAGCCAAAGTTATCATCGTACCGGGTTATGGTATGGCGGTTGCACAGGCACAGCATGCGCTGCGTGAAATGGCAGATAAGCTCAAGGCTGAAGGCGTTGAGGTTAAATATGCCATTCATCCGGTTGCGGGTCGTATGCCTGGCCATATGAACGTGCTTCTGGCGGAAGCCAATGTGCCTTATGATGAAGTGTTTGAGCTGGAAGATATCAATTCCGAGTTCGCTACTGCTGATGTTGCCTTCGTGATTGGTGCGAATGACGTGACCAACCCTTCAGCGAAAACAGATCCTAAATCTCCGATCTTCGGCATGCCTATTCTGGATGTTGATAAGGCTGGTACGGTTCTGTTCATCAAACGCGGCATGGGTTCCGGTTATGCCGGCGTGGAAAACGAATTGTTCTTCCGCGACAACACCATGATGCTTTTTGCTGATGCGAAGAAGATGGTTGAAAATATCGTCAAAGCGCTTGATCACTAAGGCTATGCTAAAATAAACTTTGTTTATTGTAAAAAAGGGCGGTTTTCGAAAGAAGCCGCCCTTTTTTTATTATATCGAGTTTTTATTTAATGAGTTTTGGGGTGCGAATGTTTTTTAAAAAAGCACTGTTTGTGTCAGTCATGATTTTCACGCTGACAGATCACGTTTACGCGGAAACCACTTTTGAAATGCCGGAAAAAACAGCATCGTCAGGTGTGGAGGGTAAGAAACCGGTCATTGGCAATCTTGAGGGGAAAGACGCTAATATTTATTTTTATGGCGAGGTGAGTGATAGTAAAGTTGTCGAGCTTCAACATGCGCTAGACAAGATTAATATTAAATATCCCAAAGCCCGGGCCATTAATCTCTACCTGAACAGTGGTGGTGGCGATGTGGATGCCGGATGGACTGCTTATTGGGCTATTAAAAGCTCTGTTATTCCTGTGAATACAATTGGTGCTGGTTTTGTTGCTTCTATGGCATCCATTATGTATTGCGCGGGCACGCAGCGGAGTGCAATGCAACAAAATGAATTTTATTTGCACGCGCCGGCGAGTTATGGGATCCGTGGAGGCGGTAAGCCGGATGTTCTTAAGCGGATGGAAAAACGTTTAAGTAAAGTAAGCGAAAAGATGTCAGAGATTTATGCCGCTTGTACATCGTTATCGCAACAACAAATCATTGATATTACCAAGAGCGAATTTTTTGCGAAATTTATTGATAGCAATGAAGCGGTGAAGATTGGACTTTCTCAACAAATAGCAGAGAAAATTTTACCCGCTGCGGCAACAATTTACATTTTCGATAAACCTAACTCAGCTTTAGCGAACTTGATTTAGGTATCAAGTCTACGCCCGATATTATTTAATCGGGCGTAGATTTCGGCTTAGCCGTAAATCATCTTGTCCTGACGCGCGCGCAATTCTGCCAGTTTAGAGCCAACCGGAATTTCCACATTGTCATAGGTGATCAGTTCACCTTTTTTAATCGGTTTGATCACCTTGGCGCCGGTCAGCATGCCGCAAGGGACAGCTTTCACACTGCGTGCTTCTTGCGCCGTCATAATCCATGAACGGTAGCAATATTCGCCGATTGCATCGAGTTTCTCGCCAGTCTGCATATCCTTTTTAGCCAAAGCGCAAACCTCTGCGATCGGCTTGGAAAGTGGCACCATATCTGCTTTGCCATAAAGTGCGACACGAGCGCAGGTAAGCGGCACTTCCAGCGAAGTGAGGTGGTAAGGGCGATGGAAAGTAAAGTAAGGGCCTTTGCCAAGCTTCAGGTCTTCCATACGTTCAATGATACGCGGATGAGACATCTCGGCGACAACGAATACACCCGGTGCCACGCCTTTGCCGATGCTAAAATCCACCACGCCTTTGCGTGAAAGAACGCCGCCGTCTTTTTCAGGAATCAAAACGCTTGCCAGCTCGTCAACTGATGCGGCAGGGCCGTGCATACCGGCTTTATCCGGCACAAGGCCGGTGGCATTGGCAATCGCTGCCATTTCCACCATGGTTTTGGAGCCGTCAACAAATTCCACCAGCAAGCGCACATTCATATTACGGCGCTTGGCTTCTTCCATATAGTCATCAGGAATGGCATCAATATTGAGCGGATTGTTTTTGCCTTTACCGGCTGAAACAATCGGATAGCCCATCGCGGATACAAACTCGATCAGCTCCATGCAGGAGGATGGTTCGTCGCCTGCGCCAAGCGAATAAGTCACTCCGAGGCGCTGGGCTTCAGTTTTCAGATAAGCGCCGATGGTAACATCTGCTTCGACATTCATCATTACCAGATGCTTGCCGTGTTCCATCGCACGAAGGCCGATTTCCGCACCCACTGCCGGAATACCGGTTGCATCAACGATCACATCAATCAGACCGCTATTGAGGATGTGATCTACATTGCCGGTCACAGCAATTTTACCTGCTTCCATGGTGGCATTGAGATCGTCAAGCGTCGATACTTCACGCGCATGACCCAGTTCCTGATAGGCAATATCAACAGCACGCAGCGCATTGGAGAGCGTCAGAGTGGAGATTGCACCGACTTTTAAACCGGGCATACGGGCAACGGCAGTGACAATGTCGGTGCCCATTTCGCCGCAGCCGATCAAGCCGATACGAACAGGTCTACCGGTGTCGGCGCGTGCCTGCATATCGCGTGCAAGGCCGATCAGTTCCACATTGGTTGCCATTTATATCCTCCACATGGATTGATTGTGGTTGTCTCTCTGACTAAAGAGTTTTGTTTTCATTCCTGTACAGGATATGGATTCCTGTTAAGTCTAGTGTTCAATAATCGGCAAATGGTTAAAAGTCGATTCATCATCAGTTAAGTTGGATAGATAGTTCTATGAAAGACGCAATTACGCTGGATCAGGTACGTGAGGCCATCGGTACTGAAATTGGTTGTTCTGAATGGCGCGTGGTCACACAAGAAATGATCAACCAGTTTGCGGATGCAACGGATGATCATCAATTTATCCATGTGGATCCGGTTAAGGCCGCAGAAACTCCGTTTGGCAGTACAATTGCGCACGGTTTCCTGACACTGTCGCTGCTTTCAACCCTTGCTTATGAAGCATTGCCGATGATTGAAGGCGCCACTATGGGTATCAATTACGGCTTTGATAAAGTGCGCTTCATGACACCGGTTAAATCCGGTGCCCGTGTGCGTGCGCGCTTCAAACTGGCCGATGCTGATATTCGCCCGTCCGGTCGCGTGGTTAATCACTATGAAGTGACTTTGGAAGTGGAAGGTTCAATCAAGCCGGCACTTACCGCCACATGGCTGACCATTGCGGTTGTCACGCCTCCGGAAGATTAATCCTCATTTGCTGTAATCAGTTCAATGGGGGCTGGCTGCCCCCAATGTTCGGTCGCTAGATATTGCAATGAGAACGGCCCGTGCAGCATCATGCCCGGATCATAGAAGTTTTTGATCTGCGCGCCTTTTAAATAGAGCAGGTGCATACGAAAGAAATTGCCCTTCGCACGCTGATAGCGTTTTTCGCTATGCATATGTTTAAACCGCATCTTGTGAATGAGCGGTTGTTGGCGCGGATTAATTTTAAGTGCTTTCGCCGGATTTGATCCGTAAAAATGAATAATATCGGTCAATACCTGAATTTCAGTCCATAAAACCGGACTTTCTTCCATGATGAGGCGCACATCTTCACGCAATTTCTTTGCACGAGGATGAAGAGCGATCATTAACAGGCAGGAGCCGGTTATCAGCAGCGATACGGGTGTTTTGCGTAATAAGTCAGGGTGCGCACGCCAAACGTCTGCCAGCGCCTCTATGGCCTGCACAGAGCCAAGGCTGTGTGCAAAGACAATCACTTCCTGCGCATCTGTTGTTTGCAGTTTCTTGGTCAGGCTGTCGGCAAAATCACTGCGTTGCTTTTCTAAAAGTGTGCTTTTGGCTTTGATACGGTCATAGGCCGCAGACCAGTCATCCAACAAATAAGAAAAGAAAACCTTTTCTCCCGGATGGCGGATGAGAATACTCGCAATTATCAGGCTCAGTGGCACTGACCATAAAAGATGAAGGTTTGAAAATCCGGCAATCCATGGTGCAGCGGAAATCAGGCCGGTGATGGTAATGAGAGCGGCAGAAAGTAAAAACGGCCAGAGAAAGAACAGGACGAAGCGCCAGCTATTGCGCGCATAGCGATAGAGTGTGCCGGTCAGCACAATATTGGCAAAAGCACGAAAGCCGGTGGCAATACGGGTAAGTGTATTGCGTGCTGCATAATGATCGTAAATTTCGGCTGAACTAAACTGGCAAAACTCGGTTTCCGTCTGCCAGTTTTCTGCCTTGCTTGTCACCTGCATTGTCGAGGTGAAGTCGCTTGTTTGCACCATCGGACTAACAGTGGATTTCACATGCCACAATTTGTCAAAGTCATTCACCGCTTGAATATGACGTCCGCGAATGGCTTTTGCATGGAGGCCTTCATAGCCTGTGAATTGGACAACCAGACGTTTTTGAATGTGCATAGGGAGGTCAATTGCAATCGAGGGGCAAGGGAAAGGGCGGGGCAGGCAGTTGAACTAGTGCGGATAAAGAGTGATTGTGAAGAAACTGTGCCATCCCAATCACGATAGAGTGAGCGTTTTTTAAGAATCGAAGGCCTTTTCGAATGATTCTTGAAGCTGATATGACGGTTCCTTATGTTAGATTTCGGTGAATAATCCGCTAATGACAGGCTGAATCTCTTTGGTAAAAATGGGTTTAACCCATGATTTTTGAAGAAAATGCGCCCAAATACAGGAAATCTCCTGTGGGATGTGGACAGATGTTCGTCACTCTGTTATTAGCCAACACCAATTTGCAGCGGTAGACCGTTGCGAAGCTTGGGTGCCTTTGGGCGTTTTGATAATTTTCATTATCGTAAATGTTGAAAAGACCCCTGAGGCTCAGGCTATAACGAAATTCTAACCGAAACGGGATTACACGTGCAGGTACTCGTCCGCGATAACAATGTTGATCAGGCTCTCCGCGCTCTCAAGAAAAAGATGCAGCGCGAAGGTATTTTCCGCGAAATGAAAATGCGCGGTCATTATGAAAAACCTTCAGAAAAGCGTGCTCGCGAAAAGGCAGAAGCCGTTCGCCGCGCTCGTAAGCTGGCTCGTAAGCGCGCACAGCGTGAAGGTCTTGTAGGCGGCGGCCGCGTAGCTGCCCGCTAATTATCTTTAAAATACATAGGCTGTTACAGTCTATGTATTGGTAAGCTTATTCAAGTTTGCCGCTTTAAAGATAGTAACATGAACCGCTTTAATGATGGTTGATGTGAAAAGCTTTAAGACTTTGCAAAGGTGGAGTGATGTTAATCGCTGCCACCTTTTTGCATGTCTGAATGTTTTTCAAAGTTAGTTTGATAGTTGCATATAAGTCAGTTTGAAGGTGGTTTACTGCTTTCTTGTGCCTTCTGCATTGTCAGGGCTTTCAAGTTAAACTAACTTGGATCAATGAAATATGACGGGCAATAAAGTGCGGGATTGTTTCTGATCTTAAGCCAATATTGTTGCGAAATTTTAAATGATTGTATGAACACCGCTTGAGCCATAAGCCACAGCGCATCATGCTTTGAGTTGAAAGGACATGCCGAATGGGACTGCGATCTGAAGCACCTTATCAGGCGGGCTTGCGCCATGCTGGCCGCACACCTTCACTCAAAGGAATGATGGCACTCGGTCTCGTTTCTCTGCTGCTGGCAGGCTGCCAGGGGGCAGGAAACAGTGGTCTGACCTCTGTGGATCTGGCACAGGCTTCATCGCAGAATATCGGCTCGCTGACAGCTGTTATTCAGGCCAATCCGCGTGATCCGCAAGGTTATAATGTGCGTGGTTCTGCCTATGGTAAGGCAGGGCGCTACAAGGACGCTTTGAAGGATTTTGACACGGCTTTGCAGCTTAATCCGAATTTCTATCAGGCCTACTCCAACCGCGCGCTGATTTATCGCTATATGGGCGATAATGCCAAGGCGATTGCGGATTATAGCCGTGCTTTGCAGATTAATCCGCAATATGACGCAGCCTATATCGGGCGCGGTAATGTTTATCGCCTGGCAGGTCGTCTGGATCAGGCGATGGCGGATTTTAATCGTGCGATTGAACAAGACACCACCAATGGCCGTGCCTATCACAATCGTGGCCTGATTTATCAGGCGCGTGGCCAGCACAAGCAGGCGATTGAAGATTTTTCAACCGCTTTGTCGCTGCAATCAACAGCGCCTGAACCTTATAATGGCCGCGGCATTTCTTATATCGCACTTGGCGATTACGATAATGCGTTTGATGATTTCAACGCAGCCATCAATCTTGATAATCGTCTGGCGGAAAGCTGGGCTAATCAGGCGCTGGTCTATGAACAGCGTGGCGAGCGCGATAAGGCAGCAAAATCCTATGCCCGTGCTGTGCAGCTTGATCCGAATTATAAGCCAGCCAAAGACGGACTGGCCAGAACCCGCTAACGGGCGGGTCAAAATAAGTGAATATAAAAAAGCCGCGGAAATTATCTTCCGCGGCTTTTTTTATTGTCTCGCATGTTAAGCTAGTCAGGCTTTCAAATTGCGTTTATCAACGCGGGCGGTGATACGGTCACCGATCCATTGAATGCCGCAGACAAGCACGATGAGAATAGCCACAACGGCAATCATCACATTGTTTTCATAGCGCTGATAACCATAGCGAATGGCAAGATCGCCCAAGCCACCGGCACCAATTGCACCGGCCATCGCGGATGCGCCAATCAGCGTGATGATGGTAACCGTAAAGCCGGAGACAATGCTTGGCAAAGCTTCCGGCACCAGTACATCGCGGATAATCGTCCAGCGATTGGCACCCATCGAGCGGGCAGCTTCAATCAAGCCGTTATCCACCTCACGCAAAGACACTTCTGCAATACGTGCATAATAAGGAATGGCGGCAATAGAAAGCGGCACAATAGATGCCCATGTGCCGATAGCGGTGCCGACAATGAGGCGGGTGAGCGGAATGAGCGCTACCAGCAAAATGATGAAAGGCACGGAGCGGAAACCGTTGATGAAAGCACCAAGAATGGTGTTGATGGTACGGTTAGGTGCCAATCCACCACGCTCTGTCATCACCATGATGATGGCAAGCGGCAGGCCGATGACAAGCGATATCAGGCTCGACATGCCGGTCATCAGGATGGTTTCCCAGAAAGAGCGCCAGAGAAGATTAAGCATCGCCTGAGACATAACCAAGCACCTCCGTTGCGTCTGAATTTTGGGTCAGATAATCAATTGCAGCTTTCAGGCGGTTTTGGTCTTTGGCTGAAATTTGTAAGAATAATGTGCCGATTGGCTGGTTTTGGATCGTATCCATGCTGCCATGCAGCAAATGCGCGGTCACGCCGGTGGCATAGGTCAGATCATTGAAAAGCGGGCGCTTAGCAGCCTCACCGGAAATTTTTACCCGCACCACGGCATCATCTTGCACATGGGAGGACAGGCGGTTGGCGATTGCTTCCGGCAATTGTGGTGTCAGCACTTGCAATAGGCTTTGTGTGGTGGCAGCGGACGGATGGGCAAAAACCTGCCACACCGGCCCTTGCTCGGCGATTTCGCCTTTATCAAGCACAATAACGCGGTCGGCAATGCGGCGGATGACATCCATCTCGTGGGTAATCAGCAAAATGGTGAGGCCAAGCTGCTTGTTGATATTTTTCAGCAATTCCAGAATGGACTGCGTGGTTTCCGGATCAAGCGCGGATGTGGCTTCATCGGAGAGAAGCAGTGCAGGTTCTGCGGCCAACGCGCGGGCAATGCCGATGCGCTGCTTTTGGCCGCCGGATAATTGCGAAGGATAATGTTTTGCTTTGTCAGCCAAATCGACAAGATCAAGCAATTCCGCCACGCGCTTTTTGCGCTGCTCCGGCTTTTGACCGGCAATTTTGAGCGGTAAGGCAATATTGTCTTCAATGGTTTTGGCTGAAAGCAGATTGAAATGCTGAAATACCATGCCGACACGGCGGCGCACCGGCTGCAGCTGGCTTTCGGTTAAATGGGAAATCTCGCGTCCTTCAATGCGGATGGAGCCGCTATTGGGCTTTTCCAAGCCGTTGATGCAGCGGATAAGCGTTGATTTACCGGCGCCGCTGCGGCCGATAATGCCTAAAATTTCACCCCGCTTAACATTTAACGATATGCCGTTAATCGCAGGTGTCGTGCCAAAAAACCGTGATACGTTTTCTAATTCGACAATATTAGCAGCGTCTGGCTCAGTGGGCACGGTCTGATGTCTCTCTTAATAATGCATCTTTAGCAGATGTTTGGGCGGTATCAGATGGTTTGCAATCTTTTCTGATTATAGAAATATGCTCAAAAAGCAACCGCGCCAAAAGGTTGGCGCGGTCTGTTTACGGCTTTAAAAGGCTTATTCCCAAGCAGGAATACCGGTGCCTTTATAGGCGCGGTCAAGCTCGGCCTTAACAGCATCGTTCTGGAATGAGCTGACGAGTGTCTTCACCCAATCTTTTTCCAGATCATCGGTGCGCACAGCAATGAAGTTGTTATATGGGTTGTTTTCGCGGCTTTCCCAGCCAATCGCATCTTTTGGCTCAAGACCGGCTTTAGCGGCCCAGTCATTGTTGACGATGGCGATATCAAGATCATCAATCGCGCGGCCGACAACACCGGCATCAAGCTCTTTGATATCGACATTTTTAGGGTTTTCAATGATGTCGATCGGGGTGGCAAGCACGCCTGCATCCGGCTTCAGCTTGATGATGCCATGTGATTCCAGCACGCGCAGGGCACGGCCTTCATTGGACGGATCATTCGGTACGCCGATAACGGCGCCTTCTTTGACTTCATCAAGCGATTTCAGCTTGCGGGAATAAATGCCGATCGGCCAAACCGCTGTGTAACCGGCAACGCTGATTTTATAGCCGTGCTGCTGGATTTGTGCATCCAGAAACGGGGTGTGCTGGAAGGAGTTTGCGTCGATTTCTTTACGATCCAGCGCTTCGTTTGGCTGGTTGTAATCGTTGAAAATAACGGTCTCAACTGTGAGGCCTTTTTTCGCGGCTTCTTCGACAACAACTTTCCAGACGGATTCGTCTTCACCGCCCATGATGCCGACTTTAACGGCATCTTGTGCCTGCACTGCGAGGGGAGCAAGACCAATGCTGAATGCAGTGGCTGCAAACAAAATTGCTTTGAGGCTGTTTCTGCGCGAGATGTCTTGTGTCATTTTGTGCCCTTTGACGAGTATTAATTTCTAACGATCTCTGCAAAGGGTTTAAACTTCCCCTCACTTTGAATTATTTTTGATAATTCACTGTAATTTGCCGTTAAACAAGGAAAAATATTCTACTAAGACGAAGGGCGCAGTGATTGTTTCACCGGAAAATCGGGATTTCAGGATTAGTTTGTTATTTATTGCAAGCTGGTTGTTTTAGACGGTGAATCAGACAAAAAAGCCCTGATGATGATCAGGGCTTTGAGTGGTCATTTGTTGTTATTTTTGTTTGGCAAAACCCTGTTCTCTCATCTGGCTTAAGGTCATTTTAGGCGAGAGGGCTTCGGGATCAATACGGATTTCAATCAGTGATGGTTTGCCTGCTTTTTCGCAGCGCTCGAAAGCAGGTGCGAAATCTTCAGTGCGCTCAACCAGCTCTGCATGGCAGTGATAAGCACGGGCAAGAGCGGAAAAATCCGGATTTTGCAAGCCGGTGCCGGAAACGCGCGCCGGATAGGTGCGCTCCTGATGCATGCGGATGGTGCCATACATGCCATTATTGATGACGATGAAAATAACATTAGCACCATATTGCGCAGCCGTTGCCAGTTCTTGCCCATTCATCAGAAAACAGCCATCACCGGCAAAGCCTAAAACCATGCGCTGCGGATATTGTAATTTGGCGGCGATGGCTGCCGGAACGCCATAGCCCATTGAACCGTTGGTGGGGGCAAGCTGGGTGCGGAACTGGCTATATTGATAAAAACGGTGCACCCATGAGGAATAATTTCCCGCACCATTGGTGATGATCGTATCGGCTTTCACATGGGCTTTCAGCCAGTCCATAATCTCACCCATCTGCACGTCACCCGGAATGGCGGGTGTCTGGATGTGCTGGAGGAAATCCTGACGCAGTTTTTGTGTCCAGTCCTGCCATGCCGGATTGTGAACGGGGGCGAGCTTTGCTGCCTCCCGACAAAAGGCCGGCATGCTGGCATTGATGCCTAATGTCGGATAATAAACGCGGCCAAGCTCTTCGGCACCGGCATGGATATGGATCAGTTTTTGGTTTGGCACTGGTGCTTCCACCAAAGCATAGCCCTGTGTCGTCATTTCACCCAATCGCGCACCAACCACCAGTAGAAGATCAGCTTGCCGGATGCTTTCCGCCAGTTGGGGGCCGACAGCCGTGCCAAGATCACCGGCATAAAGCGGATGCAAATTATTGAACAAATCCTGACAGCGGAAGGAAGCCGCCACGGGAATATGCATATGTTCGGAAAATTGCTGTAAATGGGCGACAGCTTCTGCATTCCAGCCACCACCTCCGGCAATCAGTATTGGTCGCTTGGCTTGATTTAAATGGTCAAGCATTTCGTGCAATTGCGAGGGCGCAGCATGCATTTCCACTTGGCGAGCGGCAGGCACATCTTGAGCTACAGCAAGTGAGGTCAGCATATCTTCCGGCAATGCAACGACGACAGGGCCGGGGCGACCATTGAGAGCGCGATGAAAGGCTTGGCTGACAAGTTCAGGGATACGGGCTGCATCATCAATTTGCACCACCCATTTGGCCATTTGGCCGAACATGCGGCGATAATCAATTTCCTGAAAGGCTTCGCGCTCGACCTGATCACTGGCAACCTGCCCGATAAAGAGAATCATCGGGGTGGAATCTTGAAAAGCCGTATGCACGCCGATGGAAGCATTGGTGGCACCGGGGCCACGGGTGACAAAGCAGATGCCCGGTCTTCCGGTCATTTTGCCATAGGCTTCCGCCATATAGGCAGCGCCTCCTTCCTGACGGCAGACGATGAGGTCTATTTCGTCTTGTTTATCATGCAGCGCATCTAAAACAGCCAGATAACTTTCACCCGGAACGCAGAAAATGCGCTCCACACCCTGATGGGTGAGGGCGTCCACCAGCAATTGCCCGCCTGTGCGTTGATGCGCCTGATCTGTCATGATGTCTGTTCCCGTTTTTAACTCGTAACTGCTTTGGATTTAGGCTACCAAAGGTCTGATTTGATTATCATGATTTCAGCACAGCCGAGCGCCGCCGCATAGCTTGAAATTTATGACCAAGTGTCATGATGCTATGCGTAAGCATTATTAGCGGTTGTTATGAAATTATGCCGATGTCTGACGAACCAGAAGAAGTGAACATTATGTCCCGCCACCAATCGCCTGCTTTGAAACATCTTGTTGAAATCGAAAAATACGTCAATTCGTTGCCGGATCTTTATAAAGGGCCGGGCGGTGCGGTTGCGGTTATTCAGGATGGCGAAGTTGTTTTGAAACAATGCTGGGGCTATGCGGATTTAGCATCGCGCCGTGAGATCAAGCCGGATACACGCTTTGCGATCTGCTCGGTGACAAAACAGTTTACCTGCGCCACCTTGCTGGATGCCATTGGCGAGCCGGAAGTGCTGGATGCCGCTTTTGCCAAATTTTTCCATGACTTTAAAGACGAACTGCCAACAGTGCGTGAGCTGTGCAACAACCAGTCAGGTTTGCGTGATTATTGGGCGCTGACAGTATTGTGCGGGGCTGATCCTGAAGGCGAGTTTTTGCCGGATGATGCGCGTAAATTGTTAAAGCGCATGCAGCATGTGCAGTTTTTACACGGCACTGAATATTCTTATAATAACGGTAATTTCCGTATTGTTGACGAGTTGATTGAACAACATACCGGCCGCTCGTTGATTGATCTGATGCGGGAACGGATTTTTGAACCGGCAAAAATGCCAAGTGCAGAATTGCGCCCGAATACCGGCACCTTTACCGATTGCGTCGGCTATGTCGGTGATATTGTCACTGGTTTTAAACCGGCCAATAACCGCATTCACTGGAGCGGGGATGCCGGTATGGTGGCCTCTCTTGAAGATATGATCGCGTGGGAAATTTTCATTGATAAAACCCGCGATGATGAAAACGGCATTTATCGCCGCTTGTCCCGTCCGCAGCCTTTTGCTGATGGCAGTGCCAGCCCTTATACGATGGGGCTGAAATATGCTCAGGCGGGTGCATATCGTTTAAACGGCCATGGCGGCGCATTAAACGGTTGGCGTTGCCAGCGCTTTTATTCACCCGATACACGCCTTTCGGCGGTTATTCTTTTCAACCATGAAAGCAATGCTTCCGGTGCCTGTCTTGAGCTGATGCGCGTGGCATTGGGTGAGGCAAAGGCTGCGGATGATGTTGCACCTGTTCATGTTGATGCAGCATGGTACGGTGATTATCTGGATGAACGCACAGGCCTGTCGATCACGCTTTCTAAAGCTTCGGAAGGTCAGATGAAATGCCGTCTTGGTACATCCGCCGAAATGGTTCGTCTGAGCAGCGATACGAAAGCGACCAATGGTCTGACCAGTTTGAAGCGCGATGGTGACATTGTGCATCTGCGCCGTGATGCGGAGAAACTGGTGCTGAGTTGTCAGAAGCTTGTGAAAGCGGAAACACCCAATATTTGCGGCCGTTATTATTGCGGTGAGCTTGATGCTGCCGTGGTGGTCGAAAAAGTCGGTACTGCTTTTTATGCGGCCTTTGAGGGCTTTTTGGGCAAGAGCGTAATGCAGCCGGTTTATTATGCGGGCGGTGATGTGTGGTTGTTGCCGTGCCAACGCTCGATGGATGCACCTGCACCGGGTGACTGGACATTGGTATTCCAGCGTGATGCACAGGGCAATATTGCCGGTATCCGTGTTGGTTGCTGGCTGGCGCGTAATATAAATTATCGCAAAATTTAAGTGCGTGTGATGTGCGTTATCGCACAATCTGATTTTTGCTGAATGGAATAAAAAAAGCCGCGGAAGATAACTTCCGCGGCTTTTTGTTGGTTTAGTTTGGCTTATGCAACGCGCTTCAGCGCATCTGCAATGGTCGACACGATGGTGTCGATCTGCTCTTTTTCGATGGTCAGTGGCGGTGACAATGCAATTGTGTCGCCGGTGACGCGGATGAGCAGGCCTTTGTGGAAGCAATCAACGAAGACATCATAAGCGCGGCTGCCGACAGCATCGGGACGCGATGAAAGCTCAATTGCACCAACAAGACCGATATTGCGGATGTCGATGACATGCGGCAGACCCTTGAGGGAATGTAATGCTTCCTGCCAATGATCTGCCAGAGTGGCTGCGCGGGTGAGCAGGCCTTCTTCAGCATAGATTTCCAGCGTTGCAATACCGGCAGCAGAAGCAACCGGATGGCCGGAATAGGTATAGCCGTGGAAAAGCTCAATAGCATTTTCCGGACCGGTCATCAGGCCATCATAAACCTGACGGCTTGCAAAGACAGCACCCATAGGAATGGCACCGTTGGTCAGACCTTTTGCAGTGGTGATCAGATCAGGCTCAACGCCGAAATAATCAACAGCAAAAGGAGTTCCGAGACGTCCGAAGCCGGTGATGACTTCATCAAAGATCAGCAGGATGCCGTATTTATCGGCAATCGCGCGCAGACGTTCCAGATAGCCCTTGGGAGGGAGAATAACACCGGCAGAACCGGACATAGGCTCAACGATAACGGCAGCAATGGTTTCTGCACCATGCAGCTGCACCAGACGTTCCAGATCTTCTGCCAGTTCGATACCATGCGCTGGCAAGCCTTTGGAGAAAGCGTTGCGCTCGATGTCGAGGGTGTGGCGCATATGATCGGCAGGGATCTGCGGGAATACGCGGCGGTTGTTGACGAGACCACCAACGGAAATACCGCCGAAACCTACACCATGATAGCCTTTTTCGCGGCCGATGATGCGGGTACGGGTGCCCTGACCAATTGCGCGCTGGTAAGCGATTGCAATTTTCAGTGCGGTATCAACGGATTCAGAACCGGAACCGGTGAAGAAAACGCGGTCAAGCTTCTTGTTGCCTTTGCCCGGAGCAATCGCTGCCAGTTTTTCAGCAAAGTCGAAAGCAACATTGTGACCCATCTGGAAGGTTGGCGCGAAGTCCATGGTGGACAGCTGGCGCTCAACGGCTTCAGTAATGCGCTTGCGGCCGTGGCCGGCATTACAGCACCACAGACCGGCGGTTCCGTCGAGAACCTGATTGCCGTCAATATCGGTATAATAAACACCCGAAGCGCCAGCGAGAATACGCGGGGATGCCTTGAACTGGCGGTTGGCCGTAAACGGCATCCAGAAATTATCAAGGCTTGGGGCATTGTTTTTGGTCTGCATAGCGATCTCCTCTTTCAGCCACTATCATATTCATGCTTTCTGAGCCGCAACAAGTCCTTTTCTGCAAAAGGCTAAGGCATTGAAAAAACAGGTGCAAATTAATGAATGTTTGATATATTCAACATCAGTAACAGTAATCGGAGGAGAAGTGCTGTGAATATGGATATTGGCGGGCGTTTGCGCACCCTCAGAATGCGACAGAATCTCTCGCAAAGAGAGCTGGCAAAACGTGCCGGTGTCACCAATTCCACCATCTCGCTGATTGAGGCCAATCAGAGCAATCCGTCAGTAGGTGCGTTGAAAAGAATTCTCGATGGTATTCCCATCGGTATGGCAGAATTTTTCGCGCTTGAGCCGGATGTGCCGCAGACAGTTTTTTACCAAGCTAATGAACTGGTAGAGATCGGGCGCGGGCCTATTTCCTATCGGCAGGTGGGCGAAAATCTCTTTAACCGTGCGCTGCAATTGCTCAAAGAGCGCTATGAGCCGGGAGCTGACACGGGCAAGGTCATGCTGGTGCATGAAGGCGAAGAGGGTGGCATTGTGATCTCTGGCCGCATTGAAGTGACAGTCGGTGATGAGCGGCGCATTCTGGGCCCAGGGGATGCTTATTATTTTGACAGCAAACTGCCGCATCGTTTTCGCTGTGTGGGGCCGGTGCCCTGCGAAGTGGTGAGTGCTTGTACGCCACCAAGTTTTTAAAGCTTCTTCAATAAGTTAAGCCCGCGATGTTATTCAAAACATCGCGGGCTTTTTTAGTGCAATTTTAAAATCAGCCGTAGCGGGAAATGCCGATATCGGTCATATCGATTTCCGGTTTAACGCCGGAGATCATGTCGGCCAAAGCACGGCCGGAACCTGCGCCCATTGTCCAGCCCAGTGTACCATGGCCGGAGTTGATATAGACATTGTCATAGCGTGTGGCGCCGATGATCGGGGTTGAATCCGGTGTCATCGGGCGAAGGCCTGACCAATAGGTGGCTGCCTGCACATCGCCGCCGCCCGGGAAGAGGTCAGTGACGGACAATTCCAAGGTCGCACGACGATTGGCTGGCAGGTCTTTGCTGAAGCCGGACAATTCTGCCATGCCGCCAACGCGGATGCGGTCGCCAAGGCGGGTGATCGCGATCTTGTAGCTTTCATCCAGAATGGTCGAAACCGGTGCATTGTCTTCATTGATAATCGGCAGGGTCAGCGAATAGCCTTTTACCGGATAGATCGGAGCATTGAGGCCGAGGCTTTTAACCATTGCACGGGTATAGCTGCCCAGTGCCACGACAAAACGGTCGCTGGTGATGTTGCCCTGATCGGTTTCAACGGCAGTGACGCGGTCGCCGGACTTCAGGAAGGATTTGATGTTGACGCCATATTGGAATTTGACGCCCAAGCCTTCGCAGATTTTAGCCAGCTCATTGGTGAATTTGAAGCAGTCACCGGTTTCGTCATTTGGCAAACGCAAACCGCCGACATATTTGTCTTTAACACGTGCCAGACTTGGCTCAGCCTGTGCGCAGCCTTCGCGGTCAAGCACTTCAAACGGTACGCCGTCTTTGCGAAGAACTTCCACATCTTTGCCGATGGCATCAAGCTGGGACTGCTCACGGAAAAGCTGCAACGTGCCCTGTGTGCGGTGATCATATTCAATGCCGGTATCAGCGCGCAGCTGAATGAGGCAATCACGGCTATATTCAGCAATGCGCACCATACGGGTTTTATTAACCGCATAACGACCGCCTGTGCAGTTGGCGAGCATCGACAACAGCCATGTGTACTGGAACGGATCAGCTGTCGGGCGGATGATCAATGGCGCATGTTTCATAAACAGCCATTTGGCAGCTTTGAACGGAATGCCCGGTGCAGCCCACGGGGATGCATAGCCCGGTGAAATCTGACCGGCATTGGCAAAACTGGTTTCCAGTGCCGGACCGGTTTCGCGGTCAATCACGGTCACTTCATGACCGGCTTTAGCAAGATAATAGGCGGTGGAAACACCAACAACGCCGCTGCCTAAAATAGTAACTTTCATGGGATGACCCCTTTATTGCTTATAATTTAAACTGTTCAAATGCGGTTATCGGGCGCTTAATCAACATAGATACGTTGATAGCGGTGCCCCAGAGCTGTCAGAATTTCATAAGGGATAGTATCACAATCACGCGCGACATCTTGCAATGACTGATGCGGGCCGATCAGTTCGACCAGACTGCCGAGTGTGAGCGTGCCTTCGGGCAGATCGGTTACATCAAGAGTGATGCTGTCCATCGACACACGGCCAACGATTGGCAGTCGTGTATCACCATAAAAGGCGGAGCCTTTATTGCTTAAACTACGGAACCAGCCATCGGCATAACCAACGGCAATTGTGGCAATACGCATTGGTTTTGGTGTCACATAGGTGCAGCCATAGCCGACCGGTGTACCTTGAGGCACATTGCGCACCTGAATGACGCGGGCGGAAAGTTCTGCGACCGGCAAAATCG
Source organism: Paenochrobactrum glaciei (assembly GCF_039522165.1). Lineage (NCBI taxonomy): Bacteria > Pseudomonadati > Pseudomonadota > Alphaproteobacteria > Hyphomicrobiales > Brucellaceae > Paenochrobactrum > Paenochrobactrum glaciei. Next base: position 79,818 of record NZ_BAAADE010000002.1, read on the forward strand.
GATGGTTTGGCAGGTCAGGGCCAACACCATATAAAACTACACCCGGACGTGCCAGATTATAGTGGAAGCTTTTATCCTGAAAGCAACCGCCGGAATTGGCGAAAGCCACCGGCATTTTGGGCAGGCGTGCAATGGCTGCCTGCATGGTTTCAAGCTGCTTGGTGTTAAAAGCATTATTAAATTCGTCACCGACAGCCAGATGGCTGATGATGAATTTGATGTCGAGGTGATCCAGCAGATCAAGATGATCGGCTAAATGGTCAAGCTCTTCATGCGAGAGCCCCAGACGCGCCATGCCGGTATCAACCTGCAACAAAGCAGGCAATGTGACGCCGCGTTTGATGGCAAGCTTTTGCCAGTTGGTAAGCTGTTCCAGCGAATTGAGCACAGGAATAATTTGCGCATCGGCGCACGTTTCTTCGGTCTGTGGCTGCAAACCGTTGAGCACATAGAGTGTGGCATCATCTGCAAGCAATGGGCGCAGCTTAAGGGCTTCGCCCAGATGCGCCACAAAAAAGTCGCGACAGCCGGCCTGATAAAAGGCAGGCGCGACTTTATCGGCACCCAAGCCATAAGAATCGGCCTTCACCACAGCAGCAGCGCGTGTTGGTGCAATTTGCTTGGCAACAGCCTGATAATTATGGCGCAATGCCTTCAGGCTGATTGTCAGGATGCCGCCTGCAGCCAGATCATGTTCAGTAGTGGTAAGCTGCATTTTAGAAAGTGACATCGATCATGACCCTGACAGAACAGCAGTAAATTTTACTTATCACATTATGCTAGTCGAAGATCGTTCGAATATCTTTGCTATCTTTCGAATATTATGCGATTTATAGTTCAAATTCAGGTGTTTTTCATCTTTTATTGGAAGATTATACATGCCGTCTCTGGATAGTATCGACCGTAATATCATCCGCAGCCTGCGCCGTGACGGGCGCATGACCAATAGTCAGCTGGCGGCTGAGGTGGGATTGTCGCAATCGGCTTGTTTGCGCCGTGTACAGATATTGGAGCAATCGGGCGTCATTCGAGGCTATACGGCGATTGTCGGTTCCACTGATGGTGATGAGCGTCTGGTGGCGATTGTGCGTATTACGCTTGACCGGCAAACGGAGGAATATCTCAACCGTTTTGAAGAAGCGGTGCGCCGTCATCCTGAAATTCAGGAATGTTATTTGATGACGGGGGATGCTGATTATATTTTGCGGGCGGAGGCAGAAAATGCCGCCGCCTATGAAATCATCCATAAGGAAATCTTGTCGCGCTTACCGGGTGTGGCGCGTATTCATTCAAGCTTTTCAATCCGCACGGTCTTGCTGTCGAAAGCGCCGAGCCAGCAGCGGACGTGAAGAAAACCCGTTCACTCCCACGGGTTAACCTGCAAAATTGAGCGGTCAATGGTTTCAATATCGCGCTTGCCGCAAAGTGCCATGCTGATATCCAGCTCATTGCGGATAATCTCAAGCGCTAGTGTGACACCTTCTTTGCCCATGGCACCAAGGCCATAAAGAAAAGGCCGACCGATAAAAGTGCTGCGCGCTCCAAGGGCACGTGCTTTCAACACGTCCTGACCGGAGCGAATACCGCCATCCATATGAATTTCAATTTGGTGACCAACGGCATCAACAATTTTCGACAGCATGGAAATGGATGAGCAGGCACCATCCAATTGTCTGCCACCGTGATTGGAAACAACAATCGCATCGGCACCGGTTTTAGCGGCCATACGGGCATCTTCCACATCCAAAATGCCTTTGAGGATGAGTTTCCCGCCCCATTGCTCTTTGATCCATTCCACATCACTCCAATTGAGCTGCGGGTCAAATTGTTCGGCTGTCCAAACTGCAAGCGAGGATAGATCGGTGACGTTTTTGGCGTGTCCGGCAATATTGCGGAAGGTGCGGCGCTTGGTTCCGAGCATTTTAACACACCAGCCGGGGCGCGTTGCCATTTGCCAGATGTGATGCGGGGTAAATTTTGGCGGAGTGGAAAGGCCGTTGCGCAAATCTTTATGGCGCTGGCCTAAAATCTGCAAATCAAGCGTTAGCACAAGCGCTGAGCATTTTGCCGCTTTGGCACGTTCAATCAGGCTTTTAACAAAGTCGCGGTCGCGCATCACATAGAGCTGAAACCAAAATGGCTTGGTGGTAACCGATGCCACGTCCTCAATCGAACAAACGCTCATCGTGGAAAGCGTAAACGGCACACCAAAAGCTTCTGCTGCCTGAGCTGCCAGCATTTCGCCATCGGCATGTTGCATGCCGGTGAGACCGGTTGGCGCAAGTGCCACCGGCATTGCCACCTTTTCACCAATCATGGTGGTTGCAAGGGAGCGGTTGGTCATATCGACAAGCACGCGCTGGCGCAGCTTTATCTTTTTGAAGTCGTCTTCATTGGCTTGATAGGTCGATTGGGTAAAAGCGCCGGAATCCGCATAATCAAAAAACATTTTCGGAACCCGCCGGCGGGCAAGTTCTTTCAGGTCTGCGATTTCCAGTATTTGCCCCATAGTATCCACCCCTTTTTCTAAAATAGTCTTTAGAGAAACATGGATAGCATTAATTGCCAATATGGATAAACTACTATTCAATGAAGATAATTACTGGCAAAGTAATAGCCGGACGGGACGTATAAAGAGGGAAGAGCATGAGCAAGTGCAACGGCAAAACCGACTTTATCGGCAAGGCTTCCAAAGCCGCTGGCGGATGGGGTGCGCTTAAAAGCTCAGGCAAGCAAATCTTGCAAAGCGGTGCTGCTCTTACCAATGTCCGTACCATGCTGAAAGCTAATCAGCCCAATGGCTTTGATTGTCCGGGCTGTGCTTGGGGCGATCCGGAACATGGCTCTTCTTTTGAATTTTGCGAAAATGGCGTGAAGGCGGTTGCATGGGAAGCCACGGGACGGCGCACCACACCAAAGTTTTTTGCAACCCATACGGTCAGTGAATTGCAGGGCTGGACGGATTATGATCTGGAACATACCGGCCGCTTGACGCATCCCATGCGCTATAATGCACAGACGGATCAATATGAAGCGATTGACTGGGAAGAGGCTTTTGCTGAAATCGGCGCGACTTTAGCCGCACTTGATAGCCCGCATCGCGCAGAGTTTTACACATCCGGTCGTGCGTCCAATGAGGCGGCTTTTCTTTATCAACTATTCGTCCGTGCTTATGGCACCAATAATTTTCCTGATTGCTCTAATATGTGCCACGAGGCCAGCGGTGTTGCACTGAAACAGTCGATCGGTGTGGGTAAAGGCACAGTGCTGCTGGAGGATTTTGAAAAAGCTGATGCCATTTTTGTGGTCGGCCAAAATCCGGGCACCAATCATCCGCGTATGCTGGCTGATTTGCGCCGTGCCGCCGAGCGAGGGGCGCATGTTGTGGTGCTTAATCCGGTGCGCGAGCGTGGATTAGAGCGGTTTTCTGATCCGCAAAACAAGTTGGAAATGATTACCGGCGGTAGCGAAGCGATTGCCAGTGATTATCTGCAACCGCGTTTAGGCGGTGATCTGGCAGCTTTTCGCGGCATGGCAAAAGCAGTCTTTGCCGCTGATGAGGAAGCATTGGCGAGCGGTGAGAAATCCGTGCTGGATCATGCATTTTTGAGCAAGCATACGGTTGAATTTGAAGCTTATCGTGCTGCGGTGGAGGCGACCGGCTGGGAGGCGATTGAAGATCAGTCTGGCCTGACGCGGGCACAGCTTGAAAATGCCGCTCAGATTTATCTTCGTTCCCGTAATGTCATTACCACATGGGCGATGGGAATTACCCAGCATCGCCATTCGGTGATTACCATCCGCGAGATTACCAATTTCATGATGTTGCGCGGGCATATCGGGCGGGAGGGTGCCGGACTTTGTCCGGTGCGCGGCCACTCCAATGTGCAGGGCGACCGCACTGTCGGCATTAATGAAAAACCGTCGCAAGCTTTTCTTGATGCCTTGGAGCGTGAGTTTAATTTTGAAGTGCCGCGCACTGAGGGGCATAATGTGCTGGGCGCGATTGGTGCGATGCTGGATGGCAGCGCTAAAGTTTTCATTGGTCTGGGCGGTAACTTTGCCCGCGCCACGCCGGATAGTCCGGTGATTGCCAAAGCATTGAGCGGTCTGGATCTGACCGTACATGTGGCCACCAAGCTTAATCATTCGCATCTTTTGCCGGGCAAAAATTCTTATATTCTGCCATGTCTGGGACGCACTGAGATTGATATGAACTCCAAGGGTGTGGCGCAGATTGTAACGGTCGAAGATTCCATGAGCATGGTGCATGGTTCTGGTGGTATCAATCAACCGGCATCAAAATTACTGCGTTCGGAAATAGCTATCGTTGCAGGTATTGCCAATGCCACTTTGGGAGCCAAGCCGGTCAATTGGCTGGAATTAGCCGATGATTATGATCTGATCCGCGATCATATTGAACGGGTTCTGCCCGATTTTTATGATTTTAATACACGGGTGCGGGTGCCGCGTGGCTTCCATTTGCGCAACAGTGCGGCGGAACGCGAATGGAACACGCCAAGCGGCAAAGCCACTTTTTGGACGGGTGCGATGCCGGAGGCGGTGGAACATCAGCAGGCGCGTGGTGTTGCTGGCCAGTATGTGCTGCAAACCTTCCGCAGTCACGACCAGTATAATACCACCATTTACGGTATGGATGATCGCTATCGCGGTGTTTATGGCGAGCGACAGGTGGTGTTTGTCAATCCGGCTGATATGGCAGAAATCGGCGTGGAAGCCGGAGACAGAGCCGATATTATCGGCCAGTTTGATGATGGCATTGAGCGTGTGGCTGAGAATTTCCGCTTTGTGCCTTATGATATTCCGCGCGGCTGTGTGGCTGGTTATTATCCGGAAATGAACGTGCTGGTGCCTTTGGCAAGTGCTGGCGATGAAAGCTATACGCCGACATCGAAATCGGTGATTGTCACATTCCGCAAAAACACAAAGCTTGCCGCATGAGCGAGCACGAGGAAGTTTCGACAGAACTCTCAGATACAATTCAACTATCTGATTTAACACGGCATTTTATTGCGCTTGTTGAAACAATCGAAGCAAAAGACCTGCCTTTGACACGTCTGGGCGCGGGTATTGTGGCGGCCTTGTTGCTTGACGGAGCGCATGACAGCCGCACATTTGCGCGGCTTTTTGAAATTGAACATGCGCTGGTGCTGCGGGAACTGGCCTATCTGGCTGCCATTGACGGTTTTTTGACCGTTACCCACCGCGATGAGCGCACGCAGCGCAGCTTTTATATTTTAAGTGACAGGGGTGAAAAGCTCAAAGCACAATTGATTATCTGACTTGTGAAAATGAAAACAGCCCTTGCTAAATGGTTCCATACAGGTTCTATTTAGCCATCATGGAACAGGTCATTTTAAAAGAAGCAATTGAACTTACGGGCTTGCGCGAGCAGGAACGCAGCGGTCCGCTTTATAAACATCTGGCATCTGTTCTCAAAAAGCTTATCCAGCAAGATGTTTTGCCTGCCGGCAGTGCTCTGCCGCCGGAGCGCGAATTGGCAGAAATGCTCGATATCGGGCGTGTTACAGTGCGTAGTGCTTATAAGATTTTGGCCGATCAGCGTTTGATTGAAACGCGCCACGGCAGTGGTCGTTTTATTGCCGAGCGTCCGGCGCGTATCAGTCAGCCTTTATGGAAGCTGACATCTTTTTCGCAAGCCATTCTGGCGCGTGGCAAACAGCCTGAAGCTAAAACGCTTGATATCAAAATTGACTATCCGAGTGCGGATGAAGCTCAGATTTTACAAATTGAACGCAGCGCCCAGATTGTACGTTTGCATCGTTTGCGGTTGGTGGATCAAATGCCATTGGCACTGGAATGGGCGGTTGTGCCACGCCATTATTTAGGCGATGAGCTTGATAATATCCGTTCGCTTTATAAGGCTTTTATGGCGCAGGGCTATGAGCCGGTGCGGGCGCAGCAGCGCTTTCAGGCGGTGGCGCTGGATACGAAAAATGCCCAGCTTCTAAAAACACCACCCAATGCACCAGCCTTGCTGATTGAGCGGGTGTCATATCTGGCAACGGGTGAAGTGGTGGAGCTCACACGCACAATGTATCGCGGTGATGCCTATGATTTTGTCGCAGAACTTAGCATCGACGAACATCACGACCGATAAATTTTCCAAGATTACTCTTGCGGGTGCAATGTGGGCAGTGCATTACAGCTGCCATGCAATTTCGCATAGCGCTCCGGGTGGAGGAGTGTGGGGTTTTATTGAGGAAATGAAATGCATAATTATGTTCTAACGGTAAGCTGTCGTGCGTCCCGCGGTATTGTTGCTGCGATTTCGGGCTATCTGACGGCTAAGGGTTGCAACATCATTGATAGTGCGCAGTTTGATGATCTGAAACATGGTCGTTTTTTCATGCGTATCAGTTTTATTTCCGAGGAAGGGGCGGGGCTGGAGGAGCTGCGCAGTGGTTTTGCCGAAGTCGGCGCGCCTTTCGATATGCATTATGAATTTCATGATACCAATGAGCGCATGAAAGTGCTGCTGATGGTATCACGCTTTGGTCATTGTCTGAACGATCTGCTGTATCGCTGGAAAATCGGTGCGTTGCCAATTGATATTGTCGGGGTGATTTCCAACCATTTTGATTATCAAAAAGTGGTGGTCAACCATGATATTCCGTTTCACCATATTGTGGTGACGAAAGACAATAAGGCCGAGGCCGAAGCCCGCATGATGGCGATTGTTGAAGAAACCGGCACCGAGCTGGTGGTTTTAGCACGCTATATGCAGATTTTGTCGGATGATCTGTGCCAGAAAATGTCCGGTCGTATCATCAATATTCACCACTCCTTCCTGCCGTCTTTTAAAGGGGCGAACCCTTATAAGCAGGCCTATGAGCGTGGCGTGAAACTGATCGGTGCAACTGCACATTATGTAACGGCTGATCTTGATGAAGGTCCGATTATTGAACAGGATGTGGCGCGTGTGACCCATGCGCAAAGTGCTGCTGATTATGTGTCGATTGGCCGTGATGTGGAAGCGCAGGTGCTGGCGCGTGCCGTCCATGCCCATATCCATAATCGCACATTTTTAAATGGTGATCGTACAGTGGTGTTTCCGGCAAGTCCTGATTCTTATGCTTCCGAGCGCATGGGCTAAACCTATAAAAAAGCCCCGCATTTGCGGGGCTTTTTTATGCGTTCGATTATTCAATATCGAAGGATACGCCTTGCGCCAATGGCAGGGCTTTTGAATAATTGATCGTATTAGTGGCGCGGCGCATATAGCCCTTCCATGCGTCGGAACCGGATTCTCGTCCGCCGCCAGTTTCTTTTTCACCGCCGAATGCGCCGCCGATTTCAGCACCCGATGTGCCGATATTAACATTGGCAATGCCGCAATCAGAGCCTTCTGCTGAGAGAAAGCGTTCTGCTTCCTGCAAGTTCAGCGTGAAGATGGAAGATGAAAGACCAGCACCCACAGCATTGTGCTTTTCCAGCACATCGTCAAAATCGCTATATTTCATCACATAGAGAATAGGTGCGAAGGTTTCTTCTGTTACGGGCGAGGTTTGCTTGGGCATTTCAACCAAAGCTGGCTTGGCATAATAGGCATTTTCAAGCCCCAGATCGACGCGGTTGCCGCCGGTGATTTTTCCGCCTTGGGCTTCAGCCTTTTTAAGGCTTTCCTGCATCGCATCAAAAGATTGTTTGTCGATCAATGGGCCGACAAGCGCAGAGCTGGTAAGCGGGTTGCCGACGGATACTGACTGATAGGCTTTTTGCAAGCGTGGTACAAACTGATCATAGATGCTTTCATGCACGAACAGGCGGCGCATGGTGGTGCAACGCTGACCGGCTGTGCCCATCGCACCAAAGGCAATGGCGCGCAAAGCCATATCCTGATCGGCTGACGGGCAGACAATACCGGCATTATTGCCACCAAGTTCCAGAATGGAACGGGCAAAGCGTTTAGCCAGACGCGGGCCCACTTCGCGCCCCATACGGGTAGAGCCGGTTGCAGAAACAAGCGCTACTTTTGCATTGTCAACAAGCGCTTCGCCCATCACTCTGTCACCAAGCAGCACGGAGGAGAGATTTTTCGGCGCGTCGCCAAAGCGCTTCAGCGCACGCGCTAAAAGCGCATCACAGGCAAGCGCTGTGAGCAGGCTTTTTTCGGATGGTTTCCACACAACACTATTGCCGCAGACAAGCGCCAAAGCGGTGTTCCATGCCCATACAGCAACAGGGAAGTTGAATGCAGAAATAACACCGACAACACCCAGCGGATGCCATGTTTCCATCATGCGGTGGCCTGCGCGTTCGGTTGCGATGGTAAGGCCGTAAAGCTGACGCGAAAGGCCGACTGCGAAGTCGCAAATGTCGATCATTTCCTGCACTTCGCCCAAACCTTCAGAGGTGATCTTGCCAGCTTCAATAGAAACGAGACGGCCAAGATCGTCCTTGGCGGCGCGCAGTTCTTCGCCAAAAAGTCGTATCAATTCGCCACGGCGCGGCGCAGGCACCATGCGCCATTCTTTAAAGGCCACATGTGCCGCATCAATAATTTGTGCTGCATGGTCGGTTGTGTGTGCCGGGATGGTTGCGATTTTTTCTCCGGTGACAGGCGTGAAAGCGTTGAGATTTCCGCTACTATAAAGAGAGCTATGTACACCCAACCGTGTCAGAATCTCTGCAGTTTCTGTTTTTACATCACTTGTCACGCTGGTCATGGGTGCTTTCCTTTAGTCAAAATCGGTCTTCATGAATTTATAGTATTATATCAGCGATTTTTAGCCTAAGATTGCAATGAAAATAACTATGTTGATGCGAGATAGGAATGAAGCTGAACCGTCGGCTGATACCGGATATCGGCAATTTACAAGCTTTTGAATGTGCGGCGCGTCACGGCAGTTTCACGCAAGCGGGCTTGGAACTTAATCTGACACAAAGTGCGGTAAGCCGCCAGATCAAAGAGCTGGAAAACCAGCTGGGCGTGCTGTTATTTGAGCGGGTACGCCAGCGTATTTTATTGTCCGATGCAGGCCAGAAGTTTTTACCCGAAGTACGCCGTTTATTAAGCCAAACGGAAGACACAATGCTGCGGGCGATGGCGTCGGCGCAGTCAACATCCGGTTTGAGCATCGCCACTTTGCCCACATTCGGTAATCGCTGGCTGATGCCAAGACTGCCTGACTTTACCAAAAATCAGACAGGTATTGCGCTGCATATCGCCTCGCGCTCGACGATTTTTGATTTTGACGAGCAGCCTTTTGATCTGGCTATTCATTATGGCAAACCGGTTTGGGCGCATGCGAGTTGTACTTATTTGTGCAGCGAAATGATTGTGCCGGTGGCATCACCTGCATTTCTGGCAGGGCGCAGCTTTGAGGCGCCGCAAGATTTACAGGCGCAGGCACTGCTGCATTTGGAAACACGGCCGAAATTATGGGCGCAGTGGTTTGAAATGTGTGATTGCGAAGTGCAGTCCGCTTATCATGGCCATCGTTTTGATCAGTTTTCGATGGTGATTGGTGCGGCCATTGCCGGCATGGGTATAGCCCTTCTGCCGCTCTATCTGATTGAGCAAGAATTGCGTGACGGACAATTGCAGGTGCTGTTTGAGCGACCCTTACAGACGGATAATGATTATTATCTGGTGGTGCCGGAGGGAAAACTTGATAATCCGCTGACGCAGATTTTCTGCCAATGGATTTTGGGGCAGGTGCAGAAGAAATAAAAAACGGGCTTGTCAGTTGATGACAAGCCCGTTTGGTTTTTTATTTTTTACGCATGGCTTCCAGCAATGCCGCGCCGAAAGCACCTTGGGAGCTTTCATTGCTCTTGGCGCTTGTTTGCGGCTTGTTTTTAAATTGCGGTGCTGGCTTTTGGGCTGTGCGCGGTGCAGGGGCGGCCTCAGTACCACCATCTTTGCGCATGGTCAGGCCGATGCGCTTGCGTGGCACATCCACTTCCGTCACACGCACTTTCACCACGTCACCGGCTTTCACCACTTCATGCGGATCTTTGACGAAACGGTCGGCCAGTTGCGACACATGCACGAGGCCATCCTGATGCACACCAATATCCACAAAAGCACCAAAGGCTGCCACATTGGTGACTGTGCCTTCCAGCTGCATGCCGGGTTTGAGGTCTTTAATGTCATCAATACCATCGGCAAAAGTGGCGGTTTTAAAGCCCGGACGCGGGTCGCGCCCTGGCTTTTCCAGTTCTGCGATAATGTCTTTAACGGTTGGCAGACCAAAGCGCTCATCGACAAAGAGTTTTGGATCAAGCGCCTTCAGCATGGAGCTGTCGCCCATCAGCGCGCGCACATCGCGGCCACAGGCTTGAACGATTTTCTTGGCAACGCCATAGGCTTCAGGGTGCACAGATGAAGCATCGAGCGGTTCTTTACCATCGGGAATACGTAAGAAACCTGCCGCTTGCTCAAAGGTGCGGTTGCCAAGGCGGGGAACTTTCAACAGCTCTTTACGGGTTTTGAACGGGCCTGTTTCATTGCGATGCGCGATGATCGCTTCAGCCAAGGATTGACCAAGGCCGGAAACGCGAGCCAGCAGCGAAGCCGATGCGGTGTTGAGATCAACGCCAACCGCATTCACTGCATCTTCAACCACCGCATCAAGCGAGCGGGCGAGACGTGACTGGTCAACATCATGCTGATACTGGCCGACACCAATGGATTTTGGTTCGATTTTCACAAGTTCCGCCAACGGGTCTTGCAGGCGGCGGGCAATGGAAACAGCACCACGGATGGAAACATCCAGATCAGGAAATTCTGCTGCGGCAGTTTCGGAAGCTGAATAGACCGATGCGCCAGCCTCAGAGACAATGACTTTCAGTGGCTTTTGAGCCGATGAATCATTGGGCATGTCGTTTAACATATCGACTACCAGACGTTCAGTCTCGCGGCTGCCGGTGCCGTTACCAATGGCGATCAGTTCAACTTTATGTTTGCGCACCAATGCAGCAAGCTCTGCCTGTGTGCCACGCAGATCATTTTTTGGCGGAAACGGATAAACGGTTGAGTGATCAAGCAGTTTGCCGGTGCCGTCAACAATCGCGACTTTAACGCCGGTGCGGATGCCTGGATCAAGACCCATGGTAGCGCGCGATCCGGCAGGGGCGGCGAGCAACAGGTCTTTCAGGTTACGGGCAAACACCTGAATGGCCTCTTCTTCCGCACGTTCACGCAATTCGCGCATCAAATCAAGCGACAGTGAAAGGGAAAGTTTAACGCGCCATGTCCAGTTGACCACTTCCATCAGCCATTGATCGGCAGGCAATGTGTTGCCAATCTGGTAGCTGGCGGCAATCATACGAATGACAGGCTTGAGCGGGGATGTATCATCTTCATCGACTTCAATGTCGAGGGAGAGAAAATCTTCGTTGCGGCCACGCAGCATAGCAAGCGCGCGGTGTCCGGCAACATTGCTCCAGCGTTCCGAATGGTCGAAATAGTCGGAGAATTTAGCGCCCGCTTCCTGTTTGCCATCCACCACTTTGGAGCGCAGATATGCGTTGTTACGCATATGCTGACGCAAGCGGCCAAGCAGGTCGGCGTTTTCGGTAAAACCTTCGGCGATAATGTCGCGTGCCCCTTCAAGGGCGGCTTTAACATCAGCGACATCACCTTGCACATAGGTTTCAGCCAAGCTTGCAGGCACAACCCGCCGATCAGCCATAATGGCCTCGGCCAGTGGTGCAAGACCGCGCTCGCGGGCAATTTCAGCGCGTGTCCGGCGCTTAGGCTTATAGGGCAGATAAATATCTTCAAGTTCGGCTTTGGTGGCAACGCCGGCAATTTTCAATTGCAGATCTGGTGTCAGCTTGCCTTGCGAATTGATCGATTCAAGGATGGTGTTGCGGCGTGCTTCCAGCTCGCGCAAATAAGTCAGGCGTTCGGAGAGAATACGCAATTGCGTATCGTCCAGCCCACCGGTCACTTCCTTACGGTAACGTGCCACGAAAGGAACAGTGGAACCCTCATCGAGCAAACCAATTGCTGCTGCGGCTTGTTCCGGCCGCGCATTGATTTCAGCTGCAATCAGGGGAGCGATACGCTTGATGTCGTCTGCCATATGTAATTCAACCTTGTTTATTCATTGCAGAATGATAGTTGGCTGCGCGCCTTATGCAATCAAACTGCATCATCTATGTGGCACATCCACAGGAAATGAGCGTGCTTGAATGGCTTTATTTACAGACGCGCACGGGTGCTGCGTGGCGTGGCCAGAAGCAGATTGGTTTCACTCGCCGTGATACCGGGGAGCAGACGAATACGCCGTAAAATTGCATCAAAATCAGAAAGGGTGGCAGCACCCAGTTCCACGATCAGATCCCAGCGGCCATTGGTGGTGTGGATGGCCGAAATTTCGGCAAAGCCGCCAAGTGAGCGCACAATGCGGTCAGTCACATGGCCTTCAATTTCAATCATCATAATACCACGTACCGGCAAATCGACGGCATCGGCACGTAAAATCACCGTATAGCCGAGAATGTCGCCTGATTTTTCCAACCGCTCCATGCGGGCACGCACTGTTGCACGGGAAAGATCGGTTTCCAGTGCCAGATCGGAGATGCTGCGGCGTCCGTTATGGCGCAGCAAAGTGATGAGTTTTTCGTCAATCGAATCCATGGCTTACCAAAATGATAAATTAATTTGCCATTATGATAAGTTAAAATAGCATATTTGCCAATTCGTGCTGTTCGTTTTGCCAGAGCTTCATGTTCAACTGAAACCATAAAATGAGGGTTTGCGGATGGAATGCAAAATTATCGGCGTGCCGGTGCAAGAAGGTACTGGTCGTATGGGCTGCAATATGGGACCAAACGGTTTTCGTGCCGCCGGACTTGTTCAGGCGATCACCGAACTGGGGCACATTGTAGAAGATTTGGGTGATCTGGTGCCTGCTCCAAAAGGGCAGCTTAGCCATCCTAATGCGGCGATTAAAAATCTCAACGAGACTATCGCCTGGATTAAAGCAACCAGTGATAAAGCTTATCAACTGGCAGGCGAAGGCTTTCCGATCTTTTTAGGTGGCGACCATTTGGTGGCGGCTGGTTCTGTTGCCGGTGTGCAACGCTATGCGAGCGAAAAAGGCAAAAAACTTTTTGTGCTCTGGCTGGATGCGCATACGGATTTTCATAATCTCAATACCACCGACAGCGGTAATCTGCATGGTACACCGGTTGCTTATTACACCGGTCAGGCGGGGTTTGAAGGTTATTATCCTGAGCTGATAGCGCCGGTTGATCCGAATAATATTTGCATGATGGGCATTCGCAGCGTTGATCCGGCCGAGCGCCAGATGATCAGCCAAACCGGTATTACTGTGCATGATATGCGTGTCATTGATGAGCATGGCGTCGGCGTTTTGCTGCGTGATTTTCTGGCGCGAGTGAAACGCGAAGATGGCATGCTGCATGTCAGCCTTGATGTGGATTTTCTTGATCCGCTGATTGCACCAGCCGTTGGCACCACCGTGCCGGGTGGCGCGACTTTCCGCGAAGCGCATCTGATTATGGAAATGCTGCATGACAGCGGCTTGGTCACCAGTCTCGATCTGGTGGAGCTTAATCCGTTTCTGGATGAGCGTGGGCGCACTGCGCATGTGATGGTGGATTTAACCGCCAGTCTGTTTGGGCGTCGTGTGATGGATCGTCCGACAGTGAGTTATACGGGGGAGTGAGGTAGCATGTCCGTACAGTTGAATAATGTGCCATTTGTCAGTGTTGATCACATGATGAAACTGGTGCTCAATATTGGCGTTGATGTTTTTTTGAAAGAACTGGCTGCCTATGTAGAGGAAGATTTTCGCCGCTGGGAGCTGTTTGATAAAACACCGCGCGTGGCCGCGCATTCTGATGAAGGCGTTATCGAATTGATGCCGACGAGTGACGGCACGCTTTACGGCTTTAAATATGTCAACGGCCACCCGAAAAATACGCGTGAAGGTTTGCAGACAGTCACCGCCTTTGGTGTGCTGGCCGATGTTGCCAGCGGCTACCCGATTTTGCTGACAGAAATGACCATGCTGACGGCGCTACGCACAGCTGCGACCTCCGCGGTGGTGGCTAAATATCTGGCACCGGAAAACTCCCGCACCATGGCGATGATCGGCAATGGTGCGCAATGTGAATTTCAGGCGCTTGCTTTCAAAGCTTTGCTCGGTGTCGATCATTTGCGCCTTTATGATATTGATCGCTCGGCCAGTGAAAAGGTTGCGCGCAATTTGCAAAACGCAGGCTTTGATATTCAAATTTGCTCTTCTGTTGAGGCGGCAGTTGAGGGCGCACAGATCATCACAACAGTAACCGCTGACAAACAAAATGCCACGATTCTTACCGACAATATGGTGGGCGCTGGTGTGCATATTAATGGTGTTGGCGGTGACTGTCCGGGCAAGACCGAATTGCATGCCGACATTTTGCAGCGCTCGGATATTTTTGTCGAATATACACCACAAACCCGCATTGAAGGTGAAATTCAGCAATTGCCGCAAGATCATCCTGTTACTGAAATGTGGGAAGTGATAACGGGTAAAAAACAGGGACGCACAAGCAAGCAGCAGATTACTCTGTTTGACTCGGTTGGCTTTGCGACGGAAGATTTTTCAGCACTTCGCTATGTGCGCGATAAACTGGAAGGGACGGAGTATTTTGTGCAGCTGGATATGCTGGCCGATCCGGATGAACCGCGCGATCTTTATGGCATGTTGATGCGTGCCAAGCAGAACTGATGAATTGATTCAAAAAATCCCTTTGCAGCATTGATGGCAAAGGGATTTTTTATTTTAGGTAGCCTGTTCAGGCCAATACTCTACACCCGACGGCTATGGCGCGGGCTTTTATATTCACCGGCTTGTGTCGAAATTGCCATTTCAAAACTGTCAGCAATGCGTTTGGCACGATAGATAAAGACGTTTGCCGCTTCTTCCGGCCAGATTTCCAGCGCTGTTTTTTCAAACAATTGCAGCCAGCGGTCAAAGTGCTTTTCCTGTAAACCAAGCCGCAGATGCGGCGGAAGCGGGCGCCCGTCATAGCGCCCTGTCTTCATAATGATTGATGACCAGAAATCAGTAATCGTTTGAAGGTGATGCTCCCAGTCTTCTACATTGCTGTTGAAGATCTCACCTATCTCATCATCCTGACGCGCGCGGGTATAAAACTCCCGTACCAAGCGGGAAATACTAGCCTCATCAATGGCATGATGAACTTCGTTGATAAGTTGATTCATATCCGCGCTAACCTTTGGCTCTTAATATGATCTGTCGGCGTTCAAACGCGCCCGATCATGTGGGGCATCAAAATCAATTTTTGGGCCCAGTGGCACCACCCCGGTCGGGTTGATGGTTTTATGACTGGTGTAATAGTGACCCTTTATATGCTCCATATTGACCGTCTCGGCAATTCCCGCCATTTGATAAAGCTCGCGGGTGTAATTTGAAAGAGCCGGATAATCTTCAATACGGCGCAAATTACATTTGAAGTGCCCGACATAGGCCGGATCAAAACGGATCAGTGTGGTGAACAAACGCCAATCCGCTTCAGTTAAGGCCGAACCTGTTAAATAACGGTTATTTTGCAAACGGACTTCCAGCGCATCAAGGGCTGCAAAAACATCCTTATAGGCCTCTTCATAGGCTTCCTGCGAGGTGGCAAAACCGGCGCGATAAACACCATTATTGATGCTCGGATAGATAAAATCGTTGAGCGCATCAATGTCGCTTCGCAAAGCTTCGGGATAAAAATCCACATCACTCTTGCCGAATTCATCAAAGGCAACATTGAGCATACGGATGATTTCTGCCGATTCATTGGAGACAATGGTTTGCAGTTTTTTGTCCCATAAAACCGGAACCGTTACACGACCTGAATATTGCGGATCGGCGCGGGTATAAATCTGGTGCAAAAATTCTGAACCATAAAGCGTGTCGCCGGTGGCGCCATGTTCGCCTTTAAATGTCCAGCCGTCTTTGCCCATATAATAGTCAACAACCGAGACAGAGATAATATCGCTCAAACCTTTGAGCGCACGGAAAATCAATGTGCGGTGTGCCCAGGGACAAGCATAAGAAACATAAAGATGATAACGTCCGGCTTCTGCTTTGAAGCCGTCACGACCGGTGATGCCGGCAGAGCCGTCTTTGGTCACCCAATTGCGGAATTGCGATTTGGAGCGTTCAAACCGGCCTTGGGTTTTATCGGTGTCATACCAGACATCATGCCATTTACCGTCTACAAGTAATCCCATGGGTCAATATCCTTAATCTGCAACAGGGCGTTTCAATGCCTGTTTTCATCCTGTCTTTTTATATAAATAGCGATCAAACTGTATATTTACAGCTATGATATGAGTGAACACAGTGTAACACCACTTTACGTGAAGATTTATTGGTGCTAGGTGGGAGTTGTTCGCGGGCAATCAGTGCCCCTTTGGAGATGTGTTTTGACAGGTATGCTTTTCATCCGACGATGAGACTGGTGAGCGCTTTTTAAGCGTCGAACTTGCATGCCTGAAGGCCAACGGCCCCCTTTATCTCTTAAGAATGCGAATATTGCCATGAAGCAAACAGAACTGACCTACGTGCAGGAAAATGCTGCGCATAACCAGCAGATTGAAGACATCAATGCTGAGGCTTTCGGGCCGGGTCGTTTTACCCGAGCTGCGCATTTCATTCGTGAAGGCGGCCCGCATGATGAAGCCTTGTCTTTCGTGGCGCTGGATGGCGACACAGTGATTGCTTCGGTACGTTTGACCCGCATTACAATCGGCAGCACGCCTGCGGTGATGCTTGGGCCTTTGGCCGTCAGACCAGAGTTTAAAAATCGCGGCATTGGTCGCCATTTGATGCAAATGTCGATGGATGCGTCCAAAGCGGTTGGTGACAAGCTGATTGTGCTGGTAGGGGACGAGCCTTATTACGGGCCTTTTGGCTTTAAGATGATCAAGCCCGGCTCTGTTACCATGCCGGCACCGGTTGATCCGCGCCGTCTGTTGGCTTGTGAATTGCGCGAGGGCGCGATGGAGGATGTTTCCGGCGTCATGCGTTATGCCGGTCATCACCACACGGCTGCACTCTTGAAAAAAGCCTCTTAAATATAGCTTTAAAATTCAGAATTGATGATCAGGCATCCCGTAAAAAGGATGCCTGATTTTTTATCTTATCGGCCTTCACGATACCAAAGGCTTGCAAAAATCATCAGCAATGCCGCCAGACTTAAAAAGCCTGAGAACAGTGGCAGACGATTGATGCTTTTCAATTGTGTATCAGCGGTTTCACGCAGTGTGATCGTGTTGTTACTCGTGAAGGTCTGACCTGCTTTGGCAATTGTGATTTCCGGAACAGTGACAGCGCTTTGCGCCTGGTTGTGCAGACGAAGGACACTGCCGCCGGACAATTGCGCTAAAGGCGAAAGTTTGTCTGTGGTGGAAATAATGTCGGTAAATTCCGGCGCATCCACCGGCCCTACATGGGCCAGCGTTTCATAATCACCGTTTTTGATTTGATAAAGGCCGACTTCTTTGGTGTTCATCACCGTTTCAAACAGACCGGGCTGGGTTTCTTTTAAGTCCAGCTCAACCTCTTTGCCTGATGGTGTGGTGACCACGGCTTTGTCGGTTTTATCATTCATGGTCTGGCGCGTGATTTTTAACGAGCGCGCATCACCTTTGGCAGTGAGGGCTTCTTCGGCCAGATCCGGTTCCTGCATCAGCCAATGTGCTATGCGGCGATAGAGCGGCGCATAAGGGCCGCCGCCTTCAAAGCCACGCGCCCACAGCCAGCCCTGATCGGAAAGCAATGTGCCGACACGCCCTTCACCCACACGGCTAAGCACCAGAAGCGGTTTATTATCGGCACCACTCATCACCACTTCGCCTTGCGGCGTGGAAATATCAATAGTGCGGAACCAACGGCTCCATTGTGGCGGTTCCTGATCGCTGCCTTCAAGGCCACGGGTGACGGGGTGGCGTTTTCCGGCATCTGTGAGACGCGGGTAATAGGCTTTTTCAGTCACCTCACCGGTCGGCAAGGCTGGCAAAACACTATAAAGCGGTGTGCGGGCAATGGACGAATAATCGGCATATTCAGGCCCTGCTGCAACCAGCAAAGCACCGCCATTTTCGACATATTGCGCGATGAAATCATAATAGAGCAGCGGCAGCACATCGAGATGCTGATAGCGGTCAAAGATGATCAGATCGAAATCATTGACCTTATCGACAAAAAGCTCGCGCGTCGGAAAAGCAATGAGTGACAATTCTTCAATCGGTGTGCCGTCCTGTTTTTCGGGCGGGCGCAAAATGGTAAAATGCACCAGATCGACAGCGGTGTCGGATTTGAGTAAGTTGCGCCATGTCCGTTCGCCATTATGCGGTTCACCGGAAACGAGCAGTACCCGCAGGTTTTCACGGATGGCATCCACCACCGCAACCGCCTGATTATTGACAGGGGTGACTTCGCCGTCCAGCACATCGGTGCTGAGCTCGATGATATTGGTGCCTTTATGCGGCAGTTCCAGTGTCAGTGAGGTTTCTTCGCCGACATGAGCCTGTTGCTCGCTGACTTCTTCGCCATTGATGCGGATTTTAACATTAGCAATATTGTTCTGGGCAGATGCTTCGCCCTGATCAATCACCGTGAAAGACATTTGCAGCGGTTTGCCGCTGATGCCGAAACGGGGGGCTTTGTTGAAAGCAATACGGCGGTCAAATTCATCCGGCTGGCCGCTAATCAGCGCATTGACCGGCGCGTTGAAGCCAAGTGCTTCCAGATCGGCCGGAATATCATGCACCTGTCCATCGCTGAGCAAAATGGCACCGCCAATACGTGATGGCGGCACATCGCGCAAACTATTGCTCAGGCTTGAGAATAATTTGGTTTCATTGCCGTCATTTTGCTCGTCCGGTGCGCCTGCCTGCACCACACGCACATCAAATTGCGGCAGTGCCTCTAAGCGTTTGGTAAGGGCTTTCAGTGCTTCGTCGGTGTCTTGTTTGCGGCTGCCCAATTCCTGACTTTGGCTGCGGTCAATAATGACAGCAACGGTGCTTTTTAAAGGCTCGCGTGTTTCATCGACCACTACCGGATTGGTAAGTGCCAGACCTAATGCAACAAGGGCTGTCAGCCGCAGAAAACTACCTCTTTTGCGGACATAAAATCCGATAAGCACCATCACAGTCAGTGGCGCTAAAATGAGTGCCAGACTGGTATAATCAAACAGCGGTTCAAAATTTATCGTGGTCATAAGTTCACCGCTTAATTGCCCAACCGTTCGAGGAGTGCCGGAACATGCACCTGATCGGATTTATAATTTCCGGTCAGCATATACATCACAATATTGATGCCGCCGCGAAGGGCATAAATGCGCTGCATCGGGTCATTGGGAATGGTTGGAAAAAGCGGTTCTCCCTGTTCGTTAACCGCCCATGCTCCGGCAAAATCATTGGCAGTGATAAGAATGGAACTGACACCATCACCTGCATTGACCGGACGGTTACTGTCTTCATTGCCGGATTTGCCAGCCTCAACCCATAAAGGACTGCCGGAAAAGCGTCCCGGAAATTCCGGCATAATGTAGAAAGTTTTGCTGATAACGTGGTTTTCTGGCACAGGCTCCAGTGCCGGTACATTCATCTGATTGAGAATGGCACGCAGGCGCAAATTATTGGCTGAAGCTGCATTGTCGAATTGTGAAGAGGCGGTCAGCTGATCGCGTGTATCAAATAAAACCGTGCCGCCTTGCTGCATATAAGCACTCACGCGTGCAATGGCTTCTTCGCTCGGCATTGGCGCATCAGCTTCCACCGGCCAATAAATCAGCGGGTAAAAAGCCATAATGTCTTTTTCCGGATCAAGCCCGATGGCGTCATCAGGCTCCATCGTGGTGCGGTCTGCAAGGGCGAAAGTCAGCCCGCGCAAACCTGCTTTGCTGATATCGTCTGTTTCAGCTTTGCCGGTAACAATATAGGCAAGGCGGGTTTGTGACACAGAAGCTATGATTGCAGCATCTTCGGGTTTGCTGTCATCGTGGGGTTTTGGTTCTTGCTGTGCTTCTTGCTCCTGAGCGAGTGCTTCTGAAACAGGGGTAAAATGTGCCACATTCATCAGCACCCCAATCAGGATCAGTGCTTTTAACAAGTGGCGGCGACGTTTATTGAAAACACCGCTGAGATATAACAAGAGCGCACTGTCGAGCGCCAATAAAAGCGCTGCGGCTGCCAGCATAAAGCCGCGCAAAGGCAGGCTTGTGCGTTTGAGATAATCTTTCACTGTAACCGGCACAGTAAGTTCCGGCTTTTCAAGGGCTTCGAGCTTCATGTCTTTGTCAAAGAGGTTGAGCGCAAAAAGATTATCTTGTGTGCCGTAAAAACCGGCAGGTGTCTGGTAAGTGGCTTTTGGTGTTTCACCGGCTGTGATCTGCAATGGCAATGCCTGCTTGGCAGCTGGCATGAGTGTGCCATCAGCAGCAAGGCTTAAGAAAGGCGGCCATGAGACTGTATAACTGGCGCCACTTGGTGCGCCGGTTTGCCGTGAAAGCGCCAATGTGCGGCGCAGCATGTCCACAAATGTGCCGGAGATTGAGAGGTTAGACCAGCTGGTATCCGGCGCAATATGGAAAAAGATCAAATTGCCATTGCCGCGTTGTTCGCCTGTTACAAGCGGTGTGCCGTCGGAAAGGCTGGCATAGGTTTTGTCAAAGAGTTCAGGGGAAGGCTCGGCAATCACTTGTCGTTTGACGGTCACATCGGCTAAAGGCTTCAATCCGGCAAACGGGCTGTTTTTAGGAAAATCTTGTAAATGCTGCGGTTCTGTCCATGACAAAGCACCGCCGAGCGAGCGCTCGCCGCGGCGCAAAAGCACCGGCAGCAGCGTATCATCTGTTTCAGCATTCGCCAGTTTTGAACCGGCAAAGCGCAGCAATGTGCCGCCGTTTTCCACCCATTTGCTGATTTGTTCTTCTGCAGAGGCAGGCAATTTGCCAATATCTGCCATGATGATGACGGCAGGCTTTTGTGCGATTAGTTCCGGCACTGCTTCCAAAAGATCAGCAGCATTGGGGGTAAGCAGATCGGCATAAGGCTCAAGCGCTTTATTGATATAATAAAGCGGCGACAAAAGCGGTTGCGACATATCGGTTGAGCCGCCCGATAACAACGCTACACGGCGGCGCTGATTGGCAGCATCCAGCAGATAGGTGGCACCGGCATGGGGTGCATCTTCAACATGCAGCATGGTGACGTCATTGCGCATTTCAACAGGTGCATAAAAATCAGCCGTGGCCGTTGTTTCATTGGGCGCAAACTGTAAATCAGCACGGCCAAGCGAGCGGTTCTTCTGATCATAGGCAATGATTGCCAATTGCTCAGCCTGGCTGTTACCGCTGGCGCGATTGGCTGTTATTCTTAACGCATCAGTGGTGTTTTCGGCATGGTTTAAAATAACCAATGAAGCAATATCGGATGGATACCAATCTACACTGCCAGCGATCTTGTTAAGGCTTGCCAGAGCTTGGGTATCACCTGCGGTTTTAATGCCATCGGTGAGATAAGCAATATGCGGGCGGTCAGCCTTTTCAAGGGCAGCTTCTACACGCGCGAAAGCAAAGTCACGTTCTACACTGACAGCGCGGGGTTTGATGAGCGCAAGTGCTTTGCGCGCTGCTTCCCCGTCAAAGGGGCCAAAAGCCTGTTCGGCATTTTCCGCCGTGGCAAACAGATAAATTGGCTGTTCTGCTTCTGCGGCCTCTGCGATCAGACTTTCTGCCGTATCAAGACGCAATGGCCAGTCGCCGGCCGAGCCCCAGCCATTATCAATGATGAGCGCCAGTGGTTTTTCGGCAATGGCTGATTGTGCCGGTGGGTTCCACACCGGATTGGCCAAGCCTAAAATAACAAGACCGGCAATGATCAGGCGTAATAAGGTCAGCCACCACGGGCTTTTGCTCGGAGTATTTTCAGGGCTTGAAAGACGCGTCAAAATGGCAAGCGGCGCAAAAACCTCGCGCACCGGCCGTGGCGGAGTGATACGCAACAACCACCAGATGACAGGCAGAGCAGCCAAACCGATCAACAGATAAGGCGCGGTAAAACTTAACGGAAAACCACTCATCATCGCCCTCCGCTCATGGAATTATTAGAGGTAAATGACAGGGCATTATGAATATGCGTCAGTGCCTGACTTGCAGGTTTATCTGTGCGGCTGACGGTATAGCTCCAGCCACGGCGTTTGCAAAAATCACTCAGTTCAGCGCGACGCGCCTGATAAAGGCGCTGATAATCTTGCTGATAGGTTTCTGCGCGCCCTATAACCAATGTTTCACCAGTTTCCGGGTCGGTAAATTCTGTGCGCCCTGCATAAGGGAAAAGCTCTTCAGCAGGATCGGCCACTTCCACCAGATGTGCACGCACACCTTGTTTGCTCAGAGATTGCAGCATCTGGTCAAGCTCTGAGATAGGTTGCAGAAAATCACTGCAAAGAATGATTTCATTGAAGCGTTTGAGCCCGTCAAATTGCGGCAGGGCAGGTTGCTTCGGCCTGTTCATCAGGGCTGTTCCGAGCTTTTCCGCACCGCGACGGCTGCTGAAAGGATTAAGCAATTGCGGCCATGCAATACGCTCGCCGGAGCGCGATAAAATATCGGCCATAGCAAGGGTAAGCACGAGCGCGCGGCTTTCTTTTGATGTCTTGGCGAGCTTGGAAGCGTAAAGCATGGAGGGCGAAAAATCGCTCCACAGCCAGACGGTGTGGGCAGCTTCCCATTCTTTTTCGCGGATATAAGTGTGATCGTCACGCGCAGAGCGGCGCCAGTCAATATGGTTGATGGTGTCGCCTTGGCTATAGGGGCGGAACTGCCAGAAGTTTTCGCCCGCACCGCGCTTGCGCCGTCCGTGCCAACCATTCATCACCGTGTGGGCAATTTGCTGTGCCTGCACGAGGAGTTCGGGAATTTGCGCGGCAAAAACCTTGGCATTTCTAAGCGCCAGCCCGCGATCCTGAACCTCTGATCGTGTTCCGATTGCTGCCATTAAACTGCGGCCTTTACCAAATCCGCAATGACATCGCGCACATGAAGACCATCGGCACGCGCAGCAAAATTAAGCGCCATACGATGTTGCAGTACCGGTTCGGCCAAGGCTTTGACATCATCAATCGACGGGGCAAAACGGCCATGATAAAGCGCACGCGCACGGGCACACAGCATCAGTGCCTGACTGGCGCGCGGGCCCGGTCCCCATGCAATGTTTGTGCGGGCATGGTCATTGTCGGCATCAGGGCGGGCAGAGCGCACCAGTGCCAAAATGGCATCCACCACACTGTCGGTCACCGGCATGCGGCGAATAAGCGCCTGCATTTCCTGCAAGCGCTGCGCGGTGATGACGGCTTCGGCTTTGGCATTTCGGGTGCCGGTTGTTTCCAGCAAAATGCGGCGTTCGGCATCAAGCTCAGGATAGAGAATGTCAATCTGCATCAGAAAACGGTCAAGCTGGGCTTCCGGCAATGGATAGGTGCCTTCTTGCTCCAGCGGGTTTTGGGTGGCCAGCACATGGAAAGGGGCTGGCAGATCATGACGCTGACCGGCAACGGTGACGTGATACTCCTGCATCGCCTGCAAAAGGGCAGACTGAGTGCGGGGGCTGGCGCGGTTGATTTCATCGGCCATCAAAAGCTGGGTAAAAACAGGGCCTTTGATATAGCGAAATGAGCGCTTGCCGTTCTCGTCCTGATCCATCACTTCTGAACCGATAATATCGGACGGCATCAGATCCGGCGTAAACTGGATGCGCTGGCCATCAAGCCCCAAAACGGTGCCTAAGGTTTCAACCAGCTTGGTTTTAGCAAGACCCGGCACACCGACAAGCAAAGCATGTCCACCGGCCAGAACGGCGAGCAGCGTGCGCTCGATAACATCTTCCTGCCCGAAAATTGTGGTGGCAATCTGCTCACGGATTTGCGCAATATCGTGCAGCGCCTTTTCCGCCTCAGCGATCATGTCCTGTGGATCCTGATTGAGAGTTGGGGCGGAAACATGCATGAATGACCTCGTTTGCGGTACTTTGCTAATGGTTTAAATAAGTACACATAAACAGATAACTGAATAAGCGCACTCATCAGCGTGAGCATGAAACTTATGCTATGCTGAAGCGTTGTGAGCAAGCCGTGAAACGGTGACCATTTCATGACATGCCCGAAGATTAGAACAGGATTAACCGAGTCGGATGGTAAAAAGCAGCCCCCCGCAGACAGTGTCCCCGAAAAGGCCGGATTTTAGCGGTAAAAATATCGCTGAAATGGCGGAAATCTTGCAAAATACCGCTTTTGGCGGTGAAAAAACAAAAGCATTGCCGCCGGTGGAGCAATGGTCGCCTGATTTTTGCGGCGATATTGATATGGAGATTCGTGCCGACGGCAGCTGGTTTCATGAAGGTTCACAGATTAACCGCAAGGAAATGATCAGGCTCTTTGCCGGTATTTTGCGCAAAGATGAGGATGGTAAAACCTATCTGGTAACGCCCGTTGAAAGGGTTGGCATCACTGTAGAGGATGCGCATTTTCTTGCCGTTGAAATGTGTGTTTTGCCTGATCAGACCTTATGTTTTCGCACGCAACTGGATGATTATGTTGAGGCAGATATAAATCATCCGCTGCGTTTTGAAATTGATGCTGCAACCGGCGGTGTGAAACCCTATATCAATGTGCGCGGACGGTTGGAAGCGCGCCTGACCCGCGCATTGACCTATGATTTGATGGCTTTGGGCGAAGAGGCGCAAGTGGATGGCGAAGCCATGTTTGTTATCCGCTCTGGTCGCGTTACTTTTCCCGTGATGACAATGCGTGACCTAGAACGCCTGTCAGCAGAATTATAAGCGGCAGGATGACAAGCGGATTGAATGTTTGAGTATGAATGATTTGAGCGAAAAACAAGAATTTAAATTGCCTGATTATAGCGCTGCCGGTTTTGCTGAGCGGGCGCGTGGCTTTTTGCCTGAAAATGAAGTGCCGTCCGGTGATCATGTGCTCAATCCCGATATTGCGTCTGTTATAAGTGGCGTCAAATTGCGTGATGCTGCCGTGCTGGTGCCGGTGGTGGAGCGTGGCAATAGCACCAATGTTATTCTCACACTGCGCAATGCGGCTTTACGTAAACATTCCGGTCAGATCGCTTTTCCGGGCGGCGCGGTGGATAGCGAGGATGCCAGCATTACCGCTGCGGCTCTGCGCGAAGCGGATGAGGAAATCGGCCTGAAACCGCATTTTGCTGAAACACTGACCCAAATGCCGCGTTATTTATCCGGCAGCGGTTTTTCCATCACGCCGGTTTTGGCGATCATTGATCCTGATGCGCCCTTGCAGGCCAATCCTGATGAGGTGGCGGATATATTTGAAGTGCCGCTGGCTTTTCTGATGAACCCTGCCAACCATAACAAGGAAAGCCGTATAATGAACGGGCGCGAAAGATTTTATTACACAATGCCCTATCAGAAACGATTTATCTGGGGCATTACTGCCGGTATTATTCGTGGCATTTATGAAAGGCTTTACCGTTGAGCGAACCTGCACCAATAGCCCAAACATCTCTAAGCGGGGCTGAGTGGCTCAAAAATGCCGATCTGCAGAACCTGTTTCAATTGCTCAATCACAGCGGCGAAGAAGCGCGCGTTGTCGGCGGTGCAGTGCGCAATAGCCTGCTTGGAACTTCGGTTGGCGATATTGATGTGGCAACCAGCTGGAATCCACAAGAGGTGGTGAGTCAGGCTCGGGATGCCGGCTATAAGGCAATCCCGACCGGCATTGAGCATGGCACTGTGACGGTGGTTATTAACGGCTCTGCTTTTGAAGTCACAAGTCTGCGCGCTGATATTGAAACCGATGGCCGTCATGCCACAGTGGTGTTTGGTAAAGACTGGAAAGTGGATGCATTGCGCCGTGACTTTACCATCAATGCGCTTTACGCCACCGCTGACGGCAAGGTGATTGATCATGTCGGAGGGCTTGCTGATATTGAAAAACGGGTGCTTCGTTTTATCGGTGATCCGCAAGAGCGCATCCGTGAAGACTATTTGCGTATCATGCGTTTTTTCCGTTTCTTTGCCTGGTACGGGGCAGGGCGTCCCGATACGGATGGCTTGAAGGCCGCAGCCCGTTTGAAAGACGGCATTCATCAATTATCTGCCGAGCGTATTTGGGCGGAGTTGAAAAAGCTGTTGGCCGCACAAGATCCGTCACGCGCTTTATTATGGATGCGACAGGCTGGTGTGTTGTCGCTCATTTTGCCGGAAAGTGAAAAATGGGGCATCGATGCCGTGCATGGTTTAGTGCAGGCAGAAAAAGACTTAGGCTGGCAGGCGGATGCTTTGCTGCGTTTGGAAAGTCTGGTGCCGCCTGATGCTGCCCGCATGAGCGAATTGGGCAAACGGATGAAAATGTCCAATGCAGAACGTGCACGATTGGAAGCATGGGCACGGCTTGAGCCGATTAAGCCTGAAACGACCGATATGCAGTTGCGCAAATTACTTTATCACACCAGCCGGCAGGCGGTGTGTGACCATATTCAACTGGCTTATGCACAAGCTCGTTTTGAAGCGGTCAATAGTGATGAAGCGATGATTAAAGCGGGTAGTTATGCGCGCTTGCTGGAAATCGCGCAAAGTTTTGAACTGCCGGTTTTTCCGGTAACGGGCAGTGATTTGCTGGAACGCGGCTTTGAAAAAGGCCCGCAATTGGGTGCCGCTCTTAAAAAGCTGGAAAAGCTTTGGGTCGCGTCTGGTTTTCAGGAAGATCGTGAAAAACTACTGAGCCAGTTATAAGCAATAAAAAAAGCCGGACTTCATAGAGGTGTCCGGCTTTTTTCATATCAGATGCTTTAAGGCCATTTTACCGCTGGTGGCATCGACGACAGGATTGAGTCGACATTGCCGCCGGTTTTCAGGCCGAATGTGGTGCCGCGATCATAAAGCAGGTTGAACTCGACATAGCGCCCACGGCGCACAAGCTGTTCATCGCGCTCTTCAACCGACCAGTCTTTGTTAAAGTTCTGGCGCACGATATGCGGATACACAACCGAGAAACCGCGCCCCACATCACGGGTAAAGTTGAAGTCGGCTTGCCAGCCGCCCAATTCTTCCGGTGAGCCCAGTTTGTCGTAGAAAATGCCGCCAATGCCGCGATGTTCATTGCGGTGTGGCAGGAAGAAATAGTCATCACACCATTTTTTATAATGGTCGTAATCAACGGTCGCATTGTGCTTGTCGCAGATGAACTTAAACGCTTTATGGAAAGCCTGTGTGTCGGGGTCTTCCTGTGTGCGGCGATTATTCAGCATTGGTGTCAGATCCGCGCCGCCGCCAAACCATGTTTTGGTGGTGACGATCATGCGGGTGTTCATGTGCACGGTTGGCACATGCGGGTTTTGCGGATGTGCGATCAGCGAAATGCCGCTTGCCCAATAGCGCGGGTCTTCTTCAGCGCCCGGAATTTGTGCGCGAAATTCCGGTGAAAACTCACCATAGACTTCCGATACATGCACGCCGACTTTTTCAAACACACGGCCGTGCATAATCGACATGATACCGCCGCCGCCGCGACCTTCATCCTTTTGCCATGGGGTGCGCACAAAGCGTCCCGGTTCACGGTCGGACAATGGGCCTGTCAGTTCATCTTCCAGCTGTTCATAGCTTGCACAAATCCGGTCACGCAGTTCACTGAACCATTCATGTGCCAGACGCTTTTTTTCTTCGAGATCCAAGGGAAGGTTTGCAGGATCATGGGAGCTTTGCATGTATTTTCCTTCAAGGAACGCGTGATATTGAATAAGAATTCAATTTAATCTTTAGAGCGGTTCCCGTTAAAACGAAATCGCAGAACCGCTCGTGCTTTTTGTTATTACGCATTATCCAACGCAAAACCGGTATCCGATTGCGCTGGGAATGCTTTATCTTCATCATTTTCTAAGCAAATTATGGTTCTAAGGCCAACGAAATTGTTCAAGTTAAGGACCGGCTGCCCCATGCTCCCCAAGAAAAGACTCGTTATTTTTGCCGAGCAGTCTTATTCTACCCTAAATTGCTCTCCATTATCAGGGTCAAGTTTGGGGGGAAGTGCTCATATGAAAAACATTCCAGCCCGTCCGCCACTGCATGGTTTAAGGCGGCAATTGCGCGAGAATCGCGGTCAGCCCAAGCGTATGCCGAAAGACGGTTTTGTGCGCCAGACCTTCGCTTTGCCACGTGCGGAAGCGCGTGAAAAAGCACAGGAATGGTTCAAGGCTTTTCCAAAATCCGCTTATTGGACAGAAATTGAAAGCTGGTGCGAGATGCCGGATGATGTCATCCAGTTTACCATCCGCCGCTTGCCGACTGCGGATTGATATCCGCTTTATCAGAATTATAAAAAATGCCGGTGTAAAAATTTACACCGGCATTTTTATTGAGAGCGCTTATTGAGCCGCTTTAACCTGCGGAGCATCTGCCCACTTGTCCCAGTCCTTGATGATGGACTCGGCATAGGTTTTGCCAACGCGGTAAGCATTGGTAGTGGCAAGTGCAAAGCCGCCGGAATTGTCTTTGAGCGATTCAAGCGGGGTCTGGTCTTGTCCCTGACGGTCAAAGTTTGAAGCCGTGCGCAGCAAAGCAATGCGGTCAAAATCAAGAAGTTTGGCATCTGCGCCGCGCTTCAGGGCGGTCAGGGTTGCGTTATCTTCCATCTGCGATGTGCAGTAATTGGCCTTGCCGTCGGTGAAAAGGCTTACCCATTTCGCCATGGCTTCGGCAAGCTTGGTGCCGTGCCAGTAAGTGTCGCTGGAAAGCGTATCGCACTGGCCGACATGCGGTGTGCCAAGTGCTGCTTTCTGGGTGTAATGTTTGCGATATTCTTTTGCACCGTCACCGTCGATCAGTTCGACATTTTTGGTGGTTTCAAAAGCATAATCAGCCAAAGCTGGGTTCAGCGCATAAACTTCGGAACCTGCCGACCATTTAGCTTTTTCTTCCGGTGAGTTGGCACCCAGTGGAAAGCTGTCAGTTGACCAGCCTTCAGGCGCTTCACGCAGATCAATGCGGTGATTGAGGCCGGAATTAACCGAGTATTTTGCCCAGAGTGCTGAACCGAGAGTACCCTGTTCCGGATCAACACCGGCAATACCGGCGATCAGAAAGTAAGTTTTGGTCAGGTCAAACTGGTTGCTCAATGTCACAGCTGAAATGGTGCTGGCAGCATTGGCAAGACCCATTGATGTGGTGACGTGGCAAAGACCTGCATCTGTGCAATCCACATTCGGATATTCTGCGCTCAAGCCCGGCAGAGCGATATGTTTGGTGAATTTTTCACCATCAAGCCAAGGTTTTGCTTCCTGACCAAACATGGTGATGATCATCACTTTTGGTGCAATCTTTTCTTCTGCTTGTGCAAAGCTTACGCCCGCCAGCAAAGCACCAAGTGCAATGGAGGTGTTGAGGGTGGTTTTCATAACTGTCTCTTTATTTTGGGGAGGAGGAAAAGTTAACTTATAATTTCAATTGTCGCATGGCTTCGCCGGTGGTCATGGCCACTGATAAAGCCAAATTGAGCGAGCGTGCATCACCATACATCGGGATAGTCAGCCGTGCATCGGCACTTTCATGCACATCGTCCGGCACACCGGAAGATTCACGGCCAAAAAGCAAAATGTCATTATCCTGAAACTGAAAATCCGTATAGGCCGTGCTGGCTTTGGTCGAAAGCAGGATGGTGCGCTTGTTTTCAGCTTTGCGCCAATCTTCAAAGTGCGCCCAGTCGAGATGGCGCTTGAGTGCAACTTTAGCCAGATAATCCATGCCGGAGCGTTTCAGCGAGCGATCAGACAGGTCAAAACCTGCGGGCTCAATCACGTCCACGATAAGGCCGAAACAGGCCGCCATTCTCAAAATGGTGCCCGTATTGCCAGGAATATCGGGTTGGTAAAGTGCAATGCGTAAATTCATATCAAGCCGGTATCGCAAATTTGAACATGAGGCAATTCACATTCTGATACTGTCCGCAGGGATATTTTCAAAGCCGATAAGGATTCGTGCT
Source organism: Paenochrobactrum glaciei (assembly GCF_039522165.1). Classification (NCBI taxonomy): domain Bacteria; kingdom Pseudomonadati; phylum Pseudomonadota; class Alphaproteobacteria; order Hyphomicrobiales; family Brucellaceae; genus Paenochrobactrum; species Paenochrobactrum glaciei. The sequence continues at coordinate 109,871 of NZ_BAAADE010000002.1, forward strand.
TTGTTCTTTATTTAGCTTGGAATAAATTTCTATTTATTGTAGGAAACACCATGTTCAAATGGTTCGAAAACAGACTCAATCCTTATCCCGACACTCCGCCGCAGCAACCGCCGCGCGGACTGATCGCTTTTTGCCTTTTTTATTCAAGAGGCGCATGGCCGTGGCTGATGCTGATGGCCTTTTTCACCGCATTGCTGGCGATTATCGAAGTGTCGCTTTTTGCTTTTCTGGGTCACATCGTTGACTGGCTTTCCGAGCAGTCACGCGAGACATTTTTAAGCAATGAAGGCTGGCGTTTAGGTCTGATCGGCGGCGTTGTTGTAGTTTTATTGCCAGCGGTTGTGCTGGTGCACTCGCTGTTGTTCCATCAGGCTTTGATCGGAAATTTCCCGATGCGTATCCGCTGGATGATGCATCGTTATCTGATCCGTCAGTCAATGACCTTCTTTCAAGATGAATTTGCCGGTCGTATTTCCACCAAGCTGATGCAGACAGCTTTGGCGGTGCGTGAATCGGTGATGAAGCTGTTGGATGTGCTCAACTATGTCATCATCTACTTTACCGGCACATTGATTATCGCAGCCTCTGCCGATTGGCGCATGATGATGCCGTTTGCCGTCTGGCTGGCGGTCTATATTCTGCTGCTTTATTATTTCATTCCGCGCTTGCGGGCGATTTCGCAAAGTCAGGCAGATGCGCGCTCATTAATGACCGGCCGTATTGTTGACAGCTACACCAATATTGCAACCGTTAAACTCTTCTCGCATTCCAGCCGTGAAGAAAGCTATGTGCGGGAAAGTCTTGATGCGTTTCAGGTAACCGTCAACAAGCAGATGCGTCTGATTACTGTGTTGCAGTTCCTGCTTTATCTGAGCAATTGCCTGTTGTTGCTGGCCGTTGGTGCAATCGGCATCTGGCTGTGGCTGGGCTCATTGGTCAGTGTTGGCGCGGTTGCTGTTGGTATTGGTCTGGTGCTGCGTCTGAACGGTATGGCACAGTGGATCATGTGGGAAATGACCGCATTGTTTGAAAATATCGGCACGGTTCAAGACGGTATTTCAACCCTTGCGCGTCCCCATGATGTAGTGGATGTACCGAATGCACCGCAGCTGGAGGTTAAATCCGGTGCGCTGGAATTCGATCAAATTGGTTTCCATTACGGCAAAGGCTCAGGCATTATTGAAGGTCTGTCGCTTAAAATCCGTCCCGGTGAAAAGGTCGGTTTGGTCGGACGTTCCGGTGCCGGTAAGTCCACTTTGGTCAATTTGCTGTTGCGCTTTTATGATTTGGAAAGCGGCCATATTCTGATTGATGGTCAGGATATTGCACTGGTCAATCAGGATAGTCTGCGCGGTAATATCGGTATGGTGACGCAGGATACCTCGCTGTTACACCGCTCGGTGCGCGACAATATTCTCTATGGCCGGCCTGATGCGGGTGAAGCCGCTTTGCGTGATGTTTTGGTCAAAGCACAGGCTGATCAGTTCATCCCGAATTTAAGTGATGCTGAAGGCCGCAAAGGGCTGGATGCACATGTGGGTGAGCGTGGTGTGAAGCTTTCTGGTGGTCAGCGTCAGCGTATCGCAATTGCGCGGGTGATGCTGAAAGATGCACCGATCCTGATTTTGGACGAAGCAACATCAGCGCTTGATTCTGAAGTGGAAGCAGCCATTCAGGATAGTCTTTACACGCTGATGGAAGGCAAAACCGTGATTGCCATCGCCCACCGCTTGTCGACGATTGCCGAGCTTGATCGTCTGATCGTGATGGATCAGGGACGGATTGTTGAAGATGGCACCCATGAAGAGCTGATTGCCAAGGGCGGAATTTATGCCAGCCTCTGGGCAAGACAATCGGGCGGCTTCTTAGGGTTCGATGCATAAAACAACAGGCATCTGAGGATTTATTCTCAGGTGCCTTTTTCTTTTGTGCGCGATTGAGAAGAAACATCTTTACATGACCCGCCATTCTGCTTGGATAGAACCGAAAACAAATCATGAGGGGAACAGACATTTGATGAATGCAGTGTATCGGTGGTTTGAGCGTTGGGTGGATCCGTTCCGTGAGCCGGATCAATTGCGCCCGCCATCCACGACACTGGCATTTCTGTGGCATTATGCGGTGCAGGCAAAATGGCCGCTGCTTGTTTCGTTGATATTTGGCGGGTTGTTACCGCTGGTTGAAGCGGGGCTGTTTTATTTTACCGGACGGCTGGTTGATATTCTGGATCAGGCCGGACAATCAGGCGGCGAGCGCAGTTGGTCATCACTTTGGCAAATGGCTGGCACCGAGATTTTATTTATGCTGGTTACGGTGGTGTTGATCCGGTTGTTGGTGACAGCGATCAATACCATGCTGGAAGGCCAGACCATGTCGCCCGGCTTTTATAATATGATCCGCTGGCAGGCGAATTCCTATGTGCTACGCCAATCCTATGCTTTTTTCCAAAATGATTTTGCCGGACGTATCGCCACCAAGGTTTGGCAGGCAGGGCAGGCGGCTGGTGATCTGATTGAAAGCTTCATTCAGGTGGTTTGGTTTATGGCGATTTATAGCGCCACAACCTTGTTTCTGGTCGGGCGGCTGGATTGGCGGTTAGCGGCAGCCGTTATCATCTGGATTGTGGCTTTTGGTTTTATTGCCAGAACCTACCTGCCGCGGGTACGCAAATATGCCGAAGGCTCGGCTGAAGCCGGTTCCATGATTAATGGCCGGATTGTTGACAGCTATTCCAATATTCAAACCATTAAACTCAATACGATTGACGATGATGAGCGCTATTTAAAAAATGGCTTTGAGCACTATCTGGCATCGCTCCGGCCGTTTATGCGCGCACTTACCAGTGTGCGTATTCTGCTCACCGGTCTTTCGGGCCTGATGATTGTGACTGTCGCGGCAATTGCAGTCGATTTATGGACGAAAAATCTTATCAGTGTCGGTGAAGTGGCTTTTACGCTTGGTCTTGTTTTGCGTCTCAATATGCTGCTCGGGCGCTTGATGATGCAGCTTAATGGTATGTTGCGCCAGCTTGGGCTAATTGAAAACTCCATGCGTTTGGTGTCTGAGCCTTTAGGGCTTGAAGACCGCAGCAATGCCAAGCCATTGCAAGTGACCAAAGCCAAAATTGAAATCCGCGATGTTACCTTTCATTATGGCAAAGATGCTGGTGTGCTTGACCGTATCAATCTGGCGATTGAAGGCGGTGAGCGGGTTGGCCTGGTCGGGCATTCCGGTGCGGGTAAAACCACGCTGATCAATTTGCTGTTGCGCCTTTATGATGTCGAAAAAGGTGCCATTCTGGTGGACGGGCAGGATGTGCGTGATGTGACGCAAAATTCGCTGCGTCAGGCTTTTGCGGTTGTCAGTCAGGAAACCGCTTTGCTGCATCGTTCACTGCGCGACAATATCATGCTGGCACGCAATGATGCTTCAGAAGCGGATTTGCTTAAAGCAACACGTCAGGCCGAGGCTGATCGTTTCATTGAGGCATTGGAAGATTTTCAGGGGCGCAAAGCCTTTGATGCCTATGTGGGCGAGCGCGGTGTTAAACTTTCGGGTGGTCAGCGCCAGCGCATTGCAATTGCGCGTGCAATTTTAAAACAAGCGCCTATTCTGATTTTGGATGAGGCAACATCGGCACTGGATTCGGAAGTGGAGGCTTCCATTCAGGAGAATCTGATGCAGCTGATGGAAGGCAAGACCGTGATCGCCATTGCGCATCGCTTGTCGACTATTGCACAGCTGGACAGACTGGTGGTGATGGATAAAGGTCGGATCGTGGAGGAGGGGACACATCAGCAATTATTAGCGCTTGGCGGCATCTATGCCGGCCTTTGGGCGCGCCAGTCCGGCGGTTTCTTAGGTGGCATTCAGCCTGAGCAGTAAAGCAGTTCCGGCACGAAACAGCGGCAAAACAACCCATGGTTTTACCTGCGACATCGTGCCGTCATGATTGCATACTGACTGGACAAGCTTTTGCTGTGCACCTAAACCAAAATAGAAATGTAAATTTCGCGGCCGTTTTATAAGCAAAAATGAGATTCTCATTTGATTTTGCTTCATCAGAAAACGGGCAAGGGGAGAGGATTAATTTGAATATGCAGGTTGGAAAGGAATTGGCACGTGAGCGCACACGACACGGCTGAGCCGACACGGCGTGATTTTCTGTACATTGCGACAGGTATGGCTGGTGTCGTTGGCGCCGGCGGACTGGCATGGCCATTTATTGACCAGATGCGTCCAGACGCATCAACTTTGGCTGCCGCTTCCATTGAAGTCGATGTCTCTTCCGTACAGGAAGGTGGATCGCTGACAGTGAAGTGGCGCGGTAAGCCCGTCTTTATCCGCAACCGCACCGCTAAAGAAATTGAAGAAGCCAAGTCGACCAATATGGCCGACCTGAAAGATCCGTTAGCACGTAATGCCAATCTGGCAGCTGACACTCCGGCAACCGATCTCGCCCGCTCTGCCGGTGAGGGCAAGGAAAACTGGATGGTCATGATCGGCGTGTGTACGCATCTTGGCTGTGTGCCGCTCGGTGAAGCAGGCATCTTCGGCGGTTGGTTCTGTCCGTGCCACGGTTCTCATTATGATACTGCTGGTCGTATTCGCAGCGGCCCTGCACCTGAAAACATGGCTGTGCCACAGTTTTCGTTTGTATCCGATACTGTCGTCAAAATCGGCTAGTGGTTCCGGGGAGAGAAGACATGAGTGGCGGACACTCCACATATACGCCGAATACCGGCATTGAAAAATGGTTCGATGACAGACTGCCATTGCCGCGTCTGGTTTATGATTCATTTATTGCTTATCCAACACCGCGCAACCTGAACTATATGTACACCTTCGGTGGCATCTTGTCGTTCATGCTGATTGCGCAGTTGCTGACAGGTATTGTTTTGGCCATGCACTATGCTGCATCGACCGGCATTGCCTTCCAATCCGTTGAAAAAATCATGCGTGACGTCAACTCCGGTTGGCTGTTGCGTTATATGCACGCTAATGGTGCATCCTTCTTCTTTGTTGCTGTTTATCTGCACATTGCCCGCGGCCTTTATTACGGTTCGTATAAAGCACCGCGCGAGCTGTTGTGGATCCTCGGCGTGATCATTTTCCTCCTGATGATGGCAACCGCTTTCATGGGCTATGTGCTGCCTTGGGGCCAGATGTCCTTCTGGGGTGCAACAGTGATCACCGGCTTCTTTACCGCTTTCCCGATTATCGGTGAGCCGATCCAGCAATTGTTGCTGGGTGGTTTTGCGGTTGATAATCCGACACTGAACCGCTTCTTCTCGCTGCATTATCTCCTGCCGTTCATGATTGTCGGCGTGGTGATCCTGCACGTTTGGGCATTGCATGTGACCGGTCAGACCAATCCGACAGGTATTGAAGTGAAGTCGAAAACGGACACATTGCCGTTTACGCCTTATGCAACCATCAAGGATGCTTTCGGTGCGCTGATCTTCTTCCTGTTCTTCGCATATTTCGTTTTCTATATGCCGAATTTCCTTGGTCATCCGGACAACTATATCCCTGCGGATTCGCTGAAAACACCGGCACATATTGTGCCTGAATGGTACTTCCTGCCGTTCTATGCGATCCTGCGTGCGATTACGTTTAATATTGGTCCGATCGATTCCAAGCTCGGCGGCGTATTGGCGATGTTCGGCTCCATTGCAGTCCTTTTCGTATTGCCTTGGTTGGATACCTCAAAAGTGCGCTCGGCGGTTTACCGTCCTTGGTTCAAGATGTTCTTTTGGTTGTTCGTGGCTAACGCCATCTTCCTTGGTTGGCTGGGTTCACGTCCTGCTGAAGGTATCTACACAGCTTTGGCGCAGGTCGGCACAGTATATTACTTTGCGTTCTTCCTCGTGATCATGCCTGTGCTTGGTCTCATTGAAAAACCAAAGCGTTTGCCGAATTCGATCACCGAAGCGGTGCTGGAAAAGAATCAGGGTAAGTCTGCGCATTTAGCGCCAGAGAAGATCCCTGGTTGAGTGCAGCGAAAGTTAATGAAGGACTAGAAATATGAAAAAGTTCCTCACCGGTTTCGCTGCCTTCGGAATTGCTCCAATGGTGGCGCTCGGTCTGACAATGGGCGGTGCTTTTGCAGAAACTGGTACTGTTCCGGCTGAGCCGGATCATTACCCGATCTTCAAGCCAAAGCAGGAAAGCTGGAGTTTCTCCGGGCCGTTCGGAACCTATGACAAGGGTCAGTTGCAGCGTGGCTTGAAAGTGTACAAAGAAGTTTGTGCCGCATGTCACTCTCTGGAATTTGTTCCGTTCCGCACGCTTGCGGATCTGGGCTATTCGGAAGAACAGGTGAAAGCATTTGCCGCTGAATATGAGGTTCAGGATGGGCCAAACGCTGATGGTGAAATGTTTGAACGTAAAGCCGTTCCGACAGATTACTTCCCGTCACCATTTCCAAATGCACAGGCCGCAGCCGCAGCCAATAATGGTGCAGCTCCGCCGGATCTGTCTTTGATTGCTAAGGCACGCGCAGCAGAGCGTGGTTTCCCGACCTTTATCTTCGACATTTTTACACAATATGCTGAAGCTGGTCCGGACTACATCTACTCCTTGCTGACCGGTTATAGTGCAAAGCCACCAGCAGGCATGGAAATTCCTGAAGGTACGCATTACAACCCGTACTTCTTGTCGGCAAAGTCTCTGGCAATGGCCAGCCCACTGAGTGACGATGTCGTGACTTATGATGACGGCAGCCCGCAGACTGTGCAGCAATATGCTCATGACGTTTCGGCATTCCTGATGTGGGCTGCAGAGCCGCATTTGGAACAGCGTAAAAAAGTCGGCTTCCGTGTGATGGTATTCCTTGCTCTGTTTGCAGGTCTGGTTTACATCGCAAAGCGTCAGATTTATGCACAGCTGAAAGACTAAGCTTTAAAGCTGTCATTTAAGATTAAGGGCGCGTCTGCGCCCTTTTTCGTGCGCAATACGAGCTTTCATCTTATGATGAAAAGCTTGTGCGGATTGCTCTGAATCAATTTGTGATCAGCAATCACTGTTATTATTATCCAATGGTTTGCGATTCCGTGATCGGGCGCAAATCATGCATTTCCGGTTTCAAATCATGGTGGTTTGCCGGTGATGGTTTGTATCAGTTAAAGGATTGTCTCAATGGACAAAGAAACACAGTCGTCGCTCAGAGAGGCAATCAGAACCATCAAGGACTATCCTAAGCCAGGTGTTCAGTTCCGCGATGTGACAACCCTGATGGGCAATACACAGGCTTTCCGCCGTGCGGTGGATGAGCTGGTTTACCCTTATGCAGGTGGCAAAGCAGACAAGGTTGCCGGTATTGAAGCCCGCGGCTTTATTTTGGGCGGTGCGATGGCGCATCAGTTGTCGGCAGGTTTTGTGCCAATCCGTAAAAAAGGCAAACTGCCTTATGAAACCGTGCGCATTGCCTATAGTCTTGAATACGGCATTGACGAGATGGAAATGCACCGCGATGCGATTAAGCCGGGTGAAAAGGTTATTCTGGTGGATGATCTGATCGCAACTGGCGGCACGGCAGAAGCAGCATGTAAATTGTTGCAGCAGATGGGCGCAGAAATTGTTGCAGCCTGTTTTGTGATTGATCTGCCGGATTTGGGCGGGCGTAAGAAGCTGGAAGCTTTGGGCGTCCACGTCCACACATTGGTGGCTTTTGAAGGCGACTAAGTTTTAAAAAGACTGCATGAAAAAGCCCTATCATAACTGACAGGGCTTTTTTTATGAACGCGATCTAATTTTGAGTTAAGGCAGCTTGATCATCGCTGCATTTTCAAAGCGCAGGATTTCTTCATTTTTCTCATCACGCGCAGTGCAAAGCATGGTGATCATCGACCAGCCCGGTTTGGATTCCAGCGCCCGTACAGAGGTGACAGTGCGGGTGTAAGTCAGTGTGTCACCGGCAAAGACAGGGCGTGTCCATGTCAGATTGGTAAAACCGGGTGAGGGGCCGAAAACCGGCGGGGTTTCACCCTTGGCCAGCATCTCGCCGACTTCGCGTTCCAGCGATTTCATATTGAGCTTCATCCAGACGGAGGCTGAATGCCAGCCTGATGCGCATAGATTGCCAAACAGGCTGTCTTTGGCGGCGACTGGATCGACATGAAAATATTGCGGGTCGAACTGACGGGCAAATTCGATGATGTTTTCCTGCGTGAAGGTAAAGCTGCCGAGAATGACTTCTTTGTTCAGCATCTCGTCGATGATGCTCATGATGCAGCTCCTTGCTGAGCGTCCATTTGAGCAGCAGCTCGCTGTTTCAAAATCAGCTTATGCTGGACTTCGCAAACCGTTACATCATCCTGATTTTTCAGTATATGCAAGAGCGTAACGATACCAAGGCCGGGGCGTGAGTTGAGCAGACGGCCACTGATAATAGTGGTTGTACCGGTCAATGTATCACCTGCTAATACGGGATGCTTCCAGTTGGTAAATTCCACCCCCGGCGCACCTTGTGAGGTGGTGTCGAGCATATAGGCATCACACATCATCCGCATCAGCATGGAGCATGTGTGCCAGCCTGATGCAGCTAAACCGCCCAAAATGCTTTTCTTGCCAGCTTCTTCATCCATATGAAAAGGCTGCGGATCATATTCTTTGGCAAAAGCGATGATTTCCTCGGCAGTCACCGTTTTGGGGCCGAGGTTGAAAACGCGCCCTTCATGAAAATCTTCATAAGCATATTTTGCGTTCAAAACAGATACCTTTCGACATAAATCACATCAGAAAAAAGGCCAGCTAGGCTGGCCTTAATTGATCATGTATTGAAGCGGAAAAGCAAGACATCGCCGTCTTGTACGACATATTCTTTGCCTTCATCGCGTGCCTTACCGGCCTCTTTAGCGGCAACTTCACCGCCAAGGGTGATGTAGTCGTTATAGGCAATGGTCTGGGCACGAATGAAACCGCGCTCGAAATCGGTGTGAATAACGCCTGCTGCCTGCGGTGCCTTGGTGCCGCGCTGGATGGTCCATGCGCGTGTTTCCTTAGGGCCTGCGGTAAAGTAGGTGATGAGATCAAGCAGCTTGTAGCCGGAGCGGATCAGGCGGTCGAGCCCTGGCTCTTCCAGACCCATGGCATCCAGATATTCTTTGGCTTCTTCATCGGCAAGCTGTGCAACTTCTGCTTCAATCGCCGCAGAAATGATAACGCTTTCGGCGCCCTGTGCTGCAGCCATAGCTTCAACGGCTTTAGTATGGTCATTGCCGGTTGAAGACTGGTCTTCGGCAACGTTGCATACATAAAGCACAGGCTTGGAGGTCAGAAGATTGAGACCCTGCAAGATTGCCAGATCTTCAGCGGCAATGTCTTTCAGCAGCATGCGTACAGGTTGGCCGTTTTGCAAAAGCTTCAGCGATTCTTCCATCATCGGCAGAACAGTGAGCGCTTCTTTGTCTTTACCGGTCGCGCGCTTGCGGATCTGAACGATGCGGCGTTCAAGGCTTTCCAGATCGGAAAGCATCAGTTCGGTTTCAACGGTCTGCGCATCCGATACCGGATCAATACGGCCTTCCACATGGGTGATGTCGTCATCTTCAAAGCAGCGCAGCACATGAACGATCGCATCGACTTCGCGGATATTGGCCAGAAACTGGTTGCCCAGACCTTCGCCTTTGGATGCGCCGCGCACGAGGCCGGCAATATCAACAAAGGAAATACGGGTCGGGATGATTTCTTTGGAACCGGCAATTTTAGCCACTTCACGCATACGCGGATCAGGCACGGCCACTTCACCGGTGTTCGGCTCAATGGTGCAGAACGGGTAGTTGGCAGCCTGTGCAGCAGCGGTGCGTGTCAACGCGTTAAAGAGTGTTGATTTGCCGACATTGGGCAGGCCGACGATGCCGCATTTGAAACCCATGACTATACCTGTCTCAATAAGTTTTAAGTTAAAATGGCTATGGGATATGGAAGGGGGCAAGGTCAAGAGCGCGCAATGTCCCGTTCAGAAAAAGTACTGTTTTAGTCTTTCTTACCAAACAGTTTTTTCAGCATATCAGCCATAGGCCCTGATTCCGGTATATTCGGTTTGCTCGATGTCGGGCGTGCCTGCCGGATATGACTTTGTGCTTTGGGCGCAGCTTTTGGCGCTGCATCCGGGGTTTTGGCGCCTGCATTTGGGCGGTTATTACCTTCACCCATTGCCAGCGCAATTTTGTTCATGAAAGAATTATCCTGACCTTGAGCCAGTAAAACAGCATTGTCGCTGATTGCGCCGATGAGCGGATCAAGCCATTGCTGATCGGCTTTGGCAAAATCACCAAGCACATGATTATGCACGAGTTCTTTGGCGCCCGGATGGCCGATACCTAAACGGATACGGCGATAATCTTTAGAGCCGAGCAGGCCTTGCAGATGCGCGTCAGTGGATTTGATGCCGTTATGACCGCCTGAACCGCCGCCGGTTTTGATGCGGAGTTTTCCAGCCGGTAAATCCAGCTCATCATAAATCACGACCAGATCGGCAAGCTGCAGCTTATAAAAGCGCATAGCCTCGCCAATGGATTGGCCGGACAGGTTCATGAAGGTTTGCGGCTTGATGAGCAGAACTTTTTCACCATCAATGGTGCCGTCGGCAATTTCTGCCTGAAATTTTTTCTGCCATTTGGAAAAGCTATGGCGGCGGAATATTTCATCCACCGCCATAAACCCGATATTATGTCGGTTTTGCGCATAACGGGGGCCGGGATTGCCAAGACCTGCGATGAGGAGCATGGTTTCTAACCTTCGAAATGCGCTTTAACAGACATTATTCTGCTTCAGCTTCGCCTTCAGCTTCATCTTTTACACCGCCGCCAGGAGCAGCAATGGTTGCAACTGTAAAGTCGCGATCCTGAATAACAGGGGTCACGCCCTTAGGCAGTTTAACAGATGAAATATGAACGGTTGCGCCGATGTCGAGACCTTCAAGGTCAACAACGATTGCATCCGGAATTGCGTTCGCAGGTGCAACGAGTTCAACTTCGTGACGAACGACGTTGAGCAGGCCGCCGCGCTTCAGGCCCGGAGCTTTTTCTTCGTTGATGAACTGAACAGGTACGTTCACTTCAACAATTGACTTGGCGGAAACGCGCAGGAAGTCAACGTGCTGAGGGAAGTCACGTACTGGATCCAGCTGGTAATCCTTAGGGAGAACCTGAATCTTCTTGCCGTCGAGTTCTACGGTGATCACAGTGGTTTTGAAGCCACCACCATGAATGCTGTAGAAAATGTCTTTATAAGAGACAGCAATAGACAGGGGAGCCTGCTTGTCACCATAAATAACAGCTGGAATCAAACCGTTGCGGCGAAGTTCGCGGGAGGACCCCTTACCAACCCGTGTGCGCGCCTCGGCCTTGAGCACTTTAGTTTCGCTCATGGCATTTCCTTTCGAATGTGTATTGGAGTGTTGCTTGTTATCTCATTGAAAACAAACAACATGAAACACAAATAAACCTGCGTGAAGTGGCTTGCCACTTTGCAGATAGACGATGCTCCATCCCGCGTTGCCTCCAAGGGTGTCTACGCGGATGCGGGGTCTATAAAGGATAAGCTGAAAATGTGCAAGTTTTGCTGGTCGTTTTTGTCTGTTTACGGCAATTTTCCGCGTAAAAACAGTCAATAAACTATGCATTCTGTGGGGTGTTGGGTGTCTTTGGCGTTAGAGGCTGGCATTTGGCGCAGCAAAAATGTTAGGGACGGGAACAGCTTTTGACATATTGAGTCTGCGATTATCATCGCGACCATATTTTCATGCATATGATTTTAGGAGGCGAGATGAAGGTCGGCATCGACATGGGCACCTTATCGGGGGGAACCGCGTCGGGGAATGCGGGATCGGCGGCAGCACTTGGCGCCGGCGGCAAAAATGCCATGCTTGATCTGGAGGAATTGCTAGCAACCCGCCTGTTGGTTCAGGGAAATTCGGGTTCAGGTAAATCCCATCTTTTACGCCGGTTGTTAGAACAAAGCGCGCAATGGGTGCAGCAATGCATCATTGATCCGGAAGGGGACTTCGTGACCCTTGCTGATGAATATGGCCATGTGGTTGTGGATGCAGCGCGTACCGAAGCAGAACTCACCCGCATTGCCGGACGTATCCGTCAGCATCGTGTTTCCGTAGTGCTTAATCTGGAAGGGCTGGATGCCGAGCAGCAAATGCGTGCGGCGGCGGCTTTTTTGGGCGGGCTTTTTGATGCCGATCGCGATTATTGGTATCCGATGCTGGTGGTAGTTGATGAAGCGCAGCTTTTTGCGCCTGCTGTTGGTGGTGAAGTGTCCGACGAAGCGCGTAAAGTGTCTTTGGGCGCGATGACCAACCTGATGTGCCGTGGCCGTAAACGCGGGCTTGCGGGGGTGATTGCCACCCAGCGTCTGGCAAAACTGGCCAAAAACGTAGCCGCAGAAGCTTCCAACTTTTTGATGGGGCGTACATTTCTTGATATTGATATGGCGCGTGCATCCGACCTTTTAGGGATGGAACGCCGTCAGGCAGAAATGTTCCGTGATTTGCAGCGTGGCCATTTTATTGCCTTAGGGCCTGCTTTGTCGCGTCGTCCCATGCCGATCAAAATTGGCGATGTGCAAACCTCGGCGCGTTCTTCCAGCCCGAAATTAATGCCGCTGCCGGATGCACCTGTTGATGCGATGGATTTGATTTTCACGCCGTCACCGGATGAAGTACGTCCATTGGTGCGCCGTCCGGCACCGCCACCGCCACCGCCTTCCACGGCTGAAATTCTGGCGCAGGTCACTAAACCGAAGCCGGAGGCAGAGCTGCCGCCGGAACCGGTTTTCCCAGGGCTTATCGAGGCTGAACGTGAAGAACTGATTGATAAGGTGATGCGCCAGATTATTGATGATCCGGAGGCTTCATTCCGCTCTGTTGCGGTGCTTTATCAGGATTTTCTGGTGCGTTGCCGTATTCACCGTGTACCGGGGGAACCACTGGCTTTGCCTGCTTTCCGCCGCCGTTTGGCTTTGGCACAGGCAAGTATTGACGGGGACACGGCATCGACTGAAACATGGCAGCGGGCTTTGGCCTTATCAGAAAGCCTGACCGATGATGTGCAAGGTGTGTTTTTGATTGTGGCGCAGGCAGCAGTCACGCAAGCGCCATGCCCGTCGGATGCCGCTTTGGCACGCGCCTATGGCAGCCACTCCACCAGCCGCGCGCGTCGATTGCTGACCTATTTTGAAGAGCGCGGCTTGTTGGTGGTGCGTAATGATTTCACCGGCAAACGCATTGTCGCTTTTCCTGATCTGGATTGCGAAACCGCTGCCGGTGATCCGAATGCACCTGATGATATGGCAGAGGAAAATACTGCCGCTGAATAAATTTTATTGCTGAAAAAAGAACATAAAAAAAGCCGCCGGATTAATCAAAATCCGGCGGCTTTTTAATTAAACTAATAAGAATTAGTCGAACAGGCTGGATACGGATTCTTCCGCAGCTGTACGGGCAATTGCTTCACCAATCAGTGGCGCAATTGAAAGAACGCGGATATTGGAAGCTGCAAGAATTTCTTCAGATGGCTGAATGGAATCAGTGATCACCAGTTCCTTAAGTTTCGAAGAAGTAATGCGGTTGACCGCAGCGCCAGACAGAACACCGTGAGTGATATAAGCGGTAACGCTGGATGCGCCTTTTTCAAGCAGCGCTTCAGCCGCATTGCACAATGTGCCGCCGGAATCGACGATATCATCAAACAGCAAGCAGTCTTTACCAGCCACTTCACCGATGACGTTCATCACTTCGGATTCGCCAGCGCGTTCACGGCGCTTGTCAACGATAGCAAGATTGGCACCAATGCGCTTAGCCAATGAACGGGCACGAACAACACCGCCCACATCCGGTGAAACCACCATGCAGTTGGATGTTTCGTAATTGGCCTTCACATCACGTGCAATAACCGGAACCGCATAGAGATTGTCGGTCGGGATATCGAAGAAGCCCTGAATCTGACCTGCATGAAGGTCAAGGGTCAGGACGCGGTTTGCACCGGCTTCCGTGATAAGGTTAGCAACGAGCTTGGCAGAAATAGGGGTACGCGGACCCGGTTTTCTGTCCTGACGTGCATAGCCGTAATAAGGGATCACAGCGGTGATGCGGCGTGCTGATGAACGACGGAAAGCGTCGATCATGATCAGCAGTTCCATCAGGTGATCATTTGTCGGGTAGGACGTGGACTGCATGACGAAAACGTCTTCACCACGAACATTTTCCTGAATCTCAACAAAGATTTCCTGATCCGCAAAGCGTTTTACAGTGGCTTTGCCCATCGGAATATTGAGATAATTAGCAACAGATTCGGCAAGAACCTGATTGGAGTTGCCCGCGAAAAGTTTCATATTTTGCCTCTGACGCTGCTCTCAAGCGATGACGCACGATCGTGAAACCTGAACCATTCCGGTTACGCTCATGCGCGGATTCCAAACACCCCGCAGATATAGCAATGCTGCAAACGTCCCAAATTCATAAGTTTCAGGGTCTGCGGCGGTTTGATGCGATATCTCGGATTAGCGGCCTTTTACAAAGACTCGTAGAAATTGCAAAGGGTCGATTGGTCACACTCTGTTAATATTGTGATATAAAGTCAGTTTCCCACAGGCTCTGTGGGTTATTTTGCTAAAAAACAGGCAATTTCGTCTTTTTTGTCACAAAAACAGATTTTGCTACAATATTTTTATCATGATCTGGAGCTGTTTTTCCAGTTTTGATATTGCTGAATCGTCTGATCGGCGATGGCTTCCATCGCATTTGGTGTCACAGCACCCCAGGAATCAGCGGTTGTACCTTGCACTTTTTGCTCGCCCTGAATGCGGTGCAGGCGGTTACCCGCCGGATCGAGCACATCCCAGACATAAAGCACTGTCGTTTGCCCGTTATCGGCAAGGGCTGAAAAATAGCCTTTCATGACATGGGAAGAGGGACTGTTTTCATTGCCAGTCAGCGTGATGCCGCGCGCCTGCGCCGTTTGGTTGAGGCGCTGGGTCAGTGGTGTGACCACATTAAGCGGCGCGCCGATGATCGGAGCAATATAAAGGCTTTGTGCCGTTGCAGCCGGACGTGCGGCCGTAACAGCTGCATTTTGCGTGGCGGTTGCGGTGGCTGTGCCGCCTGTGTTGTTTGCATTGCCGGCAGTTGTCACGGATGTGCTTCCCGCCGGAGCGGGCAATGTGCTGGCGCTGACAGGCGTTGTCGGCGCACTGGTCACCACATTATTATTGCCAATATCCAGTGCAGACTGCGTGTTGTTACAGCCAGTCAAAACAGCACCGAAAAGGAGAACACTCCAAAACTGATATTTATTCATGTCCGGCTTTATGCTCCTGAAATGCGACTGCTTCCATTTGAGCTGCCGCATGAAACACGCGTTAATAAATAATCATATCTTTGTTCATTTAACAATCAGCTCGGTGGAGTGGCGGGTGAGCGACACTGCCTCTGCATTGGTCGTCAAATAGGTCTGCCCCAAAGTCATTGCGGTTTCGGTGTCGGAATCCATGATGATGATATTGGCACAAAGGGTCATATCCGGCTGGATGCGTTCGGGATTGCCTGCATTAAACATTTGCGGTTCCATCCATGTCGGAGCAAAACGCGCCCCCACCGAATAGCCGCAAACATTCATGCGATGGCGCGTCAGATCATGCGCTTCCATCACTTTTGCGTAAGACTCAAACACATCACCGAAACTGGATGTGGCATTGAGCGATTTTTCAACAACAGCCAAGGCTTCGCTGGCGGCTTCATAAAGCTCCAAATGGCGCTTGGATGGTTTGCCGGTCAGCACGGTGCGCATCATCGGCGCATGGTAATGGCGGTACACCCCGGACCATTCCAAAGTCAGCTGATCGTTTTTGTTTAATTTGCGCCGACCCGCTTTATAACGGCACAGCAGCGCATCTTTGCCGGAGCCGATAATATAGTCATTGGCCGGAAAATCGCCGTTAGCGGCAATATTGGCACTGATCATGGCGGCGAGAATGTCAGCTTCGCTGGCTCCGGCCTGAATAAGTTCCAGCGCTTTATCCAGCACCTCATCGCTCAATTCGGCAGCTTTTTTGATAAAGCCGATTTCCGCCGGACTTTTTAGCAAACGCAGCTGATCAACAAAGGATGAGGCATCAATGATTTTAGCAAAGCTTTGCAACTGGTCGTCAAGCTTGCGTGCATTGGAACCGGTAAGCCCGTGGGTTTGATATTCAATGCCGATGCGGCTGCCGAGCAAATCCAATTCGCTTAACAAATTGCGCAGATCCACCGCCGGATTGGCATTGTCACGGTCTGTCCACTGGATGATATTATCGATATTGGATGTATGGCGTGCCTGACGCAAATCAGCGGCGCGGGTTAAAAGCACCATCGAACCGTCGGATTTTACAATCAGACATTGGAAAAAGCCAAAGCCGAAACTGTCATAGCCGGTCAGCCAATACATGCTTTCCTGCGCAAAGAGCAGAATGGCATCAAGCTTTTCTTCGTCCATTTTCAGTTTCAGACGATCGCGTCGTGCGGCGTATTCTTCCGGTTCGAAATGAAGTGCCATCTCTTACTCCCTTATCGCAATAGCTGCGATCTGGCGGCCGTAATCCGGCTCTGCTCGATGTGTTGTGCGGCGGTAGGAAAAGAACCTTGTCTCATCCGCATAAGTGCATTGTTCCAGTGCTGTTGCCTGTACACCGGCTTTTTCCAAGCGGTCGGTGATAAAGCGCCAGAGATTGAACATATAATGCTCTGGTTTCACAGAAGGCGCGAAATATTGGGCAAAGTCATTGTTTTCGCGCAAAAACTGCTGATAAAATTCTGCGCCGACTTCATAATTTTCAGGGCCGATGGTGGGGCCGAGAACAGCGACGATATTTTCGCGGGTGGCACCCAGTTCAATCATGGCCGTGATGGTGTTTTCTAAAACGCCACCTAATGCGCCGCGCCAACCGGCATGTGCTGCACCAATAATGCCCGCCTGATGATCGGCAAAAAGCACAGGGCCGCAATCAGCTGTGAGCGCGCCAAGCGCAATGCCGGGAACATTGGTGACCATTGCATCCGCTTGCGGTTTTGGTGAGCTGAGGGGCTCAGTGACCTTCACCACATTGGGTGAATGTACCTGATGCACAGTGGTGAGATTTTCAGGCTTTACGCCTAAAAACTCTGCCACCAAACGGCGGTTTTCCGACACATGATCCTGATTGTCATTGGAGCCGGTGCCGACATTAAGCCCTGCATAAATGCCTTCGGATATGCCGCCGACACGATTAAAAAAACCATGCACGATTGTGCTGCCGGATGAGGCATCTGGTTTTTCAAGTTGCGTTGAACGCAGTGGTTGCGGCTTTGTAACGTCGGTTGGCATTTTAAAAAGCTTTCGTCAAAAAAACGCGATTGTTGTGGAGCATTGCACGCTTGTCAATGCAAAGAATGGCTAATGACAGCGCATTAACTGACAGCTGAAGATGGCATGTCATAAGGCAAAGGAGCAATGCAAGCAGAGCTGACACTCAGGACTTTAAAGAGATTTCCCATTTGATCGGGAGCGGCCAGTCGTTCGACATCAGCTTGCAATTGTTGTTGTTCAGCTAATGATTTGCCGCGGCCTAATTGTCCGGCGCGGTCAAGCAAACCCATATTTAATAAAAACTCGCCTTGCGTTTGTGTGGCACTGTTTAGTCCGACTTGTGATGCTATATTTTTAAGTGCGAAAAAATCCACATGGCTGGTGATGTCTGCCGCACCGGGATTGGCAAAAACATCATCAAAATTGTGTTTGAGCATCGCTTGCAGCGTATCGCCATAGCCTTGGGTGAGGTGGCCGTAATCAATCAGCAAGGCGCTGCCTTCAAATTGCGCAATATGTTCGCTGATTTGTTGCATCAGACCGTCACGCGCCGGTGCGACTTCAAAGATTGCACCTTCTGGCGCTGACTGGTGATCTGATGGCAGAACAGTCGCATCAACTGAGTGATTGCTGGCGGTAAAAATAAAAGCGCCATTTTCATCTAATGCGATGACACGCTCGTGAAATCGTCCTTGTTTTTTCACATATTGGCGCATCGGCAAAGCATCGAAAAGCTCGTTGGCAACCATAATAAGCGGTTGTTTTTCTAGCTTTTGGAAATCGTCTGTCCATGTAACCGGCAGCTTAAAAGGTGCTAAAGTCTGGCGCTGAATGTCGGTTAAGCGCGGGCTGGTTTCCACCATGCTAATATGGGCGGCGGCAATGAATGCAGGGCTTAATTGTTGTGCCGTGCGCAGCAAGTCTTTCATCAATGTGCCGCGACCGGGTCCCATTTCACAAAGGGTAAAAGCGGCTGGTTTGCCCATGGCCAGCCATTGCGACACACACCAGACGCCAATCAGCTCGCCAAACATCTGGCTGACTTCAGGTGCTGTGATAAAATCACCTTTCGCGCCGAAAGGCTCCTGCACCATGTAATAACCAGCTTCACGGTCACCAAGGCAGGCCAGCATATATTCGCTGACCGTGATCGGGCCTTGGGCTTCAATGCGGCGCTTGAGGCGCTGTGCGAGACTGGATGAGGACATGGTGCTTGTCTTAAATTTAAGGTCGGGCAGCTTCGGGGGCTGCTATTTGCGCACGGATCATCGCCCAAAGGCCGAGCAAGACCATCGGTACTGACAAAATCATGCCCATGGTGAGCCAGTCGCCAGCCAGATAGCCAAGCTGGGCATCCGGTTCACGGAAGAACTCGACGATGATGCGCGAGACGCCATAGCCAGTGACAAATGCGCCAGCGATAAAGCCCGGTTTTTTGAGCTTTTTGAAACCCCAGACGAGAATGGCGAGGATGATGAAAAGCACAAAGCCTTCAAGTGCTGCTTCATAAAGCTGGCTTGGATGGCGCGGCAGCTCTCCGCCATTAGGGAAGTAAAATGCCCAAGGCACATCGCTGACACGTCCCCAGAGCTCGGAATTAATAAAATTTGCGATACGCACAACGCCAAGGCCAATCGGCACACCGGCAGCAATCACATCAAACATACTCCAGACAGCAATTTTGCGTGAGCGTGCGAAAAGGATCATTGCAATGGTGGTGCCGAGAATACCGCCATGGAAGGACATACCGCCGTCCCAGACTGCGGGAATGGCAATCGGATTGGAAATATAGAAGCTGAAATTATAAAACAGCACATAGCCGAGGCGCCCACCGATGACGACACCGAGCGCTGCCCAGACGACAAAATCATCAAGCATGATCGGCTGCATCGGTGCCTGGTTATGCGCCCAGAGACGATGGTTTTGCAAAAGCTTTTTGCCGTACCACCATGCAAATAAAATGCCGATAATATAGCCTAAGCCATACCAGTGGATGGCAAGCGGGCCGACCGAGAAAATCACCGGATCAATATCGGGAAAAGCAAGGGCCGAGAAGGGCAGGAGTGGGGTCGACATTTATATTCTCCGGAAATCGTGCAAGCCTTGCTATCAATAAATTCGGACTAAATAACGGATATTTAAGTCACGCGTTCCGCTATATAAACGATCTTGAATGGGTTTTTCCAGTAGCAGATTTTAATTCTCGTGCTTGCATAGGACGCTTGCGGGTCTTAAATCTGAAAATAAGTCAGCAATTACTGAAATCAAACGGGCGCGATGCCCTTTGTGCAAATGACAAGGATGATAGTCATGACCAGCGGATCGAACAGAATTCTGGATGAACTGGCCAAACTCGTGACCGATGCGGCTGGTGCTGCACAGGGTGTACGCGGCGAAGTTGAAACCGCATTGCGCTCGCAGGGCGAACGCGTCCTCAATGCGCTGGATGTGGTACAGCGTGAAGAGTTTGAGATTGTGCGTGATCTGGCGATCAAGGCACGGGCTGAAAATGCAGCTCTGTTGCAGAAAATCGAAGCACTCGAAGCACGGTTAACCAAGCTAGAGTCTGATTCTTAAGCAGAATTTCTGCTGATCGCCGCTTTTTAGACCTGTATAGAAAGTTTTTAACAAGAAATTTATCAACAGGGCAAAAGAGCGAAAATCCCTTGTGATTGAATCCTTTAACGACGGGCGCGACAGCGCCCGTTTTCATGTTTCCACATCCTTTCGCGCCTGTTTTTATAAAAGGGACTAGCGCTCAGAGTCTGCATCAATAGACTGAAAACACTACATGATTCGAAATCAGGGTCATGGAGTTCAAGTGGTGGGGGCTACTTGTGGGGCTATATGTAGGTCTGGGCGTTTTTCAGACTGCTTTCCGAGTCAGTAAGCCAATATCCTTGGCCAGTATCGTTGCGTATGTGCGTGTGCCCTTGAACGGTAGATCACCTGACTGGTGGTTTATGGTTCAGCCTATCAATCCGGTTTCTTTGTTTGCGCGAGTGTTTTGCGCTGCAAACAGAGCGAACCAGGTGAGCGTCATGTTCGCCGGACTACAAATGCGCTTATGCGTGCAGGACAGGAAACAGATATGAGCCTTGTGGAGCTTGAATTCGCACGTGAATTACATCCCGTTGATGTGATCGAGCATGTCGCGAATTCAAATGAATGGTCTTTTGAGCGCACCGGAGACGATGAAATTGCTATTTCTGTCGCGGGAAGCTGGACGGACTATCATATTTCTTTTTCATGGATGGAAGATTATGAGGCGCTGCATCTGGCCTGCGCCTTTGATATTAAAGTGGCAGAACCGCGTGTGAACGAGGTGCTGCGCCTGTTATCATTGATCAATGAACAGCTTTTAATGGGGCATTTTGATCTGTGGCGACAGGAGGGGGCGATTATGTATCGTCAGTCATTGTTGCTGGCCGGTGGTGCAGAGCCAACCAGCCGTCAGGTTGAGGTGCTGCTTTCCAGCGCGATTGAAGCATGCGAAACCTATTTTCAGGCCTTCCAGTTTGTTGTCTGGTCTGGCGTTACAGCGCGTGAAGCGATGGAGAGTGTATTGTTTGAAACTGTTGGTCAGGCTTGATTTTTTCAAGTCTGAGCGCAACAGTTCAACTGATAAAAGAACAGGATTGATGCAGATATGAGTGAAACAAGCGTGATTGCCGATACGATTAGTTGGGCTGACTTTGAAAAGGTCGATATTCGTGCCGGTACCATTATTGAAGCACAGCCTTTTCCGGAAGCGCGCAAACCTGCCATCAAACTGAAAATTGATTTTGGTGCCGATATTGGTGTGAAGAAAACCTCGGCACAGATTACCAAACATTACCAGCCGGAAGATCTGCTGGGTAAGCAGGTAATGGCAGTGGTGAACTTTCCGCCGCGCCAAATTGGTCCGTTTATGTCTGAAGTGCTGACACTTGGCATGCCGGATGAAGCGGGTGATGTGGTGCTGGTGACAACAGATAAAACCATTCCGAACGGCGGCAGATTGTATTAATTTGGCCGAACCGATCATCTGAAAAAAAGCCGATTTAAGCCTGTGCTTAAGTCGGTTTTTTTATGGCGCTTATTATGCCGGAATTTGAATGACTGCACGCAAGCCGCCAAGCGGACTGTCATGCAACGTAATGTCGCCGCCGTGGCTGCGCGCAATGTCGCGTGCAATGGCAAGGCCAAGGCCAGTTCCGCCCGCATCCTGATTGCGCGCTGCATCAAGACGCACAAATGGCTTAAACACATCTTCGCGGCTTTCTTCCGGAATACCGGAGCCGTTATCATCCACGGTGATTTCCAGAAAACCATCCTGATGGCGTGCATGCAGATCAACCTTATCGGCATAGCGCAGCGCATTGGAAACAAGATTGGAGACTAATCTGGAGAAATCATTCGGGCGGACATTCACATCGGGTGAGCCGTCAATGGATGCGGTTAAATCCTTACCGCGCAAGGTGCTGTCATGTTTCAGCCGGTCGAACAGGATTTGCAGATCAAGCACAGAGGTTTCTTCTGAGCCTTCTCCACGCGCAAAGGCCAGATAGCCTTCCAGCATGGTCTGCATATCGGTGATGTCCTGATTGAGCGGTTCTGTATCAAGAGAATTTCCAGCCAGTGCCAGCTGCAATTTAAAGCGGGTCAGGATCGTGCGCAGATCATGGCTGACCCCGCTCAGCATTGCGGTGCGCTGCTCAATCTGGCGCTCAATACGCTCACGCATCTGGATAAAGGCAATACCGGCTTTGCGCACTTCCTCGGCGCCTTGCGGCTTGAAGCCTTCCGGCATTGCACGCCCCTTACCAAAACTTTCGGCAGCATCCGCCAATTGCTGGATCGGCTTGATCTGATTACGCAGGAAGAAAATCGCAATTGTCAGCAACACAAGTGCGGTGCCGACCATCCATGTCAGGAAAATGCCGGTATTGGAGGCATAGGCCTGTGAACGTCTGGCAAAAACACGCAGCACATTGTTTTCAAGTTTAACGCGGATTTCAACGAGATCGGAATCGCCGACCGTATCAATCCAGAACGGGCGATTGATCTGGCGGGTGATTTCCTCGCTCAAGAAATAATCAAGAATAGAAAAGAACGGCTTGGGGCTGGGAGCTGGCAGCGGATCAGGTGGCAGAATGGAAATATTGAGTGCTAAGCGTTGCTGCGCAATGCGAATGACATTTTCATAATCGGCTTCTTGCGGATAGGTTTCCAAGAGATCAATGATAGCGGAAATATCGCGCACCACAGCCGTTGAAAGGCGCTCAGTCACCATTTGCCAGTGGCGTTCCATAAAGACGAAAGCCACCACTGACTGCAAAAGCACCATCGGCGCGATGATAATAATCAGCGAGCGCGCATAGAGACCTTTCGGAATCCATGTGCTGAACCAGTATTTCAGAGCCGTCCAAGGGTGTGTCATGGTCTGAGATCCTCAGTCGCCAAATTTTGTCCCTTTTCGTTCTGATCTTTTAAATTGTGAAACCGGTTTCTATTCAATACTCAGCTTGTAACCAATGCCGCGCACTGTTTGCAGCCAAATCGGGTTGGCCGGATCCTGCTCGATTTTACGGCGCAAACGGTTGATCTGCACATCGATGGTGCGTTCGCCCACTTCTCCTTCCGCGCCGGTCAATTCGTGACGCGGGACGGTATCACCGGCGCGCTCGGCAAAGATGGCCATAATATCGCGTTCACGGTCAGTGAGCTTGATAACTTCGCTGCCCTTTTTCAATTCGCGGCGCGGAATGAAGAATGTGTAAGGGCCAAAAACAATCTGTTCGATTTTCGGCTGCGGAGCAGGGGCACCGCGACGCAGAATATTATTGATGCGCAACAGCAATTCGCGCGGGTCAAAAGGCTTTGGCAGATAATCATCTGCACCGGCTTCCAGGCCATCAATGCGGCTGTCGGTTTCCGACAGGGCAGTGAGCATCAAAATAGGAACGGTCTTTTTCTCGCGCAAAGAGCGCGTCAGCGATACGCCCGTTTCACCCGGCATCATCACATCAAGGATGAGCAGGTCGAAATCAATGCCTTCCAGCTTGCGCCGTGCTTCGGCAGCACTTGCTGCAATGGTGACGCGAAAGCCGCTGGTGGTGAGAAATTGTGAAAGCAGGCTGCGGATGCGTGTATCGTCATCAACAACCAGCAGGTGCGGTGCATCATCTGAGATAAGTTGATCTTCAACGAGCATAGCGCACTCCGTTTTCTAAGGTGTTAGTCAAAGGCATTAAGATGATGGAAGGCTGGTTTTTATAAAAGGACGTTCTGTTGCACTACCATAATCTGCCGGATCAAAACTGTCGATCTGGATCCGGCGATCAGGATTGACCATTTTATAAAGAAAACGCTCAATAATATGGCGTTCTTCTTCAGAGCAATTGTCGAGAGCATTGGCAATGCGGTGCGACTGCGGCGTTGCCAGCGACAATGTCAGGGTGCGGCCAGCCTCGGTTGGATATAATTTTCTGTGGCGCCTGTCGTGCGCGGCAGTGATTTGCAGCACATGACCGGTATCGATCAGCTGCTTGAGCACGCGTGACAGGCTTTGTTTGGTAATGCGCAACAGGTCTAAAAGTTCCGCAACCGTCATGCCGGGCTTACGATTGATAAAGTAGAGCACACGGTGATGCGCACGGCCAAAGCCGATTTTTTCAAGGATTAAATCCGGATCAGCGGTAAAATCACGATAAGAGAAGAACAAGAGTTCGATAATATCGAGATTATCTGCCTCGCGTGCAGAAAGCGGGGTCTCAACTGAGGCAGTTATATTTTCAGAATTCACATCATAGCTCCGGTCATATGGTTATGAATATGTCAGTATGCGCAACCGATTTCAATGACGCAGGCCGCTAAGGCGCAGCTATTCCTGTGAATGGTCAAAACGTTATGCATGCAGCTTTATTATTACGTTACCTGATTATTGATTATGCATTTTTATAAAGTGATATTGCGCTTTAATCCATGTATTTCTATGCAAAGACTGTGGTCAATTCTATTTTTATGAGTAAATGAATCGCAATTTATTTGACATTATTGGCTTTCTGATGATCATCAAATAGCTGGATTCTTTAATCTCACGCGCAACCTTGATGGGAAGGATAGGTTATGGAAGCTCTTCTGCCTATAGTTTTACAATTGATCTCTGGTGCAGTTGGCGGCAATATTGCCGGAGCTGTTAAGAATTTGAGCCTCGGAACAACCGGCAATACTGTTGCTGGTGGTATCGGTGGTGTTATTTTGGGGCAATTGCTGCCGCTTTTGAATAATGGCAGCCTTGATTCCTTGCTGAATGGCGCGATCGGCCAGCTGGCTGGCGGTGGTATCGGTGGTATCGTTCTGACGGCGATCATCGGCATGATCAAAAACGCAGCCGCCAATAAAGCTTAAATAATTATAAGGCAGTCCTGAAATTTCGGCTGCCTTATATTTTGTTTTGGTAAGAACGACAGGGAACCGGTCATGAAACTGATCGGTTTTTTATTATAATCATCGTTCTATGCGGTTAGAGCATAATTCCTTACATTTAGATCAGTTCAAGGTTAAATTATGCTCTAATCTTAACGTGTTAGAGCGACCTTTGTGTACCAAATCTGGCACACGGCGCTTTTAAGCCTTGTTTGTATGCATGCGGCTGCATATTTGATGATCAGTCTTTTTAATAAACGGAGTGCGTTGTGGGGCAGCTACAGGCGATTATCATACCGGTAACGGCATTTCAGCAAAACTGTACTTTGCTGTTTGACAGTGAAACCAAAAAAGGGGTCGTGATTGATCCGGGTGGTAATGCTGATCGTATCTTAGAAGCTGTAAAAGCCCATAATGTGGATGTGGAAGCCATTTGGCTGACCCATGGTCATTTGGATCATGTCGGTGGAGCGCTTGATCTGAAAGAAGCGCTGAATGTCAATATTATTGGCCCGCATATTGATGATAAAGAGCTGATGGCCAGTGTGGAAAGCTCTGCTGCACGTTATAATCTGCCGGATAAAATGCGCAATCTTGCTTCAGATCAATGGCTGAACGAAGGTGAACATGTCTCGTTTTCCGGTCATGATTTTGAGGTGTTCCATTGTCCGGGGCACTCGCCGGGTCATGTTGTTTTCTATAATAAAGCTGCATCTTTTGCGCTGGTGGGCGACGTATTGTTCAATGGTTCAGTCGGGCGCACCGATCTGCCGGGTGGTGATCATGATGCCTTGATCAGCTCAATTAAAGATAAATTATTGCCGCTTGGCGATGAAGTCGGCTTCTTGTGCGGCCATGGCCCCGGCAGCCGTTTTGGTGATGAGCGCCGCGGCAATCCATTTCTTGTGTGATTGAAATAGACAATAAAAAGCCCCCGAACAGTGATGTTCGGGGGCTTTTTTATTAATTGGCGACGCAGAAGTGGTCGGCGCCGTCATAACCGCGATAAGTACCGGTTTTCGGGTTAAAAGAGCGGAACTTCTGCGAGCAGTAATTATACCAAGCTTGCGACCAAGGCTGAGCACCACCGCGATATTTCACGCTCGCTGGTGCTGGCGGATAGGTGTTGTAAGCTGGCTGCGGCGGATAATAAACACGGGGCTGTGGGGCTGGCGCATAGGTTGGGGTGCTTGGCTGCGACAGCGCACCGGCAATGATTGCACCTGCGGCCAAGCCAATCACACCGGCGGCAATCGCATCGCTTCTGTCGCGTTTGCGCGGACGATCATGGTTCGGACGTGGTCTGTTCCAGTCATTGCGACCGCCGTGCCAACCACCGTGACGGCCATTGTTCCAGCCGCCATGGCCACGCCATGAATCGGCGGATGCAGTGCTGATCGGCGCAGCTACGGCTGCGGCTGCGGCCAAACCCAAAATTGCGGTCTTCAAAAATCTGTTCATTCTGCTTCTCCTTTGGGAGCGAACTCATCTTGTGAATTCAGGCGGGAGGGACTGAATTCGGTCACTGCATTTGCAGCTCATGATGCATTGATAAACAATGCTGCATGAATGGAAGCTGAACGAAGTTTAAACGCTGAACTTTGTGCAAAAAATGTTTCGCCCGCCGATCAGCAGATGGGCGGGCGAATATTATGACTTATCGAAGTGAACTTATTTTTGTGCGAAAACCTGCTCATAAACTTCGCGGATGGATGCAGCTTCGCGCTCCAGCGGGAAATATTTTTGCGTGTTTAAAAGCGCTTCTTCTGCGTGTTCTTTTGCCATTTCCGGCGAGGCTAGATAAGGACGGATGGCCTCACGCAAACGATCGCCGTCACCGGCCGGCACAACCGAACCGGTTTTGCCCTCTATTATCATTTCCGCATAGGCACCGGCATCACTTGCCACAACAGCAGTTTTAGAAGCCATTGCTTCCAATGGGGTGAGGCCGAAACCTTCATTGCGCGACGGCGCCACATAAAGTGTGAGGCGGCGATACCAAACGCGAATATCCGGCACTTCACCCAAAATCAGAATGCGATCCTGTAAGCCTGCTTCAGCAATGCGGGCTTTCAGATCATTTTCAAAACTTTGATGTTCTGCGGTGGTGCGACCGGTAATGATGGCTGTCCATTCCGGATAGTCCGGCAGCAGCTTGATCATTGCATCGACAAAAAGGTCGGTGCCTTTTTGGTGGCGCACACGGCCAAAGCAGCCGATGGCATATTTGCCGGGCAGGCCGGAAGCGGCAAAGTCGTCATCTTGACTGACTGGCGGATGAAAGCGTTCCAGATCAACGCCGTGCATAATGACGGTATGCGGCACTTTTAAAAAGCTACCTGAACGGCTGCTGGTGGCAATCACCGCATTCATGCGGCGGATCAGCCATTTGGTAAATGGCTTGTGATCACGCTGTGCAGCGGAGGTAAAAACAAGACGTAATTTCATCCGCAAGACATCACGCATGAGGATGCCTGCGATCATCTCAATGTTACGTCTTGCGTGCCAGATGCGAAAATTGCGCTTTTCCGGCTTGCTCCAGAAAGAGAAAAGAGCTGTCCATTTGAGATGGGGCAGGTCAGCAGGCAGGCCAGGCCCCATCGTGGCAATGTTCAAGCCTTCACGTCTTTGCAACGGGATGAGCTGAACGATCGTCGAGGTGACACCGGACAAGCGCTTTTTAAAATTGGGCGCAATGACCTCTGTCTTGTGGACGGATACCTCGGTTTGCCGGACGGGAACCTGCATCTGCTTTTGTCTCTTAGACGAACTTGAAGCTCAGGATTTCATATGAACGTGAGCCGCCCGGTGCGTTCACTTCAATCGTATCGCCTTCGCCTTTGCCAATCAGCGCACGCGCAATCGGGGAGGAGATGGAAATACGTCCCTGTTTAACGTCAGCTTCCTGATCACCAACAATCTGATAAATCTTTTCAGCTTCGGTTTCTTCATCAATCAAAGTGATGGTTGCACCAAACTTAATGCGGTCGCCGCTCAATTTGGTAACATCAATAACTTCGGCACGGGCAATCAGCTCTTCCAGTTCGGAAATGCGGCCTTCATTCAGGCTCTGCGCTTCTTTAGCAGCATGATATTCGGCATTTTCCGAAAGGTCGCCATGTGCTCTTGCTTCCGAGATGGCCTGGATAATATTCGGACGTTCCACCTGTTGACGGGTACGCAATTCTTCTTTCAGGTTTTCGAAACCGCCGGGTGTCATCGGAAATTTGTCCATACCCTGTCCTTTCGTGAGCCAAGCAGGCTAAAATTATGCGAGAGGCACAATGTGCTGAACGCCTTTGCGTGTCAGTCATCCATGCGCCAAACGGTTAAACATCATGACGGCAGACAAAAAGAAAACGGTGACCGAAGGCCGAACTTCGGTACCGTCTCTTTCTCATCTTTGCTTCAGTATAGCATTTGTTGCAGGCTTTTCACGTGGAAAATAAACTTTTCCCGAAACATTCTCGCCTGATACCGCTTTCAAGGCCCGGAAAATTAGAAATAAGGCCTCAAATGATGGTGCTAAAGGTGAGGGGAACTTGGCTGCTCCGGTTCGCTATACTAACTTTATTTATATAGGTCTGAATTCGAGCGGGTTGAAGCTGTTGCTTTTGGCAGCCCGTTTTTGTTCATTTTGATGTGTTTTTTGCGCTCGCACAAACGGCAGGGCTTGCTAATTCACACGGAATTGATAAAGGGCGCGCTGCCAACTTTGAGCGGGCAATTGTCAAAGAGTGCATTTTAATGCATAGTAGAGAGAACCGGCTGCATAGAAATTAGTAGTGTGAAAATCTCATAATTTAATCGGCGGCCTTTAGTGCGTTCCGCCGCCGCGTTGGTTTGAAAAAATCAAGAATAAAATGCTGCTTGCTGATTCCGGCTTAAGTAGAGATTTGTGCTATGCTTGCAATTCTGAATTGTTTTTCTTAATATCAATTCTTTTATGCAATATATTACTAAAATCGATTGAAATCATGAATTATTTTTAATTGACTGTATTGTGGCTGGTACTAGTTATGGGCGTTCTGTGGGGGCTTATACGGTCTCACTGATGTCGATACTGAAATATGGTTATCGGATAAGTAAGAGGAACTTTAACAATGAATCGCACAAAAGCGTTTTCGAATTTTACACGCCGGGATTTACTCTCGCTGATCGGTGCTACAGCCGGTGGTGCGGTGATGTATCAGGCAATGACCAACCTTGGTCATGCCGCTGAATCCGGTTACAAAGGTCCAGTTAAGCTGGAAGGCGACCCTAAAGGCGCCACAGTTCTGATTCTCGGTGCAGGTCTTGCAGGTATGACCGCAGCACTCGAAATGCGTCAGGCTGGTTATAACGTTAAGATCCTCGAATATAATGATCGTCCAGGCGGCCGTAACTGGACTGTTCACGGCGGTGACAAATTCACTGAAATCGACGGAACAACACAGACTTGTGAATTCGACAAAGACCAGTACATCAACCTTGGTCCTTGGCGTATTCCTTACCACCATCATGCGGTGCTGGATTACTGTAAGCGCCTCGGCGTTCAGCTGGAACCATTCCAGCAGCTCAACTACAATGCATTCTTGCATTCAACCGAAGCTTTTGGCGGTAAGCCACAGCGTATCCGCGATGTGAAAGTTGATTTCCAGAGCCATTCTGCCGGTTTGCTTGCAAAGGCAACAAAAAAAGGCGGCTTGGATGAGCTGGTAACCAAAGAAGATCAGGAAATCCTACTTGAAGCGATGCGTTCATGGGGTGTTCTTGATGAAAACTTCAATTATGTGAAAAGCATTCACACAGCCGAATTCCGTGGTTATGAAAAAGATCCAGGTGGCGGTGTTGGTGCAAAACCGGTTCCAAGCGACCCTTATAAATTTGAAGATTTGCTGCGCTCGAATCTGTGGCAATATCTGTCAAACTTCAGCCTGTACGAATTTCAGACCACCATGTTCCAGCCAGTGGGTGGTATGGGCGTGATCGGTCAGGCTTTTGCTAAGGAAGTTGGCGACCTCATCACTTATCAGTGCAAAGTTATCAAAATCCAGCAGAATGATAAGGGCGTAACCGTCACTTATGAAGATGTTGCAAATCCAGGCACTGTAAAAGAAGAAAGCGCTGACTGGTGTATCTGCACCATTCCTTTACCTATTCTTGCCCAGATCGAAACCAATCTGAGCTCAGAAATGAAGGGCGCAATCGCTGCTGTTCCTTATGTTTCTTCCGTGAAGTTCGGCCTGCAGTTCAAGCGCCGCTTCTGGGAAGAAGACGAGCACATCTTTGGCGGTATCAGCTTCACCAACCTACCTATAGGTCAGATTTCTTATCCAAGCACCAACTACAACATGGGTGGCAAGGGCGTTCTGCTCGGCGGTTACACATGGAATGGTCCAAACTCATACGAGTTCACTTCCCTGTCCCCTGCTGATCGCGTTGCTAAAGCTGTTGAATACGGTGCAGAAATTCATCCGCAGTACAAGGAAGAATTTGAAAACGGTGTTACCTGGGCATGGCATCGCAGCCCGTACACACTGGGTTGTGCTGGTGACTGGACTGATGAAATGCGTGAAGAGCATTACCAGAACCTCTGCAAAATCGACGGTCGCGTTGTGCTTGCAGGTGAGCATTGCTCTTACATCCCTGGCTGGCAGGAAGGTGCGATCCTTTCGTCACTTGATGCAATCACCAGACTTCATGAGCGCGTGATCAAAGGTTAAGGGTTTTCCTTAATCTTTCTCGGCTCGATGAAAGGAACATTCAAATGAAAAATATTTCTCTTCTGGTTCGCCCATTGGCGCTTGCTGCAGCCGCAGCTACCATTCTTGGTGTAGCTGCTCCTGCTGCTCTGGCAGACTCTGCCGGAACAGGTTTGAGCAGCAGCAATACTTTTGCAGCTCAGACCGGTCAGGAACTGTACGAAACTGTTTGCCAGGCTTGCCATATGGCAGAAGGTAAAGGTGCAGTTGGTGCTGGTTATTATCCGGCACTGGCCAAGAATGAAACTTTGGCTGAAGCCAGCTACCCGATCTATGTTCTGTTGAACGGTTTGAAGGGTATGCCACCAGTTGGTCAGATGATGAATGACGAGCAGATTGCTGCCGTTGTGACATATATCCGCACCAACTTTGGTAACGACTATCAAGAGCCTGTAACAGCTCAGGACGTAGCGGATAACCGTTAATCATAAAATGCAGATGCCGTGTGTATAACACGGCATCTGTTTATTCCGGCCTTTTTCTCGCCCACTTTTTCAATGCTTATCGAAGTGTAAATCGATATAAGGAAGTATCCATGAAGAATTTGACAGCTGCTGCAGTTTGCGCTTTAGGCGTTATGCTTTCAGGCCAGGCTTTTGCTCAAGATGTTATTCGTCATAAAGCACCGGGTTCAACATTCCCGATTGCTCAGGCAGTAGAAGTACCGGCAGGAAAGACCACTGTTTACCTCAGCGGTGCGGTTCCAACTGTTGTTGATGAAAAAGCAGAAAAAAATACGATTGCTGCTTACGGTGACACCAAATCACAGACAGAAACAGTTCTGAAGTCGATTGAAAAATCGTTGGCTTCGCTTGATCTGAAAATGAGCGATGTTATCAAAATGCAGGTTTTCCTCGTTGGCGACCCTGAAAAGGGCGGCAAGATGGATTTTGCCGGCTTCATGGAAGGTTACACCCAGTTCTTCGGTACTGAAGCACAGCCTAACCTGCCTTCACGTTCCGTCATGCAGGTTGCTGCTTTGGCAAGCCCGGCATGGTTGGTAGAAATTGAAGTAACAGCTGTTCGCCCATAATCTTTGAGCGTGCGTCAGATTGATGAAATCTGATGTTCTGCTTGGATGTGAGACAGATTATTGCTTTCAATGGCTAAAAAAGCCGCTCTTCGGGGCGGCTTTTTTTATTGGTGGCAATGACAGACAAGACATTGAATAGTTTTACTAATAAAATGCAGCATATTCTAAAGGTTTAAATCGCTGCTCTTGCTGTCGAGGCGCAACTGTGGCTATAGATTGCAGGATGAATACAACCCGTATTCAGCCAGTTTTTCAGCAGTTTTCAGGTTTTGCACGATGTCGCGCCTTCAGGCTAATTTGCTTCTTTTGCTCGCCGGTATGATTTGGGGAATGGGTTTTGTTGCCCAGTCCACCGCCATGACAAATATTGGGCCGTTTATGTTTATTGCGGTGCGATCACTGATTGCCAGTTTTACAATTTTACCACTGGCTATAGCCGAAGGTGGCAAAGCGCGCCTGACTTTAAATCGTCGTGATTATCTGTTTTTTGCTGCTATCGGATTGGTTCTTTTCACCGGCCTTGCCGCCCAGCAAATCGGCCTGCAAACAACCTCTGTAACCAATGCCGGCTTTCTAACAGGCCTTTATCTAATTTTGGTGCCCGTCTTAGGCGTGCTGATTTTTCGGGCATGGCCGCATGGTATCATCTGGCCATGTTCATTAGCTGCCTTGGCAGGTATTTATCTGCTGTCGGGCGGGGAACTGAGCGCACTTAAACAAGGCGACTGGCTGGTAATGTTTGGTGCGTTTTTCTGGGCATTGCAGGTTTTACTGATCGGACAAGCAAACCGAACCGGCCGGCCGGTAACATTAAGCCTTGTGCAATTTGCAACCTGTGCGGTGATCGGCTTTATCTTTGCATTCACACTGGGCGAAGTCGATTGGTCAGCCGTTGCTGTCACATGGAAAGAACTGCTGTTTACCGGCATTTTCTCATCCGGTGCGGCTTTCACATTACAGGCCATCGGGCAGCGTTATACTACGCCGCCGCAGGCCGCTATTTTCCTGTCGTCTGAAGCTTTGTTTGCCGCGCTTTTCGGAGCAATTTTCTTAAGTGAACGCTTGTCTTTTGTCGGGCTTGTCGGATGTGGATTGATCTTCATCTCGATGCTGGCCGTTGAAATTATCCCGATGCTGACCGCAAAAAAGCCTCAAGCTGTGGCTACGCTTTAAAGATAAAAGACGCACCAAGAGCAATCAGGGCAAATCCGATCAGGTAGTTCCAGCTAAACGCT
This sequence comes from Paenochrobactrum glaciei, assembly GCF_039522165.1. Taxonomy (NCBI): domain Bacteria; kingdom Pseudomonadati; phylum Pseudomonadota; class Alphaproteobacteria; order Hyphomicrobiales; family Brucellaceae; genus Paenochrobactrum; species Paenochrobactrum glaciei. The sequence continues at coordinate 142,629 of NZ_BAAADE010000002.1, forward strand.
TCTTTCAGATAGAAAACTGAAAAGAGAGCGAAGATGATGAGGGTAATCACTTCCTGAATTGTTTTCAGCTGGGCGGTTGTGTAAACAGCTGAGCCGATCCGGTTTGCTGGAACAGCCAGACAATATTCGGCAAGCGCAATGCCCCAGCTGAGAAAAATGACTGTAATCAGCGAGGCTTGCGGAAATTTTAAATGTCCGTACCAGGCTGTGGTCATAAATACATTGGACATGATGAGCAGAATAATGGGAAGAATTGCCGGAGAGATTAAAAACGCCATTTCAGTAGATCCCGAAGAAACGCCAAATTTGACAAGACAGGTTTTGATTTATGGTGGAATGCTGGCAGGTTTGATGCTTGCAGGCTGCACACAACATAATACAGCAGCGGATTTGGTGGCTCCTACGCCTGCAAGGGTGCGTGCTTATGAGGGAGCGCCCGATCATCATGTGGTTGCGGCAGCGGAGCCTGCTATTCTTGGTCTGGCCGAGGAGCAGGATATTGAAAGCCTGAGGCTCGCTCGCTGCCAGACGAATAAGACATGTAAATAATCACAAGGCGCAGGGCATAAAAGCCTTATGCGCTGATGATTTCTTCTGCGATCGGGGTTGGTTTGCTGTCTGCATCAAGGGCAACCATGACAAATTCGCCGTGGGTGACAAGATCCATCTGTTGGGACAAATAACGCTGCGCCCAGGTTTCCACTTTCAAGGTGATGGATGTGCGGCCAACTTTAGTAATATCGGTATAGATACACAATGTGTCGCCGACCTTCACCGGTTTGGCAAAGGACATTTCACGCACCGCAGCAGTCACCACGCGGCCGCCAGCACGTTCTGCTGCGCGGATACCACAGGATAAATCCATCTGTGCCATAACCCAGCCGCCGAAAATATCCCCGGCCGCATTGGCATCGCATGGCATGGCCTGTGTACGGATGGTCAATGTGCCCTTTGGTGAAGAGGTTTCAGTCATTTTGCACTCCTGGAAATTAAATGTTCTGATGATGGATTTAAGCCTTAATCAAAGCAATTCCCACTCTTAAATTGCATACACTATGATAAAGTGCCGAGGCTGATGGAACGGTTGGGCATATTCATGCGTTACCAATTACAAGCTTAAACAGGAGCTGCCCCCATGAAAGTACTTTTTAGAACTGCATTGCTTGCAGTTGGTTTACTTGCAGCCGGTGCTGCACAGGCAGCCAATGCAATTGTAACGGCTGATTTGAACGTGAGAGCAGGGCCTGGCACGAAATATCGTACCCTTGGTGCCATTCCTAATCGTGCCCGTGTTGATGTTAGCGGGTGTACCAGCGGTTATGGCTGGTGTCAGGTGCGCTATGGCGGCCTGCACGGCTGGGCTTCATCGCGTTATTTGGCCACGCGTGTGGGCTCATCGGGCAATTATCAGTCAAATAATTTTTCCAATAATGCCGCAGCAATTGGTATTCCGCTGATTGCCGGTGTGGTGATTGGTTCGGCAATTAACAGCCGCAATGATCGTTATTATCGCGATGATTATTATGGCCGTCCGCATTGGAACCGCCCGCATCGTCCAAATCGCCCGCATTGGAATCATAATCGTCCGGGACGCCCGAACTGGGATCGCCCAAACAGACCAAACCGTCCGCATTGGAATAATTCGGGTCGTCCAAACGGCAATCATGGGCGTCCGCGCCCGCATCGCTATAACTGATTTGTACTTGGTTTGATCTGTTTGTTCTGGTAATGTACCGTATCGGCTAAGAGCATGAGGCGATTTTGTTTCATGCTCTTTTCTTTCCTCAGCGAGATCGCCATATTAGCATCATGACCTCTTCAAAAGATAAGCCACCTTTTTCACAGACCGATGCTGAAAGCAGCATTTCTGGTTTTGCCGAAGCCCCGCAGCCGTCGCTGTCGGGAACGCCTTTCAGTGCATCGATTGCGGATTGGGCAAAGGAAATCAGCGATGCAGCCGAGCAGGACGCAACTGCAAAGCCTGCAAAAAAAACAGCTAAAAAAACGGTGAAGAAGGCCGATAGTGCTAAGGTGAACGCAGCGCGTACATCGCGCGGCACCTCTATTGGTATGGCAGCTACGGCTAAAGAGCGGGCTGCTGCTGGTCTTAATCCGGTTTCCGGTCTTGATGTGGCACTTGAAGATGCGGATAAAATCTCGCCGTCTGGCGCGACAGCCACTGTGCAAGCGCTGTCTGACTTGATTGAATCCGGTAATCCGCTGTTTAAAAATGGTGAATTGTGGACGCCGCACCGTCCTGTCAGGCCAGCAAAGTCTGAAGGCGGACGAGCAATCACACTGGAAACAGAGTTTACGCCATCCGGTGACCAGCCGACTGCGATCAAAGATTTGGTTGAGGGTTTGGAAGATGGCGAGCGCACACAGGTTCTGCTTGGTGTAACCGGCTCGGGTAAAACGTTCACCATGGCGCAGGTGATCCAGCAGACACAGCGTCCGGCATTGATTTTAGCGCCGAACAAAACATTGGCTGCGCAGCTTTACGGCGAGTTTAAAAGCTTCTTCCCTAATAATGCGGTCGAATATTTCGTTTCTTATTATGATTATTATCAGCCGGAAGCCTATGTGCCGCGCTCTGATACTTTTATTGAGAAAGAATCATCAATCAACGAGCAGATCGACCGGATGCGACACTCGGCGACCCGTTCGCTGCTGGAGCGCGATGATTGTATTATCGTAGCATCGGTTTCCTGTATTTACGGTATCGGCTCGGTTGAAACCTACACTGCGATGACCTTTGAAATGAAGATCGGTGACAGGCTTGATCAGCGCCAGCTGCTCGCCGATTTGGTCGCACAGCAATATAAGCGTCAGGACATTAATTTTGTCCGCGGTTCTTTCCGTGTACGGGGTGATACGATTGAAATCTTCCCCGCTCACTTGGAAGATAGCGCGTGGCGCATTTCCATGTTTGGCGATGAGATTGAAACCATAACCGAATTTGACCCGCTGACAGGACAGAAAACCGGCGATCTGCAGTCAGTCAAAATCTATGCGAATTCGCACTATGTTACGCCGCGCCCAACGCTCAATCAGGCGATTAAATCGATCAAAGCTGAATTACGTGACCGCTTGGAAGAACTGACAAGGGCAGGGCGTTTGCTGGAAGCACAACGCCTTGAGCAGCGCACTACATTTGATGTGGAAATGCTGGAAGCGACAGGCTCTTGTGCCGGTATTGAAAACTACTCGCGTTATCTGACGGGACGCAAGCCGGGTGAACCGCCGCCGACATTGTTTGAATATATTCCTGATAATGCCCTTGTTTTCCTTGATGAAAGCCATGTGACCATTCCACAGATCGGTGGTATGTATCGCGGTGACTTTAGACGTAAAGCAACATTGGCCGAATATGGTTTCCGTTTGCCGTCTTGTCTTGATAACCGCCCGCTGCGGTTTGAGGAGTGGGACGCAATGCGTCCGCAAACTGTGGCTGTTTCGGCAACGCCCGGTAAGTGGGAAATGGAAGAGGCAGGTGGTGTCTTTGCTGAGCAGGTCATTCGTCCGACCGGTCTGATTGACCCGCCGGTAGAAGTTCGTCCGGCAAAAAGTCAGGTTGATGATGTGCTCGGCGAAATTCGGGCTACGGCACAGCAAGGTTATCGCACATTGGTGACAGTGCTCACTAAGCGTATGGCGGAAGACCTGACCGAATATCTGCATGAGCAGGGCGTGCGGGTGCGTTATATGCACTCCGATATTGATACGTTGGAACGCATCGAAATCATCCGTGATTTGCGTCTTGGCGCTTTTGATGTGCTGATCGGTATTAACTTGCTGCGTGAAGGTCTGGACATTCCGGAATGTGGTTTTGTGGCTATTCTGGATGCCGATAAGGAAGGCTTCCTGCGTTCTGAAACGTCACTTGTGCAGACAATCGGTCGTGCTGCGCGTAACGTTGACGGCAAGGTTATTCTTTACGCGGATAAGATCACCGGTTCGATGAGCCGTGCGATGGAAGAAACGACACGCCGTCGTGCCAAGCAGATGGCTTATAACGAAGCCAACGGTATCACACCGGCCAGTGTACGTAAGAATATCAATGATATTCTGAATTCTGTTTACGAGCAGGATCATGTGCGTGCCAATCTTTCCGGCTTTGCTGAAGAAGGTGCGATGGTTGGCAACAATCTGGCTGCTCATATCGAGCATCTGGAGAAAGAAATGCGGGCAGCCGCAGCTGATCTCGACTTTGAAACAGCCGCACGTTTGCGCGATGAGTTGAAACGTCTGCGTGAGACCGAGCTGGCGATTTCCGATGATCCGATGGCGCGGGAAGTGGAATTGGAAAGTCCGGTAACAGGACGCACCAAAGGCCGCCATAATGCTGGGCGCAAAGTACACCGCACAGTTGATGATGCGTCGGAGAGCAGCCTGTTTCAAAAGCCGTCGCTTGACGATATGGGACCTGGAACCGATACGGCGAAACCACGTCATGAAGGCGCTATGCCGGAAAGCCGTTTTCGTAAAAATACGCTGGATGAAATGACAGTGAAAAGAACGGAAGTACCGGTTGATGGCGATGAGTTTGTCAAACGCGGACGCATTGGTATCGGTTCATATGAAGATCCGGGTGAAATGGCACGTAAAAAGCGCCGTCCGGGCAAAACCGGAAGGCCGGGTCGTTAAGACTGCTTTGTTGATGGTATTAAAAAAGGAGGGCATTGCCCTCCTTTTCTTATTTCAATTCCGGACGTTTTTCGTTCCACATTTTTTCACGTAGTGAGCGATCTTTGGTTATTGCGGCATCCAATCCGCCATGTCCCAGTTCTTCCATCATATTTTTATTCGGATTGAAGATTGAGCGGCCAATACCTGCACGCCCATCCGGTAAATTCATGCCTAAAAGCTCCAGAATGGTCGGAAACAGGTCAAACATAGCTGCTTCACGTTTGATGACTTGCGGTTCAATACCGTCGCCCAGAGCTGTGAAATAATTCATACGGTAAAAAGTGTTGAGCTCGTCAGAATGTGGATTGTCCATAATCAGATGGTCATTATGAACAACAACAATAGTGTTTTCTAACAAACCCTTTTCACGAAGGATTTCGATGGTTTTTTGGATATGATAGCCGGAGCATTTAATGGCAAACTGCATGCCACTTAAGTTACCCTGTGGAACATTTGCTTTGCAGGTCTGAGTTGGAAAACCAGTTGAAGCATGGCCGCCAATTGTAGCCATGAAGAAGGCAAATGGATGTTTTTGCTGATGTAGCTCTTCAATGCGTTTTTCAGCCAGCTCCATCAGTGTGTCATCATAGAGACCCCAATAGCTGGTATAATCACCAACAAGGTCTTTATAATCATCGAAATGGGTTGTGCGATTGAAATGATGACTGTCAAGATAAGCACCAAGCCCGGCAAAATTGCGACCGCCACCATTCATATATTCGGTATAATAGCCATTGGCGCTCAAAATATCTGGTAAGCAATAAATGCCGGTGAAAAAATCTTTGTGACGTGAGTAATTATTGCCGCGATAAAGACCACGTGGTTGCAAGGTTACGCCGCATTGCGATGTCATGAAACCAGCCATTGTCCAGCCGGTATTGGCGACTTGGCGCAAGCCCTGTACTTCCAAACCGGTTGAAGCGACTTGTGAAAGCTCTGCAAATGTCTGCTCACCGTGTTCAATTTCAGCAAAAGTACGCTCAGTACTTTCCGCATAGATAATGACGATATTTTTCTTAGTTACACCATTTGGAAATTGCAGTGGTGGTTCTACATAATTTTCGAAAAGCGTTAGGTCTTTTTTACCGTAGTAAAAATCGTAAACACTCCAGAAAAACGGATTGCATACCAATAGAATAATGGCAATCAGCGGATCAATGACTTTGAAACGGCGATCATGCTTTTTAAAGAAAAGCATCGGAATAAGAAAGCCAAGGAAAGACAGTACCAGAAAAACAACTCTGTTGCCCTGAACCGTCGGACGTCCGCCATCAACGCCCATATCGATGTGGTAAAGAACCGCGCCGAAATCAAAATCACCAAAAATGAGGAAAATACCCATATAGGCAGTCATCAATAGAAGCGGTATCAGGCTCCACAGCAGATAATATCTTTTATTGATATTCTTATCATTATTGAATGGGATCAGGCGCGATACAATGATGGCGCCAACAAAATACAAGACGGTTTCAATATTTCCGAGATCAAAATATTTTCGCAATAAATAAAGTAGGGAGATCATTAGGAAAAAAGAAGCAATGCGTTTCTTTTCTATCATGGTATTGCCTGTCTATATGCAGTCGCTGAAATGCCGAGGCATTATGAAATATGATCAGGCTGTCATAATCCAGACATGAAAACGTCACAATAGCTTTTCCAAGAAACGAACCTATTAATTCGTCTGATCACTGGCTGCTTTACTAGCAATAAAAAAACGGCCTGTTGTAACAGGCCGTTTCTATTCCATGATAAAATCTCGTTAGCTTAACATTGGCCGGGGTGTACCGGACGGAAACCGGCACGCTGTGCTTCACAGCTATTCGGGAAATTACGCTTATTTTTGCCGCTGACGGCGCAAACAGGATTAAATTCTCTGGTGCAGGCAATGTTGGATGGTTTGCCTGGTTTGACATAGGGCGGACGAGGCGGGCGCGGGCGATGGGACTGGTTCGGTTTGCCGTCATTATTGCCCCAGCCATGACCCGGACGGTTGCCGCATTCACCATTAGCAACAATACGATAGCCTTGCGCATTGGCTGTGCACGCATTCGGCATTGTTTTTTGTACACCATTGCGCTGGCCGCAAACCGGTGCGTAATTATAAGGGCAGGCTGACGGTGCCGGATGTGGTCTGACCGGAGGGCGGGTTGTAGTACCGCTTTCCACTACGCAACCTGCAAGCAAAAGCAATGCAGCTGTAAAACCAAGTTTTTTGAAACTAACCATAAGTGGAGCCGTTCTGTGCATGTGTTTCGCAAAATCCATGCTGAAACTTAAGCCGGATTTCACAAGAGGTTGGTTTTTCGCATCGCTGGTCAGTTGCTATAATGGTTGATTGCATTATGAGAACTGAAAAATGCCGATGATTTTCAGCATGAAGTTTCTTGTAAAATTTGGCAACTGAAATATTACGAAAATGTAATCTTGTAAGATGTTTATTTTTCAATGATGTATAACAAGAACCAAGCAGATGACTGGTCTTCAAACCACACATATTTGCTTACTCTTTATTTTGTCGCATTATAATGATTATCAGAAGCTATTCTTTTCAGGATGCTTGTTAACGGGGCGGGTCACCACTGAATGCGGCAAGGATTGAGACGACAAAAACTGTTGTTGGTAGTGCTGGCAAGCGCCGCTTTATTGTTCTCGTCATTTATGGCCACTGCTGAAACAGACGCATCGCTGCAACAGGCTGAGCCGGAAAAGCCAGCATTGGAAAAAACAGCACCGAGTGTTGAGCAAGTGTGCCAGTTGCTGGAGAGTGCCGCGACAAAGCATGATGTGCCATCAGGTTTCTTTACGCGCCTGATCTGGAAAGAAAGCCGCTTTGATCATTTGGCGGTCAGTCCTGTCGGTGCGCAGGGAATTGCACAATTCATGCCGGCAACTGCCCGTGAGAGAGGATTGGCTGATCCTTTTGATTATAGTAAGGCTATTCCGGCTTCTGCGGCTCTGCTGGCAGATTTGAGACGCGAGTTTGGCAATTGGGGATTGGCGGCTGCTGCCTATAATGCGGGGTCGGGACGGGTGCGCGGCTGGCTTAATCGCGGGGGCTTTTTGCCTCTTGAAACCGAGAGCTATGTTTTGGATATTACCGGCACATATGCGGATGATTTCATCGGTGCACCGCTTAAAGACATGCAGCCTCTGGATAAAGAGCTGGATTTTTTGAGTGCCTGTAAAAGATTACCGATTATCCCGACACGTATGATCGCGCAGGCAAAGATAAAGCCGCAGCCATGGGGCATTCAGGTAGCAGGTAATTTCAAACGTAATGTGGCAGTTGCGCAGTGGGGGCGTCTGCGTAAACAGTATAAAAATATCATCGGTAATAAAGAACCACATATCAGCAGACAACGCACAGCGATGGGTAAGCGTGGTGTTTATGCCGTGCGCATTGGTGCGGATAGCCGTGCGGAAGCCGACAATATCTGTAATAAATTGCGCAGTTCCGGGGGGGCTTGTATCGTGACACGCAACCGTTGAGTGGGTGCGCTGCCAACAGCAATGGATTGTAATGGCTGACGTTTTTTGAAGACGCACTAGTTTAGAGAATAGCTTTTCCGCAATATTGATAATGTGAAATAATATACATGATTAAGTCATAATTTTTGTAATTATATTGCATCTACTATATGCAGTAATACTAAATGATAGGGCTCTCTATATCAAAATCGAAAAATTTGCTTGCCAAATCGCGTTACTTCGCGCAGTCTTGCATGGTTCGGGCATTTTGCGAACGATGGAAGACAGGAAGAATTGCGTGTCGGAACCGCTCTAAGTTCCGAGTCGGACAACCGGCAATGATCAGCTCCTTCCCTTATTTCGAGAACTGCCTGCATGACCCTCCGCCGGGCGTGTGGTGCGTTTGGCGGTCGATAATTCTGCTTTCTCTTGTGAGGATGCAGCGCCAGGAAAAGGAACGGATCCAATGGCACAGACCGGCTTGGTCAAGTTTTTTAATAATGAAAAAGGTTTTGGCTTTATCAAACCTGATGATGGCGGCGCAGATATTTTCGTACATATCTCTGCTGTACAGGCATCCGGCTTGACAGGTCTGACAGACAATCAGAAGGTTTCATACGAAACCGAACCTGATCGTCGTGGCAAAGGCCCTAAAGCTGTAAATATTACAGTTACCGAATAATTGAACAAAGCGTCTGCGCTACTAAAATAGTGCGATGGCTTCAGCACTGTCGCAGTCTGATGCTTTATAAGTATGACTGCGACGATGCAAAAGAGCGAACCAGATTGCATGCGACAGATTATATTTGTTGCAATAGTTGTGGTTCGAGCGGCTAAACAGTTTCGGGACTGCTTGATAAAATTATTAAGCTTTGAATGGCGCTGAGCATAAAAATACCCCGGTCAATGCCGGGGTTTTTTGTTTTTATAAGATATTATTTTAGATGATCAGCAAAGGCTCGTTTTTAACGGAGCGGATGGTTAGTGCAGTGCGTACAGAATCGACATTTGGTGTTGAGGTCAGTTCTTCAATTACAAATGTCTGGAATGTGTTGAGATCGGGTGCCACGCAATGCAGCAGAAAATCTGATTCACCGGAAACCATCCATGCACGACGTACGAGCGGCCAAATTTTGCTTTTTTCTGCAAAGGCTCTCAAATCGGCGTCAGACTGTCGATGCAGGCCCACGGAGCAAAAGGCAACCAGATCCTGCCCCAGTGCCGCACCATTTAAAATTGCGCGGTAGCCGTTGATAACGCCACTTTCTTCCAGCTTGCGAACGCGGCGCAAGCATGGCGGAGCAGAGATTCCCACCCGTTCGGCCAGCTCCACATTCGTGATGCGCCCATTATCTTGCAGCTCTTTAAGGATTTTCCAGTCAATCTCGTCAAGGTCAGCCTTAATCGGCATTAGTAACTCCGTGCGCAATGAAGTTGCGGTAAATTGTAATAATAATGTGTGATTCCCAAGAGCAGTAATGCATTATTGCTCTTAGCAAAAAGATCGTGCTGATGTAAATCATCCATTCTTAGTGTTTTGTGGCTAAAAACCTGCCTTTTTGGCCTAAAATATGGCAGTAATCCTGTCTTATCGCACCCAAAAGGCCTTTGTGAACAGGATAAAAACGGTCACCAGTTCCAATCGTCCGGCCAGCATCAGGAAGCTTAATATCCATAAAGCGCTGTCACGAACAGTTGAATAGTTACCCACCGGCCCGATGGTTTCGCCAAGGCCGGGGCCGACATTGGAGAGGGCGGTGAGGGCGCCGGTAAAGGCGGTGACAAAATCCAAGCCTACACTGGCAAGCAGCACGGCACCAATCACCAGTGATGCAATATAAAGAAACAGATAAAGCAGCACAGCTTGTGCAATGTCGCCGGTAATTTCTGAATCACCATAATGCATTTTAATAACTGCATGCGGCATAATCAGGCGGGCAAGATTGGCGCGGGTGAGGCTGAACAATACGATCAGGCGGTTCATTTTGATCCCGCCTGAAGTGGAGCCTGCACAGCCACCTAAGAATGAAGCCAGAAAGAAAATACCAAGAGCCGGTGGCCCCCAGAGTGAATAATCCTCGGTCGCATAGCCGGTGGTGGTGATAACGGAAACAAAATGGAATGATGCCGAAACCAGCGCGTCACCAAAAGGAATGTCTTGGCCGACACGCAGCACAATGGCGAGCGCAAAACTAAAGCTGATGACAATTGCAAAAAACAGTTTCACCTGCGGGTCGATCAGACTGCTGAAACCACGAGGTGTGAAGGCCTTGATATAGAAAATAAACGGCAATGCCGACAAAGCCATGAAAATGGTGGAGATCACCAACAGCGGCCGGTTGCCGGCATAAAAGCCGAGCGAATTGTCATGGGTAGAAAAACCCGCGGTGGCGACAGTGGTGAGGCCATGATTGATGGCATCAAACATATCCATGCCCACGGCAAAATAAGCGATGATGCAAGCCGTGGTCATGGTGCCGTAAGCAACCACAATGCCAAGCGCGATCTGGTTCATGCGTGGCAGCACTTTTTCAGATTTATCTGAGTTTTCCATATGAAAAAGCGCCAAACCGCCAACGCGTAAAGACGGCAGCATCAAAAGCGCCAAACCGATGAACCCGATACCCCCGATCCAGCACAATAAAGAGCGCCATAGCAAAATGCCGCGCTGCATTTCATCAAGCTGGGTGAGGGCTGTCGCACCGGTTGACGTTACACCTGATATCGCTTCAAAAAAAGCGGTGGCATAGGAAATCGGTAGATGCGAAAAATAAAGCGGAACCGAGCCCAGAAAAGCGGCCGTCAGCCAGATGCTGGTGGTGAGCAAAAAGCCGAGCCGCGGGGTAAAGCGGATATGTTGTCCTTGTGTGGCCATCAGCACCATGCTGCAAAAAGCAGCTGTGGCAGCAGAAGAGCGCACAAAAACCAGCCAGTCATCATTATTATCGCGCAGGTCAATGGCTGCCGGTAGCAGCATTGCCAAAGCCATAATCAGGCCGAAGCGCGCACAAATATTACTGACTGAACGAAAAATGGCATTCTCTCCGTGGCCGGATATAAGATAAAACTATAAGCAGTCTTTCTTAGCCTCTGCCGTTCTTTCCTGCAATGCGACTGATCGTGATAAGCTGCATGTTTTTTATGTCACAAACTGTGGCTAAATATGTCATCTCCCAGCACTTATCTTGCAAAGTGTTGTGAGCGAACCTACGTTGGACACAATATCTGTGCAGTGAGCGTTTCAAGCACGGAAAGATGATTCTAACCGATTAGCTTAACTGCCGATCTATGCCCTTAAATTTATGCCCGAGAGGAATTTTTTCATGTCACAGCGTCATGCGCCAGTTATCATTATTGGCTCTGGTCCTGCCGGATATACGGCGGCGATTTATGCAGCGCGTGCCATGTTGAAACCGCTGATCATCACCGGCATGCAGCAGGGCGGCCAGCTGATGATCACCACGGAAGTCGAAAATTATCCAGGCTATGCCGATCCGGTTCAAGGCCCGTGGATGATGGAACAGATGGCAAAGCAGGCAGAAAATGTCGGTGCAGAAATTGCTTATGATCTCATCACGGAAGTGAAGATTGATCAGCGTCCTTTCCAGCTGATCGGTGATTCAGGCACAATCTATACCTGTGATGCGCTGATTATTGCGACCGGTGCGCAGGCGAAATGGCTCGGCCTTGAAAGTGAACAGACATTTATGGGCGGCGGGGTTTCTGCTTGTGCGACCTGTGACGGCTTCTTCTATCGTGGCCGTGATGTGGTGGTTGTCGGCGGTGGTAATACTGCCGTTGAAGAAGCGCTTTACCTCTCGCATATCGCTAAATCCGTGACGCTTGTTCATCGTCGTGATTTCTTGCGCGGTGAGAAAATTTTGCACGACCGCTTGTTGAAGCGTGACAATGTGAAAGTCATCTGGAACAGTGTTGTTGATGAAATTACAGGAAATGAAGCAAAGCCGCCGGTTGGTGCAACCGTCACAGGCGTGCGTTTGAAGAATGTTCAGACGGGAGAACTGAGCGAACTTGAAACGCATGGTGTGTTTATTGCGATTGGCCATGCACCGGCAGTGGAGCTTTTTGCCGGCAAGCTGAAGCAGAAGCCAAACGGCTATTTGTGGACTGCACCGGATTCAACCGCAACCGATGTTGAGGGTGTGTTTGCAGCCGGTGACGTGGCAGATGATGTCTATCGTCAGGCAGTAACAGCCGCAGGCCTTGGTTGTATGGCAGCTTTGGAAGCAGAACGCTGGCTGGCAGCTCAGGAACCTGCCGCTGAAGCCGCCGAATAAAATATAAAAGGGGATACACGTGGTCGCTCCGCTCGACTGGGATAAATTGCGCATTTTCCATGCGGCGGCTGAGGCAGGGTCTTTCACCCATGCTGCTCAGACGCTGCATTTGTCGCAATCAGCAATTTCAAGGCAGGTTAGTGCTTTGGAGCAAGATGTCGGCGTGCCGTTATTTCACCGGCATGCGCGCGGTCTTATTCTCACAGAACAGGGTGAGATTTTGTACCGCACGGCGCATGATGTGCTGATGAAGCTTGAAAATGTACGCTCGAAACTGGCTGACAGTAAAGAAAAGCCAAGCGGGCGTTTGCGCGTTACCACCACCGTTGGTCTTGGTACCGGCTGGCTGATGGAACGTATTCAGGAGTTCATCGAACTTTATCCTGATGTGCAATTGCAGCTGATCCTCGACAATGAAGAGCTGGATCTGACCATGCGTCATGCTGATTGCGCTATCCGTCTGCGCCAGCCGCAGCAGCCGGATTTGATCCAGCGCCGTTTGTTTACGGTGCATATGCATGTTTATGCCTCTGCTTCTTATGTAGCAAAATACGGCAAGCTCAGTTCGCTTGAACAGCTGGACGAACATCGTATCATCACCTTTGGTGAAATGGCGCCAAGCTATCTGACCAGTCTTAACTGGCTGGAAATTGCCGGTCGCACCGATGGCAGCCAGCGCGTTTCTGCTTTGCAGGTTAATAATCTGCAATCGATCCGCCGTGCGGTGGAGCGTGGTATCGGTATTGGTGTTCTGCCGGATTACATGGTTGATAAAGAAGCAGGTCTCGTACAAATGGTGCCTGATCTGGAAGAAACGCCGTCTTTCGACACGTTCTTCTGTTATCCGGAAGCGCTTAAAAATTCTGCGAAGCTGCATGTGTTCCGTGATTTCCTTTTCTCAAAGGCGCGTAACTGGGCTTATTGATCGCATAAGCCATGCAATTCTTATTATCCAAAAGGCTTAATCCGTGCGTCGGATTAAGCTTTTTCATTTCATAAAGAATATAACACATTGAAATTATTGTATTTTATAACTCCACTAAAGCTATGTGATTTATGCATGGCTGCGTTGCGATAAGGTCTGTTGTTATTGGGGGCTAATAAGTGCATATAAAGGCCATCTCAGTGATGCGTTTCTCCTCCCATTTGCGCATCATGAGTGTTCCCCTCTGAAGGATTGCTTTTACGCTCCTTCAAAACTTTATAGCCGGACGTTTTGTCCGGCTTTTTTTTGTCCAGATTCCTGATTTGATTTTGTAATTGTGCTGAACATATAGGCACAAAAAAAGGAGCCTTGCGGCTCCTTAATTTTTGTTGCGTGAAAGCTTATCGCAAGCTTGCACAGAAGCGCTGAATGCGCTTGCAGGCTTCTTCAAGCAGATCTTCCGAAGTTGCATAGGAGATACGGAAGTTTGGTCCAAGACCAAATGCCGAGCCATGCACAACAGCAACGCCTTCTGCTTCAAGCAGCTCGGTGACGAAATCTTCGTCGGTCTCAATGACCTTGCCGGATTCGGTTTTCTTGCCGATCAGGGCTGCACAGGAAGGATAAACGTAGAACGCGCCTTCTGGTGTCGGGCAGGTGATGCCTTTAGCCTGATTAAGCATGGAAACCACCAGATCGCGGCGACCCTGGAAGATAGCCTTGTTCTGGGCGATGAAATCCTGCGGACCGTTGAGCGCTTCAACAGCTGCCCACTGTGCCACAGAACAGGCACCAGAGGTCTGCTGACCCTGAACCATATCCATTGCTTTGATCAGTTCAAGCGGGCCTGCAGCATAACCAATACGCCAGCCGGTCATCGCATAGGCTTTCGACACACCATTCATGGTCAGGGTGCGGTCATAAAGTGACGGCTCAACCTGCGCAGGGGTGGTGAATTTGAAATCGCCATAGACGAGGTGCTCATACATATCGTCGGTGAGGATCCAGACATGCGGATGGCGTACCAGCACTTCTGTCAGGCTCTTCAGCTCGGCTTCGGTGTAAGCGGCACCGGTCGGGTTGGATGGTGAGTTGAAAACCAGCCATTTGGTTTTTGGTGTAATGGCTTTTTCAAGCGCATCAGCGGTCAGCTTGAAATTGTCTTCCATACGGGTATTGATGAAAACAGGTGTGCCGCCGTTAAGCGCTGCCATTTCTGGATAGCTGACCCAGTAAGGCGCAGGAACAATAACTTCGTCGCCCGGATTGAGCGTTGCCATGAAAGCGTTGAACAGGATCTGCTTGCCGCCGGTGCCAACGATAACCTGTTCCGGTGTGTAATCCAGACCGTTTTCACGTTTGAACTTGCCAACAATAGCTTTGCGCAGTTCGATAATGCCTGCCACAGCGGTGTATTTGGTTTCACCGCGATTGATAGCGTCAATGGCGGCCTGTTTGATATGCGCAGGCGTATCAAAATCAGGTTCACCAGCGCCAAGTCCGATCACATCTTTGCCTTTAGCCTTCAGCTCACGGGCTTTTTGGCTGACAGCGATCGTTGCTGATGGCTTAACACGGGAAAGGGCGTCGGCAAGAAATGCCATAATCATTCTCCTCAGTGGCAGATGAAAATTATGAAATCACTCTTTAGTGATTTAATCACTCTGCTATGTCGCATCGGGTAACAAAGCGCAAGAAAAGCTTTGTGTTTAAGTACGGATATTTCGTCACATTTTAATTTCTGACAGTGGCGGAATGTGAAACTGACTGATTTGCAGCCCAACCATCATACCAGCCCCATCACAACCACTATTCAAAAGCCTTGAAAAGGGAGCAAGTGCCGGATGTTTGTAAAGAAAGCTTTGGGCGGCATAAAATGCGGCAAAGAAAAAGGCGGGTTAAAAACCCGCCTTCTTCATGAAACTCATATGTTGCTTATTAAGCAGCAACGAGATTATCAGCCGAAGAGCGGCCCGAACGACGGTCCTGAACGATTTCGTAAGAAACCTTCTGACCTTCATCAAGAGTGGTGAGGCCAGCGCGCTGAACAGCGGAGATATGAACGAAAACGTCAGTACCGCCCTGATCAGGTTGAATGAAGCCAAAACCCTTGGTCGTGTTAAACCACTTTACAGTTCCCGTAGCCATGGGAAATTCCTTTGCGTAACGAATAAATTCAAGTCCGTATGGTATGCACACGTCCCGTGGATCGAAATTATGGATTGGAGATCGTCAGGAAGCGCGAACAGGCCGCACGGGTCGCAAAGTCACTCGACCGAAAAATCGATAATGCCTTATACGCTATTATTGTAGAAGGCACAAGCGGTCACCAAGGCTAATAAATTCATGAAAAAACACTGATAAATCAGTTGAATAAGGATGCGGCCTATTTGTAAATTCAATCATTTTCTGACGGAATTTTGAAAATAAGGGCAAAGTGTCGTTCAGTGACAGAGAAGCTTTTTATAAAAATGCACCCATAAAAAAAAGCCGGTGAGGGGATCACCGGCTTTTTTAATTTCAGGCTTATGCCGTGAAGTAATCTTGCAGCGGGCGCACTTGCAGTGAGCCGGCTTTCAGCGCTGCGATTGCTTCGGTTGCTGATTCTGCACCGGAAATGGTGGTGTAGTAAGGCAGCTTGTGCATCAGGGTTGCGCGGCGGATGGATTTGGAATCCGACACGGCACTGGCGCTGTCCGTGGTGTTGAAGACCAGATGAACCTGACGGTTGCGGATCGCGTCTTCAATATGCGGACGGCCTTCAATGACTTTGTTGACCTTGTTTGCTTTCACACCATGCTCCGCGAGGAAGCGCTGTGTGCCGCCGGTTGCCAGAACTTCAAAGCCGAGATCAGCCAGTTTCTTAACTGCTGGCAGGATGCGTTCTTTGTCTTCGTCGCGAACGGAGACAAACACCGTACCTTCACGCGGCAGATCAACGCCTGCACCGAGCTGCGCTTTCGCAAATGCGATAGCGAAGTCGTAATCCAGCCCCATCACTTCACCGGTCGAGCGCATTTCAGGGCCGAGCAGTGTATCGACGCCCGGGAAGCGGGCAAACGGGAACACAGCTTCTTTCACTGCAATATGCGGACGCTTCGACATATCCGGCTCGCCGCCATAGGCGTTCAGCGCTGCATCAAGGGTTTCGCCAGCCATGATGCGGGCTGCAACCTTGGCGATCGGTGTGCCGATTGCTTTTGCTACGAACGGAACGGTACGCGATGCACGCGGGTTGACTTCCAGAACGAAGATCTGATCTTTCTGGATTGCAAACTGCACGTTCATCAGGCCGACGACGTTGAGCGCTTTGGCAAGAGCTGCGGTCTGGCGCTTGAGTTCTGCAACGATTGCTGGTGTCAGGGTATGAACCGGCAAGGAGCAGGCACTGTCACCGGAGTGAATACCAGCTTCTTCAATATGCTCCATAATACCGGAAACATAAGTGTTGGTGCCATCGCAGAGGCAGTCAACGTCCACTTCGATTGCATCGACCAGATAGGTATCGAACAGAAGCGGGTTTTTGCCAAGCAATGTATTGATCTGGCCGGTTTTATCGTTCGGATATTTCGCCTTGATGTCTTCCGGTACCAGTTCAGGCACGGTGTCGAGCAGGTATGACTGCAAGCCACGTTCATCTTGAATGATCTGCATTGCACGACCACCAAGCACGTAAGAAGGACGCACAACCAGCGGGAAGCCAAGATCACCAGCAATGAGACGAGCCTGTTCAACCGAATAGGCAATGCCGTTTTTAGGCTGGTTGAGATCATTTTTGATCAGCAGCTTCTGGAAGCGGTCGCGGTCTTCTGCAAGGTCAATTGCATCAGGCGATGTACCAAGGATTGGAATACCGGCTTTTTCAAGCGCTTCTGCAAGCTTCAGCGGGGTCTGGCCACCAAACTGAACGATAACGCCGTGCAATGTACCGGCCTGCTGCTCAACGCGCAGAATTTCAAGCACATCTTCCGCGGTTAGCGGTTCGAAATAAAGGCGGTCTGACGTGTCATAGTCGGTTGAAACTGTTTCAGGGTTACAGTTGACCATGATGGCTTCAAAATCAGCGTCACCGAGCGCAAAAGCGGCATGGCAGCAGCAATAGTCAAACTCGATACCCTGACCGATACGGTTAGGGCCGCCACCGAGGATAACAACCTTCTTGCGATCTGAAACGCCGGCTTCCGAAGCGGTGCTGCCTGCAAACGGGGTTTCATAAGAAGAATACATATAAGCGGTTGGCGAGGCGAATTCGGCAGCGCATGTATCAATGCGTTTGAAAACCGGATGAACTTTCAACTCAGCGCGCAGTTTTGCCACATCGCTGGCATCCTGACCGGTGATGCTGGCCAGACGGGCATCAGAAAAGCCCATGGCTTTCAGCATACGCAGATTTTCTGCATCCTGCGGCAGTCCGTGCTCGCGCACGCGCTGTTCCATCTGCACGATTTCAGAAATCTGATCGAGGAACCAAGGGTCGATCTTGCTGGCGTCATGGATCTGCTCATTGGTGAGACCCAAACGCATGGACTGGGCAACCATGCGCAGACGATCTGGTGTCGGTGTGCCGATAGCTGCGCGGATTGCGTTCTTTTCGTCGCCGTCTTCAATGCCCGGAATGGAAATTTCGTCAAAGCCGGTCAGGCCGGTTTCGAGGCCGCGAAGCGCTTTCTGCAAGGATTCCTGGAAAGTACGGCCGATAGCCATCACTTCACCAACCGATTTCATTGCAGTGGTGAGGATTGGCGAAGAGCCCGGGAATTTTTCAAAAGCAAAACGCGGGATTTTGGTGACAACATAGTCAATGCTTGGTTCAAACGAAGCAGGGGTTGCACCACCGGTAATGTCGTTGTCCAATTCGTCCAGCGTATAGCCGACAGCAAGCTTGGCAGCCACTTTGGCAATCGGGAAGCCGGTTGCTTTGGAAGCCAGTGCAGATGAACGCGACACGCGCGGGTTCATTTCAATGACGATCATACGGCCATTGGCCGGATTGATGGCGAACTGCACGTTGGAACCGCCGGTTTCAACGCCGATTTCACGAAGAACCGCAATCGATGCATTACGCATGATCTGGTATTCTTTGTCGGTCAGGGTGATGGCAGGTGCCACAGTGATACTGTCACCGGTGTGAACGCCCATCGGATCGACGTTTTCGATGGAGCAAATGATGATGCAGTTGTCCGCTTTATCGCGCACAACTTCCATTTCATATTCTTTCCAGCCGAGAACGGATTCTTCAATCAGCACTTCAGTGGTTGGCGAAGCATCAAGGCCGCCTTCGATGATTTCGAAGAATTCCTGACGGTTGTAAGCAATACCACCGCCGGTGCCGCCAAGGGTAAAGCTCGGGCGGATAATGGCTGGCAAGCCAACAATGTCGAGCGCCTGTGCAGCCTTTGACAAAGCGTGACCCATATAGCGCTGCTTGCGATCGGTTTCGCCGAGCTGCCATTCGGTTTCGAGCTTATCAAGAGCCGCATCAAGCGCATCGCCTGAAAGGGTTGCGCGCAGTTCAGCACGGCGTGCGTCGTGTGCCTTACGGTCTTCTTCTTTAACTTCGGTTGCGTTGGCAAGGAAAGATGTAGGTGTATCAAGACCGATCTTGTGCATTGCTTCGCGGAAGAGGGCGCGGTCTTCTGCCTTATCAATGGCATGGGCATCCGCACCGATCATTTCCACATTGTAGCGTTCCAAAACGCCCATGCGACGCAGCGACAATGCCGTGTTAAGCGCTGTCTGGCCGCCCATGGTTGGCAGCAATGCATCAGGGCGTTCTTTGGCAATGATCTTTGCCACAACTTCTGGTGTGATCGGCTCAATATAGGTCGCATCTGCCAGATCCGGATCGGTCATGATGGTGGCCGGATTGGAGTTGACGAGGATGATGCGGTAGCCTTCCTCTTTCAGTGCCTTACAAGCCTGAGTTCCTGAATAGTCAAACTCACATGCCTGTCCGATAACAATAGGTCCGGCACCGATAATAAGGATAGATTTTATATCTGTACGTTTCGGCATGGTGACATCCTATTGTTTGTTTAGCCTGCCAGAAAAGCCCGCACGGATATCCGGCGGGTTGGCGGCAATTTAAATTCTTGGGCTAAGCGTGCCTTATAGGCAATGATCGCTTTAAGCGGAACCCTCTAATTTCATTTTTATGGCATTATTTTGCATGTTAGCACCATCTTTTTTGCATATCGGTGTTTCTGTGGCCAGATCATGCGTGAAATTTGACCGATATGCACAAAGAGGGGGCGCTTTTTGTTAAAGAAACTGCGTTTCTGAATAGAATAAAGAATCTCTGTGTGATTTATAAAGAGCAAAAATAAAGTGGCTCATTCTTTTTGCGGCATCTGATTAGGTGCGCGGAACTGTAAGGGTGGTTTCGACGTTGATGATGAACCGGAACGCGATGCAGATCAGGATGATTGTTTGAGCCGTTTTGTGCTATGAATTTAAAAGTTAAGCTGAACAGGGAGTTCGCGCATGCGTTGGCAAGGCCGCAGGCAAAGTGACAATGTGGAAGACCGCCGTGTCAATGGCGATAATGGCTTGGGCGGTCGTCGGGGCGGCTTTGGCGGCAATATGGGCGGTGGCGGCTTCGGTGGTCCCGGTTTTCGTCTTGTACGCGGTGGCGGCGTTTCCGGTATCGTCATTCTGGTGATCATGTTCTTCGTGCTGAAATTTGTCGGCGTTGATCCATGGGCAGTGCTTTTCAGTGACGGTTCCATGCCGGCACAAACCCAGTCACAGCAATCCGGCCGCTCTGTTGCACAAGGCGGTCAGGTGCAAAATGATGAAATGACCCAGTTTGTACGCACTATTCTGGCTGAAACCGAAGATACATGGAGTGGTATTTTCCAGTCACAAGGTGCGCAATATCCGGCGCCTTCTCTGGTTTTGTTTAAAGACCGTGTAAGCTCCGCCTGTGGCACGGCATCTTCTGCTTCGGGGCCGTTTTATTGTCCGGGTGACAAGAAGGTTTATATTGATCTGACTTTCTATGATGAACTGGCTAATCGCTTCCGTGCATCGGGTAATTTTGCGCAAGCCTATGTTCTGGCGCATGAGGTCGGCCACCATGTGCAGAACCTGCTCGGTATTTTGCCGAAGTTCAATCAGATGCGCCAGAAGATGAGCGAAGTTGAAGCCAATAAAATGTCTGTTCGCGTTGAGCTTCAGGCTGATTGCTTTGCCGGTATCTGGGGCTATTACACCGAGCAGAAAGGCTTGCTGGAAACAGGTGACTTGGAAGATGCGCTGAATGCTGCTCACCAGATTGGTGATGATACATTGCAGAAGCGCTCACAGGGCTATGTTGTGCCCGATAGTTTCAACCACGGCACATCCGAGCAGCGTGCAAAATGGTTCAAGCGTGGTTTTGAAACCGGTAAGCTTGATGCCTGCGATACATTCAGCGGCGCGATTTAAAATCGTTTCTACTGATACAAAAAAAAGCCGGACATAATGTCCGGCTTTTTTATTGTCTTGAATTTTACAGGCTTCAAGCCGCTTCGCGTAAGTTTTTTAGTTTCAGGCCGCTTCGCGTTCAGGAAGCAATGCTTCACCGCGCTTTGCACGGATCAGGTTGATAAAGCGACGGAAGAGGTAATGGGAATCTTCCGAGCCCGGGCCTGCTTCCGGATGGTGCTGAACCGAGAAAATCGGCTTACCAATAACCTGCAAACCACAATTCGTGCCATCAAACAGCGATACATGCGTTTCTTCAACATGCTCAGGCAAGCTGTCTGAATCCACTGCAAAGCCGTGGTTCATCGAAACGATTTCCACCTTGTTTGTGGTGTAATCTTTCACCGGATGGTTGGCACCGTGATGACCCTGATGCATTTTCTGGGTGTTGCCGCCCAGTGCACGCGCCAGCATCTGGTGACCAAGGCAGATACCAAACAGCGGAATATCGCTTGCAATCAGCTTTTCGATGGTTGGTACCGCATATTCGCCAGTTGCTGCCGGATCGCCGGGGCCGTTGGACAGGAAAATGCCGTCTGGCTGATAGGCCAAAATATCTTCAGCTGAAGTGGTGGCCGGAACAATGGTGATTTTTGCGCCAAGACCGGCAAGAATGCGCAGGATGTTGCGCTTCACGCCGTAATCGATCGCAACAATATGGTATTTTGGTTCGGCTAATTCGCCATAGCCTTCATCCCAGACCCAAGGTGCCTGCGACCATGTGGAAGACTGGCCGCTGGTAACATCTTTGGCCAGATCAAGACCTTCAAGGCCTGACCAGTTCTTGGCACGTGCTTTCAGTGCGTCGAGGTCAAAATTGCCTTCAGGATCATGGGCAATCACAGCATTCTGTGCGCCTTTTTCACGGATCAAAGCGGTGAGGGCGCGGGTATCAACGCCATAAATGCCGATGATGCCGCGGGTTTTCAGCCAAGGAGCCAGTTCTTGGGTGGCGCGGTAATTGGAGGACGCTGTTACCGGCGCTTTCAAAATGACACCCACAGCACCGGTATGATTGGCGGGGGTTAGGTTTTCAATATCTTCATCATTGGCACCAACATTGCCGATGTGTGGGAATGTGAAGGTAATGATCTGACCTGCATAAGACGGGTCAGTCAAAATTTCCTGATATCCGGTCAAGGCCGTATTAAAGCAAACTTCTGCTTCAACAGCACCGGTTGCACCCGCGCCCATACCTTCGATGACAGTGCCATCGGCAAGAACGAGTACAGCGGTTGGCTTGGTCTTTGACCAGGGTGCAGTTGTGTGAGTTGTATTTGTCATGTGGGCACTCCTGATCGGGCTGATGTTATAGCGTTGCACAGCGTGACTTGAAACAAAACCGGTTTCTCGCCATATGACACACGTAAAGACGTCGGGATGTGATGCTCCCGCCGTTGTGCATAGTCAAAGTTCTCTGCTAAGCCTTGGGCAATAGAGAAACACGACGCATCGGTCAATGACTGTCACGCAATTCTTGCAAAATAATTTGCAATTATGGCACTTTTAATAGTACTGACCGTCGGTTTTTATGAATAATGCACAAATATCCATTGAGTTTTATGACCGTCAGGAGAGACGTAGATGTTGCGCCAGCAGATTACTGAGGCACTGAACAACGCTTTGAAAGCGCAGGAAAAACGCCGTGTTTCTACACTGCGTTTGGTGATGGCGGCTGTTCAGGATCGCGATATAGCCAATCGTTCAGCTGGTAAAGATCCGGTCGGCGATGAAGAGCTTTTGACCATTTTGGCAAAAATGATCAAGCAGCGCGAAGATTCCTCCAAGATTTATATCGAAGGGAATCGCCCTGAGCTGGCACAGAACGAACAGGATGAAATTGAGATCATTCGTGATTTTCTGCCGCAGCAATTGTCGGCTGACGAAGTGAAGACAATTTGCGCCGATGTGATCAAGGAAATTGATGCGCAGGGCTTGCGCGACATGGGCAAGATCATGGCTGTGCTGAAAGAGCGCTATACCGGCCAGATGGATTTTGCTTTGGCCAGTAGTTTCGTAAAAGAACTTTTATCGTAAGATAAAAGTCTTGTAACGAAACTGCGACAACTAAAAATGCAGTTTCGTCAAAAAACCATCCGCAAGAATATCAAAAGCCGCGCTTCCATTAATGAAGCGCGGCTTTTTGTTGATCAGATGGTTTCAGATGGAGGATTTTTCGGCAGCTTGCGCAAGCGCGTGCCACCAAGCAGGCCTTCTTCTTCAAGTACCGGATAGGCAAGGGCTGCCAGCAACGAATTGATTTGTTTCAAGTCGCGGATGGTATCGAGATGAATGGTGCTTGTTTCAATACTGCGTGGTGAACCGGCACGCAGGCGGGCAAAATGCTGCCGTGTGGTTTCACGTTCCAGATCACGCAAACGGTCTTTTTGCTGCACCAATTGGCGTGCTGTGTTGCTGTCACGCGAGAGCAGCACATTGAAGGCCAGATGAGCATTGGAGAGAACGACCTCGTGAAATTCGACGATTTCCTTCCAGCCTTCTTCGGTGAAGTTTAATTTTTGATCGAGCTTTTTCTGCACATGCACCAGCATATTGCGCACGATAATGTCTCCGACCTGTTCCAGCTTGATACAGGCTTCCAGGAGCTCCTGCATACGGGCGGCTTCAGCTTCTGTGAGCTTTTGGGTGGCCAGCTGGGTCAGATAAAGTTTGATCGCCATATGCCGTTTGTCGACACGGTCATCAAGGGCGGCCAGTTCATCAATGCGGGTTTGATCGGGCTTTTCAAAAACATCGATTGCCCGCTGCAACATGACTTCCACGGTTTCGCAAACGCTTAAAACCTCACGGGTGGCATTGGCCAGTGCTTGTGCCGGATGCTTCAGTGCGCCTTTATCAAGCGCACTATATTGCTCTAATTCCGCCGGAGATTGGGGGCCATATTTATGGGCATTGATTTGCACCAGTGCTTTGGTGGTGCGCAATACCAGACCTGAAAGCGGAATACCGGCAATCAAAATAATGACGTTGAAGACAATATGCGCATTGATGACCTGCGAGGACGGGTCTTGGCCGAGCAGTGCCAGATCGGGTTTGAAGGTTTCAACCAGAATCAACATCACCAGTGAACCGGCACCGCGCATCAGCAGATTGCCGAGCGGTACGATGCGGTTTTCGGGCGAGGCATTGCGGGTGAGGATAGGAGCAATAACGGATGAACCTAGATTGACGCCGAGCACCATAACCACGGCCAGATTAGCATCGATCAGCCCGCGTGAGGAAAAGCTGACGAGCAAAATAATGGCAGCAACGCTGGAGTGAAACAGCCATGTCATTAATGCGGCCAGCAGATAGGCCGTGATGGGGTCACCCTTCAAATAATTGACGATGACCGGCAAGAGCTGGCTGTCACGCAAGGGTTCAGTTGCATGCGAGGTCATTTCCAGTGACAGGATTAACAAGGCAATGCCGACGCAGATGCGGCCGATCTGGCGCCATTGATGACGCTCGGTGGTCATGGAAATGGCAGTGCCTGCAACCAGCAAAAGCGGCACCATCAAGGTCAGATCAAAGGTCAGGATTTTGACGACCAGTGCTGAGCCAAGCTCGCCGCCACGCACTGCCATAAGTCCTGCAATGCCGGACACAAAGCCGGAGCCGACAAAAGAACCGACCAGCAATGTGACAGCGGTGGAGCTTTGCAATGCGATGGCAAGGCCTGTGCCGAAAGCGACTGCGAGCAACGGATTTTGCATGCGGTTACGCAAACCGCGCCGTAATTGTTCGCCAAAGGCTTCTTCAACGCCGGTGCGCACCATGCGGGTGGCCCACAACAGCAAAGCTACTGCACCAGCCAGATTTAAAAGGACAACGGAGCCGCTCAATGAATTTTACCCCTCCGTTGGTCCGAAAATTATGTGAATAGGCCGAAAAATAAAGGATGTAAGGGTGATTATCTTAAGTTTTATCACGCTTTAACACTCGCAATATAGAATTAAAATATCGATAATCCAACAGCTGATACATATGTTCTTTAACGCCGGAGATGCGTCCAAATTAAGTTTTGCACAGGGTTAAGCACTAAATGATAAATCTGATGTGACAGAGCTTTGGAATTAAGCAAGCTTCGCTCTATATATGTGATATTCTGGTTTTCGGATGAAGGTTTAAATTTCCGGCACCTCAGCTGCTTTGCGCATTGTTGCTGCATGTAGCTTTGGGCACGGATTTATGTGAAGTGGTCTTTTTATATGCGTTTTCCGCCGTCTTTCCTTGATGAGATCAGAGACCGCGTTCCGATCTCAACATTGATCGGAACGCGCGTTCCCTTCGACCGCAAAAAGAGCAATTCCTCGCGCGGCGACTTTTGGGGCTGCTGCCCGTTTCATGGTGAAAATACACCAAGTTTTCATTGCGAAGATCGCAAGGGCCGCTACCATTGCTTTGGTTGCGGGGTGAGCGGTGATCATTTTAATTTTCTGATGGAACTCGAAGGTTTGCAGTTTCCTGAAGCGGTTGAGCGGGTTGCTGATATGGCTGGCGTGCCGATGCCGGCGCGTGATCCGGAAATGGAACAGCGCGAAGCGCAGCGATCGACACTTTATGATGTGATGAATTTGGCCGCTGCTTATTTTGAAGCGCAGTTGCAAGCCGCCAATGGTGCCAAAGCGCGCGCCTATTTGCGTGATCGCGGGCTTTCCGCCACCACGCAGCAAACATTCCGCATCGGCTATGCACCTGATAGCCGTAATGCACTGAAAGAGTTTTTGGCTTCCAAAGGTGTTTCTAAAGAACAGATGGAAGCGTGTGGCATGGTGGTGGCAGGGCCGGATATTCCGGTGTCCTATGACCGTTTCCGTGATCGCATCATGTTTCCGATTGAGGATTTGCGTGGCCGCATTATCGCGTTCGGCGGACGTGCCATGTCGCCTGATGCGCCAGCCAAATATCTGAATTCGCCGGAAACCGAATTATTCCATAAAGGTCGCGTCCTTTATAATGGTTTGCGTGCGCGTAAAGCCTCGCAGCCGCAGGGCGGCCAACCTGCCAAACCGGTGGTGGTTGTGGAAGGCTATATGGACGTAATCGCCTTGGCGCAGGCCGGTATCGGGCAGGCGGTAGCGCCACTTGGCACAGCTTTGACCGACGATCAGCTTAATCTTTTATGGCGCATGAGCCCGGAGCCGGTTTTATGTTTTGATGGCGATCAGGCGGGGTTGCGTGCAGCTAATCGTGTGGTTGATCTGGCATTGCCGGTGTTAAAGCCGGGGCAGTCACTGCATTTTGCGTTGCTGGAAGAGGGTAAAGACCCTGATGATCTGGTGAAAGCGCAAGGTGCGCAAGGCTTCCGTGCTGTGTTGGACGATGCCAAGCCGCTTGCCGATATGCTCTGGATGCGTGAGACGATGGGCGGCACTTTCGATACGCCGGAAAGACGCGCTGAACTTGAAACACGGCTGCGTGAAATTACGCAGAAGATTACCGATGAGGATATTCGCCGCCATTACGGGCAGGAAATGCGTGATCGCGCGCAGCAATTCTTTGGGCGTGGGCGCAAAACAGGTGGCTGGAATAAAAACAATAGCGGCAATGGCAAGGGTAACCAGTTTGGACAATTCGGCCAACGCGGTGGCGGTACAGGGCGGCTGACTATTTCGGACAGTCTGGCACGTTCAACGCTGGTGAAGGGCGGGCGCTCAGGCAGCGGCTCGGTTGCGCCACCTTTGCGCGAGACAGCCATTTTGATGACACTCATCAATCATCCGCGTCTGGTGGAAGATGATTTTGAAACCATGGCCGCACTTGATCTGGAGCATGAGCAATTGCGTCAGCTTCATCTGGCTATGCTCGATGTGTTGGCACTTTCACGCGTTGAAGACGGTATTGCTATGCATCTGGCACTGACAAAGGCCGGATTTGGCGAGCAATTGGCGCAGTTGGATCAAAGTGTGCGCAATGCAAGGCTTTGGCCTGCAACCACAAGAGCCGCCGAGGATGATGCCCGCGAAGCATTAAAACAAGCGCTTCACTTGCATCAGCGCGCCCGCACACTACATAAAGAGCTGCGTGCAGTTGTGGAGGCACTGGCGAATGACGAAACCGGAGAAGTCTTTGGACGTTTGCTCGAAATTCAAAATGAAATTCGCAAAGCTGATGCCACTGAAGCACTGATTGAAGGGTTTGGTTTATCTTCCGGCAGACCTGCCGGAGGCTTTTAGGTGCAGTTTGAACGCTCTAAGCTATGGGCTTGAAGTCGTTGTTTTATGTGCAGCTTTTGGGTTGCGACAACAAATGATTCGCTTTTTGAGCGCGAATCATGTGAGTCGCACAGAAGATGTAGTGAAATTGACGAAAACAGACGCGCTTCAAAAGCTGAAATACGTAGCAAAAAAGGTCTTAAATGCCGTTTTTTGAGCGTAAACTCGCTAAAATGAGCATAAACCGCCTTAATATCAGTACATAGGGTATAGGGTTAATTGCCTATTAAGGGCAATCTTATACTGGCTGAATTACACAGACGAATTGTATCTTGGTACAAGTTCGTCGACCTATCTAATTCTTTAGAGAAGCGACCCGGTCGCCTGGAGACAAGTATATGGCAACGAAGGTGAAAGAAAACGAAGAGGCTGAAGTCGAGCGCGATGGCGCCACTGATGGCCCGCTTCTCGACCTTTCTGACGACGCTGTCAAGAAGATGATCAAGCTCGCCAAGAAACGTGGCTATGTCACGATGGACGAGCTGAATGCTGTGCTGCCCTCTGAAGAGGTTACCTCCGAGCAGATCGAAGACACGATGGCGATGCTTTCCGATATGGGCATCAATGTGGTGGAAGATGACGAGCAGGACGCAGATCGCGAAGAGGCTGAGGACGACGCGGAAGAAGGCGGCGAGCTGGTAGAAGCTTCCGGCACTGCGGTTGCCACCACGACGACCAAAAAAGAACCAACCGACCGTACCGATGATCCGGTGCGCATGTATTTGCGCGAAATGGGCACGGTTGAGCTTTTGTCGCGTGAAGGTGAAATCGCGATTGCCAAGCGTATTGAAGCTGGTCGCGAAACCATGATTGCCGGTCTTTGCGAAAGTCCTTTGACTTTCCAGGCGATCATCATCTGGCGTGAAGCTTTGAACGACCAGCAGATTTTGCTGCGTGAAATCATTGATCTTGAAACAACTTATGCCGGCCCTGAAGCAAAACAGGCGCCAGCTATTGAGCGTGTAGAAGAAGCACAGAAGCGCCCTGAAGAGCGTTTCCAGCGTCGTGTGCGCGATGACGACATTACCAATGTCGGCGGCGAAGCCCCGATTGAGGAAGATGATGAGGACGATGAAGACGAAGTGAACCTGTCGCTTGCGGCAATGGAAGCAGAACTTCGCCCTCAGGTCATGGAAACCCTTGATCTGATCGCGGAAACTTATTCCAAGCTTCGCAAACTTCAGGATCAGCAGGTTGAAGGCCGTCTGGCTGCAACCGGCGAATTGTCCAATAGTCAGGAAAAGCGCTATAAAGAGCTTAAAGATCAGCTGATTACCGCTGTTAAGTCCTTGTCGTTGAACCAGAACCGTATTGAGGCGCTGGTTGAGCAGCTTTATGACATCAACAAGCGTTTGGTACAAAACGAAGGCAAGCTGCTGCGTCTGGCTGAATCTTTCGGTGTGCGCCGCGAAGACTTCCTGAAAGAATATCAGGGCAGCGAACTGGATCCGAACTGGACAGAACGCATTGCAACCCTGACCAGCCGCGGCTGGAAAGAACTGGCTGAAAAAGAAGCACGCACGATTGAATATCTGCGCACTGAAATTCAGATTCTGGCGACCGAAACCGCGATTTCGATTGGTGAATTCCGCCGTATCGTTAATCAGGTGCAAAAAGGTGAACGTGAAGCAGCCATTGCCAAGAAGGAAATGGTTGAAGCGAACCTGCGTCTGGTTATCTCGATTGCGAAGAAATACACCAACCGTGGCTTGCAGTTCCTTGATCTTATTCAGGAAGGCAATATCGGTCTGATGAAGGCGGTTGATAAGTTTGAATATCGCCGTGGTTATAAGTTCTCCACTTATGCCACATGGTGGATTAGACAGGCAATTACCCGTTCGATTGCGGATCAGGCACGCACCATCCGTATTCCGGTGCATATGATCGAAACAATCAATAAGATTGTTCGTACATCGCGCCAGATGCTGCATGAAATCGGCCGTGAACCGACACCGGAAGAATTGGCAGAGAAGCTTGCAATGCCTTTGGAAAAAGTGCGCAAGGTTCTTAAAATCGCTAAAGAGCCGATCTCCCTTGAAACACCGGTTGGTGATGAGGAAGATTCACATCTTGGCGACTTCATCGAAGATAAGAACGCGATGTTGCCGATTGATTCCGCTATTCAGGCAAACCTGCGTGATACCACAACCCGCGTGCTGGCATCGCTGACACCACGTGAAGAGCGTGTGCTTCGTATGCGCTTTGGTATTGGCATGAACACAGACCATACGCTGGAAGAAGTCGGTCAACAGTTCTCGGTAACGCGCGAGCGTATCCGTCAGATTGAAGCGAAAGCACTGCGTAAGCTGAAACATCCAAGCCGTTCGAGGAAACTGCGTTCGTTCCTGGACAGCTAAGTGTCTTAAAGTTCAGGCCACCCGTTTATGACGGGTGGCTTTTTTTATTTAGCTGTGCAGAACAGCGATGATTAAGGGTGAGGGTAGAATGTCTTTTTTGAAACGTCTGTTTGGTGGCAAGTCGCAAAGTGATGAAACTGAAAGCGTGCAAGAAGCCGGACGTTTGGAGCATAAAGGTTTTCTGGTTATTGCAACGCCCTTTAAGGAGGGCGGCCAGTATCAGGTCTGCGGCGTGATCTCGAAACAGATCGGCGATGAAATGAAAGAAAACCGTTTTATCCGTGCTGATAAATGCCCGACCATTGAAGACGCAGCGAATATCGCGCTGAATAAAGGCCGTCAGATTATTGATGAACAGGGTGAGCGTCTGTTCTCTTAATATGGGCTGCGGCATCAAATATTTCATAACGCATCAGGCGGCTTCTATGCCGCCTTTTTTAATGGATCCATGTGCAAAAAGAAAATAACAACTTTGGATAAGTGTTATGTGTGCAGAAGTTCGCGTGCTTCTTTTAGATCAATTTTAGCACTATTGTAGCGGGCAACTTCGCGTGGCAGCGTCGGCAAGATCAAGTGGCAACACTTTTGATGTTGTGAATGCCTCTTAAAGTCCTCTTCAAACAGGTTTATTCTTCTGCCATTTTAAAGTGCTGCACCATGGCTCCCTTTTACCGCTCCATGGCCGAGCTAGCTGCTCATCAATAAGAATTTCACCTACGTCCTTTTTATTGACCAAGATAGTAGCAAGTGTGCGTTTGTATCGATCGACTTTGCGTCCATCTATGGGATCACCACGCACGATCTTTAAGCGGCCAGCCTTCAATAAGATATAAAGGCGGTTCTTTGCGACTAACCCCAGACGTTTCTCTGCATCGCATTTAGCGCCACTGATCTCAGGAGCATCTATATTGGCAATGCGGATACGCTCTTCACCATAAGAAATTGTATCACCATCAAATACGCAGACTTTATTGTAACATAGTGGTTTTGCGGCTGCAGGTGACAAATCCCATAGTGTGAACAAGCTTATAGTAATTACCGAAACGATAAAAAAGCTATCGTTTACTTTTGCATTGCTGCGAACAAGTTTAGCTAAATTGAGCTTAAGTAAATGAACTTTGCTATCCAATGGCTGTAGTTCCAATCGAATGGGAGCCAACCTTTCCAAGGTCCAAGGAACCACGTCCCAAATAGTAAACATCCTTTTGACCACAATCATCTTCTGATATGATTAGAGGTATCTGTACACATTCACTAGTCGCAAAAGCTATTTGCAAATGACCACCAACATCCGGTCTTTCCTCATTCTTTAGAATTCGAGTTATCAAGTTAAACGGATAGCATTTACCTGTACTCTCCATCTCTTTTTTTAGTTCAGAGGTGAAATAGTTAGCCCCACTACCGTATGAGCATAGTATGCCTTGTTCCACTATAGCTAAATCACTTAATTTAGTATGGGCTATATCATTATCGATATGACAACTGATATGCATAGACACTAAACGATTTTCACTTGGCAGACATCCAAATATTACCAAGTCACAACGAGCGTCCTGCGCCCAAATAGCACCAAAATCGCGATAACTTTTCTCTAGGATCTTTTGGGAAAATTGTCCAATATCCATCATAGTAAGTGGACGATCATTGCTCTTTACCGATAAATTGCTCAAACAATTTTGAATAGTGGCGATCGTCGTAAATGCGACAGAAGCACTGCCTGCATAACCAATAATTATCTCGCTATCAGTAATAACACGACTTTCTTGGAGACATCTAACCCTACATAGGAAAAATTTTGGCGCTGAATTTGTTAGTACACTAGTTCCCCCACTTGCAGTTAACCTGCTATCTGCAACTGCATATAATGCATTCATTTCTTCTCGAAACCAAATGGCAATTAATGTCATAATAAGATCATCCGTTAATTATTATGGCTAAGCTTCCAGTTTATTTTATCTTGAACAGCCTAAATAAACTAGTCGATTGAACTCCCTTGAATAATCATTGATATTCTTTCCGGATCGTTTCCGTCCCTACTTATTTCTTGCCTTTTTCATTTGCTTCTAGCTGGACACTGGTTGTGTAAGTGTCATCATAGCGGTGCTCCACAGCGCCAGCCCGCCATTCACCATCAAATTCGGCACGAAAACCTATGGCGACAATGGGTGTGTCAGCCATCATTTCAGGCATACCAGCAATACGAATGGAGCCATTGCCGGTAGCTCTATTAAGCCTCTTACTTTCGGCTTCAGCTGCTTTGAGAGCTTCTTTTTGTGATGGATATGTTGTGCGCAATCGCCGAACAGGACCACTTAATCCAGTGTCATGCTCTTCATAAATGGTCTTGCCTTTTTTACGATCAAACCAGCCCGCAGCGGTTTTGCCGTATTTTGGACGAGGCTCAACACTGAACTCACCTTCAATACAATCTGTCTTATGGATGACTAAAGGAGCCAAGCTTCCTCGTGCCAAAAACAAAAACGCCTCATCCTTAATTGAGAACAATGCCCCATAACGGTCAGCCAGTCGTGTTAAAAAATCTGTCACAGACTGCTCAGTTCGTGCCGTATAATTCAATTTCAGTGTCTTATACTCATCACTCACTTTGAATTTATAACCATGACGTTTGGCTAGTTTCTCCACGACATCCCCGATCGTGGCATCATCAAAGTGCTCAGATATTGGTTCTTTAAGGTCGGCTCTTAGCTCGGCCGATTTACCACGAAGCGTTAAACGCTCGCCGCCATCATCAAAACTGTAGCTGGCAGTCTCATATATAAAGGTGCCCATTTTCCAGACACCCGTTCCTTTAAAGCCAAAGCGGACTTCAATTTTCGCACCTTTTTCAGGTATCTCGATTGTGTTGCCACTGTCGTCAAAAACCAGCTCAAGCGTGTCTGCACCTTGTCCCGTCTCGTCACGAATAGTTGCGGAAATCAAACGTGTATAAAACGCGGCATGAACCACACGGCCTGATATGCTGACTTCAATAAATGGATGTGACCGCTCCATTAGCTCCACAGCCTTTCAATCTTATTTTCATTTGAAATGATGAGTTCCGGCATCTTCACTTTGATGCCGTAAGGCAAAAGAAGACCGTGCGCAGCCAAGCCTGGATTTGCCTCATAAGTGGCTTCTAAATAGCCTTTAAGTGTACCGGCTGTTTTACGATCCTTAAGCCAACGCAGCGCATATTCGAAACATACGAGATCAAGGCTCATATCTTCAGAGTAAACAGTGAACTCACCGGCCGGAATAACACGTGGCATCATCCGAATAGCCCCACAGGTTTTCCATCACCAAAATAAGGTGCCACTTCAATGCTGAATTCAATACGCCGCGATTGGCCAGTATAATTGAATTTGCTTTGTGTATCGCTGACCGACAAAATAACGACGCGGCCAAATAGATTGGCCGCCATGGTTGCGCCAACAGCCCAGCCAAGCATAAGCACTGGCTGGCTCGCTGCTTGTGTTAGTCGAATAGCTTCATACTTATCACGGCCACCAAACTCTTCCGGAAACAATAAGCCACTAATGGTCATGCTATCCTCACCAAAACCGGTAAACTGTCGTCCCGGCCTGCCACCAAAGCGACTGATCGCAGGCCACTTAGTTTCCGTGGTGCGTTCGATTTCCTGAAAGTTTAAAGGCATGATTTCAAAGATATGAGTGCCAAGTCCCAGAAGCGGCATAGACATTATTCAGTGCCTCCATGGAGTGCGCCTGATTTAGCACTGTTGAGCTTGTTCATGACTTCTTGAGCCACACTGTTCGGATCAGTGGCACCATGAATGACGAAACTATTTTTGACATCAAAGTGCTGTTGTGGTGGCCGCTTGTCGATGACTTCGGCATTGATGACTTGTTCAACACGGCTACCGCCCATAGGCGTCAAAACGCTATCGCGTAAATTTACACCTGCCGGTAAAGGCTGCGGTTCATAGACATAGCTTGGAGGAGAGAACGTATCTTTTACGACCTCTGCTCCCTTGCCAGCCAAGTCCATCAAATAGGTCAGCCAAGCCGGAGGTTCAGGCCATCCGATATTTACGTCAAACGTGAATAAGGATTGGAGATCAGCGATCTTGCTGTCGAACCAGCTTACAAGGTCTGCCCATTTGCTGCTCACACCAGCCAGTAGCCGATCAATCCAAGCAGCACCCCACATGTTAAATTCGCCAGCTTTTTTGGCTCCCCATGCGGCAAGCGCCTCTGCTGGTACGATACCTTCCTCTAATCCCATAAGCGCATTAGCGCGGTTTTTCATGCCGCTCCAAGATTCACCAAACCAGCTTTTCTCAACGTCTTGTTCGATCTTTTGCCAGCGTTCATGGTTCTTGCGAATTTGCTCCATGCGCTCTTCTGGAGTGCGACCAAGATCGTCAACAATCTCAAAGCCCATTGTCCAGAGCCAACTCGCCGCCATTAACCGGCGCGCAGCCGTGTTGAAGGTGTTGAGCTTTCCTTGTGCCTTTATAATTTCAGCGCCGGTTTTAAATATGTTGCCACCCAAGGCTTGCATACCAGCTGCAAGTATTCTGGCACCTCCTGCGACCAGCCCGAATGTAGCGCGTACAGATAACAAGCCTGCCTTCAATAACCGCCAGCCTATAGCCACATTGCGACCGGCCTTATCAAACTTCAGGAACATTCCGATTGTTGAAATCAGACCTAATTTCAGGCCAGCAAATGCAAAGGCTAACAAGCGGGATGCAATAGACAAGGCAAGGAGTGCCGCTACCGCCTTAACGCCAAAGGCAACAAGCTCTGGATGGGCTTCAGAATAATCGGTAATTTTGTTCATCAGCACTGTGAGAATGCCGCCCAATTCAATCAATGGGGGAAATAACATCGTGCCAAAAGCGATTGCCGTGCCTTCAGCTGCAGACTGCATTTCCTTCAACATACCATTGAAGCCTTGCATCTGAACTTTGGAAATTCGTTCGGCTGTACCAGCTGATTTTTCTAGTTCTTCGGTTAGTTTTTCAAGCGCGCCAGAACCTTGGCTCACAAGCGCCATCATAGCGGGTCCGGCTCTTTGACCAAAGATTTGCATCATCAAGCCGGTGTTATCTGCATGTGGTTCCAGCTGCTTAATAATATCAACTAAAGGCAATAACCGACCTTTTGCATCAGTGAATGTAAGGTTGGCCTCTTTCATCGCGGCGCGAACGCCCTTAGTTGGCGAAAGCATGCGCGTCATTGCCCCACGCAAGCCTGTGCCAGCCATAGACGCTTGAATACCGGCATTACCCATTAGTGCGAGCGCGGCAGTTGCTTCTTCAAAATTTACACCCGCACTCGAAGCCACAGGACCAGCATATTTCATGGCTTCAGCCAATTGACTGAGATCAGTGTTTGCTGAGGTGAACGCCTTAACGAGCACATCATTTACATGTGCAAGGTCTTCAGTTTTCTTGCCATACGCAGTTAAAATATTAGTGACAATATCGGCAGCTCTTGCCAGATCAAGCTGTGCAGAAGCAGCTAATTGTAAAGTACCTGGCATGGCACCAATGATGTCGTTGGTTTTAAAACCTGCCATTGCAAGAAAGCCTTGCGCATCGGCGGCTTGGCGTGTGGTGAATTGAGTTGTGCGCCCCAGAAATAATGCCTGCTTTTGCAAGCGCAGAAACTCGTCTTCAGTTGCATTTGATAATGCACGAACACGGTTCATTTCTGTTTCAAAACCAGCCGCAATTTTCACGGGAGCAAAAACAGAGAGCGCCATACCGGCTGCACCCATTAAGCGGCCGCGAGCCTGAGACAGTTGCGTCTGAGCTTTCTTGGTTGCCTCATCAATATTTTCAATTGAAAAGCCCGCTTTAATCGCACCATTAAATCCGTCGGCGAACTTGTTAAAGCCACCTTGCATGTTTTGCATTGAGTTGGCGATTTTTTGAGCGGGCGCGGTAAACTGATCCACCAGACGGATCAAGAATGAAACGTTCATCTATGCCTCCGTCTGGCTGTTAAGTCCGGTCAGTCTGGGTAGTTCGATGCGATATCGGAGCAGATCAACCCAGTCGGTTTGATCGATAATATCGGGTTGCCATTTATAGAATGCGGCTACGTCTGCGCAGTATTCGAAGACATTAAGGACTGGAGTGCCGGAAAAAAACCGGTGAGAGCCTTCAGAATTTTGAACATATCTTCGACATCGAGCTCATCAACAAAAGCCGGACTTTCATCGCACATGCTCGCAATAATACTCATCAGCTCATCCAGCACCGACGGCTCAAATAATTTAACTGACAGAGTAGAAAACAGTTCTTTTGCATCAACATTTTTAGCGTCGCCACTACTTAGTAATGCCTTTGCAAAATCAGCTCCGATAAGAGCTGCCAGTCGTTTCGCATGGGCAGTACGGGGACGCTTGATTGTGATCGTGTCACGCGAAGCTGCTTTACCATCTTCACCTTTGACCGGAACAGAAAAAACAAGGGACACATTAATTGACGTTTTGGGGGTCATTTCAACCGTCTTTCAATTAAAATAAAATGCGACGTCTGTCGGAGTTCACAGGCTCATAATTGCGAACAACCCAGCCGCCGAGTTTGAAGTTGAAGCGATGCAAAATGCGATTGTCCCAATATTCTGTGTAGTTCCAGATGCCGTTGATCTCGTGGTCAAAGCCGCTGGCTTTGCCGCCTGACATTTCTTCACTATCAACCTTGGTAAGACGTCCCAGGACATCCACAGCATGTTCGTGTGTCGAACCATCTTCTTCTGAGATAACCAGCTTGCGGCCGGTGAAATTATGTCGCTTTCCCGGCTCGCCGCCATAAAGGCCAATGAGTTCCGGATTGTGTGACTTGACCTTGAACGGAATGGCCAGCGCCTTAGTGCCAAGACCAGTGATATTGGTCTGCAAATCGCTGCCACCGGGCTGAAATTCTTCCATGATCTCTTCAAGTGAAGCGAGCTTTAAAGTTTCAATTTCGAGTGCCAGTTTGATGTTGTCGTTCACGTTCAATGTGAAACCGCGTAGAATACGAAGTGCTTGCATGATTTACTCCTGTCAGCCTGCCATCATGTCGCCAATTGAGGTGGAGAAAGACACATTCATGCGGCGCTGAATGTTCTCGGCCAAACTGTCGAAATAAGCTTCATTGCGACGTGAGCCGAAGATGAGGTCTTCCAAAGGCGGAGCTTCTTCTGCATCAAACTCAATGCGAATTTTCCCGCTGCGCATTGAAGCATTGCTGTTTAGGTCACGCTCCCACCACATACGACCGCCAAGAATGGCTCCGATTGCTGTCATCTCATCGAGAAGCGCTTGCCCAGATCGCATTACGGCCATCACATGTGCGTCGGACAAGTTGTCATCATTTGCCCAGCGGAAACCGCGCATGATTGTTTTCTCAAGCGCTGCACGGGTGCGAACCACGTTGATAAACTGCCATAATGGGTCTTCTGATGTGGTGCGATTACCCCATAGGGTGCGGCCGTTAGGTGCAAATTGACCACCTGCGCCTTGAACGAGGCGTGAGGGAATAAATGTTGCGATACCAGCTTCATTGAGCTGATTGGCTTCGTGGTCAATTTCGCCGTCAAAATAACTGATCGGACGAGCAGTCCCCAAGATGCCCAATGTTTCCTGATTGGACGGAGACCAGTAAACACCGCCTTTTTGCTTGTCTCGTTTCAAGATGAGTGCGGCCGCATATATTGATGCAGGTTTGAGCGCTACTTCTGTGGCTGATGCCACACGTACAAATGGGTCAATCAAATAAGTATAGCGGGATGAAAAATCGGCGCGGATACGCAGACTGGAAGCGGCATCGTTGCCTCCAGTATCAAATACTGAAATAGCACGAAGCTTTGTGCCTACCTGTTCCACGGCATCGGCCAATGGATTTTTAGCATCATCAACCTGACCAGCTGAATAGGATGGTGCTATTAAAACAGTTGGTTCAACACCAGTATGACCAAGCGCAAATGATAAAGCATGCACACCAGACATAGAGGCTGCAGAGCCAATCATCTTATTGCGAATTTCTTCTGTGGTGGATGTTGCAGTTGTATCCGGACGCACGAAAACACAGGGGGCTTCGATGCCTTGAGCTTTAATCGCGTTGATAATATCAAGTGCATTCCCGCTTGAACCCAACTTACTGATGGCTTCAGTTTGATGCGTATAAAACGCAAATGGTTCATCGGGTGCAAAATCAGCGTCAGGGGCATGAACAACGGCACCAATAACTGAGCCATCGGCCACATCCAAAGGACGAGGCTCATTGCCAGCATCAATAATGCGTGTGCCATGATTGAAAGGTGCGGTTGCCATTAAGCGTCTCCAAAACCCGTTTAAAGGGACTTAAAACTGTCTTGAAGAGTTTAGTTGTTTGGCAAAATAAAACGCCCCTGACAGTGTCAGGGGCGCTTGATCATTTCATTGAAATATAGCCACATCATATAAAGTTTTTGAAAGACCGCCAAGTCTAAAAGTTATTTACCCGAAAGCTGGTCTTCACCTTCTGCCTTATGCTCACCGCAAAACCAAAGCTGGCCGTAACGCCCACGGAAACCGAAGCTACCCCATTTGGTACAACCATTGGCCATGCAAGGATGTTCTTCAACCCCACTTTGTGCTGATTCGGATGACTTGTCCTTGTCCATGTTCCACGCCTAGATAGTTAGTGTCAGGTTCTTTTCGAACATGACTGATATAAAGGCAACTGGAATTTATAACTTTGCAGCTTCGCTCCAGAAGTCATCTTTCTGCTCAACAGTCCATTGCATAGCCTGCCGGACAATCTCGGCGAGTGGATGCGCTCGGTTGAAAGAATGCGCCCCGATCACAAGCATCTGAGCGTTGAACTGATCATCTTCGGTTGGTAGCTGATCGATGATCACTTGCAGCGCTGTGGGGATCGAACCACTTGTCAGTGCGCTCAACGCTTCCGCCTTCGTAATGATCTCCATCACTGCAAGTTGCTGGAAGA
Organism: Paenochrobactrum glaciei; assembly: GCF_039522165.1. NCBI lineage: Bacteria > Pseudomonadati > Pseudomonadota > Alphaproteobacteria > Hyphomicrobiales > Brucellaceae > Paenochrobactrum > Paenochrobactrum glaciei. The sequence continues at coordinate 181,001 of NZ_BAAADE010000002.1, forward strand.
ACTGGCGGCGGCTAATTTCTTCAGGAATAGGCTCTGGCTCAGGTTCAGGCTCAACATAAGGTGCGATTTCACCGTGCAAACCCGCCAAGGCTTCATCCCACAATTCCCGACCCGCCTGAGTGGCGTAGTTCGCAGTAATACTGCACGGCGCACGACCTATATGGGAAAATTCAACCTCACCACCAAGTAGCGATTTCTCAGCATCGTACCAGAACAGCGAGTAAACCTTATCAATTGTATAGTCAGTGGCAGACATTATGCGTTCCTTTTCCAATACAAGACTTCACCTCTGCCACCCGTTACCATAGCCATATAAGTGCCACCGCCGAATGTTTTACCGTTGGAATTAGCTATAATGAGCTGCCCGCCGCCCACAACAGTTTGACCCGCTACGGGATTAACATGATCTACCTTGCCTAAAACAAGAGACCATATAGGGAATACATCTGATACAAGATAGTCAGCTGTACGGCTGTACCCGAACAGATACGCAAAATCGTACGCGCGTTGTTCAATACGGGAGTTAATAGCAGAGAATGCGGTGCTATGCCCCCAAGGCAACCAAACATTCCCACCAATGTCACCGTTGGCGTAGAATGACCCTGAAGTGCCAGCGCCGACAACGTGGAGGCTACCGTTTTGGATTTGTAAGTCACCCGTTCCACCGAGCCCATAGATCAATTCGTGTTCATATGAACCGCCTCTACGCAAACGCATACCGTAATCATTATCGTCGGATACGTTGGCGTATAATTCGTATTCTCTACTTCTAGAAGCAGTACCGAACGTAACACTGCTCAGCTCCGCAATGAACTGTAATGTACCAGACATACGACCGCCGGAAGTAGAAAGTTTACTAGCGATGGATGCTATGAGGTCAGCAAGTTTTACACCTCCACGACCCACCGCTTTACCGGACGTACCTTGGAAAACAGGAATTTCACCATCTAATGAGCCTGCGGCACCCGCTAAGAAGGTGTTTAAGACATCCTGCAAGCCGACAATGTTAGCCATTGGGTGCTGATGCTCGCCAAGGACGCTCAAGGCAGACCTAAACGCAAAGCCTAGAGCAGTTTTTGCTAGAACGTAATTTAGTTGAGCATCCTCTGGATTTAATACATCTCCAAGGTCGCCAAGATTGATTTCCTCATCCTTGCGGCGGAACTCTTTAAGCTCGTCTTCTAAGCCCTCCACACCAGCAAAGTCATGTGTGTGATCTCCTTCAGCTTTTTTCGCTACTGCTTCTGTTATAATTTTCAGCAACGCGTCAATCAGATCAAAGGCGGTTCGGATGGTATGCACATCATCAGAAACAGGTGTTACCGGATCTGGCTTTACTATCTTGAAATGCTCTGTACTATTATTGTCCTTATCGCTCATCAGAACCATCCTGCTCCAAAGTCGCCAGCCAGAACACGTGATGCGGCACCACCGGTGGCGATAATTTTCAATCTGATATTTTGGCCAGAAAGATTAGCCTTTTCGAACTTTCGTTCGCTCCATTGTGGAAAGCTAAGCGGCTCAATGGTTGCTTGTGGCAACTCTACAAAAGCATTGCCATTCGATGAGTATTCCATTCGCAAGGTAGAGCCACCGGGCAAATAGCACTTGAGATAAGCCGTAAGCCTAAGTGCTGAACCAAATGACATGGCGCGACTGACATATGTGGCCTCCTGCATAATCTCACCGGAAACGACTTCAATTGGCGCATACAAAACAGGTGACAGTTTTTGGGTGCCTTTTAAAACTGCCCGCAGTTCCACTGTCTCTGTAATGTGCTCAGTTAGCTCCAAAAGCTGATATGGAAGAAGCTTGTAAATTGTTCCATTGCTACGCTTTAATTCAAAAATGACCGAGCATTGTGCTGATGGTAATTCAACGGCAGCGCGGATTTGCAAATCAGAACAACGAACCAGATCAAGTGTTCCCAGATCAACTACTTTTGTCGTTGCAGTAAACTTGGCTGCGATCAAACGGAACGATAGAGCTTCATCCTGATGCGCAGTCCATGTTTCGGCATTCACACTGTCGAAACGTGGTCCGATTACATATGGATGAGACGAAACCCACTTTTGTAGATCACGGTCATATCCGCCAAGCTTTGCCAAAGAGACCGAATGTTCATTATCATCAGTCTTGATAACAAAAGCTGACTTACGATCAGACAGTGTCGTCACCGGCAACGGATAACGTGCAGACACCCAGCCAATATTGACCTGTCGCATACTTAAAGCTGTCTGTGCTTCAATATCAGTGGTTGGATAGCCGTTATCAGTACTGACCTGCTCAATCAGCAAATGCTTTGAAGCATCACCAATTTTGCAGATATGGAAATCAACTCCCATGATCTGACGTGGCTCGTTAACTGCAAAAATCTGCGCTTGCGGATCGCTTTTTGCCTGTGTCCAGCGTTGCACCGTAGTAACGCGGCGCATTACATCAATTTCAATGGTTCCTTGTCCTGTAAAAAGAGCAGAAGCTTGGGAACCACCACGTCCCTTTGCCAGTACTGTTTTAGTGCCAGCAGTTACTTTCTCAGGGATAGTGAATGTACCTTCAACAACACCATCTGGATCGGCTTCAAGTTGGTTTGAAGGCAAGACACTTAAGCCGTCAAAAGTCAGCACATCAAGCAATTCACCCGCCCCAAAACCAGTGACATGAAAGCGAACTGGAATCTGACGTAAGAATTCAGCTTGCTCATTACGCTGTGCAAGCAGCTGATCCGTTTGCGACGTTTCTTCAAGTGGTCCTGATCGGCGCGAACCCATATTGAGATTGATCGTCTCAGGCGATGCCCATTGCGTTTGTTGGACAGTCCAAAAGTCGACTGCCGGATCAAGTGACAGACTCGCAGGGAGCAATTCAAAATTGGCATATGGATTAATCTTCACACAGCCGGTTTTAAGCTCCTGCTTTGTGATGATCTCTTCCACATAATCCAGCATGACAGGTGCAGGTAAATCCACCATATGAATGGTTGGTTTAATTGCCAGCTGCAAAACACCGTTACCGATTGCAGCAGTCTGTTCAACACCTGCATCGCGATAGCTGTCATCACGAAAAGCATCAACAAACATGCCTTTCTTCGCTACCGGCTCACGAGCATCAAAATCATTGCGGATGCGGTTCAACTGGATCAAGCGGTCATGATCAAGGATGCGATCAAAATAACGCCACATCTCCTGATATGGCGCTGAACGCACCGCATTATTATTTACGATTGGTGGTGTCATCCAGTCATAAGAAACTGTTGCCAATGGCAAAACATCGGCTGGCACCAAAGGTGGCAAAGGATTGGTCAGTGCAGACACGCCTTTGATATAAATTGGTGCGCCATTTTCCATCAATCCGATAAGGTCGATGCGCGGCATCTTGGTCGTATAAGCGATGATGATTTCACCACCATTTGCACCGCCTGAAACGGTCACTTGCGCCTGATCATGGTGATCAGCTGTGACGCTGGCACGGTAACGATAGGTGCATTCATAGGTTGTTCCGGGCGCAGGCTCTTTGCCAGCTGGTGCCCAATCAACCGTGTTACCACTACGAATATAATCAGTGCCCTGTGTGTAGCCGGGTATAGAAATGATTTCTAAAACCGAATTATCCGGTAAACCATCCTGACCATTGGCAGTTGCACCACGCGTGACCGATACCTTCTTTTCCTTGGTCAGCAATATGGAGCTGATCATGCCGATCGGTGGTTGATGAACTGTAAATGTGTGTGATGCGCCGCCGGTGTAAATATGTGTTTCACCCGGCACAGCTGTTTCATCCCAATCCTCTAATTCAGATAAACGCAAAGCGGCATGTCGTGTGCGTTTGAAGCCAGAAATATTGGCTTCGCCTTGTTCGATCGAGAACTCTTGCGCACCCGCATTGGCACCCAAAGAAGTGACGCGGCAACCGGAAACGACATAATGCCCGTGGTGACGGTCATAGATCGCAAGCTGCTGCATAACCGGTTCTAACATAGATGGTCCGGTCTGATCTAAAATCGTTCCGTCCTGTAAGGTGTAAACGGTATAAAAATCACCGGACTGATCATCATCGGCCAACGCCCAGATGATTGATGCAACTTCACGCGCGGCTCCGGGTTCACCTTGAGCCAAAGAACCCGGCACAAGCCCCAAGAGACTTGGATCATCTTCATGAGTGATATAATTCACCTGAAGGCGCACACCAATTTCGACACGCCCCTGCATCGGTACATTTTGAAGCACAGCTTCTTCAACCGGATAAACATCCCCAACCACATAAATGCGGCCTTCAGTGAGCAGAACCTTTGCTTGCTCAACATCAACCAAGGCGCTGGCGCGCTCAATACGGTCGCCATCTTTGGCAACAATACGGGCAAAGCGATTATGCACTGCACGTTGCGCGATCTGCATGTCATTGAGTTCGGCACCTTGTATAAAAGGCCGCTCACCATGAAAAACCAAGCCTTTGATTTCATCACGGCCGGTAGTGCGATCATATGCAAAAGGCAGGCCGCTTTTATGCTCATGAGCCATAATTAAAACCTCACCATAAACTTGAACTGTTCGCGCACACTGGCGCGTAAATTGAGGGTGATTGCTTGATGTGCAATCTCATGACCGCCACTGATGTCCTGTGGTTCAAGCCATAAACAACCGGGCTTCACGCCTTCACGCAAAACGCCACCGACCAGCAAAGAAATGCTCAATGCTTCAAAATTTTTTGCATCATCAAAATCGGTTAATGCTTCCACATAAACTGTGGTGCCGCCAAGACGCGGCTGATAACGTACGCCGTCAAAACTATAAGAACCGCCATAAGTCTGGCTGACACTGTGGCAGGCTCGGCAACGTCGATACCCTATCACATCACCGTTGTTTTTCTTCAAGGTGACGTAAAGTGTCTGGTCATTAAACCAACCGGCGAGCAAAGCTTTTCGTTGCGTGATTGCACTGGCTTCCCAAGGGAAATTTGCCTGAACCCATGGATAGGTCATATCTATCCAGCGAAGGGACTGGCCTTCAACCAGATCAATCCAGTTGCCAATCGCCAAGCCTTCTGCCTCGGTCAGCTCATGCTTGAAAATATGTGTGCGCCCAAATGACCAGATCGTGCCTGCAGGGGTTAGCTGAATACCGCTTTCCCGATCGAGCATAGTGTTATCTAAGGCCTTATAATCGGCGGTCAGACATCCGGCATCATAGTGATGGACACCGCGTCGCAATTGAGAACGCTTGGGAACAGACAAGGCTGTGACAGCCTCAATACGCTCTAATAACGGGTCATCATTTTCCGGCAGCGTATCAAAGCGCAACTGAAATGAATTCCACCATGTGCGGCCATGCCAAGCCTGTTCAATAGAGGCGCTTGTATTAAGCCAGCTGAGCGCACGTGCCACTGCATCCGGAGTACCGCGAACACGCTGCCATACAATGCCATCAGATAGTAAGCTGTAAAGATTAGGAACGTATGGCGTCAGTTTACCAAGCCCGTACTCCCATACCATGAAAGGCAGGAACCCTGATGGTGGCGCTGATTTATCAAAATTAATCGTCTTGATAGCATCATCCAGCTCATCCGAACTGATATAACAGCCAGTAACCGATAGTTCCCAAATCTCTGCATTTGCCGGTAAACTAATGTGCCCCATTAGAAACCCCGACCAGAATAATTCAGCTTAATAGCACCAATGGAAATGGCTTCTTCAGGTGACGCTATGATATCGTTTAAAGGCGTGACCGCTTCAATACGATGAACACCATCACTCATCAGTTTCGCTGTCCACCAGCTGAGTGTTAAGTCGCGCCCTAAGCTGGCTGTCAGCTGCCAAGCAAACCGTAAATTACTTTCGAGTGCTGGCATTACACTCATTGCCGTTTCCGGCAATAGCCAGATATTTGCTTCGAGATTGGCCACCTTACGTACGGCACGCGCCACTATAATAGCGTCATTGACCATACGAACTGCCTTATCTTGCAAAGCACGATCCACGATCAACAGCAGCTCATCGCTGGCATAGCCGTTAGGTTCATTGGAGAATAACGCTACATGAATGAGTGGACTGCGACCAAGCGTATATACAATTGCATCAGCTACGCGGATGTCTGATGTCATCGCGATAAAACGGTAGCGTTCTTCGGTGCCGCCCGTTGAGCGACCTTGAATAGCAAGGATGATACGCAACTTAAGGCGCGTGTCATCTTCACCGTCCATTCGAGCCACATCATAAAAGATGCCTAAATGGTCAAGATCAGAACCGGAAGCAAATGCCAACAAACGTGATCTGGCAACTTCATTAATACGTTGGCGTAATATCAGTTCATCCAATGAGCCATTTTCAAGCAGGATGTTACTTGGCTCATAAGGAGTGTCCAGCGCATCAACAGGTAATCCGTAGCGATCGAATAATTCTTTTAACTGGATTTTCTTGCGTGCAAGAATCTCTTCAACAGAAAGTTCTTCTACAATCTGTGGTGCTGGTAAATTGGTAAGCTCTGTGCTCAGGCTCATAGCATACTCCTAACCAATATCCGGCCACTGAAGACTGACATTCTCGCTAATTGACCAGTCACCTAAATGACCTCTGGGAAACCAAAGACCGGATAAAATGAAGGCGAAACGGCCGGAACGGCCATACTCGACCATTTCGATGCCCTGCAAACTAAAGCCCGGCTCACCACCCAACTCGTCATTCAGTGCTTCAGCAATGGACTGATAAAGAGAGAAGATTGTCATGGGGTTTGCATTGGCGTCCTGAATTTCAGGAACATCGCTGCCCAGGTATCGACGCAATGCACGGGATTTGAATCGCGTGGTCAGGCACTTTCCGATCGACTGGACACAATGATCCCAACCGGTCAGAATTTTGCCTGTTTTTGCATTAATCCCAGTGCGCACGGCTGAATTACCCCTTCTTTGATTTTGTAGTGACTGACTCAGCAGCTGGAAGTTCTTCACTTCTTTTGATTTCGCCTAAGATGAGTGCGAGTTCAGCTTGTTCATTTGTAAGCAACAAGGTTTCATTGACACCCGGATTGCGTATGCCGGCTACGAAATGTCCTGCTTTTTCAGTAACCGTAAAACTCTGTTTAAAAGTCATTTAAAGCGCCTTTCATTAATGTGGCTCGTTGGTATTTGCGCCACCACGCTCGACACCACCGTGGCGATGTGTGTCTCCGATATTGGTTCCGTTATGTGTTAAGTGTTTGCTCTTAAAGTCGATCGACGAAGCTTCAATGGTTGCGACGCCATCAGAAAAGCGAAGAACACAGCCGTTAGAGCCTATGTAAAGCTCAGTGCCTTCAGCTTTGTTTTCTGCTGTTTCTGTATAGCTGTCACGAATTGCGATCGATTGAGATCCAAGTTCACCATTAGGTGAAAATAATCGCATCGGATCTCCGACCTTAACGGGGAAATGTGTTGAGCTGGCACCCGCTGCTTCTTGCACTTGTACCCAAGGCGATAAAAATTTTTCACCTGTTTTGCTATTCACATCCATCAGCTCAATGCGCACTCTATTGCCATCGATCTGGGCAATATTGCCGGTCATATGGGATGTGGTTAAACGCCGATCCAAGTCATCAAGCGATTTCCGCAGGCTCATAATCTCGCGGACAAGTGCATCCATAGCGCTCATGGCAGCACCTCAATGGCTTCACCATTAATGTAAAGCTCAGTGATAACATGTCCGTTTTCATCGAAAACATTCTCACCAATTTCGCGTAAGATTTGCGACCATTCAACCGCGAGAATAGCCACTCCCTTAGTACGAATAGAGGCAGATATAACTGGCTGAACAACGACACTGGCTGGCACGTTAAGCTTTGTCAGACCAAACATTTGGCCGGAATGCAAAATTTTAATCACTGCTTCGGCAAGGTTCCATGCATCGTCTTCACGGGTTTTTCCATCGGTCACAATAAAAGCTGCACATGAAAACGTAATTTCACTGTGCCCGGAAGGTTGAGCCGATGCTTTTCCATTCAGCAAGCCAACTGTAATGGCCGGTGTGCGGATGCTTTCTTTTTCAAGCTCATCCAAATTAAACCGACCAAACTGGGCGCGGCATTCACGTAAGTGCGGGATTTTCTCTTTGAGAGTGGCGACGATCGCGTCTTTAAAGCCATTGATGCGAGGCTTGATCATTGGACAAGCCTCCGCATCCAGTCTTCAGTCGTATTGATAATCTCGCGCTCATCTTCACCAGAAATACCAAGATAAGGACGAGCCGGTATTGTTACGCTTTGGACAAGCCGAAATTCGCCACCAATCATGAAGGCCAGTGCCTTGGCTGTTTTGGGTTTAATGGTGCCGCCCATTTGGTGAATACGTGCGTAAACCAGTGCAGAACCGATCTGCACACTGTCACTCGTCGCCACATAATCAATGGAGCGTGCGAGATTACCCTCCCGATAAAGAATAGAAGTACCGGCAACATTCGGCTTCCATGACTTACCATCAGGTGATTTTTTGTCTTCTTCAATGCGCTTGCGGGTACGCTCTTCCATCAAGCGGCCGATGCCTTCAGTCAGCTCTAGTGTTGGAGCATCAGCGATGCCCTGTACCAGATTGAGCGCTGCCTCCAGTCCGACTTCCTTGATTTCAATCGAAACACCAGTCATGGCAGTGTCTTTCGTGAAAAGACACGCACATTGGCCGAAAATGCGGCTCCGCCAATAGAGGTGGATGGATCGGACGATACTCGTGGCTCATCTGCGCCAAGTGCAGCTTTACCATCCGCAATGCGCTCCAGAAGCTTGATAGTAAATTTATAGCGATCTTCAATTGTCGTCGTCAAAGCCGCATGACGATTGGCAAGTTTATAAACTGCAATGTCGGCCGTTGGTGACTTCAAAACAGCCGGAACTTTATCCAATGGCAATGTGTAACGAGCCGATAAATATGTATCGACCTCTTTACTGGCAATATCCAATGCAGACGCCACAGAGGCCTCCGGTGAGACATCTTCCGGCAAAATGTCGGCAAGAAACTCTGAGCCCCAGAGTTCTTCAATATCTGCTTTGGTTGCGTAAATCATATTAACCTCAACTGAAAACGGAACGGCTTGTTTTTTGAAAGTTCAGCCGTTCCGCATCATGTCCTTGGGAGGGGACTTAAATAGCGCTCAGGGCTTTCAGCTCATCCAGCTGATCATCGGTCAAATCTTCTGGCAAAGGTTCACCGGGCTGATATGTTTTTTTACCAAGCGGAATGACGCACTTTGCAATCAATGCTTTGCTGACCTTCGACTTTTTAACCTGTGGCTGAGGCTCTTGCGTTGCAGCTTGACTGGATACATTGCCGTTTGCTTGAGCCACCTGATTGTCTGTCGATCCGGCTGTAGCTGCAGTGGAAGCCGTTCCGTCAATTTCCGCAGCCGGTGTTGTGGTAGCTTGCGCTGGCGCTGCCGGTGTCTTGGCTGTGTTTGTTTTCGACATTCCATATTTCCTCATTGGCTTATGACCGGCCAGAAGGCCGGTCAGTTACATGAACATTGAAAATCAAACGGGGTTTTGAATAAGAACGCCCAGTTCCTTGCAACAAACGACTTCCTTGACACGTTCACCAACACGGATGCGTTCGCCACCTTCAAGGCCAATATCACCATCGCTGATGGAGCCTGAAATGCGGCTTCCATATTCAGCCGTGTAGCCAAATGTCGGATTGTAATCTTTTGCAGACTGCTTCGCTGTATCAATAAAGGTCAGCTGGATAGAGTTTCCCCAAACCTTCGACAATGAAGGCTTTTGACCTTTACGGGTCGTATTAAGCAGAGCTTCGCCGATCAGTACGTTCTCAACGGAGATTTCAAAAAGGTCTGCAAACTGCTGCTTAGTGATTGCACCATCTTCTGTCATGCCGCCTTTAACAGCTTTAATCATGCGTGGGTGGCGCTTAATGCTTGACCATACACTACCACCCATAGAAATGCGGTTCGGGCGATAAAGCAGCGTTTTGCCTAATGCATCATCCAGAACGCCATAAGGATCAGAGTTGGCATAATCTGAAAACTTATTCTGTCCGGTCAAAACAATACGACGATCATCGCTGTAGCTGTTTGGGTTTTGCATGGTGGCCGCGACACGTACTTCGCGATCCAGCTCAATAAGATTGGTCAAGCCTTCAACAGCGGCACCGCGTGGGTCAAAGCTGGAGCGCTTTTCAGCACGTGCACGGGCAGCAGCTGTAATGTCAGAGTTTGGAATTGCATCGTCCAAACCATAATCTGATGTCGCACTTGTGCGCTCTTCTACTTCGAACTCGACCTGATTAGGCCGTGATGTGCGTCCGACGTGTGTTTCCGGCAAAGTAAAATTTTGGGCAAGCGGATAATAATTCCACTTGAACTCTTCCGATAAAACTTGGAGGGGCGGCAGCACACGGCGGCCGATCAAGATATGGGAAGGGTTACGAAACCCGATAGAAATTGCCGTGAGCGTCGCATCAATTGGGAATGGACGGTTGGTCGACATGGGATAAAATCCTTTTTAAACGCCGCTCAAGCGGCTTCAATCTTGCTTTAAGTGCTCAGCGGTCAAGCGGAGGCAATAATGCCCGGAGCAACCTGATAAGGGATGATGTCGTTGGCAACGCCGTCAGACATGGCAAAACCAATTGTGCGAACAGCTTTGCCAGCCTCAGCTTCAGCAGTAATGGCTGCACCGTCCGCATTCGAAGTCAGCGGGTCGCCAAACTTAACAATGCCGCCACACACCACTTCGCCCAAACCAACTTGAACGACGTCGACAAGACCATCAGCCGGTGCGCCCATACTGTTACTTGTGCCAATAAGTGGGTCAGTATTGCTGGATGCAGGTGCAACCCCTTCAATACCGGCTTTGACAATTGCGTAAGGTGCAACAACTGCAAGCGCCCGATATGCTTTAATCAGTAACGGGTTCATTCCTTGTTCTCCTTCACGTGAGCCACCGCTTGCGTAATGGTGACTTCAATGCCTTTAGCGGCCTGCTCTGAACGATATTCATTGGCACGCGCCGCCAATGCAGACGGGTCTTCATCTGTTTCAAAAGCTGTTTGAGCGCTTTCAGCAGCCAGACCTGATGGAGCCGCAATAACTGGCAGTACCTGAACCAGATCAGTGAAACGCTGCAGACCACCTTCCAACGCACACATTGCGCGGTAAGTTTCACGGCTTGCCGGTGTGATTTTTCCAGCTTTCGTTGCATCATCAAGCGCAAGCTCAATGTCGCGTTTGCTTTCCTTATCCTGCAACTGTGCCAAGGCAGTCTGTGTGTCCGTCAGACGTGTTTGCAAATCCGTGACAATGGCAGCGGTATCTGAGCGGTGTGCGAGGGCATGTTCATCTTTCAGCGTTTTAACTGCCTGTATTGCCGTATCAAATGTTGCATCGTCAGGCAGGTTCAAGGTTTGGCATAAAGCAATGCCATTGCTTTTACGCTTGGACAAATCTGCAAGAATTGCTTGTTCGTCAGCATCCTCATTCAGGCCAAGTGCCTGAGCGATTGCTTTCAGCATCACAATCTCCTTTGGGGCTTCGTGTGCGAGAGCGGTCATCACCAAGGCTGGCCGATTAACTAAGCCAGCTCCGCGCAAACGGGTGATGACGCCACTTTTATCGTGATTAAAATCGGGAGAGATGAAACGATACTCGCGAGCAACTATTTGACGGGCTGCTTTTTCCACCCATTCGACTTTGCCCCATATACCGCCATCGCGTTCTTCTAACTGAACAATCCAGCCAGCTGCAGGAGCTTCATCACCGAGCGGAGCTTTAAGCGCCTGACCATGCTCATAATCGATCGCAAGAGGACCACGATTGGCTGCAAAGGCTTCCAGAACCAATTGCGGCTGAAGTGTCCATTGACGGCCGTCACGCGCAACAATGCCAGGACCAGCCGGAAAGATTTCAATCCACTCCGGAGCCTGACCAGCATTGCTGGCGAGATCAGTTTGAAAAATAGCTGTTGCGGTTGTGTTCATCATGAGCAACAATCTGGCCGATAAGGCTTGCTCATGCGCCCCTGACATTGTCAGGTTTCTTCAAAACGGCTTTACACCGTTCTTTTGTATCTCATAACATGAATTAAAATCAAATTTGAAGGCCATTTGAAGCCCGTACGCGCGCTTTATTTTGTTTGACGCGCGTCTTATCCATATTTGTGTATACGCCAATGTACGGCCTTAAAATCAAGCTAGTTGTTTGATCTCCGTAACTGATCCTGTTGCCACTGCAGAATAATCAATTCCGAGAGCTTCTAGAATGCTTTCCTCAAGAGCCTCAGTTAAATTATACTGTGTATTTAGAAAGTCTGGTTTCATAATATCATCGAACCAATCTTCATCTAACTCTTTGGCTTTTTGCTCTGCCTCCTCAAAAGTCCCCTCGATCTCCACGCCTTTTCTTTTAGTAATAGGTTTTCCATGAGCCGTGCCATTCCGGATTTCTCTAAGCTCGTACAATAGCTTTCGGTTATCTGAACCTTTGCTAAAATCCATTCTAATGTGTGCAGCTACTACATTAAGCATTAGCGGAAATTTATCTAACTTCGGAGCTAAATCTGGTTTAACACTAAAGAAATAGTTCAAAAGCGCCTCTTGCCAATAGGCTATAAAAATCAAACAAGACCAATAATCATGAGCTAAACCTTCCTTAGCTCCTTCTTGTTCTTTTTTTAAGATTTTCTCTTTTAACCCAAAAGCACAATTCGCAATTGCCTTGTGTATGAAAGTCGTTTTTGAATATGAGATCCTAAATTTATGTTTTGACACGGTAGTCATATCTCGCCCCTAAGTTTACAGAGTCGTGCTCTTTAAGTAGCACTATAAATCAATGAAATTGCAAAGCTATCAGGAGGATGGTTTGGATATCACAACTTTAGGCGTAATCATGTTGGCGTCGGCCTTTATCGGCGGCGGCTTAGGCGCTCATTTAGCATCGGCACCATTTTGGAAAGGCGCAGTGAGTTCTTTAATTGCAGTCGTTTTACAAGTTGTAATCGCAGTTTTCTTTGGCATTGATAATTTGCTGATCCATTTTGTAGTTTATTTGATCATGCTTGGCTTGGTGGGTGGACGCTTAATGATGAAACTTTCTGCTAAGACTTTAACCTCCGTGGCATTGGGTACGCTACTCATTCCTGCACTTGCAGTTTTAATGATTGATGTTGGGGTGCAATCGACACGATAAGCTATCCTTGTCTGAGAGATTAATTAAAGCTATATTAGCTTTTGGGTGCGAGCCATTTACGTTTCACCAAAACGGCTTTGCCGGATTTGTGAGGGATTGACGATCCTCCGCACCCGATTTCACTCAATGATATTATTCTTCTTTATAGCAGCGCGGATGAATGAACGAACATCGTTTTCGCTTTTCCTATGAAAGCTGACCATCCACCATTCTAATCCGTTGTTTGCGGACTTGATAACAGTTCGCCACCATGTTCCTGAAACAACGCCGACAACAACAGCAGCGTTACCACGACGAATGACCGCAGATGGCTTGTTAAGGACTGAGATCGCATCTCTAAAGTCGTCAGTGGTTAGATTGCGCGATACATGCTCTGCCAATATGTGATTGACGCTATGGTCTGATAGCTTCACTAAACGGGTTTTTGACTGGAAGGCACTTTTCACACTGTCACTTACTTGAGCCACAGGCAGTGCAACGCCACCGCTCATCAGCCCTTTTGCCATCGCTTCCATAAGCGGCGAGTTAACAATATCGCTGATTGCTACCTGCTGCCGTGAGGGTGGTATATGATTGACTTTTCCTTGTAAGAACTCGCTGACATTGGAGGCTCTTAATTTGCCGGGATTGGTTTCCCATCCCGGATCAATGCCTTCAGGTACCTTAGTAACTTGACCTGTGCGCTTATTGCGCCAAACACGCTCAACGACAATCGGCGCCGCTTGGTTTTCGCTCCAGCCAAGACGTCTCGCTTCACGTTCAGAAATTTGCCTAATACGACACTTACATCCCCAACCATTAGGCGGGTAATGAGTGTCCCAAAAAGGATGATCAACTGGCAGCACAATGCCGACCCAGTCCTCATGTTCAAGGCGTCGTTCACGTGAGACTGATAGCAAATAGACCAGAAAAGGCAGAAACCGCTTTGTGCGCTGCGTTTTTGCCCACTGACCTGCAGCATAGGCTGTGTGAATGTTTGCCCAATAAATCGTACGCAAGCGGCGTGGACTGCCAAGCTGAACCAGTTTCGTGACGCTATCGACAGGATCAGTTCCAAATCGTTTTCCCCACCATCCTTTTTTCTGGAGCAACGGTGTGAGCTGACTTCTAAAGTGTTCGAATGATGTCTGATTGCTTATAGCGTCCTGCATAGCAGAGCGAATATCGTCAAGAATGTCAAAGCCAGCTGACTTGGCAACTGTCCATGAGAAAGCATGTTCTTCAGGTGCTATATCCCGCCAGTCAAATGACGGGCGGGACTTTTTTGCATTAAAGTAATTGGTGACATCACGAGGTGCGGTTTTAAAAAGATCAAAATTATCGGCCATCAACCGATCTCCGTACCGCTATCGCCGAGACCACGGGCGATCATTTGAAATTTAGCGAGCTTGTCGGCTAATACACCACCATCCATTTTAGCCATTAAGTCGCTCAGACCAGCATCCAGTTCTTCATAACTTTGAGCACGTTTGAATAGCTCTTTAAGTGGTTTTAAAAGTGGCTCTAATTGTTGCTCCCAACCAGCTAAACCATCATCAACGAGAAGATCTAGTTCATCACGCTGATCTGAGGCTAAGCCATGAATTTCGCCACAGTGTGGACATGGCAATTGCTCTTCGTGCGCTTTAGCTGTTTTTTCAGCTTTCACTTCCGCTTCAACGTCTTGTTTTAAACTGCCGATAAAATGCAAAATAGGCTCATCTTTTTCAGGTGCATCAAAGCCGATGCGCTGACGCACCTTATTCATGCTAACCTCAAGGCCAAGCGGAACCAGCTTATTGATCGCCTCCGCCAGTACCTTAATATCGTCGCTCTCGGTAAACGGTAAAACAACTGTTGGATATTGCTCTTGATGGCCATGGTTAAGAACGACATATGGGCGGATCAGGTCACGATTGATTGTGACTGCTGTTTGGCGTGCATCAGCTTTGCCAATATCGTGTCGGACATTTTCATGAACCTTAGCTTGAGCCAAAGACGAGCCATCATCCGTACTCATCGTCTGGCCAAGAACGCCCTTAGAAATCTGCTTGTCCAGATATTCTGCTTTGCCGGAAAACAGCCCATTGCCTGAAGCGCCAGTTACCTCATGGAACTCAATCTCCATTTCCTTGGGAATAATCGCAGCTGCATCTGTTGAAATTTCACGAACAGCCTGTAGCAAAACACGCAAGTCATCTTTGCTTGCACCTTTACCAAAACGGCCGACGCGTAAAGGCATGCCGTACACTTCCAGAAAGGCCATCCAGTCTTTCAGTGTGTAAGCCTTAAACATGAAGCTCCAAGACGCGAGCCGAGCCAAGCCGCCTCTGACTGGCAAGCCGGATTTTAGTTTCGGCCTGTGGATTGAAAATTTATAAGGCGGCAGGTCGATACCTTCCTGTCCACCATTAGGATTCTTCAATCGCAATGTCCGGCCGTCCGTTCGATCCAGCATGAAAAAACGCTGATCACGCCATTCATAACGCTCCGGCCACCATTCTCTGGCTTGTTGATCCCATATGGTTTCAACAACGGAATAGCCCTTAGCCAGTCCATCTAAAAGATCGTCAACATAGTCATCAATAAAGCCAGGTTGTTTGATGATCTCGCGGACGCTATCAGCAATCAATTGATCTTTCTTATCCTTGGATGCCGCGACAACAATCGGCTCAATGCCTGTGATCGCGAGTTTGCGCGTAGAAAGTACCGATCGGTAATGCAGGTCACGCTCTTCCATTTCTTCGGCTAAAATGAAAAAACGGTCAGGGTAACCATTCGCTGCTTGGCTTAAAATCTCCGCCATTGAAATCGGGTTCAGCCCGGACATAATTGTCTCAGTCCAGATATTACGCACACTACTCGTAGTTGGAGCAGCCATTTCCTCTTTCAAAAGCGAGGTCTTAATTGGCATTCCCCACTGATCCATCAATTTGGACATTAGTAAAGACCTCCAGATCGTGTTGATACCAGACCACCATAGGCAGCACTTTCAAACATGCCTGTGCCGTTGCCTTCTGCCTCATCTGCTTTCTGATATCCGTATTCTTCCAGATCAGCACGGCTTGCATAAAAACCGAGCGCACCTGCAATCGCACTGTCGCCATGTCGATCAAAACCATCAGCGCCTTTGCCAGTTGAGCCATCTGGCAACTGGATGACACCATTGATGTAGGCAAGAGCTTGATGATCGGAGAGTGTGTCAGCGTGCTTTGGCAATAAAATTGTTTTATCGGAAAATGCAGCAACATAATGCGGCATCTCGGAGCGGTACCAAGCTTGCGATAATGAAACTTCAATAACCGATGCACCGTAACGCTGTTTAGCTTTTTCGGCCAAATATGAACCGTTACCAGTTGCATCCAACGCGCCACCCGAAAAGCGTGGCAACCGATCGACAATAAAGAATAAGATTTCACGTTGTTGATCGAATGGAATGTTTCGAAGTTCCAACTGGAAGCATGCACGTCTGACCAAATCCACGCCCATTTGCATAGGCAGAATAACGGTCGCATCACCTTTGCGGCCGAAGTCTTCACCAAAAAAATGCTGACGGCGCTTATCCAGTTGCTTAAGCAATGGCAAAAGTCTTTTTTCGCAAAACTCCAGTGCAACTTCTGTACGGATACGATCCGGCTCCAATTTGAAATCGTCAGGCTGTGACCATTGGATAACCGGAATGCCGCTTTGCATGCAGCTTTCAATGATCACGTGCGTCAATGCAGAGCCTTCTTGTTCAGCCGGTATAGCATCCAGCTCTTGGCGCATTGCAGCCGTGCGTACACCGTAAGACGCTCTGATCTTAGCTTCCCATTCAGCCTCTTTTTCAGCTGTCCATTCTTCACCTTTCATGAAGCAGACGCGCTTGAACAGGCCGTTTTTAATGGCGTCACTAAACGTCACTTCATGAATTGAATAAGGAACTTTACCGGCACGGGCTTCTTTGATCAGTTCATTGAACGGATTTTGAATGCCGTTATGTGATGAGATGATGCGGATTTTACCGCCCCAAATCAAAAGCGCATTAACGGCATCTAACACATCACGAACATTGCCGTGGAATGCAGCTTCATCGATAACAACGACACCTTGGAGGCCGCGGATATTTTCGGGGCGTGACGACAATGCTTCCACACGGAAGCCTGAAGCAAAAACTGCACGATATGCGCTGATAAATTGTGACGTACCATCAGTGCGCCTGTCTTCAAACATGAACTCCTGAATTTCCAACAGTTGCCCGGCAACAGTTTTGGCAAACTGCTTCACATAACCAATAAATTCACGGCCTTTATCTTTGGTATCACCGATATAAAAAACGTTCTGACCACCGGCTGATCGTTTCGCGGCAGCGATTAATGTGCAGTCCAGAGCTTCCGCAAAAGTAATCCCTGTACGACGACCTTTAGCATTGAGCTTCAGATCAGACTGATCGGCAATCCAATCCGCCTGATGCTTCATTAAAATGCCTTCTGCTAGTGGATTAAAATCATCCGACAGATCGGTATATAAAGGCAGTTCTTTTGGCAGTGCATCATTCTCACGCGGCAATACCGGATCAGACCATTTCATATCTGGCAACGGGCTGTTCATTTCGCACCGTCTTTTGGCTCAGATTTAGGTCGCACACCCAAAAACTCGCGACGCAGTTGATCAATGAGTTCAGACGAGAGGCCTTTTTCCTGTGCCACTTTTTCAATGACTTCATCAGCTTTATTTTGAAATTCAGCTTCAATCTTTTGACGACGTGATGTCGATACACTTTGTGCCGATATTGCAGCACGTAATGCATTCGCAAGCTCCATCGCAGCTTTAGGTGTAAGCCCCGCGTCACCCGATGTTTCCAGCAATTCAAATATGAGGGTCTTGATGGCTTCAGCAGCGATCAGGGTCAGATCGTCTGATGCTTCCGCATCAAAACGTTCGGCCATCGTAGCTGCAATTTCGCGCGTTTGTTCAAGTCGACGTGTCATAGCTGACTGACGCACTGAATGACGGTGAAATGAAGCAAATGCAGGAATGTCGAAAGCCAAACCTAACTCACCTTGCACGGCAATTAGTTTTTCTTTGAATTCCTGATAAATGTCGACCAGTGATCGCTTGCGTGCTGCCAGCTCATGTGCTGCCCATGAAATTGCAGGCTCACACTCTTCAGGCAACATATCAATGGATGAAAGACGACCACGGCCGCGACGACTGCTCATTTAATCCTCCGAGCGCGAAGGCCGCTTAACGCCTTCAATGGCGATGTGTCGCTCTAGGTGGCGATGTCCCAAATCTTTTAAGGTAGCAATCTGGACGCTACCAGCCAAAGTCACACGGATGGCATCCATCGTTTGCAAATATTCAAGCTGCTGATGCACCCAAGGACGCACCTCATGAATAGCGTAAGTAGCGAGCACTTTTTCTAGCATGGATGAGGACAAACTCTCATTGGTTTGCTCAGCCAGTGCTTTTAAAATAATCAAACGCGCTTCTTCACGCCGAATACGCGCATAATCAATTTCAAAACTCATCGTTTTGCTTGCTCCATTAACAGTTCATGTAACCGTTCACTGGTGGCTGCGATCGGTTTCAGCTTTTCTTCCAATGTCCTAAAACTCCCATTGAGTTCCGACAGCTGAAGTTCCATGCGATGTTGTGATTCACGGTCAGGCAAATGTTTGATTTCATTTTCTAGTGTTTGGATGCGACGATCGTGGTTAGTAATTTTATTCGCATGATTATCAACGTCTTTACGCATCTGTTTTTCGCCACCATTGATCCAATCTTTGATGTACCCAAAGGCAACTACACAAGAAATAAACAGGCTGACGTATGGAATGAGTACGCTTGGATCAAAGTTCATCGGCCATTGCTCCGCTCAAGCTTTGTCTGGCATTCAAGACAACGACGAGCTGAGGGCAGAGCCTCGCGCCGTTCTTGATCAATGTCTTCTCCGCAACCGACGCACTCTAAAGAACCCTTCGCGGTTAAGCTTTTTCTGGCACGAGCAATGCCAGCGTCTCGTTCTTGCTCAACACGCAATTCGGCCAGTTCCTGATCCCAGTTTGAAGATCTCATTTTGAGGGTTTCTCCTTCGGGGTGGGAACCGGCTTAACAGCGGCAACGAGGGCTGCTCTTTTGGCTTCACATTCTTTCAATGCAGCTCGATCTTTTCCCCATAGTGGGGTCAGCTCTTTTGCACTCAGTGCACGGTCAGGCAGCGCCACAGGATCGTCACACGGTTTAAGTGCTTGAGCCGGTATGTTCGGCTGGCTAATTTGTGTGCGAACGATCTGTGAGGGAGTGGTTGTTGAGCAGCCTTGTGCGATCGCGATCAATGCCACTACCGAAAATGTCAGGTAGTTTCGCATTTTCTTTCTCCAAATTGTCGAGTTGATCGCGCAAGCGCTTGATTTCAGCTTGCGCTTTTTGGTCTTCTTTTTGAGCAAGTTTCATTTGCTCAATGATAGTTCTGGCCGCTTCCGCCTCTGACCGTGCAATTTCTGCTTTCCAATAATTGTCACGGCCGATCGCGGCCTGATCTGTGAGATAGCGAATGCTCAAAATGGTTGTCATAACGAGACCACTAATCACTAAAAGTGCGATCACGGTTTGCACGACAAATGAACTTATTCTGGCTGTCGAAAACATCAGTCACTCCCTTTTTCAGAGGGCTGTTCTTTTGCATTGTCGTTAAAGGCTTTTGCTTGCGCCCAGAAGTCGACCGATCCAAAGCCACGATGCACACCGAGTACGGCAACGATCACGCCGATCAGCGGTGTTATAGCGATATCGGCAAAAGCAACTGCTTGTGCAGAGCCAAGTGCAGAGGCAACGGCCAGCAAGATGATAATGAGCCATGCAGCGCTGGCTGTTACCCACAAATAGAGGCGTGTGGAACGATAACTTGGTTCCTTCATCATGCTGCCACCTGCTTTTTAAAAGGGTGCAGCTTGTCTTGGGTCTTGCGCCCAACCAAACCATCAACAACCAAACGGAATTCTCGCTGGAAGCTTCTGACAGCCTGTTCTGTGCCAGCGCCAAAAATGCCATCTATGGTCAGATGATAATAACCAGCTTCACGGAGGGCATATTGTAAGGACGCAACATCATTGCCGCGCATACCACGGCGCAACAAGGTACGGCCTTGATTGATCGCAAGCTGACTGGCCTGAATATTTGCCACAACTTCTTTGGCTGTAATAAGGTAATTTGAACGATCCTGAAGGCCGTTCAAACCACCATTAATGCGCTTTGTAAGTCCTATTAAATCATCATTATCTGCAAATTTATTGAGGCCTTTTGTCGACCAATAATAGAAGGTTGCCCACGCAGCCCACGGCCATGTGGCGACCAGCTCTGGGTTGGCTTCAAAATCAATCTTGGTAATACCAAGTTTGCCCATCCACACTGTAAAGGCACGGTAGTTATCGCGACCAGTGAGTTGAATTGGCGCGCGCCCTTTAAAACGCCGCCCGTCACCCGATTGCGTGTTACCAAGGTCTTTACGGCCTTCATAAGCAGCACCTGATGCATATTCCTCAATCGTGCAAAAACCATCACTTTCATGCGCGACTTGCGCAAGAAAGTGTGGGATACGAAGCGCAGTTGTTATTTCAAAACGCTCAAGCATCCTTGGCAAAAGAGCACCAAAAGCAGCAATGATTTCTTGCTGCTTGGCAATCTTTTTTACAGGTGCCCTTGGTGCGATCGCCAGTAATGTTGTGTGATTGATAAGGGAGCAAAGCTGGTTCACATTTTTTATTCCGGCATCTTGTAATTGATCGTAAATTTAGATCAAATGTGCCGGAAGATTTGGTGCAAACCGCCCCTGACAATGTCAGGTTAATCGAAGAAGCTTCCCTGTTTTTGATTTTTAATACGCTTTCTGGCTCTATAAGCCGAGCGTTCATGCATGCCAGCACTTAGTGCTGCTTGCGAAGCTGTCATGCCAGCTTCAAGTGCTTTGACCAGACGCTCGCGTGACTGGATAAATTTACCCATCGGGATTTGAATGCGATTTCCCGTATTCCCGACAGAAAAATGTTTGCAGATTTTCTCGGCTGCTTCAATGCCGACGAGTTCAGTTAACCAATGTCCTTCCTTTGCCTCTGCCGGAATATATACAACTATACCGCCCTGAGCACTCACCAGTGCCCAAGCGGCTTCCACTCCAGCGATTTCTGCAATTTCGGCTAACACACCGGGCAAACTGGTTTTATTCATATCTCCAACCACATATAGGCCGAAGATTTGCCAAGATTTAAGCTTGGCAAATCTTACGAATTCTCTCTCCAAGTTTATTCATGACAAGTTGCCACTCTTTTTCGCTCAAATTATTAAGCTGTGGTTTTCCGTCATATCCGCAGATCGTCCATGCGGTAATTCCAAACTCTTCACTGGCCATCTGATCGTTTTTCTTCAGGATTGACCATTGAGTAAGGGCAATTTGTCCATGAGGTTTGTTTGCCCAATCCGGCAAAAAACGATCTTTTGCCCATGACACACCGGCAGCACGATTAAGCCAGCGTTTCAGCGTCTCGATTGCCTTGTAAGCGTCAGCCGCGTCATGCAAGAAGCGCACATGATCAAGCTTGGTCTGACGCTGCACGAATGCAATCAAAGCTTCGTCGCTGCCATTGGTCACCACACCTAAATTGTAACCAGCAATCCATAGAGCTTGCATCTTTGGTGCATAGCGACCTTGCAGCTGTTTTGACGATGGTTTCAAAGGAGTTTTACGAACAGGTCTAAAGCCTTTCGCTTTAAAGTCATCAATCACTTTCAAGCGTTCAGGTTCAGACATAGCCCTCAATGAAGTTTTACCGGTCAAGCGCATCAAAGACGAGCGGTAGGTTTCTTCATCTAGTCCTAATTGCTTCTTAGCTATATTGATCATTGCATGGGAACTCATAGGATAGCTCCCTGTGATAATTGCGATTCTTGGATAGAAGCATGAAGATCAAACAAACGCTTAAAGAGTACAAATACGCAGTATTTTCTATTGGGTTTGCGGCCTCTATTCCTTTGATTATATTTTTGTCCAGCTTTATGGGAGAACGTTGTCAAGCACCAGAAAGTGGAGCTTTTCCAGCGGTTAGATGTGGACATTATTTCACTAACTGGATCTACGATTTTCAATCCCTCATTACTGGCTGTACGGCATTGTTGGCGGCATGGATTACCATCACAACTATGAATAAAAACACCAGAGAGTTGATGGAAGCACCTCAACAACAGCTTTTCAGTCTGATTGATTTTAGTGCAAAACGCATCTTGGCGTACGATCTCGCCATTCGTGAGCCTATTCAAGGCTACAAAACCACTGATAACGGAACTATAGAAATTCTTCCTTATTTGCCTGTTCTCTTGGCAGAAACTGTATACTGGACAAACTGTCTTTCTGAATATCTTGATGAGGTTATAAAACATGACCTATCCATTTACATTGGTTCCACAATTAGTTCCGACGCAGATGACATCAAAAAAACCCTAGTAATTTTGAAGAATTTAAAAAATCAGGATAGCATACTAGGTCAACGACGCTTTGATCGACGTAAGAACTGTAATTATATTCATGAGCAGATGGATATACTTCTTGACGCTCTTGACCGCTTAGAAAAGGTGACACTCACGAATATTGCTGATTTTTTAGAGCGCTTCCCAAAAAGAAAAGTGGTTTTTTAACATCTTATGCCTTTGAAAGATCAATAGTAACTGCATGCCAGCTAGCTTCACGACTGGCTCTCTCATAAAAGCGGACATACTCTTTTGAACCAGTGACGCGCATTGCGTCACGGATCGCGCGCATAGCTTCCTGCCAGCGTGGGTCTTCAATATCCAAGCGCAACAGCATGAAGATTTCGGAGCGGTTTACCTGTCCAGCTTTGTCCGTATTAAAAGCTCGGGTGATGATGGCTCTGATCTCCGGACGACTATCAGCTGCCCATTCATTCAAGCATTCATCAAGCAGTGTTTTAGCCGTTTGCAACTGTGGTCCGAAGTCAATGAAATCGGAAATCTGCACAACAACTTTCTTCAATCCATCAAATGTCTGGTAGGTGCGGTTTCCTTTTTTGCCACCTTTTACCGAGTTATATTCCTGCGCCAACAGCGCATCAAACTCACCAAGGTCGGTCATGGTATGACCGCGAAAGCGTCCAATTTGAGCAGATAAAGCTTTCGCATAGTCAATTATCTTGCGGACGACTTCATCCTCCAGTTTATCCTGAGGTTTAATGGTTTCGATCGGCACGTAATTGCCTTTTGCGTCAGGCATGAACTGTCTGCCATGAATTTCAATAATGCCGTTAGCTGTCGTCATGTTTTCAATTGCAGCGATATTCATTTCATTTTCCTCATTCATTGATCAGTTGAGATGCCGCCCTGAATGACGGTCAGTTTTTGAAACTTAACTTGGGGTGGACAAGCGAAACGCTGGCCGTTCTTTGTTTGTGGGATTGCCATCGGTTGAGGCCAAAGAACGACTTCCATTTCCTTGGCAGCAACCTCGTAGCCCTCCAGTGCAATGATGAAGGCTTGCATATGGGCAAGGGAAATCTGGACGCATTCGCCAGCTTCTAGAACCGAATTCTGAAACTCACGGCGCATTGTGCGAAGGCTATCGGAAAGCATGCTCATACTCCTTCTTTCAGGTGGCTGTGTTTGCATCCATTGCGACAAGCGCTATGCATACGGACATTATGAGAATTGGCGGTGCTAAAAGGTTTGCGCTGCCAAGCAATGCAGGTATTGCGCGGTAAATCACCCAAGACAGGACACTGGACAGTCTCCGCCATCAGAGCACCGCGAACGGCCTGCTCAAATCTGCTGATGTCGCCATTTTGATAGGTGTTCGAAAGAACCTGACTAACCGCAGATGGCGAGTAACCAACTTTGCGCGATATGGCTGATTGGCTTTCACGGTCGCAAGCTTCAGAAAGGATGATTACCCAATCAGGGATGTCAGCCAGCCAAGCCGCTTTGGCCTTTTGAAGATTGGAAAGCTTCGCTGCACTCATGCCGACACCTCGGTAGTTTCGGGTTTGCCAATTACTTCATAACGGTTCTGGTCGAAGACAAGCTTGGTGCGCAGGATCATTGGCGGCAATGCGCCGGTGTTCATATCCGGCGCTAAACGCCACATACCAAGCTGGCCGGGACTGCTTTTGATGACCTCAATCAGGTAGCCAGCCTTAGCCAAAACGGCGACATACGACTTGGCGGTTTCAATGCTGATTTTTGTGTCATCAGTTGATGCCCACGCCACGATATCTTTTGCTGTAAAACCATGTGCACCAACATTCGTGCGCATGTAGTTCCACATGGCTTGGTTCTTGGATACACCGTTCAGGATAGTGCCATCGCGCCGCACTTTAGGTGTCGCACTTTGGCGCTCAATGATGCGGTACGATTTTGCCTCTTCATCAACCAAAGCGACAATGCCAGCCTTCGCCAGACGCTTTACAAAGTCATTGATGCTGGTTCTGATATTAGGCGTACCGGCTTTGGTGAAAGCTTGAATGTCAGAAACTGTGAAGCTCTGGCCTTTCATTTCATATTCCATCATGACCGACCAAAAATGATCAATGCCACTCAAGCGCGATTTGTTTTTATCAGCTGTAATTTTCAAGTTGATCAGCATCATGCAGCCCTCTGTCGTGAAGGCACAGCACCGGTGCAGAAGTAGCCTTGCTCTGCCTGATATTCTGACAGTGAAATAGTATCGCGACCAAGTACGTCAGCAGTGTTGGCAATTGAGTGCAACGTGTTGCAGATACGGCGAACGCGGCCTTCACCTTCTTGGCGTGCTTGATTAAGAAGCTCATCGTCAATCTGGACATTTGGACAGAAGGTTTTTGCCAGTGTGCGTGTGTCGTCCAAGTCGCAAGGCTGCGCATATCCCCATTCGAGAACCAAGTCTCTGAAGCGGTCGACACGTTCCAGTTTTTTAGGGAATAATTCTTCCCCGATTAGCAAAACAGGCACATTGCTTTTCTTGGCAATCATGCGCACCAATTCAATCATATGACGATCAACAAGTTTGTCGGATTCATCAATGATCAAAGGACGTTTTGGATCACGCGCTAAAATGCCGATAATGTCGTCTTCAAGGTCTGATAAAGTACCTTTGGCATCAGGATGTCCAAGCTCGGATAGAATGGCCGTAAGGAGTTTCTTTTTCGTCCAAGTATCAGAAACTTCAACATAGGCCGCGCCGGTTTTATTCATGGTGTAAAGCGCTGCCACGCTTTTCCCATAGCCCGAATAACCCGCAAACACGCCAAGGTTCGGCTGTAATGGGTGACGGTTCTGCAATGAGCGAACTAAGGTAAGGCATGCCGCCACGTTCTTGATCGGTGCAGTATCGCCGCCATTGACAATTTGATTGTTTACAGTCATGATTTCCTCATTCAGTCTTTGTTTAAGACCCCGCGCCAACGGGGTTTTTACTTTTAGCGAGCCATGCGAAGGGCTTGCTCCAGTCCAAAATCCTCCATTGTATCTTTGATTGTTCTGTATTCAGCGGTTGCCTGAAACCGGACGAGCTGAGTTGCCGTTTCAGCATCCAGCTCCACACCGGCTTTAATCTTCGTTTCCAGATCAAGCGCCCACTTAAACCGGCGTGCGGCTGCACTTAAGTTTGCATCTGGATCAAGATGCACAACTTTGGATATTTTCTTATTCTGTGCCTCACGCTGTAGCGCTTCGTGCAGCTCCGCAGCTTTCTTGTTGAGTGCCTTTGGCTGAATTCCTTTTTGAGGAATAGTTACCGCATCAAGTGCAGCTGCAATGGCAGGTGTTGAGTGCTTTTCTGTACGCTTAGGCATCGGAATGACATTTGCAGTTTGCCCAGATTTTTCAGCAGCTTTACGCTTGGCAAGACGCAAGGTGCGCTCAATGCCTGAAGCGCCTTTTTTAAGCTCACGAATGTCAGCTTTGATTTCGCGTGTACGCTTGCTGACAAAGTCGTCTGAAATCTCTTTTTGTGCGCGAATGTAATCTTGCGGGTTCACACCAGCGAGTTCAGGACACAGAGCCACATCAATGAATTCACCACCTTCAGCGGCGAACACATAAACTTTGCCCATATCTAATGGATCAAGACGGCAGAACACTTCTGTTCCGACCAAGATGGAACCTGTTACATAATAAAGATCATTAATTTTGATACCTTGCTTGGTCATTTTGCGCTGACCGTTTTTACCTGCGACCGGCATGAGCAATGTATCAAGTGCGCGTTCATCCACATGACGGATGATCGCTGAAGAAGCTTGCGCGACTTCATTCGGAGTTTTGCCTTTCAGGCCACTGTGAGCCTTCTCATGATAGACAAACTCAACCCATTCATCGATGTACTCTTGCAGCTGGGTTGCTGTCAGCGAAACTTCGAATAATTCATTGTCACTGGCACCAAGGCGCTGCGCAAAGCTCTTGCGACCTTCAATAGCCTTACGGTCAGCAACTGAGTGACCGATGTAGCCCGGCAACTGCACCGCAACATTGTGTTGGAAAGTTTTAATGACGCGTTCCACATGCCCCTTTTGCTCTGGGCTGTATGCGTCAGAAACATTTGCTGTGATGTCTAAGTTTTGGAAAAGCCGCTTTGTAGCCACGGCAACAAAATCAGAGCCGTTATCTGTCTTAACAACATCAGCAACACCGAGCCTTAAAATGGCCTTGCGCATTAAAAGAGCCACAGCCGAAGCCCGTGGAGTTTTTGAAAGCGTAATGACCAAACGGCGTGTTGCGATATCAATACATGCATAAAGTGAATAACGGCCGTCAACGCACAAAGCATCAACTGGTGAGGCATCAATCATCCAGAGAGCATTCGGCTCATCAATATGGCGCAAGGTGCCGGTACCAGCGAGCTTCATGGTTGAGCGATATCTATCAGGATCAGTGATCTTGGTCAGGACGACCTTTTCCTGCGCCTTCAGATTAGCGATGAAATGTCGGATCGTACGTACCGGTGGCAATGGTTTCATTTCACCAGTACGGCTGATCAATTCAGCGCCAAAATGATCTTCGCAATAGCCACGAATAATCTCTGCAGACAAATGTGGGTTTGCTGCAATCCATGCCAAGATAAAACTGCGCACTTCACCGTCATTGGCCGTATCAAGCAAGCCAGTACCTTTACGGGCTTCTGAACGATCAACAGCTAGTTTGTCTTTTTTACCTTTTGTCTTTGCAGACCGCCACCGGAATACCGAGCGTTGGGAAATGCTCGGCAACGTTTCTTTTACCCACTGATCCACTTGGATCAGTCCGGTATTGTAACGGTCACAGAAAATAAACATTGAGCCTTGAACACTCAATGAAAGCCCTTTGAAGAACAATTCAAAAGCTGCAACAACGGCTAAACGTGCATCACGCTCCAGTTGAGCACGATCACTTAAAATCACGCCTGTAACTTGGCGCTCTTTCATCACTGGTTCAGAAATGCGGCCAGCAATCATGTATCGTTGCATGTAGGCAACTTTTGCTAAGGTAGGGAAAAGCAGATAGCTATATTCATTCCCACCGCCAACATCAGCGCGATCTCTGCATAAAGACGGATACTCATGCCAATTATGGCGTTTCGCATGCCTGATAATACCGCTTTCAGATACCGGAAGGCCGGGTAGTTTTTCTGCAGCGATTTGCTTTGCTGTCAGCCACTCACGTGGTTGTGTGTCAGAGACACGCGTAATCATGTTCATCGACGTGCCTTTCTTTTGGCAGATAGAACTTGTCTGCGAGCGACGAGTTCTTCGATATGATCTTCAAGCAGCTTGTCTTCGATTAGGTCTGCATATTCATTTTCGATTACAGTGAGATTGAACATGCCGGGTACGAAGCCGAGGAGTTCCTTCGCCCCCGTTGCATCTACCAAGGCAACAAATGCATCTAGCGGTATGCGGTGTTCGTCACTGGCTTCTGATGCCCATTTATCCAGCATGGCTGTAGAAATGGAGCGACCAAGATAGCGAGACATATTGGCTGCTACGTCTGCGCGATTGTTGCCGTCATCTCTGGCATCACGCAGCGCTCGTGAAATTAAACGAGCAATTTGATTGTCGAGTGTGCCACGACCTGTCACGCCTTCTTCATAGCGCACAGCCACTTTAGGCGGCTGATACTCGAACAAGTCTTTGGTTAAAGGGTCGCGGCGTTTGCTCATTAGTTCGCGGCCTTACGCTCTGCGAACCAACGCATGACAGCAGCCTCATGGAGGCTAAAGAAGGCGTCCTGTTCTGATGGCTTAAGCCGCGCGAAATTGTCAGCAATCTTTTCCCATTGTGATGGTGTGTTAACGCGTGGTGTCTGATCAATTATCGCGAGCGCATCAGCATATGTTTGAGCCTTTCCATCAAGGATCAACTCAATAATGCGGCTTGCACGTTCATATGGCTCTGCAGCAATAGCCAGCAATGCTTGCTGATTATCTGCTAAGGATGGCAGAAGAATAATTCTATCGCAAAGAGCGTCAGGAATTTTAGCGATCTTCAATGAGCGGAAAACTTCGCGCGCTGTAATCTTAAGGAAACGTGCTGCTGCTTCTGAAAAACTGACAGAGAAAGCATCTGAGATTTCAGCATCCTCATCGCTTTCGTTATTAACTGACAAGTTGTCAGCTAATTCCTCTTTGGACTTACGTCCTCTTTTTACAGGATGGGCGGCGCGCCAAATGGAGCACCAAGCAGCCACATCCTTACTGCGCTCTAAGGCAGTCAAGTCATGGCGATAAAAATTTTCCTGAATGCCGACAAGGCGCGGTTCTGTCTGATCTTTAAACTCAGCCAGATCGCGAATGATCACCATCACATCGCGGTTGAGTAGTTTACATGCTTCAAGGCGCTTAGCACCAAAAACAAGCTGAAAGCGTCCATCGCCTGTGTCTATTACTTCAATCGGCTGGCGTTGACCGATTTCGGAAATGCTTTCCGCAATAGCTGTAGCTGCATCAGCAGGTACTTTTTTATGCTCTGACGGAATGTCAATTAAGAGCGGGGAAATTACATCGTGTTTCATTTTGATTTCTCAATGAACTGTCAGGAAGAATAAATTTACTGACGGAATGTCATGCAGCAGTCTGTGCATTGTCAGTCTTGGAGAGCGTTTTTGCTCTTCCGTTGCAACGACTGTTGCTGCTATGGTTTTTTTCGTCATGACGGCCACGTGTGTAGCTGTCTGGGAAAAGGTCACGGAAAGGGACGTCAAGAGCTGTTGCAATTGCTTCAGCACCAGGACGGCTCGCTCCGATCATTCCAGCGCGGCAAGCACTGGAGTAAAGGCCAGCATCGCGAGCAATGCCTGTCAAAGTCATTCCGCGACGTCTGATTTCCGCAAGGATTTCGTGGCGATCCCACTTCTTGGTATTCATGACAACTCCTATGGTCGTGCGCCCTTGCAGGGGCAATCGGCTTCAATGTGTTCAAACAAGAGCTGCGACCAATGTCGCGCTTTGTCGCGAATAAGTCAAGTGAAAGATCGCGAAATAAGCGGTCAGACTTAATATTATTCGTGATATGTCGCTAATTTAGAGGTTATCCAATGATTTCAATTGGGTAATCATAGAGTGTTGGTTTTGTTTAACTCTGGCGTGAGGTCAGACTTAAGGTGTTGAGCGATGGATGAGTATACAAAAGACTTCATAGCGAGAATGCGCGAAGCCATTGGTGACGAATCTGTTAATTCATTCGCGAAAAGGTGCGAGATACCCGAAGCTACGATGCGCGGGTACTTTAATGGTAAAATTCCAAGCGCTGATAAATTACTAGTGATTGCTGATGCGGCTCAAATCAGTATCGAGTGGCTTGTTTCTGGTCGGGTGCCAAAAGTGAAAGATGCGACGCAAGCTGCATTTGGTGGCAGTACAAGCAATATACCTGATCACTTCACTTTGGTTCCAAGGCTGGACATCCAAGCATCTGCAGGGAACGGATCAGTCGTTTACACCGAAGAACCCATTGATTTGCTTGCTTTTCAAGAGAGCTGGCTACGTGATCGTAATATTAATCCGCGGTTTGCACGCGTCCTTACAGCAAAGGGCGATTCTATGGAGCCGACGATCAGAGATGGTGACGTGTTGTTGGTCGACACATCAATTACAAGTGTGCACGACAATGCCATTTATATCGTAGTCTATAACGGGCATACGCTGGTAAAACGTATAAATATGATAAGGAATGGATCACTAACGATTATTTCGGATAATGATCGCCATCCACCTGAGGATGTGCCATTAAGCGAAGTCCCAGACTTGCATATCGCTGGTCGTGTGATGTGGTTTGGCCGTTCAATTTAAATATTGATTAAGTGCTCAAATTGCCATTTGAACTTGCCGCCGCTATCTCTGTGTTTTTTTGAAGCCTTTGAGTGAGTTCCCAACAGTTATGGGCTTTTTTAATCAATTTTCACGAAATCCCACTTAATTTCGGATATTCCCGCTCACTGCCATATGATCTTACCGGTTACAACTATAACCATGCTTTTCGAGTAAGTGTAACAGGTTAGAGCCGGTAAATAGCGTGATTGGTTTGCCCGTTGAGAACTTGTAGGCATCGGGACCATAATCAGCTGTTGTAATTAAAACGCCTCTTGAGGCGCCTTCATGTTGCATAGTCCCGTAAAGATCGCGAACAGCTGAAACGCCAACAGTACGCGTATAGCGTTTTGCCTGAATGATAATTTTACCGCCTGTTATTGGATCAGGATCAAATGCAACTGCGTCGACGCCACCATCACTGCTTGATTGGGTAACCTTAACCTCACCACCACGGGAAGCGAATTCTTTTTCGAATAATTCTCGTACCAAATGTTCGAAGTCACTCCAATCCATCGCAGCTAGATTGGTTGCATGCTCCATATGATCTATTGTTGCTCGTCCTTCAATAAAACGCCTGTCTTCTTTATTAAGTTCTATGACTGGTGGAATTGCAGCTAACGATGAAAGAGAAGCGGCTGAAACACCTTTCAAACTCTTAAAGCAAGCCTTCGGTTCAATGCGACTTAAGTCAATTGCCATGAATTTTTCTCGGTCTACTAAGACTGACATGATGCATGACGTTGTTTCTTGACCTGTTGTACGGTCAATATAATTGGTTATGCCATTGAAAAGGATTTCCTGAATATTCTTCATTTCATCGGCTTCGAATAATTCGTGAATGGTGCGCAAACAGATTTGATAACAAACAAGGTCAAAGTTTGCTTTCTTCTCTTTTTCTGAGATGTGCGTCTCTTTCATTTCACCTGTGCTTGCAATGAAACGGACTTGCTTTACCGTTGGCATTTCATCAGGTGAGGGAAGAGTATATTCTAACATTAAAATTTTATTTTCAGGTTGATATTCAATCTGAAATGATTTGTCGAAAAAATCTCCGTAATCGGATCTTTCGAGCACTAATGAAGCGTGCTCAATAACGGAGTCAATCTCACCATTATTGACGCCGGCAGCCAGTGCATCAATCTTTGCATTCTGAATTGCTTGTTGTGTTTGAAAATTATGCTCAAGCTGCGCTTGTGTACTCTCGAAGGCTTTCTTCTCTTTTTCCCAAAGGTTAAACGCTGCCTGGAATGTTAGTTCATTATTTTGAACAGCAGAGTTCCAGTTTTCAAGATTGAGTTTATTCTGGTTTTCTGCAGTGACTCGTTTCTTTTTTGCTTGGCCAAAAAGATGAGCCCATACTGAAATTGTGGGTATTATCTCTCTGGGGCGATCAGGGATATCGTTACGTGGGCGAGGCGTTGTAAACTTGGCTTTTTTATAGATGCCCTTATTTTTTAGGCTGTCCCAATCAATTCTATCGTCAATTTTTAGCGTATGTTCTAAAATATATGGAAGCAGATCGAGCTTATTCTGAGCGTCGATTGTTGCAGTTTCTGCAGCTTCTTTGCCGGACAATACTTGGTTTTTAGTAGCAAGAGCGTCCGCTTTTTGATCCCAAGCGGATATGAGTGCGTCGACTTTGCCTTGTAGTAGATAGAGTTCTGGTGCGGTGAGCACTTTATGGGCATTGAGTTGATCATGCCAGAAATCAATATAATAACGCAGCACCCGAGTGCCGTCTGCACTATATTTGGCTTGGAGTTTGCCAACACGGATGGATGGTAAATGCGTTGAGTTAATGATTATATTCTCAGCCATGATGCCCTCAATTTTATTTATTATGAGATTGAGGCCGAGTCGTTGCATTAAGTCGAGTTAGCAGAAAGTTTGTATAGATCGTAACTCATGTTATGAATTATGACCTATGGGTAAATTAGTGCTATTCGCAAAATAGTATCGTATCTTAGCAGATATGTATTTTAATTTACAGTTGGGGGAAGTTGGTAGCGGAGGACGGATTCGAACCGCCGACACAAGGATTATGATTCCTCTGCTCTAACCTACTGAGCTACTCCGCCATGCCTAAATCAAGAACTCTAAAGTGGTCACCTTTTGGTGAAGCACCCTACCAAGATGTTGTTCTTGCAAGGAATATGCGCGGTAATAAGTGGGGAATGCCTCTCTGTCAAGCACTCTTATTGCATCAAAGGCTTGTTTTCCATAATTTGCACCGATACACGGTAATTATTCAGATTAAAGGCAGCAAAATATGGCACCGCGTATCGCAGTTTTGGGTTGTGGCTATTGGGGCAGCAATCATATTCGTACACTCAAGGGCTTGGGCGCACTTCAGGCCGTCTCTGATGCCGATCATGCACGGGCAGAGCGAATCGCTAAAGAACATGGCGTAGAAGCCGTGGCTGTAGATGATTTGTTCACGCGTTCAGATATTGACGGTATCGTTATGGCGCTTCCGGCGCAGCTGCATGCACAAATGGCCATGCGGGCTATCGCTAACGGCAAAGATGTTCTGGTTGAAAAACCGATCGCGCTGACCGTGGAAGATGCCGAAGCAGAAGTGAAGGCCGCTAAAGACAATGGTCGCATCTTTATGGTGGGGCATGTGTTGCGCTTCCATCCGGCTTTTGAAAAGCTGATGGAATTGGTGAAATGCGGTGAACTGGGCGAGTTGCGCTATATTCACTCGCACCGCGTAGGCTTAGGCAAGTTCCACAACGAAAATGATGCATTGTGGGATCTCGCACCGCATGATCTTTCAATGATTCTGGCACTGACCGGATGTGAGCCAAGCGAAGTGCATGGCGAAGGCACCGCAACGCTTGATCATTTGAGCGACTTTGCCCATCTGCACTTTAAATTCCCGAATGGTATTCGCGGGCATTTGTTTGCCTCGCGCTTGACCCCTTATCGTGAGCGTCGTTTGTCGGTGGTGGGCAGTAAGGCCATGGCCGTCTTTGACGATATGGAGCCATTTGAACGCAAACTGGCCCTTTATAATCATAAGGTCTGGCGCAATAATAATGCGTGGGAATTCTCGATGGCCGAACCGGACTATGTGAAATACGAAGAAGGCATGCCTCTGACGCGCGAGCTGGAGCATTTCATTCATTGTATTGAAACACGGGAAAACCCGCGTACTGACGGCGAAGAAGCCATCAGCGTTCTGCGTATTCTGACTGCCGGCACTGTAAAGCACGACAGTTAATCAACAGAACGAATAAGAATGAAGCACCGTCAGTTCTCCCAGCTGGCGGTGTTGTGCCAAAATGTTGCAGCCATTTAACAAAGTTTAAAGGTTGTTTCATAAAAGCACGAAAGTTTGAACAGGTAAGCCATGGTAGCAAAGCTACTGACTTCCTACATATGGAATATGATTCGCAGAGATCATCGGCGAATAATTGAAAACTCGGTCTTTATGGAGCCACTATGCAATTCATTGATCTTGCTGCGCAACGCGCGCGTATCGAAGACCGGATAAACAATGCAGTCTTAAAAGTCGTTAAGGAAGGCCGCTATATTCTGGGGCCTGAAGTTGCTGAATTTGAAAAGCAACTTGGCGAATATTTGGGCGTGGAACATGTGATTGCTTGCGCCAATGGTACAGATGCATTGCAGATGCCTTTGATGGCACGCGGCATCGGCCCTGGTGATGCTGTTTTCTGTCCGGCTTTTACCTTCGCAGCCACTGCTGAAGTTGTGGCGCTGGTTGGTGCAACACCAGTGTTCATTGATGTTGATCCAGATAGCTACAATATCAATCTTGATCATTTGGAAGAAGCCATTGCGATGATCCGCAAAGAAGGCCGTTTGCAGCCAAAGGCTGTGATTCCGGTCGATCTTTTCGGTCTGCCAGCGGATTACTCACGCTTGATGACTATTGCCGAGCGTGAAGAACTGTTCATCATCGAAGATGCGGCACAGTCTGTTGGTGGTAAAGCCAATAATGTCATGTGCGGTGCATTCGGTCATGTGGGCGCAACCAGCTTCTATCCGGCCAAGCCTTTGGGCTGCTATGGCGATGGCGGTGCAATGTTCACCAATGATGCTGAGCTGGCTGAAACCCTGCGTTCGATCCTGTTCCACGGTAAGGGCGAAACCCAGTATGACAACGTTCGCGTTGGTCTGAATTCACGTCTGGATACTATTCAGGCTGCTATTCTGATTGAAAAGCTGGCGATCCTCGAAGACGAAATGGAAAAACGCCAGATCGTTGCCAAGCGTTATAACGAAGGCTTGAAGGATGTGGTCAAGGTTCCGGTAACGCCAAATGGCTTCCGCTCCGCTTGGGCACAATATTCGATCGAAGCTGAAAAGCGTGATGATTTGCGCGCCAAGCTTGGTGAAAAAGGCATTCCATCCGTTATCTATTATGTGAAGCCTTTGCATTTGCAGGATGCTTATAAGCATAATCCTGTTGCACCAGCAGGTCTCAAGGTTTCGGAAGAACTGCCTTCACGCATCCTGAGCTTGCCAATGCATGCTTATCTGTCTGAAGAAGATCAGGACAAGATCATCAACACGATCCGTGGTTTCTACGGTCGCTAAGATCATCTGATGAGAATAAAAAACCGGGCTTGAAGCCCGGTTTTTTTTATGTGGTTTTTTCGGCTCGCTTATTAATCAGCTGCGAGGTGACTTTAGCCAGCCATGGCCCAATCAGCAGCACAATAAAGAAGCGCGATGTTTGCATGGCCATGATGAAAGCAATATCGACATTGCTGGAGGCGGCGATAATCGCAATTGTATCGGCACCGCCGGGGCTGGTAGCGAGATAAGCGGTCAGTATATCAATGCCGGTCATATAGCTCAAAAACGCTCCGTAGAGGCCGCAAATGACGATGAGTGATACAATAGCCAGCAGAATGGAAGGGAAGACTTTTAGCGCATAGATAAGAATGGCGCGGGTGAAGCTTAAACCAATACGCCAGCCGACAAGCACATAGGCGATCACCAGCAACCAAGGCGGCAGCACAATGGTGAGCCAGCCTAATTCCTGCAAGGCAATGCCACCAAACAATGGCAGCATCAGCGGTGCGGAAGGTGCGCGGACAAATTTACCGATGGTGACGGATACAAAAACAAACAGCAGCGTTGCGCTTAAATTTCTCCAGTCAACAGGCGGAAACCAATCAACACTCACCACTGCTACAGCAGAAATATCCATAAAACTATGCGTGACGAGCGAAGCGGCACCGGCCACAAGTGCTACGCGCAAATATTGCATCAGCGCTACAATGCGCGGATCGGCGCCATAATTGGCTGAAAGCAGAATAAGCGCGGAAGCCGCGCCCGGTGAGGAGCCCCAAATCGCGGTGGTCGGGTTTAAAATATTAAGTTTGCCAAGCAGATAGCCAAGGCAGGTGCTGGCAAATAATACAAACAACACGGAGAAGATAAAGAGCGGCAGATTGAGCAGCATCGAGCGTAAGAAAGCTTCATTGATGCTGAGAGCAATCAGGCAGCCAATCAGCCCTTGCGCCCAGTAAAATGGTGTCTGCGGCACCTTTGTCGTGCCTTCATGTGTGGCAATAATGATTGCCGCAATCATGGAGCCAAGCAGAAAGCCTGCGGGCAGATGGAAATATTCCAAAATGCTGATTATGAGCACAGACAAGCCGATCATCAGCAGCCATTGCACGATGATTGGTTTTCCACTTAACGATAAGAGGGGCATTGCTTGCTCCGACTGCTGTGTGAAACAGCAAGGCATAAATGATGCATGCGAATTTGTGAGCCATTATTGGAAGTAACGGCCTCTTAAAACAGGACTATCGGCTGCGGGAAAGCGAGTCAATACGCTTGGAAAGGCTGGTTCTTTTGCGTGATTTCGGCTTGCGGCTTTCATTGGCACCGGCCAGAGCTGAAGCAGCCGGTTCTTTCGCCAAAATAGCATGAACCGGTGATTGATCGCCTTCTTGCTCCATGGATATCACGACCATTTCAGCCGCAATATCCTGCAATTCTTCGCGGATTGCTTCTTCTGTTTTTTGGCTGTTTGGGGTGCGGCTCAATTTCTCTTCGGCATCCGATAACAGGCCGATCAGGCGGGCAAGACGTTCTTCTAAGCGGATGTTTTTTTGTTTTTCATTGTTAAGCGCTGTCTGGGTGGCCGAGATTTCAGCCTTCAGTTTGTTTTCGCGCATATCAAATTCCTTATGTGACCCTCTGAGCTCGGCGATTTGGTGATGCAGATCATCGATGTTGGTTTCATTTGCTGCCAGTTCAAGTCTGTTAACATCGCCAAGTTCTTTCAGCTCTATATGATGTTGTTGCAGGTCGCCATAATCATCAGCGAGCTTTTCTGCGTCTGCACGCAATTGTTGCGCGGCACTTTGTGTTTCGCCCAGCGTTTCCTGAAGCTTTTGCAGCTCTTCTTGGCTAGAGGCGAGCACTTGTTCGAGTACCGGAATGCGCTTTAATTCCTGATGGTTTTTACCAAGGGTAATTTTAAGGAGGGCGCGCTCTTCTTCGGTACGTTTGATGCGCATTTCGAGGCCGGCAATTTCGGCTGCATAGCGGGCACGCAGACCATCGGTCTTAGCGTTAATTTCTTCAAGGGTGAGGGGCAGGGAGGCCTCAACATCCTTGCGTGAACGTTTATAAGACAAACGAAACAAAGCGGGGGCGATAAAAATGCCGATAAAGACCGCGCATAAAAAACCTAAGATGAAAAACAGCGCAGTTTCAATCACAGCTCAACTTTCCAATTGGCAAAACCAATGACGCTTTTATCTCGACAGGAGCCATGGCTGCAATTTTACTTCAAGCACTAAAAATAGACACTTTATTGAAGGTCAATGACTGTCAGGGCTTTAAGTGGTGGCAAAAGCCCTGACATGTTTAAGATCAGAACGGGTTCCAGGTCGGGTTATCTGTCAGTTTTAAATAACCGATATTGATGCCGAGACGCGCACCAACGCCTGTACGCACTGGCACCAGCAGGATATTACCGCGTTTGACAACGTTAAAGCCTACGCCTGCAATGACATAAGCAGAACCGGAAACACCGGCATAACGGCCATAAAGGCTCTGAATGTCATCAAGATTGTAGACCAGCATCATAACGCGTGAGCCCTGACCGCCAAAATCCCAGCCGAGCGATGGCCCTTGCCAATAGGTTTTGTGGTCACCGGCATTTTTAGTAAACAGCGTACCTTCACCATAGGTCAGGCCGCCGATAAATGCGCCGGAGCCTTCTTCACCGAGAATATAGCCATTGGGAAGGCCGTAGCTCTGGAAGATTTTTTCAACGGCAGATGCAATGCCGCCACTGGTCGAACCAAAGAAACGGTGGCCGGAATCAACAATTTCTGCGGCAGTGTAGGTGTTGTTCGCATAAGCGTTTTGGGCTGAGGCAAAAATCAGTGCCATCAGCATGAAAATGATTGTCTTGAAGCGCGCGAGGCGCCCTGACAGGGGAAAGTTGGCCATATTTAGTTCCTTCTGGCTACTCGCATCTCTGTCTGACATACGACCCTGTTAATTTTATATGCATCGCAGCTCTAGAGTGCCGCGTGGAATCATCGCCATGATAAAAGCGAATCATTTGCTAAATGGTTACAAAATAAAATTGTTGCCAAAGTGGCTGAAAAAAATGCCGCTAAAGCCAATTTCGTAAAGATATGCAAACTTCTGGCCTGTAAGAATGGCGGCAAATATCGCGTATTTACCCTGTCTATTGTCGGGTGATGCGTGGAACTGTATCGGTAATGCTCATCAAGTGATTCGTTTTAGCGCATCCGTGTTCAGTTTTTTGTTCTGACCCTTTCGTTCCGGCTAGCATTTAACCCGTGCTGCCGCGAAAACTAAAATTTCGGAGATCAACTATGTCGTTGCCTGTGGTTATTTCAGCTCTCGATCTTGGCGCATTATTATGCAGCCGCATCTGCCATGACATTATTTCACCTGTAGGTGCTATCAATAATGGTCTTGAACTGCTTGAAGAGGGCGGTGCAGATGAAGATGCGATGGAACTGATTAAGGCCAGTGCTCGCAATGCTTCTGCCCGATTGCAGTTTGCTCGTATTGCATTTGGTGCCGCGGGTTCGGCCAGTGTTCAGATCGATACCGGTGATGCACATAGCGTCACGCGCGAATATTTTAAGAATGAAAAAGCAGAATTGTCATGGGAAGGTGCCCGTGTTCTGCTGCCGAAAAACAAAGTTAAGCTGTTGCTGAACCTGATCTTGGTAGCCAATTCGGCTATTCCGCGTGGTGGTAATTTGGATGTGGTGTTGGAAAACGGTGATGTTAATCCGGTTTTCAAAATCACGGTTAAAGGCCGTATGCTGCGCGTTGCACCTAAATTCCAGGAACTTTACTCTGGCAATATCCCAGAAGATCCAATTGATGCCCATGCTGTGCAGCCATATTACACGCTGCTTTTGGCGCAGGAAACCAATATGGAAATCGGCATTGATGTACGTGAAGAAGAGATCGTCTTCTCGGCGGCAGAAAAAGCCGCTTAATAAAAGCGTTTTATTATTCTCCTGATTATTTCAGGAAAATTATTAAAAATGCGGCTTTGATAGTGATCAGAGCCGCATTTTTCATATCTGACTTTATAGCAAGCAGGTCTTAGATCTTATTACGCGCTAAGAAAAAACCCGCCAGAGGCGGGTTTTTTAAAACTCTGTTCAGATAGCTGAACCGGAGATATATTTTTATGCGCTTTCACGCATTTCGCTGTCTGGCTCGCGCAATACATAGCCACGACCCCAAACGGTTTCGATAAAGCTCTGATTGCCGGAAACTGCATCCAGCTTTTTGCGCAATTTGCAGATGAAGACGTCGATGATCTTCAATTCCGGCTCATCCATGCCACCATAGAGATGGTTGAGGAACATTTCTTTAGTAAGGGTTGTGCCCTTACGCAGAGAAAGCAGTTCCAGCATCTGGTATTCTTTGCCGGTCAGGTGCACGCGCTGGCCTGCAACTTCAACGGTTTTCGCATCCAGATTAACGATGAGTTCACCGGTGGTGATAACGGACTGAGCATGACCTTTCGAACGACGAACGATTGCATGAATACGTGCAATCAACTCATCTTTATGGAAAGGTTTGGTCATGTAATCGTCTGCGCCGAAGCCAAGGCCACGAACTTTGTCTTCAATACCGGCCATGCCTGACAAGATCAGGATTGGGGTTTTAACTTTTGACAGACGCAATGTGCGCAATACTTCATAACCGGACATATCCGGCAGATTCAAATCAAGCAGAATAATATCGTAATCGTACAGCTTACCCAGATCGATGCCTTCTTCACCCAAATCGGTGGTATAGACATTAAAACTCTCTGATTTAAGCATCAATTCAATGCTTTGTGCAATTGCACTATCGTCTTCAATCAATAGGACGCGCATCTTAATATCCCCTTTCCGCAGCTGACCAATTGTCCTTCAAAGCAGCACACGGAACTGTCGTTGCCTTATTGTGAAGGTGCCAGCAAATGGTTAACAAAATATGATTCCCTTTGGCAAGCACATTTATTTGTCGATGAGAGAAATATCGTATCCGTTTGAATCCAAAGCATAAGTGTCCGTCAGTGATTGCTCGCAAATCACTTTAAGAAACACTGCTAAGTGACTCATACGACTCTATCTTTCGACTGTTGCCAAAAAATCACATGATATTTACCGAGCCTTAATTCCTAACGCGTATGATTAAGGAAGCTCGTAAAGGAATGGTTACCAAACGTAAAAAATCTTAACTTATTTTTCGTAATTGGCGGCCAGTCACGGGTTTGAGTGTTTAAGTGTGTTGTGTGGGGTCACCCTGATGAACGTTTTCGCAGGGCTGGTTTTCAAGGAGTATTGCGTATGAAACCACGTGAAAGTCTTGTTCGACTGAAGCTTTTTCAGGTTAAAGAAAAACGTCGCCAGCTTGGTCAGCTTGATCTCATGATGGGTGAGTTTGAACGCATGGCCAGCGAGCTGGAAGCGCAAATCATTTCTGAAGAGAAAAAAGCAGGTATTACGGATTTAACGCATTTTGCTTATCCGACATTTGCAAAAGCTGCCCGCCAGCGTCGTGACAACCTGATGGTATCGATCGGTGATCTGCAAGTGCAGAAGGAAGCCGCAGAAGCTGATCTGGTGGTTGCCGAAGCTGATTTGGCCAAAGCCGAAGCCTTGGAAGAACGTGACGGCAAAGTGATGCGCGATATGGACGAACGTCCGGCCTTTGACCGCCGCATGATGATTGGCTAATATTTTTTAAGTTATTGCCCTCGCTCTTAGTGGAAGGCGAGGGGGCGCTGATGGGGGATCAGCGCAAATGACTTTAAAAACGAATCAAAGATAATTGCCGGAAACCGTCCGGCATTTCGGTTGTTGCCGACTATTCATTGCCGGATTACCGGTAAGGACCAGATATTGGCCGCGATAACGGCAGTTTGTGTCTGTAGATGATTGGATGGCGGGTTTATCCCGTCAGTCGTGATTGAGATAATGCTCGCAAGCTTTGTTACTTGCTGGAGCGCTCTCATTGATTGCCAAAATTTTGTAAAATACTGAACCGGAATACGTGGCATGCAGGCTGCGTTGCGGCTCATGACGTTGAGTGTTTGAGCCGTGATCGGATAAGGCTTAAAATATTGATTTTAATAAAGATAAAGCCGGCGCTAAGCCGGCTTTATAGGTGTTGAGCTGTTCAGGCATGGTTTTGCAACCACCCATGACCAGAGGGCCAGTTAAAATTAACTGCCCGAAAACACGATACAGCCTAGTGGCGGTATTGCTGAATTCGGGTTGTCCGCAAACCGGCGAGACCATGCTCGTCGATTGAAGACTGCCAGGACAGAAACTCCTCGACCGTTAAGGTGTAGCGTTGGCATGCCTCGTCAAGAGAAAGGAGGCCCCCGCGAACTGCGGCGACAACCTCTGCCTTACGACGTATAACCCAACGCCGCGTGTTAGCGGGCGGGAGATCGGCAATGGTCAGCGGGCTGCCATCAGGGCCGATCACATATTTAATTCGTGGTCTTACCAGATCGGTCATTGTACTCTCTACACAATTCACTCAAGGACCTAATCAAGTCTCACTTTAGACACACAGCTTTAAAAAAGAGCTAAGCACCTGGTAACGCCTTGGTAACGAATTGAAAAATATGCGTGAAACCCCGAGAGTTCTGGGCTTTTTATGCTTAATTTTTTTATTTATTTCGTCAAATAGTCATATTTTTTACGTGATTGGCGGTGAAAGTGTTAATATTGACAGCAGTAATGTTAATTTTTGCGCTCATTTTCGGTTAAAGAGCTGCCTGTTTTAAGAATCTCATATAAAGTTGATTAAGCAATGCGAGTTTTCTCGTGCAATGATCGGCTCAGGGCTTGGCAAAATGCCGCACTATGACCTATATAGGCAATAAATACTCTGAAATTGCTGGAAACGAGGGCAAGTGCCCTAGGACTGGATTCCAAAATGATGCTGAATAGCTTGGACCTGCCGGGAAAGCCGGAAGATACGCGAATAGTCGTTGCCATGTCTGGCGGTGTTGATTCGTCTGTTGTGGCCGGCATTCTTAAACGAGAGAATTACGACGTTATCGGCGTAACCTTGCAGCTTTATGATCATGGTGCAGCCGTGCACCGTGCCGGATCATGCTGTGCAGGGCAGGATATTGAAGATGCGCGCCGCGTTTGTGAAGCTCTTGGTATTCCGCATTACGTTCTTGATTATGAAAAACGCTTCCGCGATGCGGTGATTAATCCATTTGCTGATTCTTATATCGCCGGTGAAACGCCGATCCCTTGTGTCACCTGTAACCAGACGGTAAAATTTGCTGATCTGTTGCAGACAGCGCGTGATCTGGGTGCGGCAGCTTTGGCAACAGGCCATTATATCCGCAGCCGTGCCAATGGTGAGCATCGTGCCTTGTTCCGTCCGGTCGATACCGATCGTGACCAGAGCTATTTCTTGTTTGCAACCACGCAGGAACAGCTTGATTATTTGCGCTTTCCTTTAGGCGGT
Source organism: Paenochrobactrum glaciei (assembly GCF_039522165.1). NCBI lineage: Bacteria > Pseudomonadati > Pseudomonadota > Alphaproteobacteria > Hyphomicrobiales > Brucellaceae > Paenochrobactrum > Paenochrobactrum glaciei. The sequence goes on from NZ_BAAADE010000002.1 coordinate 223,420, forward strand.
ATGCCTAAATCTGAAGTGCGCAAAATCGCTGAAGAGCTGGAACTGACTGTGGCGCAGAAACAGGATAGTCAGGACATCTGCTTTGTTCCGCAAGGTAAATATTCCGATATCGTTTCGCGACTGAACCCTGCAGCTGCAAGCCCGGGTGCAATCGTGCACATTGATGGCCGTATTATCGGCCAGCATGAAGGTATTGTGCATTATACCGTTGGCCAGCGTCGTGGTATCGGTGTTGCAACCGGCGATCCTTTATATGTGGTACATCTGGATGCAGCGCGCTCACGCGTTATTGTTGGTCCTCGTGAGGCCTTGGAAACCCATAAGGTTTTCTTACGCGATGTGAACTGGTTGGGCGATCAGCCGCTTGATGGTCTTCCGGAAGAGGGCGTACCGGTATTTGCCAAGGTCCGCTCCACCCGTGCACCACGTCCGGCTATCTTGCACAGCAAAGACGGTGAAGTCTGGGTTGAGCTGATTGACGGCGAAAGTGGTATCGCACCAGGTCAGGCTTGTGTGCTTTATTCCGATGACAGCAACACGGCGCGTGTGTTTGGCGGTGGCTTTATTGAACGCTCAGAGCGTGAGCCGGAAGCAGAAGCAATGCTGCGTCGTCTGGTGAGCGGTGAAACAGTGGTAACCGCTGCTTAAAACACTGATTTTAATATTTTAAAGGCTGTCATTTGAGAAAATGGCAGCCTTTTTTATGTCTGGTTTTATGAGAATCGGCTGCACCGGCTCAAAGCAATGCCTGAAGCGGTTGCAACATTGAGACTGTCGAAATCTTCGGCCATCGGAATACGCGCAGATTGCAGCTGATTTAATATATGCGCAGGTAATCCTTGGCCTTCGGTGCCAAGCAGCAATGCACGGCGCTTGACGGGTTTGACATCATGAATATTCATCTGCCCCGACGGGCTAAGTGCCAGAATTTCAAAACCGGCTTTGACCAGCTCTGCGATAATTTCATCAATTGTGCCGCCGCGCGCATATGGAGTTTTTAAACTGGCTCCGACTGAAACACGGATTGCTTTGCGGTAAAGCGGGTCGCAGCACATTTGATCCATCAAGACAGCATCAGCTGCAAAAGCTGCTGCATTGCGGAAAATGGAGCCGACATTATCATGATTGGTCAGGCCGCATAAAACCACCACTAACGCTTCTTGGTTTAAACCGGCAATCAGCTGTGTGTGGTTGAGCACTTGCGCCTGACGGCCAACAGCCAAAATGCCACGGTGGACATGGAAGCCAGCCACCTGATCCATCACGGCGGAGGGCACGACGTAGACCGGCAGTTCCGGTGGACAAAGCGCCAGTTGCTGCTCCAGTCCGGCCAAACGGTTTTCCAAGATTAACAGGGAGAGTATCTCGAAGCGATCCGAGCGCAGAGCAACATTTAAAACCGACTTTCCCTCAGCGATGAATAATCCCTCACGCCCGACCAGATCTTTTTCTTTGATGGAACGATAAGCCGCCAGACGTTCATCATCGGCATCACTCACATGAATAATTCTATTGTTCGGAAAAGCAGCGGTCATGGGATTTCATATCGATCAGGGGAGGGAATGTTATTGGCTTTCTAACAGCTGCCGCATATTTATTGAATAGTTTATGTCAGCCAAAAACCCCACCATCTGAAATGGCAGGGTTATTAAAAAATCAGCTATTCGTTTCTTGAAGCTAAGGTTTTGAATAATACTCAAGCAAAAGCGGCGACGCGCTGATGTTCCGGTGCCTGATGGATACCGGCCAGTGTTGAGAGCATTGTTTCAATATGCGGCGAGGAAACCATATAATAGATGGTCTGTGCATCGCGGCGTGTTGAAACAAGGTTCATCGCTCTGAGTTTAGCTAAATGCTGGGACAAGGCAGACTGGCTTAAGTTGACTTCTTTCGCCAATACACCAACCGACATTTCATTATGCAGCAGCTTGTTGAGAATAAGCAGACGCTTATTATTTGCCAGTGCTGTTAGAAAATCAGCAGCATAGTCCACGTGTTGTTCGAGATTATTAAAGTTAATTTGATGCTTCATGCCGCGCTCCACCCCCGTAAGACAACATGATTAATAACTATATTTATCTCAAAATAAGTAGCTAGGAAAAATTCACTTTGCAAGCCTTTCTTGAAATTAAACGAAAAGCTTGCCGTGTTTGTTTGAAATTATCCGTCCTTATAAGGCCTGTAAGCTTGATATTATTTGAGTTTTTGCTGATGAACCATCCGTTGCATTATTTTCAAACCATACCCTTTCAACACTCTCATTGCTGCGCAAATTAAAGCCATCAGGGTCAATTGCGCTGATAATCCATGGCGAAACAGTGGTATTATTTTTGGTATATTTTTGCACGAAAACACGGATATCGTCTTTGTAAGTGCTGTTCAGCATTTCAATATCTGTTGATTCCTGTTGTGCAATGGCAGCGCTGCTATTCTGATCGCAGATGAGGTCGGCTGTGGTTAAATTAAATGCTTTGCCAAAGCCGCCATTGAGGCTTGCGCCATCCACTTCCAGCCGGAAAAAGCTGAAATCGCCAAGATCCACATAAAGCGCACCTTTAGGATTATGGCTCAGATAACGGGTGCGCAAACGCTGATAAGCTTCATGTTCACGGGTAATTTGCCGTGCTGTGCAATGAAGCGTGATGCGGGCATGCGCCATCGCATCGCCTTTACCCGGCTCTCCCACCAGTAATGAACAATGCGGATGCGCGATAAGGCTTGCTGTATGCGGGGCAAGGGCTGAAACCAGAATAAGCGGTGTGCCGTCATTGTCGGTGGCAAGGGCGACACGGCTGGCATTGGGGCGCTGCGTGGTGGCGGAGATGCAGGCAAGTGCTGCAAAACGCGCGGTGCGCATCAAACCTTTGGCAATCTGGATGGCTTGCGGGGTGGTCGGGCGGATGACGTCTTTGGTTGTTTCTGAGGTGTTTTGCATAAGATCCACGTATTTTAAATTAGCTGGTTTATAGCAGCTTACACGCATTTCCATAAAAGTAGATAATCAAATTCATGTTTTGTGGCCGGTATTGCACGGCCGTGGCCCATCAGATTGATTTAGAAAAGAATTTTTACGGCTCTGATGCAAATGGCTTTTTTATGATATTTTAGCGATAATAAATTGACCTGAACGTAATTTTCTTTCAAAATTAAGAAAGTTAGAAGAAAAATCTACTAAATCGACTGAAAAATGGTTGATATTGTAATTTAGTTCTACAGACTGAGCTTGCAAAGTTTAGTAGCACAGGTTTCGATAGGGCTTGATTGCTGAGCAATGGGGGCTCTGCAAACCGACATTTCCGTGGAGGCGGATTTACATATGAAACTTTACAAAAAATTGTTAGCAGCATCAGCACTTGCAACAATGGCAGGTGTCATCGGGATGACAGGTGCCGCTTCTGCAAAAACATTGGTTTATTGCTCAGAAGCTTCACCTGAGGGATTTGATCCTGCACCTTACACCACAGGTAACACCTTTGATGCTTCCTCCCATCCGATTTACAATCGTCTGGTAGAGTTTGAGCCGGGTGGCACCAAGGTTGTGCCAGCATTGGCTGAAAGCTGGGATGTCAGCGAAGATGGTAAGGAATATGTTTTCCATCTGCGTAAGGGCGTAAAGTATCAGACAACAGATTTCTTTACACCAAGCCGTGAATTTACCGCTGATGACGTTATCTTCTCTTTTGAACGTCAGCGCGACAAAAACAGCCCTTGGTATGAATATACCGCTGGTATTTCTTACGAATATTTCAACTCGATGGATATGACCACCCTGATCGACAAGATCGAAAAGGTGGATGACCACACCGTCAAGTTTGTGCTGACCCGTCCGGAAGCACCTTTCATTGCAAACCTCGGCATGGATTTTGCCTCTATTCTTTCCAAAGAATATGCAGACAAGCTCGAAGCGGATGGCAAGAAAGAAAACCTCAACCAGTTCCCGGTTGGTACAGGCCCTTACACATTCGTAGCCTATCAGAAAGATGCGGTTATTCGTTATAAAGCGAACCCTGATTTCTGGAAAGGCAAAGAAAAGATCGACGATCTGGTATTCGCCATCACCGTTGATCCGGGCGTGCGTATGCAGAAGCTCAAAGCAGGTGAGTGCCACATTGCCCCATATCCGGCACCAGCTGACATTGAGGGCCTCAAGGCTGACAGCAATCTGGTTGTTGACGAACAGGCTGGTCTGAACGTTGCTTATCTGGCTTACAACACCCTTGTTGCGCCTTTCGATAAGCCGGAAGTTCGCCGTGCGCTGAATCAGGCTGTCAACAAAGAAGCGATCATTGAAGCTGTGTTCCAGGGCACCGGTCAGGCTGCCAAGAACCCGATTCCACCGACAATGTGGAGCTACAATAACGCCGTTGAAGACGACAAATACGACACAGAAGCTGCTAAAAAAGTATTGGCAGAAGCTGGTCTGACAGAAATGAAGCTTTGGGCAATGCCTGTCAGCCGTCCGTATATGCCAAATGCACGTCGTGCAGCAGAGCTTATTCAGGCTGACTTGGCGAAAGCCGGCGTTAAGGCTGAAATCGTATCGATGGAATGGGGTGAATACCTCAAGAAAGCATCTGACAAAGGCCGTGATGGTGCTGTGATGCTCGGTTGGACCGGTGATAATGGTGATCCGGACAACTTCCTCGGTGCATTGCTTTCATGTGCAGGCGTTGGTGGTAACAACCGTGCACAATGGTGTAACGAAGAATTTGACGCGATTATCGCAAAAGCGAAAATCACTTCGGATCAGGAAGAACGTACCAAGCTTTATGAACAGGCTCAGGTTCTGTTCAAGGAACAGGCTCCGTGGAACACACTCGCTCACTCCACAGTCTATATGCCAATGTCCAAAAAGGTTGTTGGCTATAAGATGAGCCCGCTGGGTGCGCACCGATTTGACGGTGTTGATCTTTCCGAGTAATCCGTAAAGGGGAAATACCGGGCGCTGAACTCTTCAAAGGTTCAGCGCCCGGTTTTCAATTGGACAATGATACGTTTTATTCTTGGCAAGATTTTATATCTTATTCCAACCTTCATCGGCATCACGATCGTCGCTTTCGGCTTTGTGCGTGTTTTGCCCGGTGATCCGGTTTTGCTGATGGCCGGTGAGCGCGGGCTTTCGCCTGAGCGCCATGCGCAGCTTTTGGAGCAGTTTGGCTTCCATCGTCCCTTATGGGAACAATATTTAGACTATGTCTGGAAACTTCTGCACGGCGATTTTGGCGCGTCAATCGTGACGAAAGTGCCGGTGTTGACAGAGTTTTTCACACTTTTTCCCGCAACATTAGAACTTAGTATCTGTGCGATTATCGTGGCGGTGCTGATCGGTGTTCCGGCAGGCGTTTTGGCAGCTGTCAAACGCGGATCATGGTTTGACCAGACATCGATGGGTGTCGCTCTTGTTGGTTATTCTATGCCGATTTTCTGGTGGGGTCTGTTGCTGATCATCCTGTTTTCAGGGATCTTGCAGTGGACACCGGTTTCGGGTCGTATTTCGCTGATGTATTATTTCCCTTCCGTCACCGGTTTCATGCTGATCGACAGCCTTCTGTCGGGTCAGAAGGGCGCTTTTGCATCTGCGGCTTCGCATCTGATTTTGCCGACCATTGTGCTGGCAACCATTCCGCTGGCGGTTATCGCCCGTCAGACACGCTCAGCCATGCTGGAAGTGTTGGGGGAGGATTACGTCCGCACAGCCCGTGCCAAGGGCTTGCCGCTGCGTCGGGTGATCGGTCTTCATGCGCTGCGTAATGCGCTGATACCGGTGATTACCACGATTGGTTTGCAGGTTGGCGTTTTGATGGCCGGTGCGATTTTGACCGAAACGATTTTCTCATGGCCTGGTATCGGTAAATGGATGCTCGATTCCATTTCGCGTCGTGACTATCCGGTCGTACAGGGCGGTTTGCTGCTGATTGCGATGATGGTTATGGCCGTTAACTTGATCGTTGACCTTCTCTATGGTCTGATCAATCCGCGTATCCGCCATAAGTGAGGCTGTTATGAGTGAAGTAACTGTTCAGACGGAAACCTCAGATGCGCCATCAACTATGCGCGGTTTGAAGGATTTCTGGTTTTATTTTAGTGTGAACCGCGGTGCGGTGATCGGTCTTTTTGTGTTTACGGCAATCATTCTGGTGGCAATTTTTGCACCAATTGTTGCCCCACATAATCCGACCGAGCAATATCGCGAGTTTATGTTGCGTCCGCCATTCTGGCAGGATGGTGGCTTATGGAGCTTTCCGCTCGGCACTGATGCGGTGGGTCGTGATATTCTCTCGCGTCTGATTTATGGTGCACAATATTCGCTGCTCGTGGGCTTTGTCATTGTGGTGATCGCCATGTGCGTGGGTATCACAATCGGCCTTTTGTCCGGCTTTTTCAGCGGTGCGGTTGATAATATCTTCATGCGCATTATGGACGTGATGCTTGCATTCCCGTCATTGCTGCTGGCGCTGGTGATGGTTGCCATTTTGGGGCCTGGCCTCATCAATGCGGTGATTGCAATTACGCTCGTTCTGCTGCCACACTTCTCGCGCTTGACGCGTGCGGCGGTTATGGCTGAAAAAGAGCGTGAATATGTCATTGCTGCCAAGCTTGCAGGTGCCAAAAAACTGCGCCTGATGTTTAAAACCATTTTGCCAAACTGCTTGGCACCATTGGTTGTGCAGGCAACTTTGTCTTTCTCCAATGCGATTTTGGACGTTGCAGCGCTGGGCTTTTTAGGCATGGGTGCACAGCCACCGACACCGGAATGGGGCACAATGCTGGCCGAAGCCCGCGAGTTTATCTTGCGCGCCTGGTGGGTGGTGACATTCCCGGGGCTGGCTATTCTGATTACAGTGCTGGCAATTAATCTGATCGGTGACGGCTTGCGTGATGCGCTTGATCCGAAGCTGAAAAGGAGCTGATCGATGGCTCTGTTGGATATTAAAAACCTTACCGTTTCTTTTGAAACATCGACAGGCCCGTTTAAGGCCGTGGATGGCATTGATATTACGGTTGATAAAGGTGAAGTGCTGGCGATTGTTGGTGAATCCGGCTCCGGTAAATCTGTTGGCATGTTGGCGGTGATGGGCTTGTTGCCGAAAACCGCAACGGTCACTGCTGACAAGATGGAGTTTGAAGGCCGCAATCTTTTGACGCTCAGCGATAGCGAGCGCCGCTTAATTATCGGTCGTGAAATTTCGATGATCTTTCAGGAGCCGATTGCCAGTCTTAACCCATGCTTCACTGTGGGCTTCCAGTTGCAGGAAGTGCTGCGCCAGCATATGGGCATGAATAAAGCGGATGCCCGTGCCCGCTCGATTGAACTCTTGGAATTAGTTGGCATCCGTGATGCGGGTGATCGTCTTGGCAGCTATCCGCACCAGATGTCAGGCGGCCAGTGCCAGCGTGTGATGATCGCGATTGCGATTGCCTGTAATCCGAAGTTGTTGATTGCCGATGAGCCGACCACCGCTTTGGACGTGACCATTCAGAAGCAGATCCTTGATCTGCTGATGCGGTTGCAGACCGAGCATGGCATGGGCTTGATCATGATCACCCATGATATGGGTGTGGTGGCGGAAACCGCTGATCGTGTGATTGTGCAATATAAAGGCCACAAGATGGAAGATGCGGATGTGCTCTCGCTATTTACAGCGCCTAAGAGTGCTTATACGCGCGCACTTCTTTCGGCATTGCCGGAAAACGCAACAGGCGACCGTTTGCCGACTGTTTCGGATTTCGTCTTTGATGCACCGCGCGCAGGAGGTGCGGCATGAGTGAAGTTGTTTTGGAAGCACGCGATATTGTGCGTGACTATCATGTACCGGGTGGTTTGTTCGGCAAAGCTAAAACCGTGCATGCGGTCAAGGGTGTCAATTTCACCGTTGAGAAGGGCAAAACCCTTGCAATCGTTGGTGAAAGCGGCTGCGGTAAGTCAACGCTTGCCCGTATCCTGACGTTGATTGATCCGCAAACGTCCGGCACACTGCTGATTGACGGCAAGGATGTGAATATTGAACGCGACGGTTTGACACCGGAAATGCGCCAGAAGGTGCAGATCGTGTTTCAAAATCCATATGGATCGCTCAACCCGCGTCAGAAAATCGGTGACGTGTTGGCCGAGCCTTTGCTGCTCAACACCAATATGCGCGCGGCAGAACGCCGTGAAAAAGCGATGGAAATGTTGCTGAAGGTTGGTTTGGGGCGTGAGCATTTCAACCGCTATCCGCATATGTTTTCCGGTGGTCAGCGTCAGCGTATCGCGATTGCCCGTGCATTAATGCTGAGCCCGAGCCTGCTGGTGTTGGATGAGCCGGTATCAGCACTTGATCTTTCTGTGCAGGCGCAGGTTCTCAATCTGCTTTCTGATTTGCAGGAAGAGTTCAATCTGACTTACGTGTTCATCAGCCACGATCTCTCGGTGGTGCGTTACATCGCTGATGATGTGATGGTGATGTATTTCGGTGAAGTGGTTGAATATGGCTCACGCGATGACGTGTTCAACAATCCGCAGCATGATTACACCAAGAAGCTGTTTTCAGCGACACCGCGTGCCGATGTTGAAACCATCAAAGCACGCGTGGCAGCACGCGCCAGAGCGCGCGCTTTGGCTGCTTCTGCGTAAAACAGGCACTGTGTTTAAATGAAAAAAACCGCCGGATTGCTCCGGCGGTTTTTTTATTTGATAAGCAGATTTTTTTAAGATTGCTGGTGCCATGCAAGGGCGCGGACAATCTCATCCGATGAGATTTTGCCCAAAATTTTGCCATTATCGACAATGCCGACATCGCCGCCATTTTGTGCAATTGCATTCATCAGATCACGCACAGGTGTTTCTGGTCTGGCTGTTGCCGCAAACGGACGCGCCGGGCTGTTACGATCAAGCGGTGACATGATGTCGGCCGCACGCAATACGCCAAGCGGGTTCATATGGGTAACAAAATCCGCCACATATTGGCTAGCCGGGTTAAGCAAAATATCCTGCGGTGTGCCGCATTGAACAATGCGCCCGCCATCCATAATGGCAATGCGATTGCCAAGTTTCATCGCTTCATCAAGATCATGGCTGACAAAGACAATGGTCTTTTTCAAGCGGGATTGCAAAAGCAGCAATTCATCCTGAAGGCGGGTGCGGATCAGCGGATCAAGAGCAGAAAACGGCTCATCCATCAGCAAAATCGGGGCGCCGGTTGCAAAGGCACGAGCGAGACCCACGCGCTGCTGCATACCGCCGGACAATTCGCTGACCTTATGACAGGCCCAATCTTGCAGACCAACCAGCTCCAGCTGCTCATGAGCCAGAGCCAGACGTTCGGCTTTTTTGATGCCGTTGATTTCGAGGCCGAAAGCGACATTTTCAACGACAGTGCGCCAAGGCAACAGGCTGAACTGCTGAAACACCATCGAGACGATTTCAGTGCGCAGCTGTCGCAAGGTTTTGCGGTCGGCATTAACCACATCGACAGGGCCGTTTTTGCCTTGCAGTGAAACATGGCCACGTGCCACCGGTATCAAACGGTTGATCGCACGTAAGAGCGTGGACTTGCCCGAACCGGACAAGCCCATCAATACCAGCATTTCACCTTCGGCAATTTGCAAATCACAATTGTGAACGCCCAAAACCTGATTGGTCGCGGTTTGAATTTCTGCTCTGGACAGACCTTCATCGGCAAGGGTCAGAACCTTTTGCGGCTGTTTGCCAAACACGATAGAAACATCGTTCAGGTCTATCATGCTCATTTATTTATTCCTTAACTGAGCGGAAAATCCGATCAAGCACGATGGCCACCACAACGATAACCAATCCTGCCTCAAAGCCGAGTGCGGTGTTAACGGAGTTGAGCGCGCGTACCACTGGTACACCCAAACCGTCAGCGCCAACCAGTGCAGCAATCACAACCATCGACAAGGAAAGCATGATGGTTTGTGTCAGCCCAACCAGAATTTGCGGCATAGCGTATGGCAGTTCAATTTTCCATAGCAATTGACGTCTTGTAGCACCAAAAGCTTCACCGGCTTCAATCAGATGTTCCGGTGTGGATGAAATGCCTAAATGGGTGAGGCGGATCGGGGCGGGCAGCACGAAAATGGCTGTCGCCAAAAGACCCGGCACCATGCCAATGCCGAAAAACACAATTGCCGGAATAAGATAAACGAATGTCGGCAATGTCTGCATCAGATCGAGCACAGGACGCATGAAGGCGTAAAGCGTCGGGCGATGCGCGGCAGCAATGCCAAGCGGCACGCCGATCAGCATGCATAAGAAACAGGCCGAGAGCACAAGGGTGAGTGTCTCTAAGGTCTGATCCCAATAGCCTTGGTTGAGGATGAAAAGAAAGCCGAGCACTGTCAGCACTGCCACGGTAATACGGCGTTGCAGCCCCCAAGCGATGAGTGCAAAAATGGCAATCAGAATGAACGGATGAGGTGCTTTGAGTGCAAAAAGCAAACCATCAATCAGTGTTTGCATCACTGCTGCAAGTGCATCAAACAGACCGCCCAGATTATTAGTGAGCCAGTCTACGATTGTTTTGGCGGTACGACCCACCGGAATTTTATTGTCCGTCAGCCAGTCCAACGAAATGTCTCCTGCTGCGTTTTAATGAAAATAAAGCTTAAACGATAATTGAAAACGGCGGGGTTAAAGCAAAAATGCACCCCGCCTGCAATCCTATAATTTAACTTAAAGACCGAATGCCGCTTTGGCAGCTTCCAAACCATCTTTGCCGTCAACAGTGGTGACGCCATCAAGCCATTTGTCGAGTGAAGCCGGATTAGCCTTAATCCATGCTTTGGCAGCCTTGGCCGGATCTTCACCATCATCAAGGATTTTGCCCATGATCTGGTTTTCCATATCAAGCTGGAATTCCAGATTGGTGAGGAATTTACCGACATTCGGGCATTCCTCAGCGTAGCCGGCACGGATATTGGTTTCAACAGTTGCGCCGCCTAAGTTTGGCCCGAAGAAATCATCGCCGCCGGTGAGATACACCATGTCAAAATTGCTGTTCATCGGATGTGGTTCCCATCCAAGAAAGACAATCGGCTTTTTGTTTTTGATGTTTTTGGCTACCTGCGCCAGCATGCCTTGCTCTGATGATTCTGCCAGTGAGAAGGATTTCAGATCAAAGGCATTTTTCTCAATCATATCGAGAATAAGACGGTTGCCGTCATTGCCCGGCTCGATGCCATAAATTTTGCCGTCAAGCTCGTCTTTAAACTTGGCGATATCGGCAAAGTCTTTCAGGCCTGCATCATAAGTTGCCTGTGGCACAGCCAGCGTATATTTGGCGCCGGTCAGGTTCACACGCAGGGTTTCAACGGTTTTATCGTCAAGATATGGCTGCAAATCTGCGGTCATGGACGGGTTCCAGTAGCCAAGGAACACATCAATGTCTTTTTTGCTCAAAGACGCATAGGTGACAGGTACGGATAAAACCTTCAATTCAGGTTTATAGCCGAGGGTTTTGAGGATTTCGGTTGTCACTGCTGTGGTGGAGGTAATGTCCGTCCAGCCCACATCGGAAAAACGTATGGTCGAGCAACTGGCTGGTTCGGCTGCAAGTGCTGTGCTGGCAGGCATCAGGCTGGTAACGGCGATTGCGCACAGGCCGAGCGACACTGCATAGTCAGTTACGGATTTCATTGTTAATCTCTCCATTGTCCGGTTTTTCAATTTAATTTTCCCGGTTCCGTTTGATTAGCAAATAACAGATGAATTGCTTTAGTTCTACGAGGGATTTGACCCTAAAACGGAAATGTTCCTGTTTTACACGCAGAATAAACGCGCGCTGAAAACAGATGGATTGCCCGCGAATGCAAGGATTGCATCCGCATGAAGGCTTGCGAAAACAGGGGCGATGTTACGGATTAAGCGCGTAATCGCAAGTTTTTATTGAAAAAACATATATTTTGAGGGTTATTTTGATGTGGCTGCTTGTTGAAAACGGATTTAGTTTCTATTTCAATTGCAGGTAAAGATATAATGCTCGCATAGAAATTGTGAGTAGATTTAAGTGTTTGATAAAAGGCTTGGCTGTTTGGCTTGAGCGCGGCGTGTAAGAGGGAAGAAGCAGTATGTGGAATGGTATTGTCGGCGTCGTTTCTTTCATCTGGCGCTTGCTGGCAGCGATCGGTCGGGTGATTGCAGTGCCGCTTGGTGCGCTGTGGCGGCTTTATTTGCGCCTTGGTTTGCTTTGGAGAGCTGGTATCGGCGTTGTGGTGCTCGGTATTGTGTTCCTCTACGGCTATTTTATCTGGCAGACCCAAGTCTGGACAAATTTTGATCCAGACTATCCGTCAAAATATACCTATCAAACGGCAACCACACCGGGTGAAAAGATCAATAAGACGATCACACCTTTAATTCAGCCGGCACCTGAAACTCCGGTGACTGAACCGGTTAAGCCTGAAGAAGGTTTGGATACTACATCGGAAACAACTCCGGAAACGACACCAACCGATACGGCTGATGAGCCAAAGCCGGACACAACAAATATGCCAATGCAGGCGGCAAATTTGCCGGTGAGTGAAAAGTCTTGCGCGATTTCGGCGATTGCTGAAGTGACTGCCGATCTGACTGATTTTAACGTCAATCAGAATGCGTGGATTTCATCCATGGTGCTTTATAAGGCTGGTTTTTTTGGAATGGATTGGGACAGAACCCCGTTTCTTGACAATAAAGCCTCCTTCCAACGCGGCATCAATGCTGCTGTGCGCCGCACAACCGTTGAACTGGTTGATAATCTGGGGCGTCTGCGTGGTACATCGCAGGTCGATAATGACTTGCAAAAAGCCCGCGGCAATATGCAGTTTGCCGAAGATTCATGGTATTTCGGCTTGAGCCCGTTTGGCCCGAAAACACCGACACCGAGCTATTATCGCTCGGCGATCAAAGATATCCGTAATTTCAACAAGCGTCTGGAAAATTGTGAAGCCGTGTTTGATGCGCGCGCTGACAATCTGATCCAGTATATTGACCGTATTGCCAATGATCTGGGCTCGACTTCGGCGATTTTGAAAGATCGCGCCGAGAATTATCATGCCGGTTGGTTTGATACCCGTGCCGATGATCGATTCTGGTTCTCTTATGGTCAGCTTTACGCTTATTATGGTTTGTTGCGTGCAGCGCATTCCGATTTCCGTTCGGTTCTGTCAGAGAAGCATCTCGACAGTATCTGGGATTCGATGGAAAAGCAGTTGCGCGATGCTTTGGATATGCAGCCGACCATTGTTTCCAATGGCCGTCAGGATGCGTGGTTTACACCGTCTCATCTGACCACAATGGGCTTTTACATTTTGCGCGTCCGCTCCAATCTGGTTGATATCAGACAGGTTCTGGAACGCTGATTTTAAGGTGATTTGACTTCATGGAACTACCGGCACGGTTACGTCAGGGGGTGGATAGCCTCCTGAACGGTGTAGCATTGACTGATTTGCAGCGCGCTTCCGATATTTTATCGAAGCGCTATCGTGCCGAGACGCGTGACGGGCGGTTGCATTTGTCGGACGAGATGGCAGCCTATGCTTATCTGGCAGCCCGTTTACCTGCCACCTATGCGGCGGTGTTTTCAAGCCTTGATTATGCAGCCGAACTGCGCCCTGAATTTAGTCCGTCATCGCTTCTCGATGTGGGGGCGGGGCCGGGCACTGTTTTATGGGCGGCTTCACAATGCTGGCCGGAACTGCGACAGGCAACATTGATGGAAGCAAGCAATGCTATCCGTGCGGTGGGCTCCAAACTTTCTGATGAAGCAGGGCTTGATAAAGTTGACTGGGTGGCGCGTGACATTGTTAAAGAACGCACCCCTTTGCCAAAAGCCGATCTGGTCACATTGGCCTATGTGCTGGATGAGCTGTCGGCAGCGGAGCGCAGCGATTTGATTGCGCGTCTCTGGTCGGCCTGTGATAATATGTTTGTGCTCATTGAGCCGGGCACACCTGCCGGCTGGCAGCGGATTATGGATGCACGTGCGCAGTTGATAGAAGCTGGTGCTTTTATAGTTGCGCCATGTCCGCATCATGAGGCTTGCGCGATTGAAGGTTCTGATTGGTGTCATTTCTCCAGACGTGTGGCGCGGTCGAAATTACATCGCCTGACCAAACAAGCCGATGTACCGTGGGAAGATGAGAAATATATCTATCTCGCTGTGTCACGCTTTGAAGGCGAGCGGGCGCAAAACCGTGTGCTGGCACCGGTTAAAACCAGCAGTGGTAAGGCGGAACTGAAGCTTTGCCGCCATGATGGCGTGATTGCTCAGCAAACGATCACCAAACGGGACGGCGACTTGTTTAAACAGGCGCGCCGTGCTGATTGGGGCGATGCATTGTAAATACAGGTTGTATTGCTCTTTTGATGAGTTAAATGGGCTTTATAGCGGTATTTCAAATGCTTAGTCTTGATTTGAAAAATTAATGCAGCCTGATAAAAATACGTATTGCATTTAAATACAACCTATAGTAGTTGTTGGGTGTACTTAATTTATACCATACGTATTTATTGCTTCGATGGCGTTGCATTTTAATACCAACAACGTCTTCACATACAGGCAGCAGCATTCGGGAATTCGCGGCCTGATTTGCTCAACCTTTGAGCTTTTATACGTCCGGCTTGTTTATCAGGCCGGACTTTTTATTTGCGTATGATGCAATGGTACGTTTGCTGCTGGAGCGGGTGATTGAACATTGTTTGCAATCTTAATTTCTGCTCTTGCAGGGGTGGCTTTATAAAGATCAGCAGATGACGTGAAAACTGTCACTTTTGACAAGTCTGTTAACTTTCTTTTTTGCTCATGCATTTTTGCAGTTGCCTTCATGCTTGTCGCGAGCTATCAAACTGACATGTACAAGTCGCACATCCTCATGAATGGTTGGTGGTGGGTCCGTTAACAGCGGCCGTGAGAACACTTGTGCATAAGCGAAAGTGAAGTTTGGGGTCGCAACGGGTAAACCGGGCGGCCTTTTTGTTTGCCCGTATCCTTAAAACGACTTCCAGAAAATGCATGATTTGAAGACATGCGGACAGGATCAGATCAGCTTTTTGAAAAGTTTGATCAAGGCAAACAGAACGGTTCATGACTATGACTAAAATGTCGAAGATCGAAACACATACACATCTGAGCCAAGGTGGTATTACGGTTGAGCGCGTACGCCAGCTGATCGATTATAAAGGCGCCATCGAGCAGCGCATTGATGTTTTGAACACGCGCCGTGGCGCGGTTTTTTCGTCTAACTATGAATATCCTGGTCGCTATACCCGCTGGGATACCGCCATTATCGATCCGCCTGTTGTCATCACTGCCAATGGCCGTGTCATGCGTATCGAAGCTTTGAATAAGCGCGGCGAAGTGCTGCTGGCGCCGATTTTAAAAGTGTTGCAGGCCATAAATGCTGTGACCATCGATCAGCAGAATACAACCCGTATTGATCTGACTGTTGCCGAGCCGAAGGGCGTTTTTTCTGAAGAAGAACGCTCCCGTATGCCATCGGTTTTCACGGTGCTACGTGCGATTGTTGCGCTGTTCTTCTCTGAGGAAGATGCCAATTTAGGTCTTTATGGTGCTTTTGGTTATGATCTGGCTTTCCAGTTCGACAAAATTGATTTCAAGATGAAGCGTCCGGATGATCAGCGCGATCTGGTGCTGTTCATTCCTGATGAGATTGTCATCGTTGACCATTACTCCACTAAGGCATGGGTGGATTCTTATGAATTTAGCATTGATGGCAAGGGCACGCACGGTCTGGCGCGTGAAACGCCGTCAAAAGTCTTTGAGCCTTCAACTGAAAATCCGGGACGTGGTGACCATCAGCCCGGTGAATATGCGCAGCTTGTTGAAAAAGCCAAAGATAGTTTCAAGCGCGGTGATCTGTTTGAAGTGGTGCCGGGGCAGACATTCTATGAGCGCTGCGAAAGCCAGCCGTCTGAAATTTTCCGTCGTCTGAAAAGCACCAATCCGTCACCTTATTCCTTCTTCATCAATTTAGGTGAAGATGAATATCTGGTGGGTGCATCACCGGAAATGTTCGTGCGTGTTAATGGCCGTCGCATTGAAACATGCCCGATTTCCGGTACGATCAAGCGCGGTGAAAATGCGATTTCGGATTCGGAGCAGATTTTGAAACTGCTCAATTCGAAAAAGGACGAATCCGAACTGACCATGTGCTCGGATGTGGATCGTAACGATAAAAGCCGCGTGTGCGATCCGGGTTCGGTGCGGGTGATCGGACGCCGTCAGATTGAAATGTATTCGCGCCTCATTCATACGGTTGATCATATTGAAGGCCGCTTGCGTGCCGACATGGATGCTTTTGATGGGTTCCTCAGCCACGCATGGGCGGTGACAGTCACTGGTGCGCCAAAATTATGGGCGATGCGCTTTATTGAGAATCATGAAAAAAGCCCGCGTGCATGGTATGGCGGCGCGGTTGGCATGATGCATTTTAATGGCGATATGAATACCGGCCTGACCTTGCGCACTGTGCGGATTAAAGATGGTGTAGCACAGGTGCGTGCCGGTGCAACATTGCTTTATGATTCAAACCCGCAGGAAGAAGAGGCCGAGACCGAATTGAAGGCCTCTGCTATGCTGGCAGCTATTCGTGAGGCACATAAAGTGCAGGCAGAAACACAAAAACAGGAAGCGGAAATGGTCGGGCAGGGCACCAATATTCTTCTGGTGGATCATGAAGATTCATTCGTGCATACATTGGCGAATTATTTCCGTCAGACAGGCGCGAAAGTTTCCACTGTTCGTGCACCGGTCACTGATGCGGTTTTTGATGAAGTGAAGCCGCATCTGGTTGTGCTGTCACCGGGGCCTGGTACACCTTCCGACTTTAATTGCACGGCCACGATTGAAGCGGCACGCGCACGCAAAATGCCAATCTTTGGTGTGTGTTTGGGGCTTCAGGCACTGACAGAGGCCTTTGGCGGCAAGCTTAATCAGCTGGATATTCCGGTGCATGGCAAGCCGTCGCCGATCAATATTTTGAAGGCTGGCACGGTTTTTGCCGGATTGCCGCAAAGCTTTAATGTCGGTCGCTATCATTCGCTGCATGCCGATCCGAAACATTTACCGGATGTGTTTGATGTAACGGCAGTGACGGAAGACGGTATCATTATGGGTATTGAGCACAAAAATGAGCCGATTGCGGCGGTGCAATTCCATCCGGAATCCATCATGACTTTTGAAGATGAAGCAGGTATGCGGATGATTGAAAATGTTGTGACGGGGTTGGTGGCTAAAGCCCGCGCATAAATATTAGGTTAATCTAATAAACTGCTGATAAATCTGTTATCCCCCGTTGCTTTTGAGCGGCGGGGGTTTCGGTTTTCAGTTTGTTTCGGTATAGAGAATGTGCTTACCGAGTTCGAAGCACGTAATTAATGACAATTTTAAAGCGTTTTCAGGCATGTGTCATGCCTGATTGATGGCGCGTTGCACATTAAAATGATGTGAAACGTCAAAGGGTTGACTATGGATACGAAGAAAAAGATTCAACGATTGGCTGCATGGTCAATCCCTGTCGCCTTTGCTGTTCTTGCGCTGAAATATTTAGCCTATCATCTGACCGGTTCAGTGGCGCTTTATTCGGATGCGCTTGAATCTATTGTTAATGTGATTGCAGCTGTTGCTGCCTGGTGGGCTATTCGGGTCAGCTATATGCCGGCTGATCGCAATCACCCTTATGGCCATCATAAAGCTGAATATTTTTCTGCTGTCATTGAGGGCGTGCTGATCATCGTTGCGGCATTGCTCATCTTCAACGAAGCGTGGAGTGCGCTGCGCGCACCGCGCCTGATGGATGAACCTTGGCTGGGTCTTGGCATCAATATCGCTGCCGGTGTGCTTAATGCCATTTGGGCCACCATTTTGATCCGTGTTGGCCGCCGTGACAAATCACCGGCACTGACCGCGGATGGCAAACATATCATGACCGATGTTGTGACTTCGGTTGGGGTTCTGGTTGGTTTGGTTGCCTCTATCGTGACCGGTTGGGCAATCCTTGACCCGTTGCTTGCCATCATTGTTGCTATTAATATTTTATGGCAGGGCTGGCAGGTTATCAATTCCTCTGTGCAAGGCTTGATGGATGTCGGCACTGATATTGATGAGACGATGAATATTCGTGACATCATCTCCACCAATGCGGAAGGTGCGATTGAGGTTCACGATCTTAAAACCCGTGTAGCGGGGCGTGCGACCTTTATCGAGTTTCATCTGGTTGTGGCAGCCGAAATGAGCGTGGGCAACGCGCATATTATTTGTGATCGTATTGAAGATGCATTGCGTGATCAGATTGATAATGCGGTTGTGGTTATCCATGTCGAGCCGGAAGATGAAGCCAAGCTTCCTTTGGGCACATGTGCGGTGCCTTTTGCGTGAGCGAAAGGCATTGCAAAATTTTACTTTAAAATCAGTGATTGCAGGCTTGCAACTGGCGCGATGAATCGCTAGAAATACATCCATGACTTGTAAAACCTTAAACATGGCGAAATCTTTTTCCGGCAACCGCGTAAGCGGTGCTGTACATGTTTGTGTTTTAAACTCGCTTCTTCTTAGCCTTAGCGGCGATCGCTGGGCTCGTTAAAGAGGAGCGTCCGGCGGTCGACAAGAGACCACGCTGGTCCATGCTCCTTATAGTCTGAATTTTGATAATCTTCTCATCGGTTATCCAGAAATTTTAGTAGTTAACGAATAACGGTTTGAGCCGCCGGTGGCGGTCAGATCGTCACGAAGAACGAGAATAGTTATGACTCAGATTGCAGATAAAACAGTTGCTTCCGCCAAAAAAGGTATGCCGGTAGCGCAGTCAAAATATGCGCCGTTTCAGCTGACACAGCTGCAAGACCGCCAATGGCCGTCAAAGCGCATTGAAAAAGCACCGATCTGGTGCTCGGTTGATCTGCGCGACGGCAATCAGGCACTGGTCGATCCGATGGGGCACGATCGTAAAGCACGGATGTTCCAGCTGTTGTTGGATATGGGTTTTCCGGAAATTGAAATTGGTTTCCCTTCCGCATCACAAACAGATTTTGATTTCTGCCGCTGGTGCATTGAAGAGGGCAATGTGCCCGATGACGTGGACCTGCAGGTGCTGGTGCAGTGCCGTCCTGAACTGATCATCCGTACATTTGAAGCGCTGGAAGGCGCAAAAACACCGATCATCCACTTCTACAATTCCACCAGTGAATTGCAGCGCCGTGTGGTGTTTGGCAAAGATGTCAGCGGTATCAAGCAGATTGCCACAGATGCTGCCAAAATGATCACCGATATGGCGGCAAAGGCTGGCGGCGGCTATCGTTTCCAATATTCGCCGGAAAGCTTTACCGGTACTGAGCTGGAAGTGGCGTTGGAAATCTGTAATGCGGTGACAGAAATTGTAAAACCGACACCGGATAATAAGCTGATCATCAATCTGCCGTCCACGGTCGAAATGAACACGCCGAATGTCTATGCTGACCAGATCGAATGGATGTGCCGTCAGCTGGATAATCGCGAAAGCCTGATTATTTCGCTGCATCCGCATAATGACCGCGGCACAGGCATTGCTGCCACCGAGCTGGGCTTGATGGCTGGTGCCGACCGTGTTGAAGGCACATTGTTTGGCAATGGCGAGCGCACCGGTAACGTGGATGTGGTGACACTGGCTTTGAACATGTTCACGCAAGGTGTTGATCCGGAACTGGATTGCTCCGACATCAACCGCATGAAGGAAGTTTACGAATATTCCAACCAACTGGTTATTCCGGAACGCCATCCATATGTGGGTGAACTGGTTTACACTGCTTTCTCCGGCTCGCATCAGGATGCGATCAACAAGGGCATGAAAGCCAAGAAAACCGCAAATTCCCCATTGTGGGAAGTGCCATATCTGCCGATTGATCCGCAGGATGTCGGTCGTTCGTATGAAGCGATTATCCGCATCAACTCGCAGTCCGGTAAGGGTGGTCTGGCCTATATTCTGCAACAGGATTACGGCTTGAACCTGCCGCGCAACCTGCAGGTGGAATTCCGCGAAATCATTCAGAAAATTACTGATGATGAAGGCAAGGAACTGCCGTCCAAGCGCATCTATGAAGAGTTCATTGCGCGCTATGTGACACAAGAAAGCGCACGGCTCAAATTTGCCGATCATCACACCGTGACAGATCCGGCTAATAAAGCGCGCCGTATTCTGACTGCCGAAATTCATGATAATGGTACAATCAAGAATATCGAAGGCACCGGCACCGGACCGATTGATGGTTTTGTTGATGCGCTGTCACGTCATATCGGCATCAAATTGTCGGTGGTGGATTATTCGGAACATTCCTTGCAGCAGGGTTCAGATGCAACTGCGATCTGCTACATGGAAATTGCGCATCCGAAGGGTAAAATCTTTGGCGTTGGTATTAACGACAATATCGTGTCTGCATCACTGGAAGCGATTGTTTCGGCCGCAAACCGTTTGCTGGCGGAATAAAATTTGAGTTGCATGTTAAAAAAGAGGCGGCCTTCGGGTCGCCTTTTTTGTGTCGGTCACAATGTGGATTGCCGTATTATTGCTTCTATTGAATGATTTGAGTGAGGCTTGGTATAATCAACCCGACAGCTTGTGCTGAACGCTTTCATCACTTCTTACAAAGGGATCTGTCATGCGTGAAAATGATCTTGAGAAAGAAAATGATGCCCAGCTAACGGATGGGGCTTTGCGCCTCGCCAATGCGATGCGGCAAGCCAAAATGGCAGCTGCCGATCGTGGCGACAGTATCGTGGATGTTAGGCAAGCAGAACTGGCACGGCTTGATCTGCTGGCTGTGGATTTGAAAGCCGTTTTTGATGCTGTGCCGGAAAATGTTGATCTGTTTGATTTTACCGTTTCCTCAGGCATGCAGCCGCGGCTCTGGCTTGATGCGACCGCTTTTGTGATGATGGGCAATGACCGGCGCACTTATAAATTTGTGCGTGACAGCCGTCAGGGACGGGTGGTGATGGCACAATCAACGGACATGAAACGTGTCAGCGAAAGCGTGACCGCTTATATCGCCGATCGCTTGGTGGAACGTGAGCAATTAATGGGGGATAGCAAGCCGGTTGTGGCAGCGCAGCCTTCTGCCCAGCCACAGAACGAACCCAAGGGCTCGGGTGGTTTCTTGCAGGCCTTGGCGTGGTTTGTCACCGGTGCTTTGGTGGGTGCTGTGCTTTTATTCCTGATTTTTCAAGACAGGCTGATGCCGGCATTGCATGGTTTAATGGGCGGGTAGTGCCAATTGATGGGTGCCGATTGCGGTGATTTCATTGTCTTGGGTTAAAATCCCGCGTTGACTCCATTCACAAGCCCAGCCATTTTCACTTTTGCTGATGTCAAACATATTGTAGCGGGCCGGTGGCTTGTGGCCGCCAAAAGACTGGCTGGCCGATGGCACACAAATAACCGGCACAGTCGCACCATTGGTACCTTCAATCTCATAATGCGTGGCCAGATGCGTATGGCCATGCAATACGAGTTCAGCACCATAGTTTTTAATAATCTTCTGAAAACGGCCAATGCCGAATAAGCGCTTATAATTGGGGGTTGCGCCACGAATAGGGGGGTGGTGGATCATCACCACACGGCAAAGCCCTGCTTGTTTGGTGCGCTCCAGGAGCAATGCCAGTCTGTGCGCTTGCGCTGGCAGAAAGTCGCCACTTGCCATAAAGGGCGCTGTTGCACGCGCTGATGATACGCCAATAATGGCAATATCGCCACGCTGACGCAGATATGGAAATTGTGGTGCCTTGTCGCCATTGTCGATGCCGTCGCCCCGCATCCACGGCTCCCATGCGCGGCAGGATTTCTGCAATGCGCCGGGTACATAAGCATCATGATTGCCCGGCACAACGGATAGATCATGCGGATTACCAAGTTTTTCCAGCCATTCGCGGGCAATATCAATTTCGCTGTTTAAGGCTAGATTGACCAGATCACCCGTTAACGCAATGTGATCTGGCTTTTGGGCTTTCATGTCATGGATCAGATCATCGAGAACAGAACATTCCAGCGCATTTTTGCGGTTCTTCACCCAGTTGACGTAACCGGTGATGCGCTTTGAGGCGAGATCACGGTAGCGAACCGGCGGCAAAGGGCTGAGATGGATGTCGGAAATATGGGCTAATCTGAACATTACAAACTTTACTGGCGATGGAATATGTCGCGGCTTGTGCGTGCCGCACTCAATGTGCTGACATGAGTTTAGCGTGTTTTGCTTACTAAAGAAAACAGCATTTTAACTCAGCATCTCGTCATCATCGGGTGAGAGAAGACGGGTTGCGCGCCATTCAGTCAGCTTGTCATTAATGGCATCAAGCACGAAAAACCGTGCTGATTCCTTGTCATAGCCTTCATCACGCAAAGCATCGTAATCGGTATATTGATGGCGGATATAAGCAACTGTTGCCAGCCATATCGCCACCGGCGGCGTTAATTCACGCATATGCGGACTGAGCGCGGCAGCGCGAATAGGCTCGGCATCGCTGTAGGGTGAACCCGGTATCAAGAGGGTCAGAGATTTGGCGATGAGTTTTTGCCGGTTGGTTTTGGCCTGCATAGCGCTCTGCTTTTATTGCTTGTCTGCGTTTATTGACCATTAAGCAGCATGAATTGCAAGCTTATGTCCGTTTCTCATGGCGTGCGGGCTGGCAGGATTTTGTCCACAATCAGCGCAAATCTCTGATTATCAACTTGCATGAAGTTTGATTTTTATATAAACATATCTTTATATCTATAAAGGGTGTAGCAGTATGAGCTTGCAGCTTGATGTAATGGTTGATGTGTTGAAGGCGGCGGCTGAGCCAAGCCGTTTGCGTATTTTGATGCTTTTAACCCGTGGTGATCTGACGGTTTCTGACCTGACCCTTATCCTTGGTCAGTCTCAGCCGCGCGTGTCGCGCCATTTGAAATTGTTGAGTGAAGCACGGCTGATCAACCGTTATCAGGAAGGTGCATGGGCTTATTTCCGTCTTGCTGACAATGACGAATTTGGTGTCATCATCCGTGAGAGCTTGCAGCGTCTGGATGAAGCTGACCCGTTGATTGAGCGCGACTTTGACCGTCTGGCCCAAGTGAAGACCCAGCGTCAGGAACAGGCAACCGCTTATTTCAGCAGCAATGCACAAAGTTGGGATAAAATCCGCCGTCTGCATATTGCCGAAGGTGCGGTTGAAACCGCGCTGAAAGATATTGTCGGCGATGTGCCATTTCAGGCTATGCTTGATGTGGGCACCGGCACAGGACGTTTGCTGGAGCTGTTATCGCCGCTTTATGTGCGTGGTGTCGGTGTTGATATCAACCGCGATATGCTGATGGTGGCACGAGCCAATCTTGATCAGGCCAATATTGCGCATGCGCAGGTGCGCCAAGGGGATGTTTATGCGCTGCCGGTTGAGCGTGAAAGCTTTGATCTGGTGACCATCCATCAAGTGTTGCACTTTTTGGATGATCCGCAAGGCGCCATTCGTGAAGCCGCACGGTCGTTACGGGCAGGCGGGCGTCTGCTGATTGTCGATTTTGCGCCGCATATGCTGGAATTCCTGCGCGAAGAACATGCGCATTTGCGCCTTGGTTTCAGTGATGAGCAGATGACCGGCTGGCTGCGTGAGGCAGGCTTGGAAAGCGTTGATATTCGTGAGCTGAAGCAAGCTGATGAAGATGCGAAAGCCCTGACCGTCAAGCTCTGGCTGGCACGTGATCCGCGTCAGCTGATCGCCTGATTGTTGAACACAAAAGCGGAAAAAGCAGCTTCGTGCTGTGGTCTGCAAATTTATATAAGAATAACGTGGCATGGCGTGAGGAAACTGCCGCCACGATACTGATGGAGACTGTTTCATGCGCTTTTACGGGCTTTCCCGACGTTCAGAGGTCGGCAAAAAACTTCGGGTATCGTTTGAATTTTTCCCGCCGAAAAGCGAAGAGATGGAAAATCGTCTTTGGGAAACAGTCACCAGACTGGCACCATTGCAGCCTGAGTTTTTCTCAGTGACTTATGGTGCTGGCGGTTCGACGCGTGAACGAACCGCACGCACTGTTCAGCGTATTTTGACCGAAACTAATGTGACACCTGCGGCACACTTAACCTGTGTTGATGCGACCAAGCAGCAAGTGGATCAGGTGATCCGTGATTTCGCCGCGATGGGTGTGAAGCGCTTTGTGGCGTTGCGTGGTGATCCGGCCAGCGGTGTGGGCAATGCTTATGTGCCGACACCGGGTGGTTATAATAATGGTTCGGAACTGGTCGCTGGTCTGAAGGCTATCGACGATTTTGATATTATTGTTTCTGCTTATCCGGAAAAACATCCTGAAAGCCCGGATTTTGCGACCGATATTGAGATGCTGAAGCGCAAGGTGGATAATGGCGCGACACGCGCAATTACCCAGTTCTTCTTCGATAATGATCTTTATGAGCGTTATGTCGAACGTGTGCGCCGTGCAGGTATCTATATTCCGATTGTGCCGGGTATTTTCCCAGTGCACAGCTTTAAGCAATTGGTTGGCTTTTGCGCACGTTCCGGCCAGCATCTGCCGGAGTGGCTGGCTGAACGTTTTGAAGGGCTGGATAATGATCCGCATACCCATCAGCTGGTTTCTGCCGCTATTGCCGCTGAGCAGGTGATGGATCTGATGGAACGCGGTCTTCAGGATTTCCATTTCTACACGATGAACCGTGCCGAGTTGCCTTATGCGATTTGTCATATGCTGGGCGTGCGCCCGAAAGAGCCAGCTGTAGCTTAATGAATTTGGAATAAAGACAATAAAAAACCCGGGCTAAAACCCGGGTTTTTTATTATATGTCCTCAAGCACCCCAGCTTAAGGAAAGATGCCTACAATCATGGCTGCAACAAAAGCAAATGCTGCGCAGAACATCAGGACGTTCATAGGTCTTGTCAGTCCCATAGGTCTGTCTCCTTCGTGATTGTACTTGGCTTTAAACAAGCTAATGCGCGTTGGCAGATGCTATAAATCTAGTGTCTTTATGGGTAAAAACAAAGCAAATTCATGCATTTTTATGGCCGAATAAGCGAAATAATTGTCTGATTTTTTGTAAGTATATGAATTTAAATACTAATTTTATGAAGAATTATTCATGGAAAAGACACAAAAACGCCATCTGCATTAAGGGAAATTCAGACTTATGGCAGCGTTTTTGTGTTTTGGTTCGATTCTGATTGAGCGCTTTATCAGGCAATCAATGTCAGATAGGCAGAGACGGTCAGCACTGAAATCATGGTGGAAACCAGAATAGTGTTGGAGGTGATCGTCGCATCTGTGCGGTAATATTCGGCCAGCATGAAAGAACCGGTTCCGGTTGGAAGTGCGGTGATAAGCACGGCCGTATGGGTGAGGAGCGGCGGCAGATGAAAAATATAGACCGCAGCAATATAGGTCAGTACCGGTTGTGCCACCAGCTTGAGGCCGACAAGATAGGAAATGCTGCTGATATTGGTGCGTGTCAACGGCTTGCTGGCAGCTAAGAAAAGGCCGAGCGCCACTAATGCGCAAGGGGAGGCCGCACCACCCAGCAATTTTAAGAATGTATGTGCGGATTCCGGTAGCGGCAGGCCGGAGAGGGAATAGGCAACACCAAGTGCTGGTGAGAAAAGCAATGGATTACGTGCCAGTGAGCCGATTGTTTTAAGGATAAGCTTTGCTTTATGGCTCGCCTTCTGGCGGCTTAGCTCAATCAAGGTGATGGCAATGGCAAAGATGATGCACACGGTGAGAATGGTCGCCATGGCAACCAGTGGCAGTGCAGTACTGCCAAAAGCCAGCATTGAAAGCGGAAAACCCATATAGGCAGTGTTTGGATAGCTGGCATTAAGGCCATCAATGGCCTTGGTGGTCAGGTCTTGCCCTTTATTACTGGGAGAGAGGAAGGCAAGGCCAAAGATGATGAAACTTGCCAGACAAAAGGCACCGATAAAGGCCGGTTGCCAGATTTCATGTAAGTTTGTGGTGGCGGTGATATCAAAAAGAAGTGCGGGCAGTGCCAGATAAACGACGAAACGATTGAGTTCTGTGCTTGCCTGTCCGCCCAAAATGCGGGTTTTGGCGGCTGCCCATCCCGCAAAAATTAATGCGAAAATGGGCAGCACAACCAGTAATGTCGAGAGCATTGTTCTTGCCAGTTTTGTTTTTTACAATTTTTCCAACAGTTCAGGTGTTGGCCATGAATCGGCAGGCATTTTCAGGCGCAATTGCTCGGTGCGCACCGCATCGCGGGTGCGGAAACCAAACACGCCATCAATTTTGCCCATATCATAACCGAGCGCCTGCAACTTTACTTGCAGTTCTTTCATCTGCTCGGTGTTGAGGCCCAGATCCGGATTACGCGGATCAAAAGCAGGCGCACCGGCCAGACGCGTTGCAAAATATGCAGCGGTGGTCGAGTAAACGATGGACTTGTTCCACTCCACGAAAATGTCAAAATTAGGATAGGAGAGGAAAGCAGGGCCATTGCGGCCGAGCGGCAGCATCAATGAGGCTTCGCCGTCATCTGCGCCAAGCGGCCCGTTGCGACCGGTAATGCCCCATTCAGCCCATTGAGAATGGGGTTTTCTGTTTTCGCGTATGGATTCTTGCCACGGCAAATCCTGACTGGTGACGCGCACTTCTTCAAGCCATGGCTCGCCCTTGCGCCAGCCCAGTTCGCTCAGCATACGTCCGGCGGTCATCATTGCATCGGCAACGCTGTTTTTCAGATCGACTTTGCCATCGCCGTCACCGTCAACGCCGCGTTCCAGATAATCTTTCGGCAGCAATTGCATCTGGCCGATTTCGCCAGCCCATGCGCCTGTGGTGGCTGCATCCACAACGCCCTGATCAAAGAGCTTTAAAAGCGCCAGCAATTGCGGACGGAAAAGTTCAGGACGGCGGCAATCATAAGCCAAAGTAACAAGCGCATTCAGCGTATCGAAATCACCCTGAATAGCACCGAAATCTGTTTCCAGCCCCCAGAAGGCGGCCAAAACCGGCCCCGGTACGCCATAGGTGTCTTCGACTTTACGGAACACATCGGCATATTTGATCAGGCTTTCCTGACCTTTTTTCAAGCGGGTTTCTGAAATCAGACGCTTTGAAAACTCGATGAAGGTCAGATTGAACACGGATTGTGAACGATCACGCGCCAGCACTTTTTCATCCAGTGATGCTTTGTGCAGCTCGGCAATGCCTTTGTCGCTCACACCTTCTGCGCGTGCTTCTGCTGCAACATCTTCAATCCATTGCTTGAAGTCTGTTTCGCAGGCAGGCTTTGGCGGAACCGCCTCACTGGCAGATGCAGGTGTGGTTGCCGTTGCCGGAGCTTGAGCAAAAGACAGGCAGGTGGATGCCAGAAGCAAAGAAGCACAAAGGCCGAGTACAATTTTCATAGGAGGACGAGCTCGTTCAAAAATAGCTGAGAGTAATCTGTCAGCAACAATGACCTAATCTATTGCCCTATCAAGCCTATAAAATGAAGCAAAACTTGCTAAAAATGCCCGTGATGCGAAGACTCAGCGGACATTGTTGCTTTCCAGCCACTTTTTCCATGCATTGGCATCACCGGCAAAAACATTAATGTCGGCGTCCCCCGAGATGCCCGGAATGGTGCCGGTTCCGGTATATTGCCAGAATGTCCACGGGTGCGGCCCGTATTTTTCATCCGGATGTCCGGCGGTGGAACGCAGCCAGAATGGGTAATGGCTGAGTTGGCGCAGATCATTATCGTCGAAGAAATCAACGGTTGTATAAATGATCGGTCGCTTGCCGTAATGTTTTTCAACCATATTGAGGAAGGTCAGCATTTCTTTGCGGACAATGGCTGCATTCGGGCGCAGTTTGCAGGTTGGCGAGCTGGCGTTCCATTCCATATCCAAAACCGGCGGCAAAGCAGACGGGTCATTGGGTACATTTTTAATGAACCAACGCGCTTGATCGGCTGCCGTGCGGCAGAAATAATAGAAGTGATAAGCGCCGCGCTTTACGTGGGCTGCTCTGGACGCGCCCCAATGCTCGCTAAAGCGCTCGTCAAAGCGGTCGCCGCCTTCAGTGGCTTTAATAAAGGCAAAAGAAATGCCGCTCTTGCGGGCAGCGTTCCAGTCAACCGTCGTTTGATATTTGGAAACATCCGTGCCGTGGATCGGATAATGCCATGGGGTTTTGCCTGTCCATTCATGCGGCTTGCGGTCGCCGAAGCGTGGTGCATTAACCTTGCCGGATGGCGGTGTGATCTGGCTGTTTTGGGCGGCAGGCTTGCGCACATCGGAAAAATCATAATCAACAGTGGTGCAGCCGCTCATAAGCGCTGCACTTGCAAGAAATGTTAATGTGACTGCAAGTCGTTTCATTGTCCGGCCTGAATAGAAAGAGAATCACTTGAAGCGCTAGGATTACGCGATCAGAATCGCGCCGTCACTATCGGGCACACAACTATTTGTCATTTAAAAATGCAGAGCAATAAAAAGACGCACTCTCTGATTGTTACGAGCCGTTGAATTAGTTGAGAGAACTTTTTTCTTTTTCGCGAGTTGAGCTTTTGACGAAGCAATTCATCGGAAGGAGACTATCATGAAAAAGCTTTTTATTGCGTCATCGGCAATTGTTATGATGCTTGGCCTTGCTGCTTGTGATGACAGCAAGAAGGAAAATTCCGGCAGCGGTAATCCGGCAGAAACCGTGCCTGCTGATCCGGCACCAACTGCACCGGCAACTCCGCCTTCTGCGACGCCTCCGGCCGCACCTGCACCTTCTGCACCAGCATCGCCTGCGCCAACAACACCGGACACAACATCACCGGCTTCACCAAGCCCGACATCTCCGGCACCTGCCAATTAAATTTGGCGGCCTGAACCCTCCTGATAGGGCGCTTATGTGGTGGCTGGAAATATTTCAGTCACCACATATTTTATGATGGTTCAAACTTGTTGTGAAAGCAGCAAAATGGGGCGGGAAATTTTTAATTAGATATTTCAACAATCAATGGTCTGGTCTATACATCATTGCATGAAACCTTACGCTCTGCCTTTTTTGATCCTGTTTTCATTGTCGGCCTTAACGGCTTGCGGCAAAGATGAAGCTGAAACACCGCAGCAAGAGCCTGCGCCTGTTGCGCAGCCTGCTGAAACTGCACCTGCTGTGCAGGAGCCTGAAGTGCCTGCTGATGCACCGGACTTGCTTGAGACACTGAAAGAAAATTCCGGTGTTTTGACGCCTGAGCAAGAGGCTGAAATTGTTGCCCGCGCCCGCCAGAATGCGGAAAGTGCTGCCAAATCTGTGGGTCAGAATGACGAGCAGATTAAATTGGCTGGTGACAGGGCAGAGGCTTCAGCCAAACAATTTTTAGCGGCTAAAAAGAGCGCCGTTCAGCAGTAATTTATTTTATCAGACTGCTTTATTAAGCGTTTAAGTTTTAGAAAGCGCATATGTCTATCTGGGTTCGCCTTGGAGAGTTTGTGAGTGAAACAGCCACAAATGCGCTGATGAGCGTAATTGAAGCTGTGCGCACATTGTTTGAAGGTGACGCGGATACCAGACGCCGCGTTGCTTTTTCGATTGCGATGATTGCGCTTTCGGCCAAAATGGCCAAGGCCGACGGCGTGGTGAACGAGCAGGAAGTCGTCGCTTTTCAGGAGATTTTTGATATTCCTGCTGAAGAGGCCAACCATGTGGCGCGGCTTTATAATTTAGCCAAGCAGGATGTGGCCGGCTATGAAGCCTATGCACGCCAATTGGCGCGGCTTTGCAGCGAAGACCAGCCAAACTGCCATTTGCTCGAAGATATTCTCGATGGTCTTTTTCACATCGCCAAAGCTGATGGCTATGTGCATGAGAAAGAGCTCGAGTTTTTGACCAATGTTGCGCAGATCTTCGGCTTCAGTGATGACGAGATTGAGCGCATTACCGTGCGCCACGTCGTGCGCGGAGACTGTGATCCTTATGTGGTGCTGGGGCTGGAGCGCAGTGCCAGTTTCGATCAGGCAAAGGCGCAATATCGGGCGCTGGTAAAAGAACATCACCCTGACCGTTTGGTGGCACAAGGTTTGCCGCGGGAATTTGTCTCCATTGCCAATCATCGCTTAGCTGATATCAATGCGGCCTGGGCTGAGATTGAAAGAATCCTGAAAGTATAAAGTGAGTGTTAAATGGTTGGGCAATCAGATGGGCAGGATATTGTGCAAGAGCTTGAAGGGCTGAAACTCATACAGCCTGATTTTGCTGGTGCAGAGCTTGACCCGTCGCCCAATTTTGGTGTGCGTAAAGATGGCAAGACACCCCGCTTTGTCATTCTCCATTATACTGGCCTGGAAACAGCCCAGGAAGCCGCCGAGATTTTGAAAGATCCGGCGCGCGAAGTATCTGCGCATTATTTGGTGCATGAAGACGGACGCATCGTGCAGATGGTTTCAGAACAGGCACGTGCATGGCATGCAGGCAAAAGCTTTTGGAAGGGCGAGACAGATATTAACTCTGCTTCCATCGGTATTGAGATTGTCAATGCCGGTGTGTTGCAAGATTTTCCGGCCTATCCGTTGAAGCAGATTGAGGCGGTGATCCGTCTTTGTCAGGACATTACTATGCGCCATCAGATCGAACAGCATTTTGTGCTGGCGCATTCTGATATTGCGCCTGATCGCAAAATTGATCCGGGTCAGAATTTCCCATGGGAAAGATTGCACGCTGCTGATGTCGGTCATTATGTGGAGCCTGCGCCCATCAAAGGCGGGCGCTTTTTTGCCCGTGGAGAATCAGGCCAGCCGGTGGAGGCTTTACAGTCGATGCTGGCGCTTGTCGGCTATCAAATTACCATCGATGGCATGTTTGGCGAAGAGACAGAAAGTGTCGTAAATGCGTTCCAAAGACACTTTCGTCGCCACAAAGTTGATGGAGTCGCTGACGTTTCAACTATTGAGACCCTTTACAAATTACTTTTTTCGTTAAAAAATCTGACAGCGTAATGGTTTGATTCATAACGATTTAATCACGTTCTTAGGGTGAATTGTTACAATCTGTAAGGTAATTTTACTTTACCGATCAATCTTCGGCTGCATTTTGACGCCAAATCTTACCCCGATCATTTGAGACTATCCAATTTAATTTGTGAGGTTCTCGTGGGGCCAGTCATACACTGCGATGAATGGATAATGCGCAGTTTCAATCAGCAAGGATATTCCTCGTGATTGCAGTTTTTAAGCTCAATCACTGACCGGAATATTTTAAGAAGGACTGAACATTCGCACAGCTCCCAAGGTGCGGGTGTTCTTTTAGAACGGTACATTATGAAATTAAAATTTGTTTTTGCTTGCGCCCTCATTGGCGCCGTGGCTAGCTTTAACTTAAATGCTGCACAGGCATCAAGTCCCTCAAATTTGGTCGAACTTTTGAAGACCAAAGAAGCTAAAGATGTGAAAAAAGCCGATGCTGTGAAAAAAGCACCGGTCAAAAAAGCAGAACGGAAAAGCACAACCTCTAAGGCAAAATATCTGCCGAAGCCAAAAACGACGAAAAAATCTGCGAAAAAACAGAGCAAGCCGACCAGCAGCCGCTATTCAAGCATTATCAATCATTATGCCAGTACCTATGGCGTAAGCTCGGCACTTGCCCATGCAGTTGTCCGTCACGAAAGTAATTTTCGTCCGGAAGTTCGTGGTCAGGCGGGTGAAATCGGCCTGATGCAGATCAAGCTCTCCACAGCGCGTGGCTTGGGTTATACCGGTTCTGCCAAGGGGCTTTATGAGCCAAGCACCAATGTGCAATATGGCATGAAATATCTGGCACAGGCACAGAAGCTTGGCGGCGGCAGCGTTTGTGGAACCATCCTCAAATATAATGCGGGCCATGGTGCCAAGCGCATGAACCCGACCTCTGCTAAATATTGCAGCAATGTGCAGGCCTATATGCGCTCGTTCTAAAGTGTTAGCATTCTTGAAAGCGTCATCAGTCTTTCAGGATATTGCGTGAATAAAAAGCCGGATTGCTTGGTGTGATCCGGCTTTTTTGTTGCCTTTTGTTGCGAAAGGGCATTTAAGGCAGTTGTCAGTCGGTTGGGCAGCCGCGCTTGTCATATGTCGAAAGACGGCAAGTGAGGAAAGTCCGGGCTCCATGGAGACACGGTGCCGGGTAACACCCGGCGAGGGTAACCTCAGGGATAGTGCCACAGAAAGCAAACCGCCCCGTCTCCGGTTGTGTCGTAACGGACATAAGCGGTGACGGGGTAAGGGTGAAAGGGTGGGGTAAGAGCCCACCGCATTGCTGGTAACAGGAATGGCAAGGTAAACCCCACCGGGAGCAAGACCGAATAGGGACGGCGTGTTGATTCGAAAGAATCAACAATCAGTTTCCGGATAGCCGTCCGGGTGGGTTGCACGAGGCGGGTGGCGACATCCGTCCCAGATGAATGGCTGCCACGTTGAGCTTATGCTCAGCCATACAGAACCCGGCTTACAGACCGGCTGACAATTTCTTTCCACGCTGTTTATTTGCGACCATTTATATTTCGTGAAAAATTATACAAAAAAATTGTGTGTATTCACATCGCAAACGGCTTTGCGCACCAAAAGGCTAACTCTTCATTAAGCTTAATGATGGATAACTAATTGATGGGGACAGCCGCGCTTAAAAATGCCGCTTGTGCCTGATCAATTGCTCAATATGCCAATGCTTGCCGATGTGAAACGCCTTCAAACGACAGCAAAATCATAGTTAGAGCCGGATTTGTTGGCGATAACGCAAAGGACAAGGGGACAGTGATGGCGAACACAGACGCAAAACAGTCTCAGGCTGTACAGGCTGAAGGCGATTATTCGCGTCATATTCCGGTGATGCTTCGTGAAGTGCTGGACGCTTTACAAGCTGACGAGAATGGTGTGTTTGTTGACGGAACCTTCGGTGCCGGTGGTTATTCACGCGCGATCCTGCAAACAGGTGCGCGGCTGATCGGCATTGACCGTGACCCGACTGCCATTGCCAATGGCCGCTCCATGGAGCAGGAATTTGCCGGTCGTTTTACGCTGGTGCAAAACCGCTTTTCGCAATTGGGCGCTGCTATTGAGCAGGTGCTGGGCGAGGGCGAACAAGTTGACGGTATCGTGCTTGATATCGGTGTATCTTCCATGCAGATCGACGAAGCAGATCGCGGCTTTTCTTTTCAAAAAGATGGCCCGCTTGATATGCGCATGTCGGTTTCGGGCCCAAGTGCTGCCGATGTGGTCAATCGCTTGAAGGCAGGCGATCTGGCACGTATTTTTAATTTTCTGGGCGAAGAACGTCATGCCGGACGCATTGCGCGCATGATTGAAAAGCGCCGTGCAGTTGAACCTTTCAGCCGCACACTTGATCTTGCCAATGCGATTGAAACGCTGGTGGGGCGCCATCCTAAAGATCGTATTCATCCGGCAACCCGCGTGTTTCAGGCTTTGCGCGTTTATGTCAACGAAGAGCTGAACGAATTGGCAGATGCGCTGATTGCAGCCGAAGAGCGATTGAAGCCGGGTGGTCGTCTGGTGGTGGTAACATTCCACTCGCTGGAAGACCGTATTGTTAAGCGCTTCTTTGCTGACCGTGCCGGTGGAAGCGGTGGTTCGCGTCATATGCCGGAAGTGCATGAGCGGAAGGCCAGTTTTACATCGGTTGTGAAGGGTGCTGTTGGCGCCAGTGAAGAAGAAGCGGATCGTAACCCACGGGCCAGATCTGCAAAACTTAGAGCCGGAATGCGCACAGACGCGCCGTCAATGGCGGCGGACTATGCGTTGTTCGGTTTACCGAAATTGCCTGACACCCAAGACTTGAGCAGGAGTTGAGCCAGTGCTGCGCACTTTTGACCTTATTCTGATTGCGGCAATGTTGGTGGCGGCGACCGTCACTTACAAAATTAAATATGACGCCGAAAAACAGATTGTTGTCATTAATAAACTCAAGCGTCAGATCGCATCTGAAAAAGATACGATCACGCTGTTGCGCGCCGATTGGAGCCTGATGACGCAGCCTGGCCGTTTGCAAAATCTGGTAGATGTTTACGCCAAAGAACTGCATCTGCAAAATATTGATGCCAAACAGATTGTTCAGTTTAATGAAATTCCGGAACGACCTGTTGATGAAATTGAAAAACTGATTTCAGGTAGCGATACCGTGATGGCAAATAATGCGGCAGGCACTGATCCTATGTCGACGGGCAGTGTGAAGCCTTCAAGAACGAGGCAGTAAGCATGCGCTGGAGAGGCTCGAAAAAAAACAAAGCAGCAGCAACAGGCTATACTGACTTTTCTGCAGAAGGTCAGGAAGTGAAAGTTGCCGGTAATATGGCCTTTGACGGCAACCGCAAAAAACATGGCAACCGTGCCCGTAACCGTTTAATAATGGCGATGACCTGCTTCATCGGCATTTATGGCGTTATTGGTGGTAAGCTGGTTTATTTTGGTTTGCAGAGTGATCGCGAGGAAGTTTACCGCGCGTCATCTGCGCTTAACCTTGCGGCACGCCCTGATATTATCGACCGTAACGGTGAAATTCTGGCAACCGACATTAAAACGGCTTCGCTTTATGCGGAGCCAAAACGCATTGTCGACCCGGATGAAACGATTGAGCTTCTCTCGACTGTTTTGCCTGATCTTGATTGGGAAGCGACTTATAAAAAATTAAAAAGCGGTGCAGGTTTTGCATGGATCCAGCGCGGTCTGACCCCGCGCCAGCAAAGCCAGATTATGGCGCTTGGTGTGCCGGGCATTGGTTTCAGAACTGAAACCAAGCGCTTCTATCCGGGCGGGCCCACCGCTTCGCATATTCTTGGTCTCGTTAATATCGACAATCAGGGGATTGCCGGTATGGAGAAATATATCGATTCAGCAGGTTTGAGTGATCTGCGTTCTGCCGGTCTTGTGACCGAACAGAATTTGGAGCCGATCAAGCTGTCGATTGATATTCGCGTGCAGCATATTATGCGCGACGAGCTGGAAAAAGCGATGCAGAAATACCGTGCGATTGCCGCCGGTGCTGTTGTGTTGAATGTGAAAACCGGTGAAGTTCTGGCGATGGCCTCTTTGCCGGATTACGATCCGAATAATCCGGTCAATGCACTGGAAAAAGACCGTCTCAACCGTATGTCTGCGGGTACTTATGAGATGGGGTCGACCATTAAAACATTTACCACGGCGATGGCGCTCGATTCAGGCCTATTCAACCTGAACTCCAAATTTGATGCGACCCGCCCGATGGTGTTTGGCCGTCAAACCATCCGCGATTTTCATGGTAAAGGCCGTTGGCTGACATTGGCGGAAGTCTTTATTTACTCATCCAATATTGGTTCGGGTAAAGAAGCAGACGCTGTTGGTATTGAAGGGCACCGTAATTTCTTAAAGCGTATTGGTCTGCTTGACCGCATGCAGACAGAACTGCCGGAAGTGGCACGTCCTGTTGAGCCGCGCACATGGAAGAAAGTCCATTCGATGACCATTTCTTTTGGTCATGGTATGATGACAACACCATTGCAGACGGCAGTTGGTTCGGCAGCATTGATGAATGGCGGTAAGCTCATTCAGCCGACTTTCTTAAAGCGCACACAGGCTGAAGCGGATCAGGTAGCAACGCAGGTTGTTTCGCCAAAAGTCAGTGAAGATATGCGTTATCTTTATCGTCTGAATGCGGAAATCGGTTCGGGGCGCCGTGCGGAAGTTAAAGGCTACCGCGTTGGTGGTAAGACCGGTACAGCGAATAAGGTGGTGAACGGTAAATACGCTAATGATGTGCGCTTTAACGCGTTTCTGGCGGCTTTCCCGATGGATGATCCTACCTATGTGGTTTTGACCATTATTGATGAGCCAAAACCGGAAGAAGGCATGTATAGCGCGACCGCCGGTTTGAACGCTGCGCCGATGGTTGCAAATATTATTCGTCGATCTGCATCATTTTTGGGTGTAAAGCCTGATTTTAAACAGGATACCACTTCAACAGTCGTCTCATATGGTAATGACTGATTCGTGTCGGTAACAAATAAGTTACAGGCCACGATGAGGCTGTAAACAAACAGGGTCTGGAACATTATGAAGTTGAAAGAAATCGCGGCCTTCTCAAAAATTTTGAGCCCAAGATTCGTAGATGTCGTCATTACAGGTGTGACATCAGACTCGCGTAAGGTTCAGCCGGGTTATTTGTTTGCAGCTCTTAAAGGCGTTAAAGCTGATGGAGGCCAGTTCATTGAAGATGCGATTGCACGCGGTGCGGCTGCCATTATTACCGACACTAAACATAATGAACCTTTGAGTATTCCGCAGATTAAATCTCCTGATCCGCGTTTGGCATTATCACAGGCAGCTGCTGCTTTTTACAAGAAACAGCCGGATGTGATGGTGGCTGTGACCGGCACCAGTGGCAAAACATCTGTGGCATCTTTTACCCGCCAGATTTGGGAATATGCAGGTTTTGCTGCGGCTAATATCGGCACCACCGGCGTTTTCTCACCAACCCGCAGTGATTATAATTCACTGACCACACCTGATCCGGTGGAATTACACCGTGTTTTGGCAGAACTTGCCGATGAAGGTGTGACCCATGCCGCAATGGAAGCTTCATCCCATGGTTTGGATCAGCGCCGTCTTGACGGCGTGAAGCTGGCCGCTGCTGCCTTCATCAATCTTGGCCGTGATCATATGGATTATCATGAGACCATTGATGATTATCTGTCTGCAAAAATGCGCCTTTTTACAGAGATCTTGCCAAAAGATGCGCCTGCAATTTTCTATGCCGATGATGTTTATTCCGAACAGGCCATAGAAGCTGCGCGTGATGCCGGTTTGACTAATATTAAAACTGTTGGCCGCAAAAGTGCTTTTATCAAGCTTAAGCGCTTGGAACATGAGCGTTTCCGCCAGCATCTTGAAGTTGCCGTCAATGATGAGATTTTTGAAGTCAGCCTGCCTTTGGCGGGTGAATTTCAGGTGACCAATGCTTTGATTGCAGCAGCTCTTGCCATAGAAACAGGTGTGCCGCCACAGGCCGCGATGAAGGCACTTGAACGCCTCAAAGGTGCGCCGGGTCGCCTTGATCTGGTTGGTTCCACCGAAAATGGTGCGCTTGCTTATGTAGATTATGCTCATAAGCCTGATGCGCTGGAAAATGTGCTGGCATCGGTTCGCCCGTTTACCACTGGCCGCATCATTGTTGTTTTTGGTTGCGGCGGTGATCGTGATAAGGGTAAGCGCCCGATTATGGGTGAAATCGCAGCGCGGCTGGCGGATGTGGTGATTGTGACCGATGATAATCCGCGCACTGAAGTGCCGGAAGTGATCCGTCAGGAAATCATGGCAGCGGCACCCAATGCGCAGGAAATCGGCGATCGTAAAAAAGCAATTCAGGCAGCTGTTGCGATGATGAATACAGGCGACACATTGATTGTTGCCGGTAAGGGGCATGAAGAAGGCCAGACGGTTGGAGATCAGGTATTGCCGTTCTCCGATCATGCTGAAATTGCATTGGCGCTTCAGGCTCGTCAGAAGGAAGTATAAGAATGAGCCAGTGGCTGTGGACAGCTGATGAAATGGTCAAAGCAATGGAAGGGCGTCCTTTTGGCACCCTTCCAAAAGGCATTACAGGCATTTCGATTGATACCCGCACTCTGAAAGAGGGCGAGGCTTTTTTTGCCATTAAAGGCGATAAATTCGACGGGCATGATTTTGCCACCCACGCAATGGCCGCAGGTGCAAGCCTGATGGTGGTTGCAGAAAAACGTCTGGCGGCTTTCGGCAACTTGCAAGTGCCGATGATTGTGGTTGAAGATGTGTTGGAAGCGCTGACCCGTTTAGGGATTGCTGCGCGCAAACGCTCAGAAGCGCAAATCATTGCCGTGACCGGTTCGGTTGGTAAAACCACCAGCAAGGAAGCTTTGCGCCATGTTTTGAGCCAGTCCGGCACAGTGCATGCGTCCGTTGCATCCTTCAATAATCACTGGGGTGTACCGCTGACATTGGCGCGGATGCCGCGTGATATTGATTATGGCATTTTTGAAATCGGTATGAACCATCCCGATGAAATCCGCCCATTGGTGAAAATGGTGCGTCCGCATGTGGCGATGATTACGCTGATTGCGCCTGCGCATTTAGGCCAGTTTGCCAATCTGGAAGCGATTGCCGCAGCAAAGGCCGAAATTTTTGAAGGCATCGTGCCGGGCGGTTATGCGCTGCTTAACCGTGATGACAAGCGTTTCAAACAGCTGGAAACTTTGGCTGAAGAAGCCGGTGTTGAGCATGTTGTGACCTTTGGTGAAAATGTGCGCTCCGATTACCGTTTAAACAAAGTGGAACTGCATCCGACTTATTCCGAGATTAATATGCGCATCGGCAAAAAAGATGTTGCTGTCAAAATCGGTGCGCCGGGTCGCCATATTGTGCAGAACATGCTGGGTGTTATCGGTGCAGCACATCTCGTTGGTGCTGATATGGATAAGACCATTGCAGCATTGGCTGATTTGCAGGCAGAAAAGGGGCGCGGTGCGACCTACAACTTGCGCATCGGCGATGGTCATTTCACGCTGATTGATGAAAGCTACAACGCCAATCCGACATCAATGCGGGCAGCCCTCGTGTTGTTACAATCTGTTGAGCCGCAGACAGGCGGTCGTCGCATTGCGGTGCTTGGCGATATGCTGGAGCTTGGCCGTCAGTCGGGCAAACTTCACGCTGATCTTGCGCGCCCGATTGTGGATGCGGATGTGAATGCACTTTATATCGGCGGCGCTGAAATGGCGGTGCTGAAATCTGCAATGCCTGTTGAAATTCATGTCGAATACGGGCAGAGCGTTGATGAATTATTGCCGGCTGTTCTCAATGATGTGCGTGCCGGTGACGTGGTGATGATTAAATCATCCATGTCGATTGCTTTTTCTAAAATTGTGAAAGCCCTGATTACCCGCTACCCGCCGGTTGAGGCAGCGGAATAAATTTAGGGAATAAATAAAAAATGATGCCTGTAAGGATGACCCGCCCATGCTGATGCTTTTGACGTTTTTTGCTGACCATGTGGCACCATTTAACGTGTTTCGCTACATTACGTTTCGTACTGGCGGCGCGATGATCACTTCGGCGTTGATCGTATTTTTGTTCGGTCCGCGTATCATTGATGCCTTGCGTATGCGTCAGGGGCGGGGACAACCGATCCGTGCAGACGGCCCGCAGACCCATTTCAAAAAGGCCGGTACGCCAACAATGGGCGGCCTGATGATTATGACCGGTATTCTGGTCTCATCGCTACTTTGGGCAAATCTTTCCAGTGTTTATGTCTGGGTTGTGCTGATGGTGTCGGTTGGTTTCGGTGCTATTGGTTTCTATGATGACTATCTGAAAGTGACCAAGCAGACCGATAAAGGTTTTTCCGGAAAATCCCGTCTGGGTCTGGAATTTCTGATCGCCGGTGTGGCTGCATGGTTCATCATGAATGCAGGTCAGGAACCTTTCTCCTCATCGCTGACATTCCCGTTTGTGAAAACATTCGTGTTGAATTTGGGTCTGTTCTTTATTCCGATTGCAGCCTTTGTGATGGTTGGTGCCGGTAACGCGGTTAACCTTACAGATGGTCTGGATGGTTTGGCGATTGTGCCGGTGATGGTGGCTGCGGCCTCTTTCGGCCTGATTGCCTATCTTTCCGGTAATGCGATTTTTGCTGATTATTTGCAGATCCATTTTGTGCCGGGTACGGGTGAACTTTCCGTAGTGCTTGGTGCCGTTATTGGTGCGGGTCTTGGCTTCCTTTGGTTCAACGCACCGCCTGCGGCTATTTTCATGGGCGACACCGGTTCGCTGGCTCTTGGTGGTATGCTGGGTGCCGTGGCTGTTGCGACCAAGCATGAAATCGTTTTGGCAATTATCGGCGGTTTGTTTGTGGTGGAAGCGCTCTCCGTTATTATTCAGGTTGGTTCGTTCAAGCTGACCGGAAAGCGCGTTTTCCTGATGGCACCGATCCATCACCATTTTGAGAAAAAAGGCTGGACGGAAAGTCAGGTCGTTATCCGTTTCTGGATTGTGGCTATCATTCTGGCCATGATTGGTCTTTCAACCCTGAAGCTTCGCTAGGCATTTGCAATGATCCCGATCACCGCTTTAAAAGATAAAACCATTGCCCTTTTTGGTTTAGGGGGATCGGGTCTTGCGACGGCCAAAGCCATTGTGGCGGGCGGCGCGCAGATCATTGCATGGGATGATAATCCGCAAAGTGTTGCCAAAGCTCAGGCCGAAGGCATTGCAACAGGCGATCTGCGTCTGGCAGACTGGGGGCAGTTTTCTGCCCTTGTTTTGTCTCCGGGCGTACCGCTGACCCATCCCAAGCCCCATTGGACAGTGCAGCTGGCTCATGAGGCCGGTGTTGAAATTATCGGTGATGTGGAATTATTTGTGCGCGAGCGTAAGCTTTTGGCGCCGGATTGCCCGTTCATTGCCATTACCGGCACCAATGGTAAGTCGACAACCACAGCCCTGATTGCCCATATTTTGAAATCAGCTGGCCGCGATATGCAACTTGGCGGCAATATCGGCACTGCGATTTTGACCCTTGATGCTCCGGCAGCAAATAAGTTTTATGTGGTTGAGTGCTCGTCTTATCAGATTGATCTCGCACCATCGCTTAATCCAAGCGCCGGTATTTTGCTCAATTTAACGCCTGATCATCTCGATCGTCATGGTACGATGGAAAATTATGCTGCCATCAAAG
Source organism: Paenochrobactrum glaciei (assembly GCF_039522165.1). NCBI lineage: Bacteria > Pseudomonadati > Pseudomonadota > Alphaproteobacteria > Hyphomicrobiales > Brucellaceae > Paenochrobactrum > Paenochrobactrum glaciei. The sequence continues at coordinate 264,089 of NZ_BAAADE010000002.1, forward strand.
CGCGGCTGGTCGCACAAAGTGATGTGGCGATTATCGGTGTTGATGATGATTATTGCGTGAAAATTGCTGATAGTCTGGCAGCAAAAACCGATAAACTTATTCGCATTTCAAAAGATAAGCCGCTGCAAAACGGTTATTTTGCTATAAAATCAGAGCTTTTCTATGCGCGTTCGGGTGATGTGCAATCACTCGGGTCATTGCAGTCCATCGGTTCGCTGCGCGGTAGCCATAATGCGCAAAACGCCTTGGCGGCAATTGCAGCTTGCATGAGTGTTGGATTGAGCTTTGCTGAAATTGAAGCTGGATTACAGAGTTTTCCGGGGCTTGCGCATCGCATGGAGCAGGTGGCCCGCCGCGGAAAGGTATTGTTTGTCAACGATTCCAAAGCCACCAATGCAGAAGCCACCGCACCGGCTTTATCTTCATTTGTCAAAAACATTTACTGGATTGTCGGTGGTGTGCCGAAAGCAGGCGGTATTGAAGCCTTGCGCGAATTTTTCCCGCGCGTTGCCAAAGCCTACTTGATCGGTGAAGCAGCGGCTGCATTTGCCGCCACATTAGGTAATGATGTTGTTTACGAAATTTCTGATACATTAGAGGTGGCCGTTAACCACGCGGCGCAGGATGCAGGCGCTGATGCCGCCCATGAGCCGGTTGTGCTTTTGTCGCCAGCTTGCGCCAGTTTTGATCAGTTTCAAAACTTTGAAAAGCGTGGCGATGCATTTCGTGATTTCGTGTGGGCTTTGGCTGGCACGACAAAGATTGAAGGGGCAAACTGATGGTAAGTCGTGTTGACCGTGGCCCTGTTGCAAACTGGTGGTGGACGATTGATCGTTACTTTCTTGCCGCCTGTTTGAGCTTGATGGGGTTAGGCATTTTGCTGTCGTTTGCGGCAAGCCCTGCGGTTGCCGAACGCATCGGCCTTGATAGTTTTCATTTTGTCGAACGCCAGACATTTTTCATGGTTCCGGCCGTGATCATTATGATTGGCGTATCTTTTTGCTCACCGCGTGAAATCCGACGTTATTCGCTGATCCTGCTGATAGGCGCGCTGCTGATGATGGTGGCTGCACTCTTCATTGGTGTTGAAGTAAAGGGTGCGCGTCGCTGGATTTCTATCGCCGGTATTTCGATCCAGCCATCTGAATTTATGAAACCTGCCTTTGTGGTGATTTGCGCCTGGCTTTTTGCTGAGCAGCAGCGCCGTTCTGACATCCCGGGCAATTTCTTTGCCATGGGTCTGTGTGGGTTAGTGGTCGGTCTTTTGGTATTGCAGCCGGATTTCGGGCAAACCATGCTGACGGCAGGCACTTGGGGCGGCATGTTCTTTCTGGCTGGATTGAACATGTTCTGGATTTTGTTGCTTGGTGTTGTTGGTGCCGTTGGCGCTTTTGGCGCTTATATGTTCTTCCCGCATGTGGCCGGTCGTATTGATCGCTTCATGACCGGTGAGGGGGATACATTTCAGGTGGATAGCGGTCGTGAAGCTATTTTGCGCGGCGGCTGGTTCGGCCAAGGTCCGGGTGAGGGTACGGTCAAGCGTATCATTCCTGATAGTCACACCGACTTTATCTTTTCGGTCGCCGCAGAAGAATACGGTATTATCCTGTGTCTGCTGATTATGTTGCTCTTTGCATTTATTGTGGTGCGTGGGCTGTTGATTGCGCAGCGCCAGAATGATCCGTTCAGCCGTTTGGCGATTTCCGGTGTGGTGATCCTGTTCGGTTTTCAGTCTGTGATTAATATGGCGGTGAATTTGCACCTGATGCCTGCAAAAGGTATGACGTTGCCGTTTATTTCTTATGGTGGTTCGTCCCTGATCGCGATTGCCATCACGATGGGTATTCTGCTGGCCTTAACACGCCGCCGTCCGGAAGGACGCATGTCGGCAACGGTACGTATGGGGACACAGGCACCGGCTCTGTGAGAAAAATGATGCAAAAAGATGTAATCGTGCTTGCAGCGGGTGGTACTGGCGGACATCTGTTTCCAGCCGAAGCCTTGGCTTATGAATTAACCGCACGCGGCTATGATGTGCATCTGGCAACCGATGCCAGAGCGCAGCGTTTTTCCGGTGCTTTTGCCGCTGACCATGTGCATGTAATCCGCTCGGCCACCTTGTCGGGGCGCAACCCTGTCGCCATCGCCCGCACTATGTGGGAATTGTGGCGCGGTAATCTCGACAGCCGGGGTTTGTTTAAAAAGTTAAAGCCTAAACTGGTGGTGGGCTTTGGTGGCTATCCGACCTTGCCACCGCTTTATGCCGCGCATCGCATGAATATCCCGACCCTTATTCACGAGCAGAATGCTGTGATGGGACGCGCCAATAAAGGTTTGGCTGCACGGGTTAAAGCCATTGCGGGTGGCTTTTTGGCGGAAGGCAAAGGAACATTTGCCGATAAAATTATCACGACCGGCAATCCGGTGCGTCCGCCTGTAGTGGCAGCAGCCAAGCAAAGCTATCAGCTTTCAAGCGACAATGACCGCTTTCATTTACTGGTTTTTGGCGGCAGTCAGGGTGCGCAATATTTTAGCCAAGCGGTTCCGGCAGCCATTGCTTTATTGCCAAAGACATATCAGGCACGCTTGCTGATTGCCCAGCAGGCACGTCCTGAAGATCAGGAAACTGTCACCGCGATTTATGAAAAACTGGGTGTGGGTGCGCAGGTCGCACCATTCTTCAGTGATTTGCCCGCTCGTCAGGCCGATGCGCAATTTATTATTGCGCGTTCTGGTGCTTCCACTGTTTCGGAAATTGCCGCCATTGGCCGTCCGGCTGTTCTGGTGCCGTTTCCGCATGCGCTTGACCATGACCAATCTGCCAATGCCGAAGCACTGGCTGCGGTGGGCGGGGCGCAGGTTATCAAGCAAACAGAATTATCGCCACAGAAGCTGGCGGAAATTATTCAGTCGGCCATGAATGAGCCGCAACGCTTAATGAAAATGGCGGAAGCTGCAAAAACTGTCGGCAAACTTGATGCAACACGGTTGCTTGCCGATCTGGCAGAGGTTATTGCAGCGGGTAAGTCAGTGAAAGATTATAAGGAAGGACTGCGTCCATGAAGATGCCGTTAAATATCGGGCTCGTACATTTTGTCGGTATTGGCGGCATTGGGATGAGCGGTATTGCCGAAGTGCTGCACAATCTTGGTTACAAGGTGCAAGGGTCAGATCAGGCAGACGGCGCCAATGTGCAGCGTCTGCGTGAAAAGGGCATTGAGGTTTTTGTCGGCCATAGGGCCGAAAACTTGGGCGATGCGGATGTGGTTGTTGTTTCAACCGCAATTAAGCCCAGCAATCCTGAACTGATTGCAGCGCGTGAGAAATTGCTGCCAGTTGTGCGCCGCGCTGAAATGCTGGCCGAGCTGATGCGCTTCCGTCATGCTATCGCCATTGGCGGTACTCATGGCAAAACCACCACAACATCCATGGTTGCAGCTCTGCTTGATGCAGGTAAGCTTGATCCGACCGTTATCAATGGCGGCATCATCAATGCCTATGGCACCAATGCGCGTATGGGCGATGGTGACTGGATGGTGGTTGAGGCCGATGAAAGTGATGGTACTTTCTTAAAACTGCCTGCTGATATTGCTGTGATCACCAATATCGATCCTGAGCATCTGGATCATTATGGTTCTTTCGATAATGTTAAGGCGGCTTTCCGCCAGTTTGTTGAAAATGTGCCTTTCTATGGTTTTGGCGTTATGTGCCTTGATCATCCTGAAGTACAGGCACTTGTCAGCCGTATTGAAGACCGCCGCATCATCACTTATGGTCATAATCCGCAAGCCGATGTGCGCTATATCAATCATCATATGGATGGTGCGACGAGCGTGTTTGACATCCAGATCCGTGAGCGCAAAGGTGATGTGGTGCTGATCGAAGGACTGCGCCTGCCAATGCCGGGCATGCACAATGTGTCCAATGCGACAGCTGCGATTGCTGTGGCCTATGAGCTTGGTATTTCGGCAGAAGATATTGTTAAAGGTCTTGGGGCTTTTGGTGGTGTAAAGCGCCGCTTTACCCATACCGGCACTTGGAACGGCGTTGAAATTTTTGACGATTACGGCCATCATCCGGTAGAAATCCGCGCGGTGCTGAATGCTGCACGCGCTGCAACCAAGGGTCGTGTCGTGGCTATCGTTCAGCCGCACCGTTATACCCGTTTGCACAGCCTTTATGATGAATTTGCATCATGCTTCAATGACGCTGACACAGTGATTGTAGCGCCGGTTTATACGGCTGGTGAAGACCCGATTGAAGGCGTTGATTCACAAAATCTGGTGTCGCGCATTAAAACGGCAGGTCACCGCGATGCACGTTTTGCGAGTGGTGCTGAAGCTTTAGCGCCGATGGTGCATGAAATTGCTAAGCCGGGTGATTTTGTCATCTGTCTGGGTGCCGGTAACATCACCCAGTGGGCTTACGCATTGCCGGACGAATTGGCAGCATTGGATAAGGCATAAAATCATGGAAAGCGGAGAGCTTCTTCTGGCGCGTTTGGGTGACCGGTTAAAAGGTCTGCGTGGTAAGATGACAGTTGATGCCGGAATGGACAAAATCACCTGGTTTCGCACCGGTGGTCCGGCACAAGTATTCTTTCAACCGGCTGATGAAGAAGATCTCGCTTCATTCCTGCAAGTCTTGCCGGAAGAAATTCCGTTAATGGTGGTGGGCATCGGCTCCAATCTGATGGTGCGCGATGGTGGCATACCGGGCTTTGTGGTGCGTTTGAGCGCCAAGGGCTTTGGCACTGTCGAGCAGGTGGGTGATACGCGCCTGAAGGCCGGTGCGGCAGCAACAGATAAACGGCTCGCCGCCGCGGCCTTGGAAGCGCAACTTGCCGGTTTTCATTTCTATAGCGGTATTCCGGGCGGGCTTGGTGGCGCGCTGCGTATGAATGCCGGTGCTAATGGTGTTGAGACCTGCGAGCGCGTGGTCGAAGTGCGTGCGCTCGACAGAAAAGGCAATCTGCATGTTTTGAGCAATGCCGATATGGGTTACACCTATCGTCATTCCGCGGTACCTGCAGATTTGATTTTCACCTCCGCTATTCTGGAAGGTGAAAAGGGTGATCCGGCAACTATTCGTCAGGCTATGGATGAGGTGTTGCATCACCGTGAAACCGTGCAGCCGGTGCGTGAGAAAACCGGCGGCTCGACCTTTAAAAATCCTGAAGGCACATCCGCGTGGAAAGAAATTGACAAGGCGGGCTGTCGTGGCTTGCGTGTTGGTGATGCGCAAATGTCGGTCATGCATTGTAATTTTATGATCAATAATGGTGCCGCCAGTGGTTTTGATCTGGAGCGTTTGGGCGAAACGGTACGGGCAAAGGTGCTGGAAAATTCCGGTATTTTGCTGGAATGGGAAATTAAACGTATTGGCTTGTTTGGTGCTGGCCAGAGCCTGTCTGAACTTCAGGTTGCAGACGATGCGGTGATGCTCGCTTAATTGGGGCGGGTTTCAATTTATTTTGCAAAAATAAATATTTTTTTTGAACTCGGTTTTTGCCAAGAAACCGAGTCTTTTCTGATGTTTCCGGCATATCTAATAAATAACTAATTTCTCTGGGGGCTTGCCACAGAATCAACTCTCTGATTCTTTAGGGTAAAGCGTTCAGTGATTTGATTCGACGAGGTTTTCTCGTTTCGAACATGTATATTTTCTGTTGCGAGTTTTTGCCGGTGACGGCTTTTTGTATTTTGCGTCGGTTGTGACAAGAGAGGGGTTCTCATATGGCTAAAAAACATGTTGCCGTATTGATGGGTGGTTTTTCATCAGAACGCCCTGTCAGCTTGTCGTCGGGCGCTGCTTGTGCTGATGCACTGGAAGCCGAGGGCTACCGCGTCACCCGTGTTGATATGGATCGCAATGTTGCGGCCGTTTTGGCTGAGCTTCGCCCTGATGTGGTGTTTAACGCGCTGCACGGTCCTTTTGGCGAAGATGGCTCTATTCAGGGCATTCTCGAATTTCTGCAAATTCCTTACACCCATTCCGGCGTGATGGCTTCGGCTTTGGCAATGGATAAGGCGCGCGCCAAAACTGTGGTTGCTGCTGCCGGTGTCAATGTTGCTGAATCCGTAGTGATGAACCGTTTTGATTTGGGCAATGAGCATCCGATCAAGCCGCCATATGTGGTGAAGCCGGTGCGTGAGGGCTCAAGCTTTGGTGTGGTGATTGTTCAGGAAGATCAGTCGCATCCGCCTCAGGTTATTTCGTCACCTGATTGGAAATATGGCGATGAAGTGCTGGTTGAGCATTATGTGGCCGGTCGTGAACTGACCTGCGCCGTCATGGGTGACCGGGTACTTGGTGTTTGCGAGATCATTCCGGTTGGTCATCAGTTCTATGATTACGATTCAAAATATGTTGCGGGCGCATCAAAACATGAGTGTCCGGCAAAAATTTTACCAAATATTTACCAAAAAATTCAAATAATGGCGCTTGAGGCACATAAGGCAATTGGCTGCAAAGGTGTGAGTCGTTCGGACTTCCGGTATGATGATCGTTTTTCAGAAGATGGCGAGCTGGTTTGGCTGGAAGTCAACACACAGCCTGGCATGACGCCAACCTCTCTTGTGCCTGATATTGCGCGTGCAGAAGGTATCTCCTTCGGTGCGTTATTGAGTTGGATGGTGGAGGACGCTTCGTGCTTGCGTTAAAGAAAAAGGCTAAAGCTCATTACAATGCTCAGTCGGTGCGTCATGCATCGTCGGTGCAGGGTATTGCTTTTGTATTGCCTAAATTCTTGCGTAAACCTTTTCGTTTTATCGCCCGTCTGTTTCAGGGGCGCGTCCACATCCCGCGTTTTGCCGGTACTATCGGTCTGACCGGATTTTTCGCTGCGACCGGTGCTTATGGCATGGTGGCCGGCGGTCATTCTGAAGATGTTGTTAAGGTTACCACTTCAACTCTTGGTTTTGCGATTGAACGCGTCGAAGTGGTTGGTAATGCCGAAACGTCCGATATTGACGTGCTGGGACAGCTGAACCTTGATGGTTCAACCTCGCTGATGGGTTTGAATGTCGAGCGCGCACGTGAAGAAATTTCGCAGTTGCCTTGGGTGGAAAGCGCTGAAGTGCGCAAAATCTATCCAGGCACTGTGCTGGTGTCTTTGGAAGAGCGCAAAGCACATGCTATCTGGCAGAACGATGATGCCTTGTCGCTGATTGATGCTGACGGCAAAGAAATCGTGCCTTACCGTTCGGGTCGCTATGCTCAGCTGCCATTAGTGGTGGGTGATGGTGCGGAAACCCGTGTGAAGGATTTTATTACGGATGTCAGTGCCTTTCCGGAGCTTGCATCCAAAGTTCGTGCCTATGTTCGTGTCGCCGACCGGCGATGGGACTTGTTGCTTGAAAACGGCGTGCGGGTAATGCTGCCGGAGTTTGAGCCGCAAAAGGCATTGGCACAGGTTGAGCAATTGGATCGGGATCAGCATCTGCTGTCCCGCGATATTGTTTCCGTCGACATGCGGTTGAATGACCGCGTAACTGTTTTGTTGACGGAGACCGGACAGGTCGCACGTGAGAAACTTTTAAAAGAACGCCAGCAGGCCGCACGTGCGGGGAAACGCGCATGAGTATTTTTAGTAACAAGTCGGCAGCAAATTCGGGATCGGCAGGGCGCAAGGTGCGTCTTTTAACGGTTCTCGATGTGGGTTCCAGCAAGGTGTCCTGCGTTATTGCACGCCTGACACCGCGTGATGAAAGCGCGATGCTGCCAGGGCGTACCCATCGCATGGAAGTGCTCGGCATCGGCCATCAGAAATCATACGGTGTTAAATCCGGCGTGATTATTGATCTGGATGCAGCAGAACAATCCATTCGTCTGGCCGTTGATGCAGCAGAACGTATGGCCGGTTTGACGGTTGATAGTCTGATCGTCAATATTTCTGCCGGTCGTTTGAAAAGCGAAATTTTGTCGGCCAGCATCAATCTTGGCGGGCATGAAGTTGATCGCTCTGATGTGCGTCGTGTCTTGGCCGCAGGTGCCAAACAGGCATTAGCCGCAGAGCGTAATCTGGTTCACTCACTGCCGATTGGCTACACCCTTGATGGTGAACGCGGCATTCGTGATCCGATGGGAATGCTGGGTGATAGTTTAGGCGTTGACATGCACGTGTTAACAGCTGATAGCGCACCATTGCGGAATTTGGAATTATGCATCAATCGTTGCCATTTGTCCGTGGAAGCGATGGTTGCAACACCTTATGCCAGCGGTTTGGCTGCATTGGTGGATGATGAAGCGGAAATGGGCGTTGCCTGCATCGATATGGGCGGCGGCACCACAACAATTTCTGTCTTCTCGGAAGGTAAGTTTATCCATGCGGATGCGATTGCCATTGGTGGCAATCATGTAACCATGGATGTGGCGCGCGGCTTTTCCACCCGTATGGAAGACGCCGAACGCTTGAAGGTTATGTATGGTTCAGCACTTCCAAGCGCTGCGGACGAACGCGATTTGATCAGCGTTCCCCCGATTGGTGATGATGAGCGCGACATGCCAAATCAGTATCCACGCTCAGTTCTGACGCGTATTATCCGTGCCCGTGTTGAAGAAACACTGGAACTGGTGCGCGACCGACTGAATCAGTCCGGCTTTGGCACAATCGTTGGAAAACGCGTTGTGCTGACCGGTGGTGCCAGTCAGCTGCCGGGTATGCCGGAAGCTGCACGACGTATCTTGGCGCGCAATGCCCGTATCGGGCGGCCGCTGGGGATTTCGGGCCTGCCGGATGCGGCCAAAGGAGCGGCTTTTTCCGCCACCGTTGGCTTGTTGATCTACCCGCAGGTTGCGGGTGTCGAAGAGCGGTCAATCAAGGCGGCAGGTTTGGGTCGTCTGACTGGGACGGGTGGACGAATACAGCGTGTCGGCCAATGGTTGAGAGAGAGTTTTTGAGTAGCCGGGCGTATTATCGGTTCAGAACAATTTAACACCGCAGCGGCAAATGGCGGTGAGAGGCTTAAGAGGAACGAAGAACAATGACCATCAATCTGCAAAAGCCAGATATTACAGAGCTGAAGCCTCGTATCACCGTTTTCGGTGTTGGCGGTGGCGGCGGTAACGCAGTCAACAACATGATCAATGCCGGTCTTCGTGGCGTTGATTTTGTGGTTGCCAACACAGACGCTCAGGCGCTGACTATGTCACGCTCAGACCGGATCATTCAGCTCGGTGCTGCTGTGACTGAAGGCCTTGGCGCGGGTTCGCAGCCGGAAGTCGGTCGCGCAGCTGCTGAAGAGTGCATCGATGAAATCGTTGATCACCTGAACGGCACTCATATGTGCTTTGTCACCGCCGGTATGGGTGGTGGTACCGGTACAGGTGCAGCGCCTGTTGTTGCCCGTGCCGCCCGTGATCGTGGTATTCTGACTGTTGGTGTTGTGACCAAGCCTTTCCATTTTGAAGGCCAGCGTCGCATGAAAACCGCTGATCTGGGAATAGAAGAGCTTCAGAAGAACGTCGATACACTGATCGTTATTCCGAACCAGAACCTGTTCCGCATTGCCAATGACAAAACCACTTTTGCTGACGCTTTTGCGATGGCGGATCAGGTGCTCTATTCAGGCGTTGCCTGCATCACTGACCTGATGGTTAAAGAAGGCCTCATCAACCTCGACTTCGCTGACGTTCGCGCTGTTATGCGTGAAATGGGCAAGGCGATGATGGGTACCGGTGAAGCTTCCGGTGAAGGTCGTGCGATTGCAGCTGCTGAAGCAGCGATTGCTAATCCGCTTCTCGACGAAACATCAATGCGCGGTGCACGCGGCCTGTTGATCTCCATCACCGGTGGTCGTGATATGACCCTGTTTGAAGTGGATGAAGCAGCAACCCGTATCCGTGAAGAAGTTGATCAGGATGCAAACATCATCCTCGGTGCAACATTTGATGAAGGTCTCGAAGGCGTTATCCGCGTTTCTGTTGTGGCGACCGGCATCGACAAACAGATCGGAGATGCGGCGCCTGCGCCGCTGGAATTTCGTCAACAACAGCCAGTAAAGCCAGCTGCACCTAAGCCTGCACCACATGGCGCATTGCGTCCGCCTGTACAGGTTGAACAGCCTGCACAGCCACGCACTGTAGAAGCTGCCGTTGCTCCGCAGAACACCCAGACTGCACAGGCAGAAATGCCTTTCTATCAGGGTGAGGACGACCAGTCTTTCCGTCCTGCAAGCCGTATTTTCCAGGCTCCGACACCGGAAAGCATGGATGCTCGTGCACAGGCTCCACGTCAGCAAGCACCTCAGGCTCAGCATGCGCCACAGGTTCAGCTGCACACACAGCAGCAACAACAGGTTCAGCCACAGTATCATCAGCCGCAGATGGAACAGCCAGCCGCGCAGCCGCAGCCGCGCCCGGCTCCACGTATGCCTTCGGTGTCTGACTTTCCTCCGGTGGTTCAAGCGGAACTGAATGCACGCCGTGCTCCGGCACCTGCACAGGAAGAGCGCAGCCCTAAAGGCTTGCTCAACCGTCTGATGAGTGGTCTGACCCGTCGTGAAGAAGAGCAGCCAGCTGCTCGTCTGGAACCGGCACAGGGTCGTGCAGAGCCAGGTATGCGTCCGCAGGAAACCCGCCGTCCGCTGTCGCAGGATGCGTCGATCTACGCTCCACGCCGCGCTCAGCTGAACGAACAGGCTCCTCGCCAGCAGCGTCCTGTTTCTGAGGAAGACCAGCTGGAAATTCCGGCATTCCTGCGTCGTCAGTCAAACTAAGCTGATGTGCATTTAATCCAAAAGCCCTTCCGATAGATATCGGGAGGGCTTTTTTTATGATGGCTGTGAGGGGATGTGGCTTCTCAAGTAAAGATAAAAATGCGTTATTTCTTGTGAGCGGACAGGGCGTATTTTTATATTTATAAATAAGTTGTGGCGCTTTATCGCGCTCGGGCATGATTTGGCCGCAATATCGTTTATGCCTAAAGATAGATTATATCGGACAGATGCTTTAGAGGTTTGTCCGGTAATGATAACACGAAAATTCGGATGATGCCTGATGACCTTACAGCCATTTCAACAAACCCTTGCAAAGCCGGTGATGCTTGCTGGCGTGGGTGTGCATAGCGGCAAGGTCGCCAATGTGGAATTTATACCGGCTGTAGAAAACAGCGGTATTGTTTTTGTTCGTGAAGGCGCTGACGGCACACAGCATCGTTTTGCAGCCCATGCGGATCAGGTTGGTTCCACCGATTTGTCGACGACACTTGGCACAGGCGATATTCGTATCCATACGATCGAACATCTGATGTCTGCTGTCTCGGCGCTTGGTCTTGATAATCTGGAGATTATGCTGGACGGCGCAGAAGTGCCGATTTTGGATGGCTCATCGCTTGATTTCGTTAATGCTTTTGAAACATCAGGCATTGAAACCCAGTCTGTCAAACGTAAACATATACGCGTTTTGAAACCGGTACGTATTGAACATAACGGTTCCTGGGCTGAGTTTGTGCCTTATGACGGCGTGCATTATGATGTGGAGATTGAATTTGCTTCTCCTGTCATCGGACGGCAAAAATTTGCTTCCCAGATGAATGCTGATGTTTTCAAAACGGATATTGCACCTGCACGCACTTTTGGCTTTATGAAAGATGTTGAAGCCTTATGGACAGCTGGTCTGGCGCTGGGCTCTTCTTTGGAAAATTCATTGGTCATCGGTCATGATGATACGATTATTAATGAAGGTGGCCTGCGTCTGGAAAATGAATTTGTTCGCCATAAGACATTGGATGCCATCGGTGATCTGGCCATGCTGGGTGCACCGTTTATTGGTAGCTTCCGTTCTTTCCGTGGCGGGCATAAAATGAATTCTCATGTGGTGAAGGCGCTGTTGGCTGATCCTTCCACTCATGAAATTGTTGAGGTTTAACAAGCCGAATTTGGTTTGTTTCATTGATTGGCTTGGTTTTGACAATCAGAAAATGGCATATAAATGCGGAGCGTTTTACGCATCTAACTGTTTAAAACTGGCTTTTTGAGTGAAAAATCCGCACTGCCAAGGTTAAGATGTCTTTAATATCATTGCTGAATGAGTTGGCTTGTGATTTATGGACATCCAATAGATTCAATATTGCATCCTTTATATTTTCACGATTTTCGTGTTAAGGATGTGATCAGACCATATGATGCACCGGACGCTGAAACTTGTGATGGTGCATTATTCTTGTCTTAATGACGCTGCCAGAAGGCCGGAGACCGCATGACGAGTTTCAAATTCCCGGTAAATAAAGCAACCGCAATGCTTGTGGGAACGGTTGCCGTGGTTGCAATCCTTTCAGGTTGTGCCAGCAAAGATGACGATATTGATCTGTCAAAATATGTTGAAACCATCGATGCGCCGGATAAGCTTTACAATGAAGCGCTGGCAAATCTTGAAGGTGGACGTCTGGGCGAAGCTGCGAAGAAATTTGCCGCCATTGACCGTCAGCATCCTTACACCGAATGGGCACGCAAATCGCTCGTGATGGGCGCATTTACCAATTACCGTCAGGGCAATTACGAAGAAGCCATCAGCATGTCGAAGCGTTATAACACGCTTTACCCGACATCGCCTGAATCAGCTTATGCTTATTACATTATCGGTTTGAGCTATTTCCGTCAGATCCCTGACGTGACCCGCGATCAGGCAGCCAGCAAGCGCGCTATTGGTGCGATGCAGGAAGTGATCGATCGTTATCCGGATAGTGAATATGTCGAGGATGCCAAAACGAAAATCCGTTTTGCCCGCGACCAGCTGGCCGGTAAAGAAATGCAGGTCGGTCGCTACTATCTCGAGCGTAAAGACTATCTGGCGGCGGTAAAGCGTTTCCGTGGTGTGGTGGAAGAATATTCCAACACGCGTCACGTTGAAGAAGCGCTCGCACGTTTGGTTGAAGCCTATTATGCATTGGGTCTGACCAGTGAAGCGCAGATGGCTGCATCGGTGCTCGGTCAGAACTATCCGGACAGCCAGTGGTATAAAGATAGCTACAAGCTGTTGCAGTCGGGTGGTTTGGAGCCTCGCAATAATAGTGGTTCATGGTTGTCTAAAGCTGGCGCGCTGATTACCGGCGGCGGCGCATAAAGAAAAGCACCTCATGCTGTCGCACCTCTCGATCCGCGATATAGTTCTGATTGAAAGGCTTGATATTGAATTCAGCAATGGACTTTCTGTGCTTACCGGTGAGACCGGTGCGGGGAAGTCTATTCTGCTGGATTCTTTATCTCTGGCACTTGGGGCTCGTGGCGACGCATCATTGGTGCGTCACGGTGCCGATCAGGGGCAGGTAACAGCTGTTTTTGATGTGCCGGCCAAACATCCGGCACGTATTTTCCTGAACCAAAACGGTTTGGAAGATGATGGCGATATTATTTTGCGCCGTGTCCAGTCCGGTGATGGCCGTACCCGCGTTTTCATCAATGATCAGGTGGCAAGTGTAACGCTTTTGCGTGAACTTGGCCGCAGACTTGTTGAAATCCACGGTCAGCATGATGACCGTGCTTTGGTGGATATTGATATTCATCGCAGCCTGCTTGACGCTTTTGGCGGCTTGGATAGCCAGACGGAAGTGGTGCGGGAGAAGTTTAAAAGCTGGCGTGATGCTGAACAGGCATTAAACCGCCACCGTGCCAAAGTGGAAGCCGCAGAGCGCGAAGGCGATTATTTGCGTGCCTCCGTTGAGGAGCTGGACAAGCTTAATCCGCAAATTGGTGAAGAAGACGAGCTGGCAGAACGCCGCGCGGTGATGATGAAATCCGAACGTATTGCTTCTGATGTCAATGAAGCCAATGATTTATTGTCGGGGCAGGGGTCACCGGTTCCCTCACTTGCCAGTCTTGTGCGCCGCTTGGAGCGCAAAGCGCCTGAAGCCCCGCAGCTGTTAGAACCGGTTATCAATGCGATTGATGAAGCGCTGGACAAGCTGGCGCTGGCGCAAGACGGTATTGAAGCAGCCATCCGTGCGATTGATTTTGATCCGCGCTTGCAGGAGCAGGTCGAAGAGCGCCTTTTTGCGCTTCGTGCCGCAGCGCGCAAATATTCGGTGCCGGTCAGCGAATTGCCGGCCTTGCGTGACAAAATGGATGCCGATCTGGTTGATCTTGATGCAGGCGCTGAAAAGCTTGAAAAGCTGGAAGCTGAAGCGATTGTTACCAAGAAAGCCTATGATGATGTGGCCAAGGCCTTGTCAGCCGCACGTCATGAAACGGCTGGGCATCTGAAAGCTGCCGTGATGGCTGAGTTGCCAGCCTTGAAGCTGGAACGCGCAGAGTTTATCGTTGAAATGACTACAGATACTGAAAGCCGCAGTGCTGAAGGTATTGATATTGTGGAATATTGGGTGCGCACCAATCCGGGCACCCGTGCCGGACCGATGATGAAAGTCGCGTCAGGCGGCGAATTATCACGTTTCTTGCTGGCTTTGAAAGTGGCGCTTGCTGATCGTGGTTCTGCACCCACATTGGTGTTTGACGAAATCGATACGGGTGTTGGCGGTGCGGTGGCCGATGCGATTGGTCAGCGTTTATCGCGCCTGTCGTCGCGTGTGCAGGTCTTGTCGGTGACCCATGCTCCGCAAGTGGCGGCACGCGCTTCAACGCATTTTCTGATTGCTAAATCAGCAGATAAGAGCGACCGCGTCAGCACCTCCATCCGGGTGATGGAAACGGCCGAGCGTCAGGAAGAAATCGCCCGTATGCTGGCCGGTGCCAGCGTCACGGATGAAGCCCGCGCTGCTGCCGAGCGACTGCTTGGCGAGAATAGCAAGGTTAAAGCCTGAACTTCAAATGTCTGATTATTAACATGCGTGGCGTATCGGATGAGAGCATTGTCCGGTAAACTCTGCGATATATTCAATTGATTCCTGCGGAACGGTAATGAGTGAAATTTCTTTTGATCATATGAGCGAACAAGATGCGGCTTTGGAACTGGAGCGGCTGGCAAAGCTCATAGCCTATCATGATGAGCGCTATCATGGGAATGATCAGCCGGAAATTTCAGATGCCGATTATGATGCGCTTAAGCGTCGTAATGAGGCGATTGAAAAGCTTTACCCGCAGCTTATTCGCGCTGATAGTCCGTCCCGTAAGGTAGGTTCTGCGCCCGCAGCAGGCTTTACCCAAGTGACCCATGCACGCGCGATGTTGTCCCTTGATAATGCATTTTCGGATGAAGATGTGGGTGATTTTGTCGGAAGTATTTATCGCTTTTTGGGACGTTTGCCGGATAATTCAATTGCGTTTACCGCAGAGCCGAAAATTGATGGGCTTTCCCTGTCACTGCGTTATGAAGGTCGCAAACTGGTTACGGCTGCTACACGCGGCGATGGCACCACGGGTGAAAATGTAACCGCCAATATTTTGACCATTAAAGAAATTCCGCAAACATTGCCTGCATCAGCACCTGATATTGTTGAGGTGCGCGGCGAAGTCTATATGGCGAAAAGCGACTTTCTGGCGCTTAACGAACAAATGGCGGCGGAAGGCAAGCAGACCTATGTCAACCCGCGCAATACCGCTGCGGGCTCGTTGCGTCAGCTTGATCCGAAAGTGACAGCCAGCCGTAAGTTACGCTTTTTTGCCTATGCATGGGGTGAGATGTCGGTGATGCCGGCAGATACACAATCCGGTATGGTGGCATTGTTTCAAGAATGGGGTTTTTGTACCAATCCGCTGACCCAGCGTTTGACGAGCATTGAAGCTATCATTGCGCACTACAATCATATCGGTTTGGAACGCGCGCAGCTTGATTATGATATCGACGGCGTTGTTTATAAAGTCGATGATTTGAAATTGCAGGAACGTTTGGGCTTCCGTTCGCGCAGCCCGCGCTGGGCAATTGCTCATAAATTTCCGGCAGAACAGGCAACCACCATTTTGCGTGGCATTGATATTCAGGTCGGGCGCACAGGTGTGTTGACCCCCGTGGCGCGTCTCACACCAATCACGGTGGGTGGTGTGGTTGTCACCAATGCCACCTTGCACAATGAGGACTATATTAAAGGTATCGGCCAGAAGGGTGAGCCGTTGCGCGAAGGGCGCGATATTCGTATTGGTGACACCGTGATTGTGCAGCGTGCCGGTGATGTTATCCCGCAGATTGTCGATGTGGTGCTGAGCGAACGACCTAGCGATGCTGTGCCATTTCAGTTCCCGCATAAATGTCCGGTCTGTGACAGCCATGCCGTGCGTGAAGAAGGCGAGGCCGCATGGCGCTGCACCGGTGGTTTGATTTGTGAAGCGCAGGCGGTGGAGCGTATCCGCCATTTTGTGTCGCGCAATGCTTTCGATATTGAGGGCCTCGGCGAAAAGCAGGTGGAGTTCTTCTTCCATGCGGAAGATGAAAGTTTAAAAATTCGCACACCTGCCGATATTTTCACGCTGGAAAAACGCCAGAGCCAGTCACTGCTGAAAAAGCTAGAGAATATCGAAGGCTTTGGTGCGGTTTCGGTTAAAAAACTATATGCCGCGATCAATGAGCGACGCGAGATCGCGTTAAGCCGCTTTTTGTTTGGTCTGGGGATTCGTCATGTCGGTGAAGTGGGTGCCAAACGTCTGGCACGTAGCTATGGTTCTTATCAGGCTTTGGCCGATAGTGTGAAGGCAGCTCAAGCACCGCGCGAAGGTGTCAAAGGCGACAAGGGCAATGAAGCATGGCAGGAACTGACCAATGTGGAAGGCATTGGACAGATTGTTGCTGAGGCGATTGTCGAATTTTATCACGAGCCCCATAATATTGCGGTGCTGGATGCACTGCTGGCTGAGGTTACACCGCTTGATGAAGCCGCACCTGTTGCGACTGGTTCACCGGTTGAAGGCAAGACAATTGTCTTTACCGGCTCGCTGGAAAAGATGTCGCGTGATGAAGCAAAAGCCATGGCTGATCGTTATGGTGCCAAGGTGGCCGGATCTGTTTCAAAGAAAACCGATCTGGTGGTGGCAGGGCCGGGGGCTGGCTCCAAGCTTGCCAAGGCACAGGAACTGGGCATCGAAGTGATTGATGAAGATGCGTGGTTTGTGCTGGTCGGCGAAGCTTAAAAGCATATTTCAGGTTCAGGATATGAAAACACCGGCTCTGCTATCAGAGCCGGTGTTTTTTGTTTGTCTAAAGAGGTTTGGTCGCCTCTATGAGCCATTCGCTGGCTGACTTATTCATATGCGGTGTCAGCTTTTCGCGTACCTGCTGGTGATAATGATTGAGCCATTCAATCTCTTCAGGAGAAAGCAGAGCTTTATCAATCAGGCGCAGATCAATCGGGCAGAAGGTAAGGGTTTCAAAACCCATCATCGGCAGATCGCCGCCTTCCGGCACTGTGGCTTCGGTGACAATAATCAGGTTTTCAATGCGAATGCCGAATGAGCCCGGCTTGTAATAGCCCGGTTCATTGGAGCAGATCATGCCAGCCATCAGCTCCTGATCGCCGCGTTTGGAAATGCTTTGCGGCCCTTCATGCACGGACAGATAAGAGCCGACACCGTGGCCGGTGCCGTGACCGTAATCGAAGCCTTGTTTCCAAAGGGCAATACGTGCAAGCGCGTCAATGTCCTGTCCGCGGGTGCCTTTTGGAAAGCGCGCTGTGGAAATGGCAATCATGCCTTTCAGTACCAGCGTAAAGGCACGTTTTTTCTCAGATGTTACATCGCCGATGGCAACCGAGCGGGTAATGTCGGTGGTGCCGTCACGATATTGGCCGCCGGAATCAATCAGATAGACATCACCATTTTCAAACTGACGGTTGGTGTCAGTATTGACGCGGTAATGGATGATGGCGCCATTAGGACCGCTGCCGGAGATGCTGTCGAAGGATAATTCTTCCAACGGCATCTGAAAATCTTTGCCGACCTCTGCACGGCATTCTTCTAATTTTTGTGCCGCAGAAATTTCGCTTAAATTTTCCGGCTTTTGTGCATCCAGCCATGAGAGGAAGCGCACCATCGCAACACCGTCACGCTCATGTGCGGTACGGCTGCCGTCAAGTTCAGCTTTGTTTTTAATGGCGCGTGGCAGGCGTGCCGGATCTTTACCGCTGATATAAGAGCCATTCGCGCCTTCAATGATGAGGCGGAATTTTTCTGCCGCCAGCGCCGGATCAAGCATGAAAATTTCACCCGCTTGTGTGCGTTTGGTCAAAGCTGCTTCAAGGCTTGACGGTTCGCATAAAGTGGCAAGCTGGGTGAGGTAGGCACGCGGTTCAATGGCAAGCTTGCGCTCATCAATGAAAATCTGCGGTGCCTCAGTGCTTGATAGAATAACAAAGCAAAGCGGCAACGGCGTGTTGGAAACATCTTTGCCGCGAATGTTGAAAACCCAGGCCGCTGATGACGGATCGGTCAAAATGGTGGCCGTGGCAGCCGTTTGGCCAAGTGCCTTTTGCATCAGGGCGATTTTTTCGGATGCTTCCTGACCCGAATAGCGTGCCGGTTGAATGGTAACCGGTGCCAATGGTGCAGCAGGGCGGTCTTGCCAGACCTGATCCACCAGATTGTTCTCAAGTGCTACCAAGCGCCCGCCATTGGCTTCAAGGCTGCTGCGTAAAGCTGCGGCTTCATTGATAGTGTGCAGCCACGGATCAAAGCCGATGACCAAACCTTTGCCATTGGCTTTCAGCCATGTGGCCGGTGGATTGGTAATAAGGCTTTCAATAGTAAAAATTGCCGGATCGGTTTGAGTTGCCGCCTGCAATTCATAACGGCCATCCACAAACAGCAAAGCGCTGTCTTTTAAAATAAGGGCTGCACCTGCCGAGCCGGTGAAACCGGTGAGCCAGCCAAGACGCTGTGCGCTTTCCGGCACATATTCGCCCTGATGTTCATCAGCACGCGGCACCAGAAAACCATCAATTTGGTTTTCTGCCATCAGTTTGCGCACATTGGCAACGCGTGGCTTGGCATGAGAAGGATCTGATTTGACTTCAAATGACTGAAATGTCTGGCTCATAATTGCCTCTTTGAAAAATTATTTCAGATGAATGGTGACCCAGCCTTCGCGGTGCAGGGTGTTTTGGCGCTTCAAACCTTGCGCTTCATAGGCTTCGACAACCGCGTCATGCTGGCTTTCCAGAATGCCGGACAGGATGATCGAACCACCTTCGGCTTTATGGCTGCTTAAAGCTGGCGCCAGATCCATCAAAGGGCGAGCCAGAATATTGGCAACGATCAGGTCAAACGGGGTGTGGCTACGGAAAATTGCGTGGTCGAAACCTTCAGCCGTGGCCGTGGTTACATGTTCTGCAACACCGTTTTTAACGGTATTTTCGGCAGCAACTGTTACGGCAATCGGGTCATTATCAGTGGCAAGCACTTCAATCGGCGCAAGCTTGGCAATAGCAATGGCAAGCACGGCGCTGCCGGTGCCAAGATCAAGCGCATTGGTCGGGTGTTCTTTTTCAACCAGTTCAGTGATCATTTCCAAACAGCCGGCAGTGGTGCCGTGATGACCGGTGCCGAAAGCAAGCCCTGCATCAATCTCGATGGAAATATCATCCGCGCCAAGTTTGTCGCGGTCATGCGAACCATGCACAAAGAAACGTCCGGCGCGTACCGGCTTTAAACCTTCGAGGGAATGGAGAACCCAGTCGATAT
The DNA here is from genome assembly GCF_039522165.1 of Paenochrobactrum glaciei. Taxonomy (NCBI): domain Bacteria; kingdom Pseudomonadati; phylum Pseudomonadota; class Alphaproteobacteria; order Hyphomicrobiales; family Brucellaceae; genus Paenochrobactrum; species Paenochrobactrum glaciei. Next base: position 283,645 of record NZ_BAAADE010000002.1, read on the forward strand.
CCGGCAGTTCTTCAATCTGGAATTTGCCTGTGCCGACAACTGCTTCAACGCGCTTAAGGAGCTCTTCCGCACCTTCTTCGATGTAAAGCGATACTTCGAAGATTTCTTTGTCTTCGTCTACTTCTGTGATGGCAATCGGATAACCGTCATCTTCAAAGATTGGTTCAAGCTGGGCATAAATCTGTTCAGCTTCGTCTTTTTCCGTGACATAGCAGAGGCGGGATTGGGACATGGTGCGAAAACACTTTCGGAAATGATGTGAACAGGAACGGGCTTCAAAAATGAAGCCCTTATTCCGGTCATTGGTTAGCTATTACGTTTGGCCAGATTTTTAAGCTTTTCAAGCGCTGTATCAGGATTTTCACCATATGCAATGGTGCCACGGAACATACCGCCCTTGTCGAGCAAAAACAGTGATGCGGTGTGATCCATAGTGTAATTACCATCATCACCCGGTACTTTTTTCGCATAAATATGGTAAGATTTTACAGCTTCAGCGATCTTTTCCGGTGTGCCGGTAATGCCGGTGATTTTATCTGACACATTGGTGACATAGGTCTGCATAATTTCCTGTGTGTCACGCTCTGGGTCAACAGTGATGAAATAAGCTTTGATCTTGTCTGCATCCGTACCCATTTCCTTGAACCAGCCATCGAGCTCAAAAAGTGTGGTCGGGCAAACATCAGGGCAATGGGTGAAGCCGAAGAAAACCACAGCAGGGGTTTCACGCAAATTGGTTTCGGTAAATTTTGAACCATCCATGGCAATCAGATCAAGCGGGCCGCCAAAAGGCTTGTTGGTTGCTTGCTTGTCCTGAATATAGGTATAGGCGCCGACACCGACGATTGCTGCAACGACTGCAATGATAAGGAGGGGGAGGAGTTTTTTCATAAAATACAAGCCTTCGCGCGTAAATCTATTACCAATTTTACCAGCTTTTCTTGAAGCTTAGAGAGCTTGGGGGGAAGCTTAAAACTGCTATAGCATTTAATTGTCAGGGAGGGTGACAAAAAGTGCCGTGCAAGCAAAATGTAACAAGGTTATAGGCTTAAAACAAATAAGAAGAAAAGCGCGCCGCCGGTTCATGCTAGTTCATGCCGGTTCTTGGTTGAGCTGTGGCTGTTTCGGCTGATGAGGTCTTGATAATTGACGATACCAGATGATTTTGAACGCCTTGAAATCAGAGAACCCAAGGTTCATCCCAATGCAAAATTGCAAGGGGTTAAACTTGGCCGCTATGCCGATATTGGCGAGCGGGTTATTTTGCGTGATGTGAAGATTGGTGATTTCACCTATATGGAACGTCATGGCGAAGGGATTTATGCCGATATTGGCAAATTCTGCTCCATTGCCGCCAATGTACGTATCAATGCGCTGGAACACCCGATTGAGCGGTTGATGTCCCATAAAATGACCTATCGGCCGAATGAATATTTCCGCCATATCGGCCTTGATATGGACTATCGCGCCTATCGCCAGAGCAAACGTGTGACAATCGGCAATGATGTGTGGATTGGCCATGGCGCAGTGATTATGCCAGGTGTTTCCATCGGTCATGGTTCGGTTATCGGTGCCAATGCCGTGGTGACGCGTGATGTCGGAAATTATACCATTGTTGCCGGTTCTCCGGCACGTCCTATCCGTGCGCGCTTTCCGGCAGAGATTGTCGAGCGCTTGTTGACATTGCAATGGTGGGACTGGCCGGTGGCGATGATCTACCGTGCGATGCCGGATATACAGGCGCTTGAAATCTCTGCATTTCTAGATAAATGGGAAGTGATTGCTGCTAATGAGTTAAGCAACCCGCAAGATTGAACTGAGACTTTGTCTGCCTTCTTGCAAGCGCTCAGCTTTGATCTATATTTTTTAATAGATCCATCAGCAAAAAAGGGTGCCGGCAGATGCGTAAATTGGTTCAGGCGGGGTTTGTTACTGCACTTTTAATAGCCGGCATCACCCCGTCACTGGCGGAAGATGTCGGCAAAGTCGGTGTAGATTGGCTGGGTAATGATATTGTGATTGATGCGGTGCCTGATCCGAAGGTACAGGGTGTCACCTGTCATTTGGCTTCTTTTTCGCGCGGTATTATTGATCGGCTGCAAAAGGGAAACTGGTTCGAAAATCCGTCCAATGCGTCGATTTCATGCGAGCAGACCGGGCCAATTACCATTGGTGATATCAAGCTTGGAAAAAGTGGCGAACGGGTTTTTTCTGAACGCACCAGTCTGATTTGGAAGAAACTGATTATCACCCGCATTTATGATCAGAAAAACAATACATTACTTTATCTGGCACATGCGGCGCAGGTGCAGGATGGTTCAGCTAAAACATCTCTTTCCACTGTGCCGCTTTATCGTGGTGATGTGATGTGGGAAAAAGGCAAGCCGCAATAATCAATTATTCTAATGACTTAAATAAAAATGCCGGACATTCAGCCCGGCATTTTTTGTTTGTGTTTTAGTTATCTCAAGCAGGCTGTGCGCTTAATTCTGATGGATCGGCGCTGTCGATATTCTTAGGCGAATTATAAATTTCTTCGTTCAGAATACCTTCGCGTTTAGCAACGATGGTTGGAATGAGCGCCTGACCGGCAACATTGACGGCGGTGCGTCCCATATCCAAAATCGGATCAATTGCCAGCAACAGACCAACACCTTCAAGCGGCAGACCCAATGTGGAGAGGGTCAGTGTCAGCATGACAACCGCACCGGTGAGACCAGCAGTAGCTGCTGAACCTAAGACCGAGACAAAAGCGATCAGTACATATTCCTGCAAACCTAACTGGATGCCGAAGAACTGGGCAATGAAGATGGCGGAAATAGCCGGATAAATTGCAGCACAGCCATCCATTTTCGTGGTTGCACCAAGCGGCACAGCAAAGGCTGAATATTCACGCGGCACACCAAGATTGCGTTCTGTCACGGTTTCGGTCACTGGCAATGTGCCGATGGATGAGCGGGAGACAAAGGCCAACTGGATTGCAGGCCATGCGCCTGCAAAGAAGCGTGAAGGCTTCAGACCGTGGATGATCAACACAACCGGATAGACCACGAACAACACAATGGCGAGGCCGATATAAATTGCGGCGGCATACCAGCTGAGCTGCGAGAGGGTTTCCCAACCATATTGCGCAACCGCACGACCAAGCAAACCGATGGTTCCGATCGGGGTGAGGCGGATAACCCACCAGAGGATTTTTCTGACCACGACCAGAAGAGACTGGTTGAAGGTGAGGAACGGTTTGGCAGCTTCGCCCACTTTAAGTGCTGCAACACCAACAGTGATAGCAACCACGAGGATTTGCAGCACGTTGAAGTTAAGCGATGTGGAGGCGGCAGTACCATTCAGGCGGGTTGAAGCTTCAAGGCCGAGAATATTGGCAGGCACCAGACCTTTGAGGAAATCGAGCCATGAACCTGAAGATGCAGGAGCTTTGGCCGCTGTTTCCAGCACGCCGGAACCAATACCTGGCTGAATGATCAGGCCAAGTGCAATACCGATCAATACGGAGACAAAAGAGGTGATCGCAAACCATAACAGGGTCTGCCACACCAGTTTGGCGGCATTGTTGAGGGCTGCGAGATTAGCAATCGAGGCAACGATTGCGGTGAAGACCAATGGCGGCACCAAAGCGCGCAGCATTTGTACAAAAATCGAACCGATTGTTTGCAAGGTGACGGCGAGCCAGTTGGCATTACCTGCCGCGTCCGGCCCCATATTGCGGGCGATGAAGCCTAAAATCAGGCCGATGATCATCGCTGCAATGACCTGAAAACCGAAGTTCAGGTAAAGCGGCTTAGGCGGCTGGGCGCCTGAGGTTTTAACACTTTGTGACTGAGACATGATGCTACTTTCAAAGACAGCAATGGGAAGGTTTGAAAAACCATTATTCATTGTCAGTGAAAATATCTCAGTCTCTAAGCCGGAGTAAGCTATCCTATTCCGGCTTATGATTTGTGCGCGATGCGTTTGTTCTGATGAATCCGATTTTTAAGAAAATAATTTCTAATACTGAAAATATTAGAAAATTATACCGGCTTTACGAAGCTGTCGAGAACACGTTTTTGACCTGCCTTGTCAAACTCGACTGTCAGCTTGTTGCCGTCTACGACGGCGACGGTACCATTGCCGAATTTAAGATGGAAAACCCGCGAGCCGACTTTGAAATCTGATGTGCTGACATTGACCGATTTGCTGACGATCTCGCCATCAATGGTACGACCCTTCACGGAGCCGCGACCGGCACCAAAGGAAGACTCCGTTTCGCCATAACCGATGCGCTCGACATTGGCGCCCGAGCGCGAGCCCCAATTGTTGCGCGTGGCATCATTGCGGTTTTGCTGGGCGCGCTGCCAGCCCGGTGTGGAATAGGAATTTTGGAACGGATCGGCTTTTTCAAAGCGGGACTGGCCGTAGCCGCCGCTGGAGCCATAACCGCCGTAATTACCATCCATCTCGGCAATTTCCACATGGGCTTCCGGCAATTCATCCAAAAAGCGGGACGGAATGGTGGATTGCCACATGCCATGAATACGGCGATTGGAAACAAACCAGATATGCAGGTTTTTCTTGGCGCGGGTGACCCCGACATAAGCCAGACGCCGTTCTTCCTCCAGCCCCGAACGCCCGCCTTCGTCGAGTGAGCGCTGGTGCGGAAACAGACCTTCTTCCCAGCCTGGCAAAAACACGGTTTCAAACTCCAGCCCTTTGGCCGAGTGCAGCGTCATAATATTGACGGCATCCATGTTTTCGTTTTTGTCGGCATCCATCACAAGGGCGACGTGCTCGAGAAACCCGCGCAAAGATTCATAATCTTCCATCGAGCGGATGAATTCTTTCAAGTTTTCAAGTCTGCCCGGTGCTTCTGCGGTTTTATCATTCTGCCACATCGCGGTGTAGCCGGATTCATCGAGAATCATTTCGGCCAGTTCCGTGTGCGGGGTGATGTCGATCAGCGATTGCCAGCGATAGAAGTTCTCAACCACTTCACGCAACGCTGAGCGTGGTTTTGGCTTCAATTCTTCCGTTTGCACCAAATCATGGGCGGCTTCCAGCATCGGAATGCCGCGCTCCCGCGCATAATCGTGAATTTGGCGCATGGATGCATCGCCAAGGCCGCGTTTCGGCGTATTCAGAATGCGTTCAAAGGCTAAATCATCAGCGCCTTGCGCCACAACGCGCAAATAGGCCATCGCATCACGGACTTCGAGGCGCTCATAGAAGCGCGGGCCGCCAATGACGCGGTAATTGAGGCCGAGCGTGACAAAGCGATCTTCAAATTCGCGCATCTGAAAGGACGCACGCACCAGAATAGCCATGTTATTCAGCTTATGGCCGTGGCGTTGGGCTTGTTCGATAGTTTCGCCGACAGCGCGGGCTTCTTCTTCCGAATCCCATGCGGCATGCACTTGCACACGGGCATCATCCGGATCAGGCGCATCAGTGAAAAGCGTTTTGCCAAGCCGTCCTTCATTATGCGAAATCAAATAACCGGCAGCGCCCAGAATATGGGCGGTGGAGCGATAATTACGTTCCAGCTTGATAACGGCAGCGCCTGGAAAATCTTTCTCAAAGCGCAGGATATTGTCAACTTCTGCACCGCGCCAGCCGTAAATGGACTGGTCATCATCACCCACGCAGCACAGATTGACGCCTTGCTGGGCAGAAAAACCATCCGGATTGTCGGTGCGGGTTTTGTTTTGCGGGCGCTGTGCCAATAGGCGCAGCCACATATATTGCGCTGTGTTGGTATCTTGATACTCGTCAACCAGAATATAGCGGAATTTCTGATGATATTCTCGCAAAATATCCGGATGGGTACGGAAAATGCGGATCGGGTGCAGCAGCAGATCGCCAAAATCACAGGCATTGAGCGTGCGCAACCGGTTCTGATAGGCTTCGTAAAGCTCGCGTCCTTTACCATTTGCAAAAGCACGGGCATCACCTTCGGAAATTTCCGATGGGCTTAAGCCTTTGTTTTTCCAAGCATCAATCATATTGGCGAAGCTGCGGGCAGGCCAGCGCTTATCGTCCAGACCTTCGGCTTGGATTAATTGTTTGATGAGGCGAATGACATCATCGGTATCAAGAATGGTGAAGTCAGAGCGCAAATGTGCAAGTTCTGCATGGCGGCGCAACAGTTTGACACCGATAGAGTGGAAGGTGCCGAGCCATGGCATGCCTTCAACCGAGTCACCGAGCAAGACGCCAATACGCTCACGCATTTCGCGGGCTGCTTTATTGGTAAATGTAACAGCCAAAATCTGGCTCGGATAAGCAAGGCCCTGATTGATAATATGCGCAATACGGGTGGTGAGAACGCGTGTTTTACCTGTTCCGGCACCTGCCAGCACCAGCACAGGTCCTTCGGTCGTTTCAACCGCCAGACGCTGTTCCGGATTTAATCCTGTCAGATATGTCGGTTCGCCGCGTTGTTGATTGCGCGCAGCCATAGCGCGCGCTGCAATACCACTTGGTTCTGCACCCGCTGGCCGCTCTTGCGGTTTGCGTGGGGCATCCGGTTCACCAAAAAAGGGCATATCGTCAGGAAAGTCAGACATTGCTTGAGAGTGTACTCATATAAATAAAAGATCAAGGATGGCATCAGGTACTATGTGCGCTTTTCCTGAGTGCCACGGGTATAGCTTGTTCTCCGACTGTTCTGCAAGGGTGAATTTGTTTTCGTCTCAAAAGCGGACACAATCCGTTCATATGTTCGGTGGCATTACACTCTTTATTGTTTAATTATAATATCCACTTTATAGATGCAGATAATAGTATCGTTTCTCTCGCCTTTTTTCAGGTTTTTAATGATTATTACGCTGACGACTATTCCGCCTCGCTTTGACAAGATTACCCCGACACTTAAATCTCTGTTAAACCAGAAGCATCGTGCGGATCAGATCAATCTTTATATCCCTCAGAGTTATAAAAGATTTCCGGAGTGGACTGGTACTCTGCCGCAAGTGCCGGAAGGGGTGACGATTTGCCGGACAGATTTTGATTACGGCCCGGCGACAAAAGTGCTGCCTGCTGTAAAAGACAACTGGGGCAAAGAACGTGATATTTTATTCTGTGACGATGATGTCCATTATGATGCTGAGTGGTCAGGGCGCTTTATAGATTTACGCAAATCTCATGAGCGCACATGCCTTGCGGAAGGTGGTGATGATATTAAAGATATTGATATCACCACACGTCCGGCAGACAGATTACCGCGGGTTAGCACGGCTGGTCGTGGTTTGTTATTTAAAGTTGGCTCAATGTTGAAATATCGTCAGCGCCGAGCTTCTTATTATACCCAAAGCGGTTATAGTGATACATTGTTGGGTGTGAGTGGCGTGATGGTGCGCCCGACCTATTTCAATGAAAAAGTCTTTGATATTCCAGGGCTCTTGTGGACAGTGGATGATTATTGGATCGCCGGTAATCTGGCGGTGAACAATGTGCTGATTTGGGTTAATGCAAATGCACCGCGTCGTCATGATGGCGCCAGCCGTCGTATATCCGCATTGTTGACGATGGTTCATGAAGGGCATGACCGCAACGATTCCAATCAGGCAGCCGTTGATTATTTCCGTGAACATTATGGGGTATGGAAATAGAAATTGGCTGAAATAATGTGATTATTGGACAGGGCGGTGGTTTACTGCCTTGTCGCAGAAGGCGTGTTGCCGTTATGTTGCATGAAGTTGAGAAGCCGTGAATCAAGAATAATGGAGCCAGATTTTGGGACGCATTTTCGTCATCGTCGGTGGGTTCCTTGTTTTGCTGCTTACTGCGGCGCTGGTTGTTCCTCCTTTCATTAACTGGACAGGGTATCGCGCAGATTTTGAGCGCGAGGCCAGCCGGATTATGGGGCGCGAAGTGCATGTGCGTGGCACGGCAAGTGCGCGGCTTCTACCTTTTCCATCGGTAACATTTTCTGATGTTTATGTGGGCGGCACCAATGATACGACTACATTAAGTGTCGATAAGTTTTCAATTGATGCAGAGCTTATGCCGTTTTTGCGCGGTGAAGTGCTGATTTTTGACATGCAGGTTGAAAAGCCGGTGTTGAAGGTCGTCGTGGATGAAAAAGGCCGCGTTGACTGGACAAGACATGAAGACGCATTGCTTAATAATGCGCAGGTCAAAGTTGAAAAACTCACCGTCAGTGATGGCCGCATTTTGATTGCTGATGGTCGCACCGGTCGTGAACATCAATTACAAAATATTGAAGCGGTATTATCGGCACGCAACATTACCGGCCCTTGGCAAATGAATGGCTCGCTTGAAAGTGAGGGCGAGAAGTTCGCGCTTGATTTATCCACCGGCGAGTTAAAACCGGATGGTAGTTTGCGGCTACGTAACCGGATTACGCCTGAAAAAATGGCGGTTACATTCGAGACAGACGGTGATGTTACACTGCAAGACGGCTTGTTGAACTATACTGGTAGTTTTAATTTCCGCACGCCGGAAACCAATGCCAAAAAAGCGCCGCCGAAAAAAGACGGCAAAGGTGATCGTATCCCGAATGAAAAATCCGGTTTACTGACAGATTTACGTATTCACGGGCTTTTCACGGCGACCGACCAGCAGTTTTTGGCTGATGAATTTCGCATGGAGCAGGGGCCTGCTGATGACCCTTATGTGGTGAATGGCAAGGCACAATTTATCTTTGGCGAAAATCCGCGCTTTGAAATTAATGCCGATGGTCAGCAGTTCTTTTTTGGTGGCAGCAGCACTGAACAAAGTGGCGAAGCGGTTCCGCTAAAAGAACCTTTGACGGCTTTTCGTGAGCTGATGGGTAATATTCCGGTGCCTACTATTCCGGGTAATGTGGATTTAAGATTGCCAGCCATTATTGCAGGCGGTACGACAATCCGCACTATTACTATCAGCGCTGTGCCTGAAGGGCAGGGCTGGAAGATTAAAGAATTTTCCGCTGATTTACCGGGGCGCACGCGTGTTGAAGCACAAGGCCATTTAGCTTTGGGCGATCAGTTTGGCTTTGAAGGCAATTTGCTGATTGCGTCGCGTCAGCCTTCGGGCTTGGCGGGTTGGTTGACGCAAGAGGTTGATGAAACCGTTCGTCAATTATCGGGGCTTGGTATTTCCGGTCAGGTGGTTCTCAATGACCGTGTGCAGCAGATTGATAATCTAGAAATCGGCCTTGATGATACAATATTGAAAGGCTCATTCCACCGGCAGATTTTGACAGGCGGTGTACCGTCAATTGATGTGGAATTGGAAAGCGAGAAAATAAGTAATGCGGCGCTGCAACTGATGGTGTCGCCCTTATCAAGTGTTGAAGGCATCACAGCGTTTGGTAATCAGGCATTGAATGTTTCGCTGAAAGCCGATGCGCTTGTGCTGGGTACAACGGAAACAGGCGCACTTGATACACGTTTCCGGTTCAGTAACGCAGCTATGGATTTTGACCGCTTCATGTTGCAGGATTTGAATGGCGCGACCATCATGGCGGCGGGTAATTTTGAACCGCATCAGGATGAATTGACCGGCAAGGTTGATGCCACTTTGCTGAGTGATGATTTATCCGGTTTTATCAATTGGCTGCATGATGTGGCGCCTGAACAACCAGTGGTGCAGGCACTTTATAAGCGCAGCCAAGCCTATCCGGATTTGCTGGCTGAGAGCGAGATTAACTTTATCGGCAGCACTGTGGTGCCTAATCTTAAGAAAAAGCCAGAGGCAAAAGATCAAGATCAGGCGAAGCCTGCTGCAGGTGCTTTGCACAGCGAAACTTCGTTTAGTGTGAATGGTAAAGCCGGACGCATGGTGCTTGATTTTTCCGGTACGGCAGCGGGTGAGTGGAACAGTGATGAGGGCTTGCAAATTCAGTTGAATGGCAGTGCCAAGTCAGAAGAAGGCGAGCAGATTTTAGCGCTGCTTGGTGTGCCGGTTTTGCCGTTGGGGCTTGCCGGAGAGCTGGAAGCCGATGTGACATTGCAAGGCGCGCTTAATATGGGTGTGCGCACACAAGTGCAGTTAAAAGCACCTGATGCCCATGCCGATTTTGATGGTGTGGTAACTGTATTGGCTGATGATGTCACGGCGAGCGGTAAAGCAGAGATTAAGGCCGATAATCTGGAGCCGTTTTTGGCGTCCGGTGGTTACAGCTTGCCGGGTTTTGGGCTTGGACTTGCCGTCGCGCTCACTAGTGACGTGCAATTTGCCAAAGGCATTGTCCGGTTGCCAAATTTGCAGGGCACAATTTCGGATAATAAAATCAGCGCTAAACTGGAAGCTTTGCAGCCGGAAAATGCCAGCCCGTTGCTGCGCGGTGAGGCAGAAGCCGATGAAGTGGATTTGCAATTTTTAAGCGAAATCATGCTTGGGACTGGTGCTTTTACCAGTCAGAAGAAGGGTTGGCCGCAGCAGAAATTTGTCAAACTGCCATTGCTGCCATTTTCATTTGATCTGAAAATGAAAGCGGCTGTTGCTGATGCCGGTCAATATGGTGTCGTGCGTGATTTTTCAGCTAAAGTGACCAAGGCCGATGATCAGCTTGAACTGAGCGATTTGCAAGGCGACTGGAAGGGCGGTCAGCTTTCAGGCTTGGTGCAACTGCGCAATAGCGAGGGTAATGCGCTTTTCTCCGCTGATATGGCTTGGAAAGATGTTGATCTTAGCTCTGCCTATCAGATCACTGCTGCTGAGGGGGACGTTGCACCTATTGGCGGTAAAGCATCACTGACGGTAAAATTACAGGGCAATGGGGCACATGTTGCGGAAGCGATGAAGTCGCTTTCCGGTTCGGCGCAGCTGGTGGTCGATGGTTTAACGGTGGAGCATTTGAATGCCGGTCAACTGGCGCAAATGCTGGCTGATGCCGATAGTGATGAAGCAGCCAAGTCGCAAAATGCGACCAAGCGCTTTGAGACCATTGCCACGCAGGCAACCAAGGACGGTGTGTTTGAAGTCAGCAATGCGCAGTTTGATTTCACCCTTGCGGGTGGCGTTGCGCGCATGGGGCTGACACGTTTGGAAAATAGCAAAGCTCTGCTTGAAAGCGACATGGCGCTTGATTTGAGCGATATGCGGCTTAACGGCAGCAGTCGCTTTACCTATAAGAATTTAGGCGAGGATACAGGTTCCGGTGGCTTTGCTGGTGTTAATTTTGCCCTTTCCGGCACTTATGCTGAGCCACATGTTAGTGTTGACCATCAGCCGCTGGTGCAGTTTTTGACACAGCGCGCTTTGGAGCGTGAGCAAGAGCGTGTTGAAGCAATGCAATCGGCTTTGCGTGAAAAACAAAACCTGCGCCGTGAGACAGAGCGTTTGAAAGCGCTTAAAGAAGCGCGTGAAAAAGCCCTGATTGAAACTGAAGCCCGCAACAAAGCGGAAGCGCAAAAACGCGAACAGCAACGGTTAGAGGAAGAACAACGCAAAGCTGCCAATAAGGCTGATGAAGCAAGCCGTATGGGGCAGTCGGTGGAAGATTTTTTGAAAGATCTGGATGCGCCGCGCTAAATCGCCGGCTATTCGGCTTGTGCCGTTTGTTCTCTTAAAACGCTTTGCAGCGCATAAAGGCGCAGTGCCGAGGAGAGATTACAGCCTTCCGGCCTGAGGCCGTCAATTTCGGCAATCAATGCTGCCAATGCCATTTTGCGCTGTTCTGCCAAATGGCAGATAATATCATAAAACGCATCTTCCAGCGTAAAGCTGGTGGAATGGCCGCGAATGGTGACAGAGTGTTTTTTGAGCTGATGGGCGCCAAGCTTGCTCAAGACGTCTGATCGTCCTGATCGTTTTTTTCAAGCTTGTTCTGATCGAGAAAGCGATTGGCTTTTTCAGTTTGCGCTTTGTCAAATTGCTTTTGTGCAAGCGTGCGCCCGAAAGTCACGCGATTTTGCTGGGCAATATCTTCGCGTTCCTTACGGGCTTTTTGTTTTTTAAACTGTTTGAGATTGACGATGTCGCTCATATCCAGCGGATCCAGTTTAAAGCGCTTTGCTTATTTCTTTCGGAAAGCATCAAGGGAAACAACATCGGCACTTGGTTTGTTTTCGGTGCTTTCTGCTGCTTCTTCGGTCTTCTCGGCATCAGCCTTTTTTGCTTTTGCGGAAGGTTTGCGGGATGGTTTCGGTGTTTCTGTTTTGGCTGGTTGCGGCTCCAGCACTTCCAGTTCGGCAATGACAGCTTCACTGTCATTATCACCTTCAGGCTCGGCGATGGAAACATCAAACTCAAGCTCGAAATTGACCGAAGGATCGTAGAAACCACGGATCGCTGAATATGGAATAACCAGCTTTTCCGGAATATCGCCAAAAGACAGACCAACTTCAAAGAGCTGATCGGTCACGACCATTTCCCAATATTGATGTTGGATGACGATGGTCATTTGTTCTGGGTACTTTTCCCGTAATCTTGATGAAATGCGCACACCCGGTGCACCTGTCAAAAAGGTGATGAAAAAGTGATGATTGCCCGGCAGGCCAGCTTTGGCCACCTCCGCAAGAACCTTACGGATGACGCCTCTTAAGGCTTCCTGAGCAAGAATGTCGTAACGCAGCATATCCTGAACCATAAGTTCCTTATCCCACGGATTCGGCCTTGGATGTCAAGGTGGATTTCATAAGTGGCGCGAATTTCGCTTTATATTTTTAATCTGATTGAAATGAAAAATATATTTCTATTTTCAAAATATTCGACTTTTGCTTCAGACCCGTGGTTATCTGGCTTTTAGGCTGGGTTTAGAAGGTGCTGGCGGAACCGATGGTTTTTAAAATTTGAGTTTAAGACTTTAGTTTTATAAGACTGTGTCACTTGACGTTTCGACCAACAATTCTTATTTCACGAATCCGTGAGATTGGGGCGATATTGCAGCCCTTTCTTGTCTTCATTCTGTTGAAAGTTTGTCCTATGCCCCCCGCTGGACTCTTGCGAAATGCGCTTATTCTCGGCCTGATTTCTGCCATCGGCCCTTTTGCTATTGATATGTATTTGCCGGCTTTGCCGAATATTGGGGCTGATTTGCATGCTGAAAGCGGCGCGGTGCAGATGAGCTTGCTTAGCTTCTTTATTGCTGCTGCGATTTCACAACTTTTCTACGGCCCTTTGTCTGATATGTACGGCCGTAAAGTGCCGCTTTATAGTGGTTTGATCTTGTTTGGCATTGGTTGCGTGGGGGCTGCCCTTTCAACGAGCATTGATATGCTGGTGTCGTTCCGGTTTTTGCAGGGCATTGGTGCGGCTGCGGGCATGGTTATTCCGCGCGCGATTGTACGCGATCTTTATACCGGTGTTGATGCGGCACGCCTGATGTCGCTTTTGATGCTGGTTTTCTCTGTTTCGCCAATTCTGGCGCCTTTATCCGGGTCGTTGATTATTGATTACTACAGCTGGCGTATGGTGTTCTGGATTGTGCTGTTGGCGGCAATTGCCGGCATTGTTTTGCTGGCTTTGTGGCAAAAAGAAACACGACCGGTGGCGGCACGGGTAGAAAGCAGTCTGAGTTCAGCGCTTGCCGGTTATGGCAAGTTGATGAAAGACTGGAACTTTATTGGTCTGGTAATGATCGGCGCAATGTGTATGGCCGGTTTCATGGTCTATTTGGCCAATTCGTCTTTTGTGTTTATCCAGCAATATGGTTTCACATCGCGTGAATATGCGCTGGCTTTCTCCGTCAATGCTATTTCGTTTATTGGTATGTCACAGCTCAATGGCGTCTTGGCAAGCCGCTTCGGTTTGAAGCGCGTTGTGCTGTTCTCGGTCAGCTGTGCAGCACTTATTCTGACTGCTATGCTGGTTGCAGTTATCTCAGGCGCACATTCTTACTGGATTATTGCCAGTTTTCTATTTGTAGGCTTTGGCTTTTTGGGGTTGGTCATTCCAACCACAGCCGTGCTGGCACTTGAAGATCACGGCAAAATCGCCGGAACGGCTTCAGCTTTGATGGGAACATTGCAGTTTTTGGTGGCGGCAATTGCCATTGGTATTTCGTCACTTATCACCGACGGAACCATTTTGCCGATGGTTATTGGTATTACGCTGAGCATCGTAGCGGCGTTTGTGCTGACGCTGATTGTATTGCGCAGTAAGCCGACCATGCGTGATATGCAATCATCTTTAGTAGGCTGATTTTAAAAGGGGAAAGTGGAGGCTTCTGTTGCCAGGTGCCTCCGGACCCCGCCTTAAGGTGCTAACCCTAAGGACTTAGGTTGGGTTTCCCGCACCGCGATTAAGCAGCGAGAGCGTAACCCTGAGCTTTGTTGTCATTTGCAACTACTCGTTTGACCCGATAACGGTGGTATCATGCCGAGTAAAAGAGCGATCTTTACACCCTTGTCGATCCTATTTCGCCCCCGCCACAGCATAGCCTTTGAGTGAGCTATGCTCTGGTGGAGGCGCCGGGTACCGCCCCCGGGTCCAAATGGTTTATTACACCGTCCGTTTATTACCATAGCTGGCCGAAGCCAGCAGAACGTATATAGTCAGGCTTTTGAGTGAATGGAAGGGCTGAGTTTCATATCAACGTCATTTTTTAAATGATTATGTTGGAAAAGCCTTGTGCAGTATCGGATTATGCGAAAGCCAAGGCTTTTTTCATTGACAGAAATAACAGGCTGGTCAATCTTCAGGCAATCACGGGCTTTACGCTTAAGATGCTGCAATTGGTGCTGACATTTGAGCGATGGATGAAGGAGAGTGGGTTATGAGTGACCATCTTGCAGATGTACGCCGTTATGATGCGGCAGCAGATGAAGCAATCGTAGAAAAAATCATCAAACATCTTGGTATTGCATTGCGTAGCAGCCGCGATGCGGCTCTGGTTGCCGTTAGCGACCCAGAAGAATTGAAGCGCGTACGCGAAAGCTGGGTTGGCCGTAAGCTTGGCGTAACCGATGATGCAGTTGCTGATGCAGCTATTGCTCACGTCGCAGAAGTGATGAAAGGCGACCGCAACAAAGATCGCGTTACCTTCTATTACCTGACTGCAAAACAGCTGGGTCTGCTCGGTTCCCTTTGATCGGGTGCATTTATAGCTTTCATTCATGATGGCTTATATATGATATTTAAAAAGCCTTAGCCATGAGAATCGGCTAAGGCTTTATTGTTTTAATGATTGACTGTGAATTGATGCGCGTTTGTCGTGCAGGAGAGCCTATCCATGCAAACCTATCTTAATCTGTTAAGCCATGTGCTTGAGAATGGTGTTGATCGGGGTGATCGTACCGGCACCGGCACACGCTCGGTTTTTGGTTATCAGATGCGCTTTAATTTAAGTGATGGTTTTCCTGTTCTCACTACCAAGAAACTTCATCTGCGTTCGATCATTCATGAACTGCTCTGGTTTCTCAAAGGCGATACCAATATCGCCTATTTGAAAGAAAACGGCGTTTCGATCTGGGATGAATGGGCTGATGAGAACGGTGATCTGGGGCCTGTTTATGGTGCACAGTGGCGCTCATGGCCAGCCCCTGATGGTGGCTCCATCGATCAGATCGCCAATCTTTTGCATATGATTAAAACCAATCCGCAGTCACGTCGCTTAATCGTTTCGGCGTGGAACCCTGCCTTGGTGGATGAAATGGCGCTGCCGCCATGCCATTGTCTGTTCCAGTTTTACGTGGCTGACGGCAAATTGTCATGCCAGCTTTATCAGCGTTCAGCCGATATTTTCTTAGGTGTTCCGTTCAACATTGCTTCTTATGCATTGCTCACCATGATGATTGCGCAGGTTTGTGATCTGGAAGTGGGTGATTTTGTTCATACACTTGGTGATGCGCATCTTTATGCCAACCATTTTGAACAGGCGAAATTGCAATTGACCCGCACGCCGAAAACACTGCCCGTGATGACAATGAATAAACAGGTGAAAGATTTGTTTGCTTTCACCTTTGATGATTTTAAGCTGGTAGGCTATGAAGCCGATCCGAGCATCAAGGCGCCGATTGCAGTATGAGTAAAGCCATTAAAATATCAATGGTCGTGGCTGCGGCGCAAAATGGTGTCATCGGCAGAGAAAATGATATGCCGTGGCGTTTGTCTACTGATCTGAAGCGTTTCAAGGCTCTGACATTAGGCAAGCCGGTAATTATGGGGCGCAAGACATGGGAATCAATCGGGCGTCCTTTGCCTGGTCGTTTGAATGTCGTGATTACCCGTAATGCAGATTTTGAATTGCAAGGTGCAAGCGTCGTTCACTCGTTGGATGAAGCGATTGCATTGGCCAAAACCCATGCGGAAAATGAACAAATTGATGAAATTTGCATCATTGGTGGCGGCAATATTTATGCTCAGGCATTACCAATGACGGATATTGTGCATCTGACGCATGTGCTGGCTAAGATTGAAGGCGACACAGGTTTTCCAGTACTTGATCCGGCCGAATGGCAGGTCGTTGCAAGCGAAGATGTGCCCGCTGGTGAAAAAGATAATTACCCGACACGTTATTGCGTTTATCAGCGCAAAAATGCTGTCTGAAGGGTGCGCACAGGCAATTGCGTTGATTTCTTGTATAAAACTGAACTTATTCAGCCAGATATTTATCAGGAATAGCTTTAATTTGCAGGCTTTGCGTTGAAAGAGCGCAGATTGATCCCTATAAACGGGTAAGTCCATTTGAAGTCGGGAGGTCTTGGATACCTCTTGCATATCAAACGAGAGGTAAGGATGCCCTGGAGCAATCAAAATGGCGGCGGCCCGTGGGGAAGCGGCGATAATAATAATAATGGTGGACCGTGGGGGCAGGGCCCTCAAAAGCCTAAAGGCAACGGCCCCAATACCCCACCTGATCTGGAAGACATTTTGCGTAAAGGTCAGGATCGTCTGAAAAAGGCGTTTCCGGGCGGTGGTGCAGGCGGAAGCTCTGGCGGTAATTCCTTCTTTATCGTTTTAATTGCTATCGTAGCTTTTGCATTCTGGCTGTTTCAGGCTGTTTATACAGTGCAGCCGGATGAGCTGGCCGTGGAATTGCGCTTTGGTAAACCGAAGGAAGAAATTTCTGAGCCTGGTTTGCATTTCCATTTCTGGCCGATCGAAACTTATGAAAAAGCTGAGATCGTTGAAAAGCAGATCAATATTGGCGGGCAGGGTTCACGCACAGCCACACAAGGTCTGATGCTGACCGGTGACCAGAACATTGTTAATGTTCAGTTTTCCGTGCTTTACCGTGTTGAAAATCCGCGTGATTACCTCTTTAACGTGCAAAATCCCGACAGCATGGTACAGCAGATTTCTGAAAGTGCCATCCGTGAGGTCGTTGGTCGCCGTCCGGCACAGGACGTCTTCCGTGATAATCGTAGCGTGATTGCGCAAGACGTGCGCACAATCGTGCAGCAGACACTGGATGACTATAAAGCCGGCATTCAGATCAATGCGGTTTCCATCGAAGATGCAGCACCGCCGCGTGAAGTGGCTGATGCTTTTGATGAAGTACAGCGCGCTGAACAGGATGAAGACCGTTTCGTAGAAGAAGCCAACCAGTATTCCAACCAGAAGCTTGGTCAGGCTCGCGGTGAGGCGGCACAGGTTCGTGAAGATGCGGCTGCTTATAAAAACCGTATCGTTCAGGAAGCAGAAGGTGAGGCACAGCGCTTTATCTCTGTTTACGACGAATATATAAAAGCTCCGGAAGTGACCCGTAAGCGTCTTTATCTGGAAACTATGGAACAAGTGCTGCAAAGCACCAAGAAAGTTATCGTAGAGCCGGGTCAGAGTATCGTGCCTTATCTGCCATTGAATGAACTGACGCGTTCCAACAGTCAGGCTCGCAGTAATGAAGGAGCACAATAAGATGGCTCAGAACAGATTTCCGTTCATTGCAGGTCTGATCGCGCTCGTCTGCTTGCTGGTTTATTCCTCTGTCTTTATCGTCACCGAACGCCAGCAGGCTATTGTTCTGCGCTTTGGTCAGATCGTTGATGTGAAAGAAGATCCGGGCATTTATTTCAAACTGCCATTCGGCTTTTTGGAAGCTGATACCGTACAGATGATTGATGACCGTCTGTTGCGCTTTGATTTGGACGATATCCGCGTTCAGGTTGCCGGCGGTAAGTTCTATGATGTGGATGCGTTTCTCGTTTACCGCATTACTGATGCCCGCAAATTCCGTCAGACAGTGTCGGGTAATACGACTTTGGCTGAACAGCGTTTGCGTACACGTCTGGATGCAGCTCTTCGTAGCGTTTACGGTCAGCGTGGCTTTGAGGCTGCTCTTTCTGAAGAGCGTTCAGGCATGATGCGCGAGTTGCGTGACCAGCTGCGCCCGGATGCCACATCACTTGGTCTGACCATTGAAGATGTGCGTATTCGCCGTACAGACTTGACCGCAGAAGTCTCACAGCAGACCTTTGAGCGTATGAAGGCTGAACGTCTGGCAGAAGCTGAGCGTCTGCGTGCGCGTGGTCGTGAAGCTGCACAGCGTATTCGTGCGGTTGCTGATCGTCAGGTTGTGGAAACAATCGCTGAAGCGCGTAAGGAATCAGAAATCCTTCGCGGTGAGGGCGAAGCAGAGCGTTCAAGAATCTTTGCCGAATCTGCTTCCCGTGACAGTGAGTTCTTCTCATTCTATCGTTCGATGTCAGCCTATGGTCATGCCTTGCAGACACCGGATACCAGCATGGTGATCTCACCTGATTCAGAGTTCTTCCGCTTCTTCCGTGATGCAGGCGTTGCAAAACCTGCAACCGGTGCTGAAGCTGCACCAGCAGTACGTGATGCTGCCGGTGAAACCTCTGTCGCACCTGCACAGTAAAACCGGCTGTCAGGTTTAAGTGATGAATGACTTTTTAGCCGCCGTAGGACTTCTCCTCGTTTTTGAGGGGCTGCTCTACGGCGGCTTTCCTTTGATTGCAAAGCGTATGGCTTGGGATGTGACCCAGGCACCTGAACAGGTTTTGCGCTTTGCCGGCATCATGGCGATTGCCATCGGTGTAGGTATCGTTTGGTTGGTGCGCGGCTAAATTTTGCGCTTGTTCAATCCTTTTTGACGATACGCCTTAATCCTGCTGGAATGCGGGATCAGAAAAATATTTAAAAATCAAAATGCCTCATGACATGCCCTCATGGACAATGTGTTGTGCATAGAGTGAGGCATTGTTAATTTATGCACTTTATGGCTGCTGATTATTGAATGTTGCTTTGTTAAAGTTTTAGCATTCAGTTAGCGTGTCAGTGATTGAATATGTGATTTGAATATTGGAGCAGGGCTTGATGGTATCCGCATTTAAAACAGGATTGGTTCGCAACACGTTGCTTGCACTGAGCCTGACCGCTCTGGCACTGCCGCTTGATGTTGCTTTTAATCAGGCCGTGGCGCAGTCAACGGCTGCGGAACTCCATGCAAAAGGCAAAGGCCCTGCCTCGGTGGCGGATCTTGCCGAAGGCTTGATTGATGCGGTGGTTAATATTTCCACCTCGCAAACAATTAAAGGCGAAGGCGATGGTATTGTTCAGGTGCCCGATGTACCTGAAGGGTCACCGTTTCAGGAATTTTTTGACGATTATTTTAAGAAAAAAGACGAAGAGGGCGGCGATGAGCGCTCCGGCAAAGTGCAGTCTTTGGGCTCCGGCTTTGTAGTCGATGCGGAAAAAGGTTTCATCATCACCAACAATCATGTGATTGCTGATGCGGATGAAATTACCGTCAATTTTAATGATGGTGCCAAATTGAAAGCCGAGCTTGTCGGCACGGATACCAAAACCGACATTGCACTTTTGAAAGTTGACCCGAAGAAGCGCAAACTGGTTGCGGTAAAATTTGGTAATTCGGAAGCTGCCCGCATTGGTGATTGGGTGATGGCCATCGGCAACCCGTTCGGCCTTGGTGGCACAGTGACGGTTGGGATTATCTCGGCGCGTAAACGCGACATTAATTCCGGCCCTTATGATAGTTTTATCCAGACTGATGCGGCGATTAACCGTGGGAATTCCGGCGGCCCGCTGTTTGATATGGATGGCAATGTTATTGGCATCAACACGGCGATTATTTCGCCGTCGGGTGGTTCGATCGGGATCGGCTTTGCGATTCCATCTGAAATTGCCGGTAGCATTATGGATCAGCTGAAAGAGTTTGGCGAAGTGCGTCGCGGCTGGCTTGGTGTGCGTATCCAGCCGATCAGCGATGATATGCTGGAAAATCTTGGCCTCAAGGAAGCTAAAGGCGCTTTGGTTGCCGGTTTGATTGACGGTGCGGAAGTTGACAATAAAGCGCTGAAAGCCGGTGACGTGATCCTGCGCTTTGATGGCAAAGTGGTTGACACTGCACGCGATCTGCCACGCCTTGTGGCAGAAAGTGCGGTTGATGAAGTGGTTGATATTGTCATCCAGCGTGACGGCAAAGAGCAGACTGTTAAGGTCAAGCTTGGCCGTATGG
Source organism: Paenochrobactrum glaciei (assembly GCF_039522165.1). Taxonomy (NCBI): domain Bacteria; kingdom Pseudomonadati; phylum Pseudomonadota; class Alphaproteobacteria; order Hyphomicrobiales; family Brucellaceae; genus Paenochrobactrum; species Paenochrobactrum glaciei. The sequence continues at coordinate 303,968 of NZ_BAAADE010000002.1, forward strand.
TCGAAGCTGAAAAAGCATCCTCATCTGCTGATGAAGAAGATGAAGAGATGATGGATGACGAGGAACTGGAAACAGAAGATCAGGCTCCGCCGCCAGCCCTTGCACCTTCTCCAGAAGAGGGCGCAGCTGAGAAAGGCGACAAGCCTGCGGATGAAGCCAAGCCGGATACAGCCGCAGTCCCTGCCGTAACAGTTCTCGGTATGAAGCTTGGCACGCTTGATGATGATATGCGTGGCATTTACGGCATTGATGAAGAGGTGGAAGGTGTTGTGGTGCAGGATGTGGCACCTAATTCTGCGGCTGCCACAAAGCGCATTGAAGCCGGTGAAGTGATCGTTGATATCGGGCAGGAAGTGATGAAAGCCCCGCAGGATGTGAAAAAGCGCATCGAAGCCTTGCAACGTCAGGGGCGTAAAAACGCTTTGATCATGTTGGCCTCGCGCAGTGGTGAATTGCGTTTTGTGACCATCCGTATCGATTGATTCTGATAATTTTAACAAAGAAGCCGCCGGAGCAGATCATGTTCCGGCGGTTTTTTTATTGTTTTTACAGGGCGTTAAACGTGATTACTCAGAATGTGATTCACGTTTTTGCAAATATTCATCGCGGCTCATCACATAGGTGACGTGTGGCTGTAAATGCGGATACTCATCACTGACTTTCGGGTGTGAAAAATCGCGTGAAGGATCATGCTTCATGCCGATGCGCTTCATCACAGCGGTGGAGCGCTCATTATTATGCACGGCAAATGAAACGATCTCAGGCAGTTTCTTTTCCATAAAACCATATTCGAGCAATGCATTGGCGGCCTCACTGACATAGCCTTTGCCCCATGTTTCAGGGATCAGGCGCCAGCCGATTTCGACAGTGCCCTCTTTGAAGAAAGGCTCCATACTCATGGCAACAAGACCGCAGAAGCCGATGCACTCGCCACTGTCTTTACGCTCTAACGCGTAAAAACCATAACCGGTTTCGGTGATCATGGTATAAAGGCGGTCATAGAGTTTGTCGGATTCTTCGCGGCTCAAGCGAAACGGGAAAAACTCCATAATCTGTTCGTCATGGCTGATACGATGAACCAGTTCACGGTCTTCTTTGCGCCAGTTGCGGATAATTAATCGTTCGGTTTCAAGAATAATCATTTTACAAAATCTGTCTTTCGGTAGCCCTGAATGTAAAGAAGGGCGGTCAGGTCACCGTGATCGACAACCATTTCTGCTTGTGCGGCAACGGACGGTTTGGCATGCAGTGCAACACCGCTGCCCGCAAGCTGCAACATGCCAAGATCATTGGCACCATCACCCACAGCAATCGCGTCAGCCACGGAAATGCCAAGGCGCTCGGTAATGCTTTCCAAACGCTCAACCTTGGCTTCGCGGCCTAAGATCGGATCGCTGACTTCACCGGTGAGCAGACCTTCATGGGTCAGTAATGTATTGGCGCGGTGCTCGTCAAAGCCGATCATCTCAGCAATGACATTGGTGAAGGCTGTGAAACCGCCGGAGACAAGTGCCGTATAAGCGCCATGTTTTTTCATCGTGCGCACCAGCTCGGTGCCGCCCGGCATCAAGGTGATGCGATTGGCAATGACGTGATCAATCACTGAAAAAGACAGGCCTTTAAGAAGTGCTACGCGTTCACGCAATGCCGGTTCAAAAGCAATTTCACCGTTCATGGCACGGGCTGTAATGCCAGCCACCTGATCACGAAAACCGGCTTCTTCGGCCAGCTCATCAATACATTCTTGCTGGATCATGGTTGAATCCATGTCTGCCAGCAGCAATTTCTTGCGCCGGGTTTCTTGTGGCTGCACAATAATATCAACCGGTTCGTCGCCGATTATCAGGGCGAGTTCACTTTTGGCTTGTTCAATGGTGATATCTTTGGGTAAAGCCAGATCACAAGCAATGCCATCTGCCAGCCAGTAAAGACCACTTGCCTTTACTGCTTCTGACGCTTTACTGCCAAGGCTTGCGCTAAGCGCGCGAGCTTCAGGGTTGGAAATCAGAGTAGCAACAAGTGGCGCAGACGATGACATGGAGCAATACCTGTAATGAGTGAAGCAGTTAAGAATGCAATCCTGATAGCCGGAGCAACGGCCAGCGGCAAGTCAGCTCTTGCACTCAAACTGGCAAAAGAACATGACGGTTTCATTGTAAATACAGATTCCATGCAGGTCTATGATGTTCTGAACCTTTTGACCGCGCGTCCGCCAGAAGACGATTTGAACCAGGCCGAACATTATTTATACGGTCATGTGGCGCCATCCGTCACTTATTCAACCGGCAAATGGTTTGATGATGTCAAAGCTCTTTTAGCGAAATCTGAAAACCAAGGGCGGGTGCCGGTTTTTGTTGGTGGTACAGGGCTTTATTTTCGCGCCCTTGTTGGCGGCCTGTCGCAAATTCCTGATGTGCCGGATGATATCCGCCACTATTGGCGGGCGCGGATGGAAGAAGAGGGGGCGGAAAGCCTCCATAAAATCCTATCTGAAATTGATCCGGTAATGGCGGCAAACCTAAAGCCTGCTGACGGGCAGCGGATTTTGCGTAGTATTGAGATTATCAAGGCGACCGGCAAGTCACTTAGTTTTTGGCAAAAGCCGACAGGCACAGCGCTGGTGGATGAAAAATCAGCGCAGAAATTTGTGGTGACACAGGAGCGTCCGGTTTTACGTCAGCGGATTGCTGATCGCTTTGCTTTGATGTGGGATGGCGGTGCGCAGGAAGAGGTTGCAAAACTGATGGCTTTGCTGCTTGATCCGAGCCTGCCTGCCATGAAGGCCATTGGTGTGCGTGAAATTGCGGATTATCAGGCAGGGCATTTAAGCCGTGAGCGCGCGATTGAACTGGCTGTCACCGCAACGCGCCAATATGCCAAACGTCAGAGCACATGGTTCCGCAATCAGTTGGATGAAAGCTGGCAAATATATCGGCCTTGAGCGGTTTAGCATGGCTTTTGGCGGTCAGAATGCAATGATGCAGCAAGGTGTACGTAATTTTCATGCGAATTTTGCGATTTTTTTAATATTTATTTGAATTTATGCGTTGACCTTCGCAAAAGCCGTGGTTAGGGTTCTTCCTATGAAAAAGTTTATTATTCTTGTGGTGGTAAGGCGCATGGGCAGGGTGGTGTAACCATCCGGCGAAAGCTCCCATGCGCGAAAGACAGGCTCCCTAAAGGGGGCCTTTTTTATTATCAAAATACAACGGCAGATTAAGTGAACACAGACAGGAACTAAGGAAATGACTGCAGGTAAACGCGAGGCGGGCACAGGCTCGACAGAGCAACGGGAAATGACCGGAGCGGAAATGGTCATTCAGGCTATGATCGACCATGGTGTGGAACATATTTTCGGCTATCCCGGCGGCGCTGTCCTTCCTATTTACGACGAGCTTTTCCAGCAGGATCAGGTGCAGCATATTCTTGTGCGCCACGAGCAGGGTGCAGGCCATGCGGCTGAAGGCTATGCGCGTTCCACGGGCAAGCTTGGCGTGATGCTGGTTACCTCCGGCCCGGGTGCTACCAATGCGGTGACACCTTTGCAGGATGCCTTGATGGATTCCATCCCGCTCTTGTGCATTTCCGGTCAGGTGCCGACAAGCTTGATCGGTACTGATGCGTTTCAGGAAGCTGACACTATCGGCATTACCCGCCCTTGCACTAAGCATAACTGGCTGGTGAAGGACGTTAATGATCTGTCGCGTATTCTGCATGAAGCCATTCATGTGGCGACCACTGGTCGTCCGGGGCCTGTTGTTGTTGATATTCCTAAAGATATTCAGTTTGCCACCGGTGTTTATACACCGCCGCAAACATCACCGCGCACCAGCTATCGTCCGAACCTGAACGGCGACACGAATGATATTGCGCAAGCTGTTGAAATGCTGATGAAGGCTAAAAAGCCTGTTATCTATAGCGGTGGCGGCGTTATCAATTCTGGCCCTGCGGCTTCCAAGCTGCTGCGCGAACTGGTTGAGTTGGGCAATTTCCCGATCACTTCCACATTGATGGGCTTGGGCGCGTATCCGGCTTCGGGCGATAATTGGCTCGGCATGCTCGGCATGCACGGCACTTATGAAGCCAATATGACCATGCATGATTGTGATGTCATGCTGTGCGTTGGTGCGCGTTTTGATGACCGTATCACCGGACGTCTGGATGCTTTCTCGCCGTTCTCGAAGAAAATTCACATTGATATTGATGCTTCTTCCATCAATAAAACCGTTCGTGTTGATCTGCCGATCATTGGTGATGTGGCGCATGTTCTGGAAGATATGAACCGTCAGATTCGCGCCTCTTCTACAAATCAAGATAAAGATGCACTTGGTGGCTGGTGGGATCAGATCAAGCGTTGGCGTGCGCGTAACTCATTGGCTTATAAGCCGAATAATGATGTTATCATGCCGCAATATGCGCTGGAACGCCTGAACGCGCTGACCAAAAAGCACAAAACCTTTATCACTACTGAAGTGGGCCAGCATCAGATGTGGGCAGCACAGTTTATCCATTTTGATGAGCCAAACCGCTGGATGACATCGGGTGGCTTGGGCACGATGGGTTATGGTCTGCCGGCAGCATTGGGTGTGCAAATTGCTCATCCTGATGCTCTGGTTATCGATGTGGCCGGTGATGCTTCTATTCAGATGTGTATTCAGGAAATGTCGGCTGCTATCCAGCATGGCGCACCGATCAAGATTTTCATCCTGAACAACCAATATATGGGTATGGTTCGTCAATGGCAGCAATTGCTGCATGGTAACCGTTTGTCCCATTCTTACACTGAAGCAATGCCTGATTTTGTTAAACTGGCAGAAGCTTATGGCGCGCATGGTATCCGTTGCAGCAAGCCATCGGAACTTGATGCTGCCATTGAAGAAATGATTGCCATCGATAAGCCGGTGATCTTTGATTGTCGCGTGGCCAATCTGGCCAACTGTTTCCCGATGATTCCATCTGGTAAAGCGCATAATGAAATGCTGTTGCCGGATGAAGCAACGGACGAAGTTGTTGCCAATGCCATTGATGCTGAAGGTCGTTTGCTCGTTTGAGCCGGAGGGAAGATATTATGAATGCACAAAATCTAGCATCCGGTTCCGCATATTTTATTGCGACCGAAACACAGACACCGGAAACCCACACTTTGGCTGTTCTGGTTGACAACGAACCGGGCGTTCTTGCCCGCGTTATCGGCCTCTTTTCGGGACGTGGCTACAATATTGAAAGCCTCACCGTGTCGGAAACCGAGCACGAACAGCATTTGTCGCGCATCACTATCGTCACACGCGGTACACCGCATGTGCTTGATCAAATCCGCCATCAGCTGGAACGCATTGTTCCGGTTCACCGCGTGGTTGATCTTAGCCACCGCGCGATTGAGCTTGGCTATGATCGCCCGATCGAGCGTGAACTGGCACTGATTAAAGTGGCTGGCAAAGGCGAAGCACGCGCTGAAACCTTGCGTTTGACCGATGCGTTTAATGCAAAAATCGTTGATGCAACGACCGAGCATTTTATCGTCGAAATTACCGGCAAGACTGCCAAGGTGGATCAGTTTATTTCGTTGATGAAACCGCTTGGGCTGGTTGAGGTTTGCCGCACCGGTGTTTCTGCGATGAACCGGGGCCCGCAAGGCATGTAAATTTTTATAAAAGGTGGCTGTATGCGCATGTTTCATGCAGTCACCCTTTTTGCGCCCGCGGGAGGGCATCAGCGCTATGTCTGCTGAAATATTTTTGACCCTTGCAGTTTTTGCATTTGTGACTTCAATCACACCGGGCCCAAACAATCTAATGCTGCTGGCATCGGGCGTAAACTTTGGTTTTCGCCGCACGCTGCCGCATATGATCGGTATTGGTGTTGGCTTTTTCGTGTTGCTGATTGGTATCGGTTTGGGGCTTGGCGCCTTGCTGGAAATGGTACCGGTGCTTTATCTGGCGCTAAAATTTGCCGGTGGGGCTTATATGCTCTATCTGGCATGGAAAATTGCCACCTCCACCAGTGTTGGCGAAAGCAAAAAGGCTGATGGCAAGCCGATGAGCTTTTTGCAGGCCGCTGCTTTTCAATGGGTAAACCCAAAAGCATGGGTGATGGGTGTTACCGGCATTGCCACTTATGTCAGTCATGACAATTACTGGCTGTCACTGTTTCTGGTCAGTGGTGTTTTTGCGCTGGTTAATTTCCCAAGCGTTTCGGTATGGGCAGGTTTTGGCACATTGATGCGTAACTGGCTTTCCGATCCGACCAAATTGAAACTCTTTAATATTGTGATGGCATTGCTTTTAGTGGCCAGTCTTTGGCCAATGTTAAAATAATCTTCACTCTTTGTTCCGGCTGGCCTTGCCCTTCCGCGCCGAATCCTGTCTGAAGGGGTATGCAGTTTTCACCGGAACAAGATCAGGCTCTTCAGGAAGTCGAAAAATGGTTGAAAGCGGGTCGTAGCCCGATCTTTCGCCTGTTCGGCTATGCGGGTACTGGTAAGACAACATTGGCGCGCTATTTTGCTGAACACGTTGACGGCGATGTTCAGTTCGCAGCCTTTACAGGTAAGGCCGCGCAGGTTTTGCGCAGCAAAGGTGCGAGCAATGCCCGCACCCTTCATTCATTGATTTATCGCCCGCGCGGCGAGGAAGCAGTGGAAGATGAAACCACGGGCAAAACATCCATTGCCCCGACCTTTTCATTAAACCGCCAAAGCCCTGTCGCCAAAGCCAGCATGATTGTCGTTGACGAATGCTCGATGGTTGATGAACAGCTGGGGCGCGATCTGATGTCGTTCGGCACACCTATTTTGGTGCTGGGTGATCCGGGTCAGTTGCCGCCGATTTCGGGCGGTGGTTTTTTCACTGAACATGATCCGGACTTTTTGCTGACCGAAATTCATCGTCAGGCACGCGATAACCCGATTATCCAGATGGCGCTGGATGTGCGGGAAGGGCGCGATCTTGAATATGGTGATTATGGCCGTGCGCGTGTTATTTCTAAATCGCAAGTCGATCAGGCCGAAGTGCTGGCAGCCGATCAGGTGCTGGTTGGCACCAACAGAACGCGCAAGCGCTATAATCAGCGTCTGCGTGAGCTGAAGGGTTTTACCGCCGATTATCCGCAAGCGGGTGATAAGCTTGTCTGCTTACGCAATGATCCGGCTAAAGGCCTGCTCAATGGTTCCTTGTGGAAGGTGATGACTTCATCACGCGAAACAGTGAAGCCTGGCATTAATCTGCTGGTTTCGCCGGAAGATGATGAGCCGGGTCGTGGCGTTGCCAAGATCAAACTGCTGAAAGCGCAGTTTGAAGATCCGGATACGGAAATTCCGTGGAGCACCAAAAAGCGCTTTGATGATTTTGATTATGGTTATGCTTTGACCACCCATAAGGCGCAAGGTTCGCAATGGAACAATGTGGTGCTGTTTGACGAGAGCTATGCTTTCCGTGATACGCGCGAGCGCTGGCTTTATACTGCCATCACACGCGCGGCTGAACAGTTGATCATTGTTAAATAGGCTCAAACGGGTTTGGCATTAAGCCAAGCCCAAGCCTCGCTTTCATCATCAGCATTAAAGGCTCTGATTTTGACATCCAAAAATGGCTTCACCAATGCAATGCTGGTTTCCAGCCATAGCGGGCCATTGATGACGGCATAATTTTTCAAATGTTTGAGCGCATCTTTGCGCAAATCTTGTGTTGTTTGTGAAAACAGCGTTGGCCAATCCACGCCTTCATAGTCCACCAGCCGGATCAAGAGATCGATTGTTTCATGCTGGCTGTAAGCGCCGGTGAGCAGGCCATAAATATTCTCAACTTCCGCACTGGTGATATGGCCTGCTATTTCGTAGGCAAATAAATCATCACGGTTGGTTTCAATTTTGCGGATGGCTGAAACAGTGTCATTGCGCATGAAGCTTCTCCTTGTGCTAAGTGATTCAGTGTGAGCGCAGGAAATGGCATTCTCGTGGCATAGCAAGACGGCTGAAAACCGGCTTTCGCTAAAAACCTTGCCCCAATATAGCATCATTGACCAATGGATGCGGGGTTTGTAATCAAGTCCCACTTGAATTGATAAAGACAGGGGCGGTCATGTCGGCAAAATTATCTGTAAATGTGAATGCTATCGCCATGTTGCGCAATCGTCGTGATTTGCCGTGGCCAAGTGTTACCGGGCTCGGGCGCATTGCTTTGGCTGCTGGTGCTTGTGGTTTGACTGTGCATCCGCGCCCCGATCAGCGCCATATCCGCTTTAGCGATCTGGCTGAAATCCGTGCACTTTTGGATGATGAGTTTCCACAAGCCGAGTTTAATGTTGAAGGTTACCCGAGCGAACATTTTCTGGAACTGGTGGAAAAGCACCAGCCGGAGCAGGTGACGCTGGTGCCTGATGATCCGGCGCAATCGACCTCGGATCACGGCTGGGATTTTGATAAAAGCGCTCCCATGCTGGCGCCGGTGATTGCGCGCCTCAAAGCGCAAAATATGCGTGTGTCATTGTTTGTTGACCCGACCGAAAAGGGCTTGGACATTGCCAGACAACTTGGTGCTGACAGGGTAGAGTTTTTCACCGGCCCTTATGGTGCTTGTTATGATGAGCCGCAAAAGGCTGCGGCTGAACTTGAAAAACTGCGTCTGGCTGTTACTAAAGCTGACAGTCTTGGGTTGGAGATCAATGCAGGGCATGATTTGACAGTTGAAAATATTCCGGCACTTGCCAAGGTAATGCCGTCTTTGAAAGAAGTTTCCATCGGTCATGGCTTTACGGCAGATGCGTTGATTTACGGCATGGAGGCAAGCGTTAAGCGTTTTATCGCAGCCTTGGAAAGCTGAAGTTTAAACTTTCACCCAATTAACTGTGTTTGTTTGATGTGGCCTGTACGTTGTAGAGACGTACAGGCTTTTTTTGTAAATAAAACATTTTAACACGGAACGATTTTTCATGCCGTTTGTTAACGGTCTTGGCGCTTGCAGACAGGCAGTAAATATGTACGCCTTATCTCGGGTAAGCCGCATCAGTTTATTTATAAGGCGTCAGAGCATGAATAGCGGAAGCAGCTTTTCGCATATGTCTCAACACTCACGTTTTGAAAATGATGATCTGGAGACAGAAGATCCGAAGCCGGATTCGATGCGACTCTTGATCCTCGGCGCTTTGGGCGTCGTTTATGGGGATATAGGCACCAGCCCGATTTATGCCTTTCGTGAAGCTTTGCGCGCTGCCAGTGGCGGCGGTGCGATTGAGCGCGCCGATGTTCTAGGTGTCGTTTCATTGATTTTTTGGGCTTTGACACTGGTTGTCACTGTCAAATATGTGTTTTTCGTTTTACGCGCCGACAATAATGGTGAGGGCGGTATTTTATCGCTGATGGCGCTGGTGCAAAGCGGTGTTAAAAAATATCCGGATATTATCTTAGGTGTCGGCATTTGTGGTGCTGCACTTTTTTTCGGTGATGCGGTGATAACACCGGCGATTTCGGTGCTTTCCGCCATTGAGGGCTTGGAGATTGTCGCCCCCGATCTGAGCCATTTTGTTGTGCCGATTACAGTGACTATTCTGCTCGGCCTGTTTGCTATTCAAAAATACGGCACCGGCAAAGTGGCGATTATTTTCGGCCCTGTGATGCTTATCTGGTTCTTGGCCTTAGGTGGTTTTGGACTGCTGCATATTTTTGATGATCCAAGCGTTATGGCGGCGCTAAACCCTTATTTTGCCTTTCATTTTTTAACTTCCAGCCCTGCGACTGCCTTTATAACAGTAGGAGCCGTGTTTCTGGCAATGACAGGGGCAGAGGCACTCTATGCTGATCTGGGACATTTTGGCGTTAAACCGATTGTGCGGGCGTGGATATGGATTGTGTTTCCCTGTTTGCTGCTCAATTACTTTGGTCAGGCTGCATTTGTCTTGTCGCATATTGGCCAATCGGGTGGCGTTCCTGATCTGCCATTTTATCAGATGCTGCCGAGTTTCTCGCTTTGGCCGATGGTGATCTTGGCAACTTTTGCAACGGTGATTGCCAGTCAGGCTGTTTTAAGTGGTGCCTTTTCGGTGGCACGCCAAGCCGTGCAATTGGGTTTGTTGCCAAGACTTGAAATTCAGCACACATCAGAAAAGCTGCATGGGCAGATTTATATTCCAAAGGTCAATCTGGTGATTGGCCTAACGGTTATTTTGCTGGTCTTCGGCTTTGAAAAATCCAGCAATCTGGCATCCGCCTATGGGATTGCTGTTACCGGTAATATGCTGGTGACGACGAGCCTCTTGTTCTTTGTGATGTCTAAAGTGTGGAAATGGCGTCTGGCTGTAGTCGTGCCATTCATTGCCGGATTTCTGGTGATTGATCTGCTGTTCTTCACGGCCAATATTTTTAAAGTGCTGGATGGCGGATGGGTGTCATTGCTGATGGCAGCGCTTGTCGGCCTGACGATGTGGACATGGGTGCGCGGTTCGCGTTTATTGCTTGCTAAAACCCGTAAAAGCGAGGTGGAGCTGGCGGCAGTTGTCAAACAGCTTGATAAAAAGCCACCATTACTGGTGCCGGGCACAGCAGTTTTTCTGACCAGCAACCTTCAATCTGCGCCCACAGCCCTGTTGCATAGTTTGAAACATTACAAGGTTTTGCATGAGAGTAATGTGTTTCTCACCATTGTGACTGCGCATAAGCCATGGGTGAAGGCGGCAGATCGTGCCCGCGTGTCGCAATATAATGAGCGCTTTATGCAGGTGACTTTGAGCTTTGGCTATATGCAGCAGCCTAATATTCCGCGTGCTTTGGGCGCTTGCCGTAAGCTTGGCTGGAAATATGACATTATGACCACGTCATTTTTTCTGTCGCGGCGTACTTTAAAAGCATCACCCCAATCAGGCATGCCACTATGGCAGTCTAAATATTTCATCATATTGGCTCGCAGTGCTGCCGATGCCACACAATATTTCCATATTCCGACAGGGCGCGTGGTGGAAATCGGGACGCAGGTGAACATTTAAAGCAGGTCTGCGTAATAAAATTTCAAAATTTGACGAAAATGTAAAACACTCTTGACGGTTTTAGAATCTGCTCTTATGAATAAGAACCGTACCGTACGGTACAGGTTTGGAATTTGGAGGAGCTTTATTCCGTCATGTCAGCAGAAGATACGCATAACAATCCATTGCAGGATGAAGCCGCAGCCGATGCGCGCGCTGAATTTCCGCAGGGCTTGTCGCCGCGTCAGAACGATGTTCTGGAGCAGGCGTTGCGTTTGCTGGTGGAAGGGGGCGACCGTGCACTGACCACTTCGGGTATTGCACGCGCTGCCAATTGCTCGAAGGAAAGCCTTTATAAATGGTTTGGCGACCGTGACGGTTTGCTGACCGAAATGGTGCGCTGGCAAGCATCGAAAGTGCGGGTTGTGCCGGTGGCGCGCGAGAAGCTGGACGCGGAAGCGCTGTTTTCCACGCTGGAACATTTTGCCCGTGACTGGCTGCTGGTTTTATCCGGTGAAACCTCCATTGCTTTGAACCGCTTGGCGGTCAGCCATGCAGGGTCGGGTAAATCAGCTTTGGGACGCATTGTGGTGGCCAACGGGCCGGCAGCCATGGCTGCACGTCTTAACCCCGTTTTGACCATGGGGCAGGAAGCAGGTTTGCTGGCCTTTGATGATATTGAAGAAGCCTTCCGGACATTTTTCGGTCTGGTTGTGCGCGATATGCAAATCCGTTTGTTGCTTGGGGATGAGCACAAATTGGGTGATGCAGAAGTTATTCGTGATGCACGACGGGCAACACGACAGTTTTTTGCTCTCTACGGGGCATAGAGCAACGGCAACCGCAAGGACGCCTTAAAAAATAACACGCTTTAACATAAGGGAAACTCGAAATGCGCGTTTATTATGATAGTGATGCCGACGTAAACCTGATCAAAACCAAGAATGTTGTTATTGTTGGTTATGGTTCACAGGGTCGTGCACACGCACTGAACCTGAAAGATTCCGGTGCAGAAAAAATCCGCATTGCACTGCGTGAAGATTCAGCAACCGTTGCTAAAGCTAAAGCTGACGGCTTTGAAGTTATGAATGTTGCAGATGCAGCCAAATGGGCTGATCTGATGATGATGGCGACCCCTGACGAATTGCAGGCCGACATCTATAAAGACCACATCCACGCAAATCTGCGTGATGGTGCAGCGATTGCTTTCGCACACGGTCTGAACGTTCATTTCGGCCTGATCGAAACCAAAAAATCTGTTGACGTTGTGATGATCGCGCCTAAGGGCCCGGGTCACACCGTGCGCGGCGAATATCAGAAGGGCGGCGGCGTTCCTTGCCTGATCGCTATCCATCAGGATGCTTCCGGCAATGCCCATGATCTGGCTCTGTCTTACGCTTCAGGCGTTGGCGGCGGTCGTTCCGGCGTTATCGAAACCACCTTCAAGGAAGAGTGCGAAACCGACTTGTTTGGTGAGCAGGCCGTTCTCTGCGGTGGTGTTGTTGAACTCATCCGCACTGGCTTTGAAGTTCTGGTTGAAGCAGGTTACGCACCTGAAATGGCTTACTTTGAGTGCTTGCACGAAATGAAGCTGATCGTTGACCTGATCTATGAAGGCGGTATCGCCAACATGAACTACTCGATCTCCAACACCGCTGAGTGGGGTGAGTATGTTTCCGGCCCACGCGTGATCACTGCTGAAACCAAGCAGGAAATGAAGCGCATTCTGCACGACATCCAGACCGGTAAGTTTACCTCTGACTGGATGCAGGAATATAAAGCCGGTGCATCCCGCTTCAAGGGCATCCGTCGCATGAACGACGATCATCAGATCGAAGAAGTTGGTGCGAAGCTGCGTGGCATGATGCCATGGATTGCTAAGAACAAGCTGGTCGACAAAGCACGCAACTAATTTCCTATTTTCGCGGCTTTGGCCGCGAGGGTGATTGCTAAGAACAAGCTGGTCGATAAGGCACGCAACTCCTTTAGCAATTGCCATATGATTAAAAACCGCCCTGTCTTTTAAATAAGGCAGGGCGGTTTTTTATTGTCTGACATTTTTTTGACCATCCGCTGTTTAAACTTGTAAATGCTGTGCGCTATGGTGCTGCATGCGTTGAATGGGATAAACTGATGAATGAATGCCGCGAAAATACTGTCTACCGAGCCACAAAAGTTGATGTGCGCATTGTCGACGGGCCGCTTGATTATGCTGTGCAGCATCGTGAGGCCATTGCAGAAAACTGGCGGCAGGATATCCAAAAACATCCATCACTTTTTAATGGCGAGCTTTATCTGGCGCCTGAAGCACGATTTGAAAATGGTGTTTTTGAAGCCGGCTTTATTCGCGATTCTTATGCGACCTTGATGTATTGGCGCAAAGATCCGGCACCCGTTCGTCCTTGGCATATTTTCGGCATCGGCGTTATTGTGTCATCAGATAATGTGTTGATTGCTGCGCGGATGGCCGGCTCAACAGCTGCTGCATCGCGTATTTATTTTCCGGCCGGATCAATCGACGATCATGATGTGAATGAGGGGCGTGTTGATTATGATTATAATATGCAGCGGGAAGTGAAAGAAGAAACAGGGCTTGATTTGCGGGACGCGCACGCAGAGAAGGGCTATGCGCTGGTGACGGGCAATCGTTCGGTGGCTTTGTTCAAACGTCATTATTTCAATCAGACCGGTGCAGAACTGATTGCGCAAATCCGGCAGGTTTTATCCATGCAAGATGAGCCGGAACTGGATGATGTTATTGCGATTTCTGCCGCTGGCATGATGGGCGACGCCACGCCTACATATGTGCGGGCATTTGCCGACTGGCATTTTGGTCATAAATAAACTGTAAGCAGCAGATGACAATGGGGGAAAATTGGTTATCTATAGAGGCGCAATGAGGTGCCGCTGCTCATTTCAGCGGAATGTTTCAGGTTCTGATAGCGTTGTGAGGCAATTACCGGATGTCATCTGCACGGTTTTATGAAATCTATGATGTTTTTACGGATAAGGCGCTGGCTGGAAACCCGCTGGCGATTGTTCATGATGCTCAAGGCTTGAGCGATGCTGAGATGCTTTCCATCGCGCGCGAGTTCAATCTGTCTGAAACTGTTTTTGTTTCGCCTCCGCAAAACCCGTTGCATACTGTGGCTCTGCGCATTTTTACACCCGGTTTTGAGCTGCCTTTTGCAGGCCATCCGACCGTTGGTACGGCAATTTCGCTGGCTGCAAAGCTGAAAGGCGAAACAGAAGTCGATCAGATTGTCGTGCTGGAAGAAAAAATCGGTCTGGTGCGCTGTGTGGTCAATAGTCAGGATAATGTCAGCTTTGCTGAGTTTGATCTGCCGCAATTGCCAAAACAACTGGATATCAAGATTGAAAAAGAGGAAGCCGCAGCAGCCATAGGGCTTGGTGCGCATGAGATTGGTTTTGAAAACCATGTCTCAGGTGTCTGGAGTGCGGGTGCACCTTATTTAATGATACCGGTTGCCAATATGATTGCCGCTGCCAAAGTTTCGGTTGATCCGGTGTTTGTGCGCGAAAATCTCACCAATGTGAATGGGCGCTCACTGCCGATCTATATTTATTGCCGCGATACACGCCTGTTTGACAGTGATTATCATGCCAGAATGTTTGTAACCGAAGGCAATGTGTATGAAGATCCGGCGACCGGATCGGCAGCGGCAGCTTTTGCCGGCGTGGTACACAGATTTGATCAGCCGCTTGATGGCGTGGCGCAAATATGGATTGAGCAAGGCATTGAAATGGGGCGCCAGTCACGCATCAGGCTGGTGCTGGAGATTAAGCAGCAGGAAATCACCAATGCCCGCATTGGCGGCAGTGCGGTGAAGGTTGCCGACGGCCATCTCTATGTTTAAGATTAAAAAAAGAGCAGCTGATCAGGCTGCTCTTTTTATTTCAATAGTTTATCTTGTGATCAGCGAACAACCAGAACCGGCACTTCGCTCATATTGATCACTTCATTGGTCTGGCTGCCAAGCAACATGCGCTTCAAACCGGTGCGGCCATGCGATGCCATAACAATCAGATCGCAACCCAATTTCTTGGATGCTTCGAGAATGGAATCGGCAGCGGAAATGTCGCTGGTGTGCATTGTCTCGACCGCAACATTTAGCTCATCAGCACGCTTTTTTGCTTCGCTTAATGTCTTTTCTGCGAAATCTTTCCATTCCTCTTCATATTGGTCAATGAAGGCCTGTGTGTCTGTCCAGCCACCTGGCAGACCTGAAATGGTATAAGGTGCAGTAACGGTAATGATAGTCGCTTTGCTGTTGAGCTTTTGCGCCAGTTTCAAACCCTGATCCACTGATTTAGCAGAATGAGCGGAACCGTCTGTGGTGATGAGAATGTGATTATACATGTGATTACCTTTTTATCGCACCGATAAAATGCTGCCTTTAGTGTGAAGGAACAATGATCATAATCAATGCCCGTCGATATATTTGATTAAAGCGCAAGAAAATTCCGGTTTTTAATATGCCGGAAAAGCAAAAAGCGAGGCTTTTTCAAGCCCCGCCTTTGTCATTATCAGGATGCGTTTTGCTGGCGTGTGTCTCTTTTGGCCTGAGCAACACCGGCTGCCTTTTTTTGGCGTCCGCGTTCCATCGGGTTGATGAGATTTTTTGCGCGGATTGAAGCGGTATCTTTCACGCCTTTATGTGCATGGCGGGTGTTGAAAGGTGCTTTGCTGTCAGCCGCTGCTTTTTTCAGTTCCAGCGCATGTTCGGCATTGGCAACAAGCTCAAGATGAGCGGCCATTTGCTGACGGCGTTGGTTTTCTGCGTTCAGGCGGCTCATGGCCATGGCAAGAACGCGAACTTTCAAACGCGAACCGTCATCGGCCGTAGAGGCTGTTGTGCCACGCGGGCTGGAACGGCCTTTCATTTCGCGGCGGCGCTGATTGGCAGCAGCTTTTGCCTTTTCGCGGCGCTCGCGCATCAGTTTAATCAAAGATTTAAGCTCGGCATCAGAAAGGTCTTGAAGTTCCGGATGGCGCGATTTGGTAACAAGCTCAAGCTCATCTTTATTCAGGGCACGGTCTTCATCTTTACGGGTAATGGCCATTATTAAATTCCTTTCCGTTCATTTGATGCGCAATTAAATTTAACACTCACATGAATGTTAAATTTATTGAATATACTTTATTCAATGAGAAATTATATTCTTCAAGCTATAAAATTGATTTTGTTTCATTTAATGAAATAGATGACTGCGGCAGAATTATGCATGCCGCGTTTTTTTGATAAAAATCTGTGCCTGCACATGGACGGGAAAGGGAGCTCTTATGATTACGGAAAAAGATCATCAATTTCTTCAGCGCTGTGTTGAACTGGCAAATGCTGCTGTTGATGCGGGCGACGAGCCTTTCGGATCTGTATTGGTTTCTGCTGAGGGAAAAATTCTCTTTGAAGACCATAATCATGTGGCAGGCGGTGATCATACGCAGCATCCCGAATTTGCTATTGCACGTTGGGCCGGACAAAATATGAGCCTTGAAGAGCGTCGGCTGGCAACTGTCTATACGTCCGGCGAACATTGTCCGATGTGCGCTGCGGCGCATGGCTGGGCAGAGCTTGGCCGCATTGTTTATGCCAGTTCTACCGAGCAACTAGTGGCGTGGCTGACTGAGCTTGGCGTCAAACCGGGTAAGGTAAAACCACTGCGTATTGGCGATGTGATCAAGGATACAGTGATTGAAGGGCCGGTTGAACCTTTTGCAAGCGAAGTGCACAAACTGCATATTCGATTTCATTGCGCACAATAAACGCAACCATATATTCAAAAAAAGCGACCCGTTAGGGTCGCTTTCAGCAAGCCTGTTTAAGGCACATCATCAGGACGAACAATGCCGCCCTCGCTTTCAAGTGTAGAAAGTCGCTTGGTCTCAGAGGCGGTGAATTTTAAACGCACGCCGACGCCACGCGTGTCTTCAGGAATAAAAACAGCGCCTAATTCTTCCAGCGCGTCTTGTAGTTTATCAATAATCCTGTCGTCCGGTGTATCCAATTGACGTTCAAAATGCTCGATCATTTTCGCATCCACACCGGAAGCAGTCGCTAGCCTGTCGCGTGAGATTTCAGTTAAAGCGCGAGCTGCACGACATAGTGGTCCAGTTATCATAGTGATCTCCTTCCGGTCGTTGAAATGATTCATGTCTATTATTGTAATGATTGAAAACCGGCTTGGTTCCCGCTTTTTTATAATCTTGCTATATAGGGCAGCAATTTCAAGCTATTGTTGGGGAAAGCTCGTAAATAGTTTTATATATGCCGGAGTTTTGATGGTGAGATTTTTTATAATGGCTCTGGGCTGCATTATTTGTGCATGCAGCATTTTTTATTTTTATTATTTGAGTAATTTTTGGTGCAATGCCGGTATCTTTGCCTGTCTTGAATTTACGTCAGACTGGGCGATGACGGTTTTTTATCTGCCAACCGCCATTGGCTTGCTTATCATTGGGGCGGGATTTCTTATGGGCCGTAAGCCTTAAACCGTTTTGAAAATACCTGCGGTTTCACGTTTGATAAATTCAATACGTTCTTCAATGGAGCCTGTGGGCACATCAATCAGCTGGTAGCCAAGCTTGGTGTAGGTGGCAACCATTGCTGCATACGTATCGACAGCAACATCAAAGCTTTGCTTGCGCTCTTCATCTTGCGCGTAAATCTCCTGCCAAGGCGGCAGAATGAAAACTTTGCGATTATAGCTATAGTGCTCGGCAGCCTTTAAAATATGTGCAGGTACAGCCAAGCCGGACAAATGCAAATAGCCAATAATATCAGGTACGCCGCGATCAAAAAACATCGGAGCCCCATTTTTCACAGCCATGTGCCATGAGCGCATCTCCCAGCCGAGCATTTGTTCAGCAAAACCGGCGGGGTCAAGCCATGGCAAAAAAGGGCCGTCAATCAGGTTTTGGGATTGGATAATGCCTCTGCCAGCCTCATCGGAGCAGGCATAGCCTTGCCGTTGCAGGGCTTCCAATAGGGTGGTTTTACCCGCACCGGGGCCACCGGTCAGAATAATGAATTGATCAGAAATGTGCTTCATTGAAAAATCTCTTGAATTAAGGGTGAATAGGAGGCGTTAGCGGTTTAAATTCCATGACTCGTAAAGTGCGTTCAGTTCATTGGCTGAATATATTTCAACGAGCGGCAATTGGGTTGTTCGCAATAGTTTGGAGTATTTTTTGTCGCTGTCTTTGGTCTTAAAGATGATCCAGTCAATCATGCTCCATTTGACACTATCTTGTGCGCCATCCAGATGACCGGCACGGTCCGCATTATTAATGAGCGTGCGTTTGAAATAGCGATAAAGCCGCAGCCAACGGTTTGAGGTGAGTAGAATGGCACCTGTTGCACGTTCCAGTCGTTGCGGCATTAGCCGACTGTAATTGCCTTCCATCACCCAATGATCTGCCAAAATGGCTTGATCATGAAGAGTTTCAAATTCTTCGTCAGGGCGCTTTTGCCAATTTGTGTTAGGCAGGTGATGATATTGATCAAGATGGATTGCTGGCACAGCAATTTTCTGCGCGATGGCGACAGCTAAAGTTGATTTGCCAGCATTAGAGGGGCCGATAATGACAATCCGTTCCCCGAGAGACTTTAAGGGCAGCATAATACACCATGTAAAATATGCAGTTAAACAGAGGGCTATTGTGAAAGTCAGGGGAAATATAAAGATAGAAGATTACAAGCTGATGTGTAGATCATAATTTCCGGCAAAGCCGGAATAATATCAATGTCTTAGAAGAATTTGGTGGGTGCGACAGGGATCGAACCTGTGACCCGCTGATTAAGAGTCAGCTGCTCTACCAACTGAGCTACGCACCCACTCATAAGGCCGCAGCCTCAAGAAGTGATCGGTTCTATAAACACATGTTTTAAACCTGTCTACCCTCTGTTTTCATTTTTTTGTATTTTCTAGCAGCATATTGATATTTTTTTGAAAACTTGACCTTCCTCACACTCAGAAATGAGCTTGGAGCCGCTATTTTCTATGAGAAAAACATCGAAAATTTTTAAAAATAAATTTTGTAGAAAGTTTGAGAGCCTCATCTGCACCGTGAGTCTTAAACTATTTAAAGTTTATTTTTTCAGCTGCTTGTAAGGTTTTATGCGGGATGCCATATAAAACTGTCTGCATGAAAAAACAGACATGATTTGCATATAAATCGCACAGGTTTTTTAAGCTCTGGTGCTTATATAGCGAATATTGAACGATTCTCAGCCCGAACCTCGGGTGGTTTTTGTGTTTGTGTCAGGTAAACGTGATATTTGTCTGATAGTGCACTCAAAGCACGCGTTTGGGCTGTATGCATTGAGGGCTGTATGGAAAGCATTATTGGCGATCTGGGAAATTTTATCTCTGCGCACAAAGAATGGGCGGGACCTATCGTCGGGATTATTGCGTTTGGTGAATCACTGGCCATTATTGGTATGTTTTTCCCCGCAACAGCAATCATGCTGTTAATCGGTGGTCTGATTGGCACAGGCGTGATCGATCCTATTCCTGTTATCATCGGTGCAATTATCGGCGCGGTTTTAGGCGATATTATTTCTTATTTTCTCGGCTGGTGGGTTGGTCGCAGCATCATTCATAAATGGCCGTTGAACAAACACCGAAGCGGTGTGGCTCGTGCGCGTTTGCTGTTCCGCCGTTATGGTTTCTGGGCGGTATTTTTAGGTCGCTTCTTTGGTCCGGTGCGCTGCACAGTTCCGCTTGTTGCGGGCATCATGTCGATGGATCAAAAACGTTTTCAGGCAGCTAATATTTTGTCCGCGGTTGTGTGGGCTCCGGCAATGTTTTTGCCGGGCTGGTTGGCTGCTCGCAGCGCCGGTATCTTGTCGCATATGAACGGCAGCTCAATGATCTGGCTGACCGTTATTATTACAGTCGTAACGACTGTATTTTCTGTGTTTGCGGTCAAATATTTCAAGAACCAGCCCCGTAGTGAACGAAAACGCGGTTTGCGCAAAACGACACCTGAAAAGACAGTCTCTGAATAAGAGACGTTGTTTTTTATGGTCAGGTCTTGATTGTGACAGACCGACAATTCATAATATGAACTCCGGCAATTGTGCCGGAGCCCATGGAAAATCAGTCGTACCAACAGCGGCGATAATCGTTTGTTGCTTCTGTTAAGGAAGATAAGTGCGTGAATTTGCTGTATTTTCCTAGAAAACTAAGGTGTGTTACGCTTTATGCCAGACGATAGTTCTGACGAATCTTTACCGCGAAGTAGGCAGGTTGCATTTGATGTTAACCTGCGCATTTCTCTTTTAAAATCGTATTTCCTTGGAAGCGGCCAGGCATTTTTATGGTTGCCGGCTTTGTTGCGTGCGTGGGTTTCACCGCTGCAACGCGCGAATGATGTTGCGCATTTTTCAAGTCAACTGTCTCTCGTGCCGGTGCAAAGCAATCGGTACTCTTTCCCTCGTAACCGTTACGGCAGGATTTAACAGCCATGGAATGGATTGCAGACCCGAACGCATGGCTGGGTCTTACGACCCTTATTTTGCTGGAAATTGTACTTGGTATTGATAACCTGGTGTTTATCGCCATTTTGGCTGATAAATTACCGCCGCATCAGCGCAACCGTGCCCGCCTGCTGGGCTTGTCGCTTGCATTGCTGATGCGCCTTGTGCTGCTTGCTTCGATTTCCTGGATTGTGACGCTGAAACAACCTCTGTTCAGCGCGCTTGGTTTCTCTTTCTCCGGCCGTGATCTTATCATGGCGCTGGGTGGTGCTTTCTTGCTGGCCAAGGGCACGATGGAGCTGCATGAGCGACTTGAAGGCGGAAACAAACATGAAAGTGGGCGCATTGGTCATGCCGTGTTTTGGCAGGTCATTGCGCAAATTGTTGTGCTGGATGCCGTCTTCTCGCTTGATAGTGTGATTACAGCAGTTGGTATGGTCGAGCATCTCTCGGTGATGATCATTGCCGTTATTATCGCCATGGGTGTGATGATGGTTGCATCGCGCCCGCTGATGGATTTCGTTAATCGCCATCCGACAGTGGTTATTCTCTGTCTCGGCTTCTTGCTGATGATTGGTTTCAGCCTAGTGATCGAAGGCTTCGGCTATCATATTCCTAAGGGCTATCTCTATGCAGCGATCGGCTTCTCGGTATTGATTGAAGCTGCCAACCAGATGGCACGTCGCAATCGTGAAAAACTGGTAACCACCAATGATTTGCGTGAGCGTACTGCCGGTGCGGTGTTGCGCTTGCTGGGTGGTGGCCGTGGCGATGATGCTTTGTCGGAAACTGTGGATGTGATTGCTCATCATACGGCGACAAGTAATGTCTTCCGTCCAGAAGAAAAGGAAATGATCCGCGGTGTGCTAGATCTGGGAGAGCGGCCGGTGCGCTCGATCATGTCCCCGCGCAATGAAATTGAATGGCTTGATCTGGATTTGGACGAAACGAAAATCCTTAACCAGATTAAGAAACTCAATCATTCACGCGTGGTTGTAGCCCGTGGTTTGATCGATGAATTTCAGGGCGTGGCACTGGTCAAAGATCTGCTGATTGATGTGAGTGAAAACGGTACAATCAATTGGGAAAAACACATCAAACAGCCTTTAGTGGTGCATGAAAATGCCAATGTTTTGCGGTTGATGGAGCAATTACGTACATCACCGGTTCAGATGGCATTGATCGTGGACGAGCATGGCTCGTTTGAAGGTGTGGCGACACCAGCCGATATTTTGGAAGCCATTGCGGGTGAATTCCCTGATGAGGATGAAGCAACCTCGGTGAGCCGTCTTGAAGATGGCAGTGGCTGGCTGGCTGACGGCTTCAGCGACATTCGCCGTTTAAGCGGTGTTGTTGGTCGTGATCTGGTGGATGAAGATGATCGTTACACCACATTGGCAGGTTATCTGATCTGGCATCTGGGACATCTGCCACAAGGTGGTGAGAAAATCACTGCTGATAATTTGCTGTTTGAAATTGTCAGCATGGACGGACGCCACGTCGGCAAGGTGCGCATCACGCCGGTTGCTTCAGAATACGAATAATCGAAGCCTTTGATTTTCGGCTTTTTTGAAACTCCACTGATTTGAAATCGATAAAATTAGTAGGGTTATTGACAAAAAGCCGGAAAACCATGATGATTAAGACTTTGTTAACCTGCGGAAGATGCTTTTTATAACGGGCAAAAGCCGCAGGCTTATCCTTAATTATTCATGGGTGTTGAGGGGATTCATGCGTCCTTTATCGTTCTTTTTTCATGAAGCTTTGGGCTTGCAGGCATTGCAGAACAGTGCCTTGATGTGCGCAATTGCCCGCCTGAAAGCCAGTGCAGAAGAAATTGAACGACGAAAACAGCGCCGTGAAAATCCAAGTGAAGAACATATGCTTTGGTGCTGGAAGCACCGCGGCATCTGGTGATTATCCCATCACCGCTTCAAATGTTACGCATGATGAGCCATCTGATGGCTCGACGCCATATTGGTAGTCTGCTGAGCGTTTTATATTTTTAAAGCCTGCTTGTCTGAGCAGCAGTTCAAACTCATAAACACCCCACCATCGCAGGCTGAAAAGCTCCAGTTCCGTTTTGACCAGTTCGCCTTTGTGCCAGTGTTCGTAACGTAATTGCGAAACCGTTTTCTGGGCGAAATAATCAATGGCATAAGGCATTTCGGAGAGTACCAACAGATTGTCTCCAACCTGCCAGTGGCGCACACGCGGTTTTTCTTCCTCATCGAGACGCGGATAAATATCGACAATCAGTTTGCCGCCCGGTTTGAGGGAAGAGGCAAAATTCTGCACGGCGCGCTCGATTTCTGCTGTATCAGTCATCAGCTGAAAAGAACCGGCCGGAATGATGAGTGCAGAATATTGGCGTTTTGCCTGATAGCTGTCATAGGCGGCTTTGCTCAAATCCGCTTTAAGATTGCGGGTCTGAAGTGCTTGCTCGCATAAATCCAGCATATCTTGCGACAGATCATAGCCATCGACCTCAATACCGGCCTCCAGCAGCGGAATAAGAATGCGGCCGTTGCCGGTAGCTGGTTCAAGCACGGGGCCGTCAATATTTTTCAGGCAATCACGGTAAAATTCAACATCACCGAATGATTTGCCGATTGGCTTATCGACTTCATAGACCCATGAGGCGAGGCGACCATAAAGATTATTCATATTTTCACTCAGACATTATAATGAGCGGCGATCGGCTCTGAATTTATCTTTGAGACGGTTTAAATCGTCTGCGCTCCAATCTTGCAGATTAAGCACTTCGCGCCAACCATCAATGTAATGTTCACCGGCATAAACATGGCCATAGCCCATTGGCGTTGTGGTTGCCATGGCAAGGTCAAGCGCCAGTTGCAGGAAGGTAACGACCGGATACCATCGGAATTCAGGCGAGACATCCGGCCCGCGCGGATCATCCATCCAAGTCGGTTTGCTATAGAGCGATGAATATTCAAAGAAAACAATCGGATCGCTGGCATATTGCAAATAAACGGTGCGGATTGGCCCCCAAGGTGCGGCTGCATGGTCAAGGGCATCTTTTTGCGCGGTAAAGCGCACATAGGAGCCATCACCTACAACCGGCAGCCATGACGGGCTGTCAGGATTGCGGGCTTCTGTCATCGCGTGCCAGACACGACTTGGAAATGGCGGGCCAGCCAAGAGGGAGCCTTGATAAGGATCACCAATCACTTCAAACAATTCTGCCGAGCGTTCGGAGCTTAAAGCACCAAGGCTCAAACCATAAAGATAGAGTTTAGGGCGCTTGTCTTTAGGCATTTTTGTCCAGTGGCCATAAACTTCACGGAATAAAGCGCGCGCGGTTTTGCTGCCGTAATCGGGTTCAAACAACAGTGACAGCCAGCTGGCCAGATAGGAATATTGGACGGCAACACTGGCGACATCACCATTGAGCAAATATTCTGCCGGATCCATTGCTTCGGCATCGACCCAGCCTGTGCCTGTCGGGGTGACTACCACCAGTGAGGAGCGCTCAAAACCTCCAGCACGGATGAGTTCTTTTAAAGCAAGCTTGGCGCGTGCATCGACGGTGTCTGCGGCATTCAACCCGACATAAACGCGGATGGGTTCAAGGGCTGGTTGATTGCGAAAAGCGCTGATATCTTCCTGACGGGGGCCATTGGCGATATATTCGCGGCCCTGTCGGCCAAGGTCACGCCAGGCAACAAGCGATGCTTTGCTGCCGGTTTTAAGCGGATCAAGTGGTTGTTCGGTATCCGGCTCCATCATTTCATCAAGAGCGCGGAAGGAGGAGTCGGCCATATGCAGGGCGCCGCGGAACAAGATACCTTCACCCGCACTCCAGAAAATGGCGACAGCAATGAGACTGCCAAGCAGATAGGCCATTGGTTTGGGCGCAAAGCGCTGCGCATTGCGTGAGGAAATATGCATCACCCATTTAAACAGGCGCACGATGCCGATCAAAAATGTGAAACTGATTGAGGCGATAATAGCGACATAAAATGGATGCGCGGTTTCCACGGGTTCTAGCTGCATTAAAGCGCGGATCGAATTTTGCCATTCAGCAGTGCGCCACAGAAAAATAATCAGTACGGGTATGCAGAAAGAACTGCCGGTGATTTTTAAAAACCGGCGAATTTTCGGTTGAAAGCGCGGTAATTCCAACCTGATCCAAAGGGCTGTAAAAAATACGCCCAGACCATAACCGGCGGCAAGTGTTACTCCCGATAAGAGACCTTGCATGACATAGGTGCGTGGCAGCAGGCTCGGGGTCAGCGAAGCGGCAAAAAACAGGGTGCCGATCAGCAGCCCGATTGCATTAAACGAGTTCCAGAGCCTTAAGAACCAATGGCGCATCGCACACCCCTTATTGCATAGCGAAAGTTTAACACCACAGCGGGTCATTACGATCATGCAAAAAAACAATAACAGGAGCACTCTGCGCAGCCTGTTAGAGGTTGCTGCTTCTGTTTTTATATCACTTCGCTTGAATTGACATGAAAAAGCAGCACTTGCAATGGGGGCGGCCATAGGGAGAGTGCATTTTAAGGGAGGAGTGGGCGGCGTTGATAAATTTATTGTGTCCGGTCAAGCAAAAGCCCGACCAGACACATATATGCTAAGGATTTAACTTGCCCGCAATTGTTGATGCGGTTGTGCATTATGCAGACCGGCGGCAAGAATGGCGCCTTCCGGCCAATGATGAAAACCGCTGGCCGGATTAATATGGCCAGAAAAACCTAGATCAACAAAACCGGTGCCCCAAACCTGTGACAAAGCTTGGGCTTTGTTAAAGCTCATATATTCGTCATTGCGGCTGGCAACGACGATAGACGGAAAACTGAGTTGTTCACGCGGCAAGGGGGCAAAACTTGCAAAGCGTTCATCTTTTTTAGCCATGGTTTCAGCGTCAGCTGGTGCCACCAGCAGCGCACCTGCCACATGCGCTGCCGCTGGACGGCTGCTTAAATGGCTGACCAGAATGCAGCCTAAACTATGGGCGACCAGCACGGCACCCGGATTTTCAACGAGCTTTGCTTCTAATTTATAAAGCCATTCGGAAAGCACCGGATAATGCCAGTCATCCTGCTCGACAATTTGTGCAGTATCATCATCTTCAAGCCATTGGCGCTGCCAGTGACCTGCTTCAGATCCCTTGAAACCGGGAATAATTAAAGTAGCCGACATGTCTTAACCCTCTGGATGAAAATACACAGCCAAACATAATGGCTGTTGAATTATGATTTCATTTTAAGGGGATTTGACGGGGTGTATAAGAAATAGAAAACTAATAATTGGCAGATTAATTAAATTATATTCTATCGAGCCGCATATTAAAGGTGTTTTGAATATACGGCTCGAAAGAGGGTGATTTAATGGTCGTGTTTTTCAGGCGTTTGCGTTTTGTAATAGCTTTTCGAGAACTGTGACTTCTCAAATACCAGCACGACAATCAGCGACAGCCCGAATGGAATGAGCAGATAAAGCAGGCGGAAGACAATTAAAGCGGCCAGCACATCGGCTGGGTCCATATCCGGCAGGCCGGTCATGAAGACGAGTTCCAAGACGCCTAAGCCACCTGGTGCATGGGAAATAAGTGCGGCAGAAAACGACACCAGAAAAATACCAAGCACAATCAAAAAGCCCGGATTGCCAGCTTCCGGTAGCGCGAAATAGATGATGCCTGCTGCACCGATGAGTTCGACCGGTGCTACAATCAATTGTTGGACGACGACACTTAAACGCGGATATTCGAGGCGGAATTTGCCGATCTGCAGCGGGCGCAATTGCAGCCAGCTGCCAAAAACATAAAGCAGCACAAAAGCAAGCATAATGATGGCAATGCCAATGGCCAGATGTGGCGGCAAATCTTCGCTGAAGCGTTGCAGAATATGAGGTTCCAGCAGCAGGACGATGCTGGATGTCATGATGACACCGAGGATGAAAGTGAAGGAGCAGAAAGCAATCAGAACTGCAATTTCACTGCCCGGCAAACCTTGTGATGAGTAGGCACGATAACGCACTACTGCGCCGGAAATGACCGAAGCGCCGATATTGTGGGAGAGGGCATAAGTGGTGAACGAACAAAGGGCGATGAAGATCCACGAAATTTTGCGATGCAGATGCAAAAGCGCGATACGGTCATAACCGGCAAGCGAACTATAAGCTACAAGCGCAGAAGCCGCTGCCAGAACCCAGTGATGAACGCGGATGGCATAGAGACTGTCGATGACATCATCCAGTGAAATACTGCGCAATTCTTTATAAAGCAGCCATGCAGATACTACGACAGCAATGAGACCGATAACCGGCCATATATAGTCTTTAAATTTCATGCTCTGCTCGCTAACTTCGTATCAACCATATATTTCCCCTCCCGACTTAAACCTGAAATACGGCGGGGCTGAGGTTTAAATCAGCCCCGCCGAATATTGGATCAAGATGCAATAGCAGCCTGATCTTGTTCGGCTTTTTTCTGACGTTTGATCGACCAATCACCAAGAAACAGCAGGATTGGTGCTGCAATGAAGATGGACGAGCTGGTTGCGATAAAGATACCAAACAGCATTGGCAGAGCGAAGTTTTCAACAGCACTGCCGCCCCAGATCGCCATTGGAGCCATTGCGAGGAAAGTGGTCATCGAGGTGTAAATACAGCGTACTAGCACCTGATTAATACTCATATCGATGATTTCACGCAGCGGCTTGGATTTATATAACCGCATATTTTCTCGCATACGGTCATAAACCACCACCTTATCGTTAACTGAGTAACCGATGGAGGTGAGGAGGGCTGCAATCGCTGTAAGGTTGAAGTCAAGCTGCATCAAGGCAAAGAAGCCGACAAGCTTGGTCGTATCAAGCACCAATGTGACAATCGCACCGACGGCGAAGTACCATTCGAAACGCCACCAGATATAAATCAGCATGGCAAAGGCTGCGAGTACAACCGCAATGACACCAGAACGTGCCAGCTCACCGGAAACCTTCGGCCCCACAACTTCGGTGCGTTCGATTTTCACATCCGGATAAAGCGTCTGAACCGCTTCACGCATTTTGGCAACAGCAACGGATTGAGCTTCTTCGCCACCATCCTGACGCTGCATACGGATCAGCACATTGTTCGGACTGCCGGCTGTTTGCAGTGCCACTTCACCTAGTTTCAAATCGGTGAGAGTGGAGCGAAGCTGGCCTAAATCGGCAGGTTGCGAAGTGATGATTTCCGCTTGAATACCGCCCTTGAAATCAATGCCGTAATTCAATCCCGGTGCAATAAAGAGGCCAATGGAGGCAAGCGACAGAACGATAGAAACACCGATGCCAAAGAAACGCGCTTTCATGAACTTGTAATTGGTATTTTCAGGCACCAAAGACAGAATTGGTTCAATATGCAGCACTTTCATTTTGCGGCGGCGAACAACCCACTCCATGATAACGCGAACAATGGTGATCGCGGTGAACATGGAAATAGCGATGCCGAGCATCATAGTGACTGCGAAACCACGTACCGGGCCTGTACCAAAGAGGAACAGCAATACGGTTGCAATCAATGTGGTGACGTTGGCATCCACAATGGTGGAATAGGCAATTTTGAAGCCCTTATCGAGAGCGGCCATCGCTCCCATGCCTTTACGGGTTTCTTCACGAATACGTTCGTTAATCAGAATATTGGCGTCAACGGCGATACCAATACCCAGAATAATACCGGCAATACCCGGTAAAGTCAGCGTTGCACCAAGCAGGCTCAAAGCTGAAAGTGTCAAAATTGTATGTAGAAGCAATGCGACATTCGCAATGAGTCCCCACACGCCATAAAGAGCGATAATGAGAACAGCAACAAGCAGGAAGCCTACAATACCGGTGTAAAGACCCATTTTAATGGCATCGCCACCAAGGTCGGGGCCAACGGTGCGTTCTTCAATCACAGTGAGTGGTGCAGGCAATGCACCGGCACGCAGAAGTGCGGAAAGAACAACGGATTCTTCTACCGAGAAGTTACCGCTGATCTGACCCGAACCGCCGGTGATCGGCTCACGGATAACTGGGGCGCTTAGAACCTTGCCGTCAAGAACGATGGCAAAAGGTCGATTGACGTTTTTGGTGGTGATTTCAGCAAACTGACGGGCACCCAGAGAGTCAAAGCGGAATGAAACGATTGGCTCATTGGTGCGTTGGTCAAAGCCGGCGCGTGCATCAGTCAGGCGTTCGCCGCTCAGTGCCACCTGATCTTCAATCGGATATTGCATGCCGTCTTTGGCATCCGGCAGGATGGAGACACCTGGAGGTGGGGTATCGTTGACCGGTGCATCGGCCACCATATGGAAGGTCATCTTAGCAGTGGAGCCGAGAAGCTGGCGCAGATGTGCCGGATCTTGCAAACCCGGAAGCTGAACCACAATACGATCCGAACCAACACGCTGGATGGAAGGTTCAGCGACACCAACCTGATCCACACGCTGGCGGATGATTTCAAGGCTCTGCTGGAGAGCAGCGTCAAGACGATACTGGAAGCCTGCTTCAGTCATATTGAGGCGGATCTGATTGTCCGACTGAGTGACTTCAATGTCGTTGATCGCAGCGCCAAAACTATTGGAATTGACCTGTGTAATCAATGTGCGCAGGGCAGTGTCAGCTTTTTGGCGGGCATCGGCGTCAGGAATAGCAACAACAACACTATCACCGGCAATGCGGATGGATTGCGGCTGAATACGTTCTGAACGCAGTTTTGAACGCGCATCATCAAGCAATGAACGCAGACGGTCTTTTTTCAAGCCTGCTGCATCAACTTCCAATACGAGATAGGAGCCACCGCGAAGGTCTAGACCGAGTGTGACTTGTTTTTTAGGGAACCAGCTTGGCATCGCATCGAGCTGCTGCTGGGTAAAGAAGTTGGGCAATGCGATGATAAGCCCGACCAGAACGATCAGGCTATAAAAAGCAATGGCCCATTTGGATGTGCGCATAGTTTTTTAATCCGGAAAAGGCAGCCAGTCTGAACGGATCAGAATAGCGGCTAATGGGTGGTTGCAAGCTCTGGTGAATGACATTTGTCAAAAAAACGTATGAGACCTGCCGGAGGGGAAGTGCTGAAAAATTATCGCGTGAAAAAAGGTGGTGCGCGTGCGCCGGTTGAGGCGACGGGCAGAGCGATTAAATTTTCGGCAAAATAGATGATTTGCAGGCCGGTGAAATATTCGGCGGCAAAATCAAAAAGAACTGCACCAAGAAACGGATCAACATTATCAAAGCGCTGCGGTTTGAATTTATGCTGATAAAGTTCGGCAACAGACGAGCGGGATGGCAGATTAGCCGGTGCTGACTGGTGACGTCCGGTTGGTGTTATCCGCAAATCAGTTTGGCTGATTGCATTAAGCTGAATGATTGCTTGGTTTTTTTCATCAGAAGAAGCGTTGAATTGTGCAATCAGAAACAGAGTCAGAAATGAAACCAGAATCGAAAAAAGCACCATGAAATCATGTGCTTGTTTATTCAATCTATGTTTCACATGCTTTGCCAAAAGATGGGGCCTGTGCCGTTTGCGTTACAATTTTTAGCTTTCTAAGTGCTGGAAGAATAACACATAGAAATCTGATTGAGAATCCTCATTAACCAACTGTAACGCTGCTCACAAGGAAAATACGACCATTATCTTAACGCAGGCGTAAAATTACCCTATGCTGGCCGCGGATTTTAAATATAAGCAAATTATGTTTTTCGATTGAAAAGACACGTATTTTGCCAAATGATGCAGTTTAATAATAATGCTGAAACAATGCGCATTGCAGATGATTATAAAAGGGTAGACTGGGTGAGAAAATTGAACCGGTTATTTTTACCAAGAGCTATCATTTTATCAATTATCTGGCTTATGGCGGCTCTGTCCGTTCCGGTGTTGGCGGAAACAATTGCAGATGAAAAACGTCCTATTATCAATGAGCTGAAGCAATCTGTTGCGCAGCTGGAGACTAAGCTTGAGCAAAGCCTCACCAATGATGAGGAGCTGGCGGCGATCAAGCTGAAGCTTGATGATATATCACGCAAGCTCTTGGAAGCTGGTGTTTCTTTCCGTCCGCGCCTGACTGAAATCAACTCGCGTCTGGAACAATTAGGTGCAGCACCGGGGGATGGGCAACCGGCAGAAGCCGATGTTGTGACCGAAGAGCGGGCACGTTTGGCGAATGAAAAAGCGCAAATCAATGCGGTGTTGGGGGAAACAGAAGATGCCTCCCTGCAAGTCAATCGCTTAAGTAATAAAGTGATTACAATCCGCCGTGATCTGTTCAGCAGTACTTTGTCACAGCGTGTACAGATTGACTATTCCATGGGCGCTAATGTCACGACTGCTGCGGGGGATCAGCTGACGGCACTGGGCAAGATCGTCCGCTCATGGTGGCGTTTTGTTGTTTCGTTCAAGCTAAATTCGTTTCTGGCAGCCACTTTCTTTGCGTTTGTAGCCGCAGTTCTTTTAGAATTGGGAGCGCGTTATTTTCTTGGCACAATTTATCAGCGCGATCCCGAGGTCGAAAGCCCTTCTTATTTAAGTCGTCTGTCGGTGGCTTTCTGGTCAACACTCATTCCGTCGGCAGCCGTTGGCGTTTTCTTTGCGACCACTTATTTCTTCCTTGATTATTTTAATGTGCTGCGCAGCGATATTGCGCTGATTTTACGGTCTGTCTTTAGCTCTGCCGGACTTGTGTACTTTATTTACCGTATGGCAAAAGCGATTATTAGCCCTGATATGCCGGCATGGCGCTTGATGCCGATTGCACCGCGCTCAGGGAAAGTGTTGTTGGCGCTGGCTACCACTGCGGCTTTGGTCAATGGTCTCGATTATGTTTTTACAACCGTTAATCAGGTTTTGTCTTCGCCATTGTCACTGACTGTTGCCAAAAGCTTGGTGTCCTCGCTGCTGATTGGTGCATTGATTATCTGGATTGCTCTGCTGAAACCTATTCAGCGTGAAGATGATGGTGAAGTGCATAGCTGGCCGAAGCTTGCGAAAATTCTGCTCTTTGGCTTGGGCGCTATTCCGGTTATCAGTTCGCTCGGCGGCTATATTGGTTTTGCGCGTTTTGCCTCGCAGCAGATCATGGTGAGCGGCGCGTTTTTGATTATGATGTATCTGGGCTTTTTGACAGCCCGTGCCATCATTGAAGAAGGTGCATTTAAATCGACCAAAATCGGTCACGGACTGCAAAACAAGTTTGGTCTTGATGATAGTTCCATGGATCAGGCTGGTTTGATTGTCGGTATTTTGATCAATCTGATGGTGCTGCTTATCGGGTTGCCGCTGATATTGATGCAGTTTGGTTTCCAGTGGAGCGAGTTGAAAGATACTTTCTTCCGCTTGATGACCGGTTTCAGTATCGGTGATTTCTCCATTTCGCTGACGGGTATTCTTACCGGCGTTGTTTTATTTTTAGTGGTTTATTTCTTTACACGCTGGTTCCAGCGCTGGCTCGACACCACAGTGATGGTGCGCGGCCGTGTGGATGTCGGTGTGCGCAACTCCATTCGTACTGTCATCGGTTATATTGGCCTTTGCTTGGCTGGATTGGTTGGTATTTCAGCCGCTGGTTTCAACCTCTCCAATCTGGCACTCATTGCCGGTGGTCTCTCGCTTGGTATCGGTTTTGGTCTGCAAAATATCGTGCAGAACTTTGTTTCCGGTCTGATTTTGCTGGCCGAACGTCCGTTTAAAGTGGGTGACTGGGTGGAAGCAGGGACGGTTAGCGGTACGGTGAAAAAAATCAGTGTACGTGCAACGGAAGTGGAAACTTTCCAGCGCCAATCGATCATTGTGCCGAACTCGACCTTGATTAATGGTAATGTCGGCAACTGGACACATCACAACAAGCTTGGCCGTATCGAGATTAATTTTCAAATTCCGATGATGGATGAACCACGCCGTGTTCATGCAGTATTGTTGGATGTTGTGCGCTCCAATCCATCGGTGTTGAAAAATCCTGCTCCCTATGTTGCATTGACTACAATGACCCACTGGCAGCTTACTTTTGATATGTATGCGTTTTTGGCAGATATTACCGCTACAACCGATATTAAAAACGAATTGCGCTTTGCTGCAATTGAGCGCTTGCATCAGCTTAATAAAGAAATTGAAATGGAAAAGGCCGCCGCTGCTGCTGAAGCCGAAGCTCAGGCAAAAGTCGAGACAGAGGCGGAAGATGAAGCTGTCGTTCAGAAAGATGCGGACGCTTGATCAAGAGATTAAGAGTATAAAACTTTGTTCAGCTAACATTCAGCTTGAGTGTTCTATAGATTTAGCATTACTAGAGTAGACAGGGTGCAGCAAAGGCGGCATCCGATCCAAAAAGGGGCGATGGCAACATCGAGGCAATATGATCAAATTCGGTAAAGTCATTGTGATGACAGTTGCGCTTTCAGGAGCAGGTATTGCTCTGGCCGCGGCTGCAACTGTGACCAACGGTGACGGATCAGCCCAGACCATTGTTGTGACCGAAGGCGCATCCAAGCAAGAGCTGGTGATTGCTCCGGGCGAAACTGTCAGCTTCTGCCCGTCGGGTTGCTTTGTGACAATGCCAAACGGCGACCGTGAAGCGCTGAATGGTGGCGAAGCAGTAACGATCAGTGGTGGTCAGGCAAAGATTAAATAATTTTATAAAACCTGCTTGTTTTGACAGGCACGCATGAATGAAAGCCCGTAAGCTAAAATGCTTGCGGGTTTTTTTGCTTATATTTTGTAAAATCTTTTCAAGCAGAGGCAACCAATGCGGCGTTTTCACGTTGATCCAAGTGTTTAACTTTAAAATGCTACAATGGAGACGTAAACGAATGAAAATCTCACGCTTTGCCCCAATAGCTATTGTTCTCTTTGCATTTACACTCGTTGCATGTGCCAACACGGTTCGTGGTGTGGGGCGTGATGTGAAAGGGACAGCACAAGCGGTAGAGGATACCGTTAAAAATTAATGCTAAAATTTATACTTAACAAACATTTGAAAATGGCAAAAACCGCGCTATCCGAAGATGCACGGCCTTGCCAACAAACGCTTTGGCTCTCACCAAACAATACACCGGTGAGAAATACTATAAGCTCCGGTACGCAATACCTTATCCGGAGCATCGAGGCGGTTTGTTGCCGTCTCGATGATCTTTTTAACAGGACATTCTTACCGGATGGTTATCAGAAGCTTAAGTAAGTCTAAAGATTGCACTTTTTTGACTGTAAAATTGGCTGAAAAAAGCCAGTTTGTTAAAGAGTGGTAAATATCACGCGTCACTTTCGTGAAGATTTGTTCAGTGTGATTCTGCAATGCGCTTAACTGTAGTTTTGCGGCATTCAATAATTCTTTGCGCGGACATTTGTTTGGCCTCTATGCAGAACGTGCCGATTGCGATAGGTCACAATCATGACATGCGCGATAATGTTTCAAGGTACTGGCTCTGATGTTGGCAAAACGGTTCTTGTGGCCGGTCTTTGTCGTGTGATGCGCAATCGCGGGCTTAAAGTGCGCCCGTTCAAGCCGCAAAATATGTCCAATAATGCAGCCGTTACCGATGATGGCGGCGAAATAGGCCGCGGACAATGGTTGCAGGCATTAGCCTGTGGTGTGCCGACCAGCGTTCACATGAACCCTGTATTATTAAAGCCGCAATCTGAAACCGGCAGCCAGATCATTGTGCAGGGTAAAGTGCGCGGGCAAGCCAAGGGGCGCGACTATCAGCGTTTGAAGCCGCAATTTATGAATGCCGTGATGGAGTCATGGCAGCATATTTGTGATGGCGCTGATATAGTGCTGGTGGAAGGTGCGGGCTCTCCGGCTGAGATTAATTTACGCAAAAACGATATTGCCAATATGGGCTTTGCCACCAAGGCGGGGGTGCCGGTTGTGCTGGTGGGGGATATTGACCGCGGCGGTGTGATTGCTTCGCTGGTGGGCACGCATACGATTTTGCCCGAGCAAGACCGCGCGATGATTGTTGGTTTTCTGATCAATAAGTTTCGTGGTGACGTGACGCTTTTTGATAATGGCTTGCGCTCCATCACCGAATTTACCGGCTGGCCGTCTTTTGGTGTGGTGCCATGGTTGAAAGCAGTGGCGCGTTTGCCTGCCGAAGACTCAGTCGTGTTGGAACGTATGGTAGGCGTTCAAACGAAAGCGTTGAAAGTTGCTGTGCCGATGCTGGATCGAATCGCCAATTTTGATGATCTTGATCCTTTAAAAGCCGAGCCGGATGTTGAAGTGGTGATGGTGCGGGCAGGTGAGGCAATACCTGCTGATGCAGGGCTGATTATTTTGCCCGGCACTAAATCGACTATTGGTGATTTAAAACGTTTGCGTGAAAATGGCTGGGACACTCAAATTCATGCTCATGTAAAGCGTGGCGGCCATGTCATTGGCATTTGCGGCGGCTATCAAATGCTGGGGCAAAAAATCAGTGATCCGAAGCATATTGATGGCGATACGGCTGACGCTGACGGTTTAGGCCTTTTGCAGATGGAAACTGTCATGAAGGCCGAAAAAACACTTGGTCAGGTGCAGGGCACAGCTGTGGCCTATGATGTGCCGGTTGATGGTTATGAAATTCACTGCGGTGTGAGCCACGGGCCGGATTGTGCGCGTCCTTTCGCATTGATTGACGGGCGGTCGGATGGCGCGGTTTCTACTGATGGTCGCATTTTTGGCACTTATTTACACGGGCTTTTTGCGTCCGATAGTTTCAGGGCAAAATTACTGGCAGAGCTTGGCGTGCATGGTGCTGGTTTTAATTATCGGGCCAGCGTTGACGATGCACTGAACGAGCTTGCTGATAATCTTGAGCAATATCTCGATGTGGATGCCTTGTTGCAGTTAAGTTTGCCGGTCAAAATTTAAACCTTCATCCACAATCAGCGAAGCCTCAAGTCGATTGACGATCACAATCGCACAGCATAATGTCAGGCCATTGCATCAGGTTTTCATCATGTTGGATTGATGGACGAAGAGGGAATGCGTGAAATGCTTGTAATAAGCATTTTGATAGCAGCCGACCCCGCGACTGTAGAGCGGTGAGGGATGTTGCCAAGCTGGTTTTTTAATGAAACCAGCAGCCACTGGGAAACCGGGAAGGCGGCTTCATCTTCACGACCCGCGAGCCAGGAGACCTGCCTGTTTGCAAAGGGCATATTGCCTGCACCTAAGGGGAGGTTTTCCCTGCTGCCTGCACGGAGGTTGTCATGGCTGCACACACAAATAATAGCGCATCGGATGTGCTTTCCACACCGCTTGCTGCCCGTTTGGGTACGGCACTTGTTGCGTTAATGCTTGGCGTTTTTTTGATCTATGGTGTTGGTTTGGCGCATTCAGACATGCTGCATGATTCTGCACATGATATGCGCCATTCTTATGGGTTCCCTTGTCACTAAGTTACCGCTCGGAATTTTGAGGGGTTCATTCATTTTGGATGATGAAGTGATGCTCACGCATGCGTGAGTTTATTTCTCTATGGGGGAATTATGTATATTCGTTATTTATTGGCGGTTTTAGCAGCTGGTCTGATTGCAGGGCTGCTGATGACGCCTGCTATGTATATCAAGACAGTGCCACTGATTTTGCAGGCCGAAATCTATGAAGACGCCTCCGGTGGTCATGATCATGGCGAGACATCAGAAGCGGCAGCACCACATAGCCATGGTGATGCTGCTGAGGATGAAGAAGAAGGCGCTGAACTGCCTTTCGGACGCCTTGGCAATACAATTTTGGCCAATTTAGTTGCTTGTGGCGGCTTTGCGCTGGCCTTGGGCGGCACGGCTTTATTGTTGGGACGTCGCGTGACCAAGCAAAACGGCATTTATTGGGGACTTGCCGGTTTCTTTGCGGTGTCATTTCTGCCGTCTCTCGGGCTTTCACCGGAATTGCCAGCCATGCCGGCAGCCGATCTGGCAGAGCGTCAGCTTTGGTGGGTTGTGACTGTTATTTTATCGGCAATTGGTATTTATCTTCTCGTGTTGCGCGCTGAAATCTGGGCGAAGATTTTAGGTCTTGTCGCCATTGTTGCACCGCATCTTTATGGTGCGCCACATCCGGAAGATATTTCTTCACCGATCCCGTCGCTGCTTGCGTCGCAATATGCAGTGGCAACCACAGCCACGAATTTGTTTATGTGGGTGGTGATTGGTTTGACGCTTGGCTGGCTGGTGCAAACCTACGCATCCGCAGAAATCGAGGCTTGATAAGCATGCCGTCGGGAAAAATTACGCTTGTTCTCGGCGGCGCTCGCTCGGGAAAATCAAAATACGCTGAAAACTGTGCGGAAAGCTCTGGCCTGGAGCTATTTTATATCGCTACAGGGCGTGCTTATGATGATGAAATGCGCTCGCGTATCAGTATTCATCAAGACAGACGTGGCCTGAACTGGACAACGGTTGAAGAACCGCTTGATCTGGCGGGATCATTGTTGAAAACGGCTGCGCAAAATCGTTTCGTGCTGGTTGATTGTTTAACGCTCTGGGTCACCAATCTGATGATGGCAGAGCGCGACATTGACGCTGAAACGACGCGGCTTTTAGAGGTTTTTCCCAAACTGTCCGGTGAGATATTTTTTGTCTCTAATGAAGTGGGATTGGGCATTGTGCCTGACAACCGGATGGCACGGGAATTTAGAGATTATGCGGGTTTTTTACATCAGCGCGTGGCTGAAAAAGCTCAGGAAGTTTACTTTATGGCGGCAGGATTGTCGTTGAAAATGAAGGGATAGAATATGCAGGGTCAAAAGATTCCGGCCACCGTGATTACCGGCTTTTTAGGATCGGGTAAAACCACCATGATCCGTAATTTGCTTGAAAATGCGAATGGCAAGCGCATTGCCTTGATCATCAATGAATTTGGCGATCTGGGCGTTGACGGTGGCATCTTAAAAGGTTGCGGCATTGAAAATTGTGAAGAAGATGATGTTATTGAGCTGAACAATGGTTGCATTTGCTGCACCGTTGCTGATGATTTTATCCCGACCATGACCAAGCTTTTGGAACGCGCTGATCGTCCTGATCATATTGTGATCGAAACTTCCGGTCTGGCACTGCCGCAGCCGCTTGTTGCTGCATTCAACTGGCCGGAAATTAAAACGCAAGTGACCGTTGATGGCGTGGTGACCGTGATTGACGCGGCAGCTGTTGCCGAAGGCCGCTTTGCGGATGATCATGATAAAATTGATGCGCAGCGTCAGGCCGATGAATCGCTTGACCATGAAAGCCCGCTGGAAGAACTCTTTGAAGACCAGATCCATGCCGCTGATCTGATCGTGCTCAATAAAGCCGATCTGCTTGATGAGGCAGCGCTTGAAACTGTGCGCAAAGATGTTTCGGAACGCTCATCCCGCCAGACTAATATGGTGCCAGCAAGTTTTGGTAAAATTGGTGCGGACATTCTGCTTGGTCTGGGTGTCGGTTCGGAAGATGACATTGCCAACCGCAAGTCACATCATGAAATGCACCACGAAAGCGGTGACGATCACACCCATAGTCATGACGAGTTTGAAAGCTTTGTGGTGGAAGCCGGTGATGTAAACGACCCAAAAGCATTTGCAGAAAACCTGAAGAAAATCATTGGCGAACATGACATTTTACGTTTGAAAGGTTTTGCCAATGTGCCGGGCAAGCCGATGCGTCTGGTTGTGCAGGCCGTCGGTTCGCGTATCGAGCATTATTTTGATCGTCCATGGGCAGACGGTGAAGCCCGCTCTACCAAGCTGGTGGTAATCGGCGTGCATGATATTGATGAAGCAGCGATTGCTAAATCCGTTCAGGAAGCAGCGTAATCCATGCATCTCCTGCTTGCCCAGAAAGGGACGATTGCCGACGGCAGCGAAGCCATCGATTTAGGTCAAAGCCCTGCCGATATTTTGTTTCTTTCTGCGGCTGATACAGAGCTCGCAAGTCTGGCCTCGGCGCATCGCTCAATCAGTGATGCGCCGACACTCCGGCTTGTGAATATGATGTCGCTGTCACATCCAATGTCGGTAGACACTTATGTGGAACGCACAGCGCGTTTTGCAAAGCTGATCGTCGTGCGGGTGATTGGTGGTGAAAGCTACTGGCCATATGGCTTGGAAGCGCTGCATGCCTGCGCGGTCAATCACGGCATTATGCTGGCGGTTTTGCCCGGTGATGATAAGCCTGATGCAAGCCTGAAACGCTATTCAACGGTTAACCCGCATGATCTGGATACGCTGTGGCATTATCTGATTGAAGGTGGCGCCCAAAATGCACGTGGCTTTCTGGAATGTTGTACATCATTAATTGATGGTCGTGAACGGCCGGTGGAAGCCGCACCTTTATTAAAAGCCGGTCTTTGGTGGCCGGAAGATGGCATTGCCACAGTTGCAGAATTGCGCGAGCTAAGAGCCAATAAAAACGCGCCGGTGGTGGCGATTTGTTTTTATAGGGCACTTGTTCAAAGCGGCCAGACCAAGCCGATTGAAGCGCTGATTGAGGCGCTAAAGGCGCGTGGGCTGAACGTCTTGCCTGTCTATATCAGCAGCTTGAAAGATGCGGTTTCGGTGGCCGTTCTGGAGCGAATTTTTGATGAAGACAATCCGTCACTTGTTTTAAACGCTACTGGTTTTGCGGTTTCTGTTCCCGGCTCAGAACGCCAGCCGACAGTGCTGGAAAAAAATGGCGCGATGGTGCTGCAAGTGATCTTGTCCGGTTCCAGTTTAGAAATGTGGGAAGGTTCGCCGCAGGGGCTTTCCTCGCGTGATCTTGCAATGAATGTTGCGCTGCCGGAAGTGGACGGGCGCGTATTGACCCGCGCCGTTTCATTTAAGTCAGCCAAAAATTATGATGCGGTGGTGCAAGCTAATATTGTCACCCATGAGCCGGTACAAGACCGTGTGGATTTTGTAGCGGATTTAGCCAAAGCATGGGTGCGCTTGAAAGAAAAGCAAGCGTCTGAACGGCGCGTTGCATTAATCCTTGCTAATTATCCAAACAGGGACGGGCGGCTTGGCAATGGTGTCGGGCTTGATACACCTGCGGGTACGGTGGAAGTCTTACGCGCCATGCAGGCGCAAAATTATCCGGTGGCTGATTTGCCGGTCGATGGCGACCAGTTGATCGGTGATTTGATGGCTGGCCCCACC
Organism: Paenochrobactrum glaciei; assembly: GCF_039522165.1. Taxonomy (NCBI): domain Bacteria; kingdom Pseudomonadati; phylum Pseudomonadota; class Alphaproteobacteria; order Hyphomicrobiales; family Brucellaceae; genus Paenochrobactrum; species Paenochrobactrum glaciei. The sequence goes on from NZ_BAAADE010000002.1 coordinate 343,503, forward strand.
AATGCAGCACTTGACGGACGTGTGGTACGCAACACGCTTTCTTTGAATCAATACAATGCCTTCTTTGCTAAACTTCCCAATCAGATTCAGGCAGAGGTGCTTGCTCGCTGGGGTGAGCCGCAAGCGGATCCGTTTTTTATGAACGAGCCTCAAAGCTTTGCTTTATCGCTGATGCAATATGGCGAAACGCTGGTGGGGATACAGCCTGCACGCGGCTATAATATCGACCCGAAAGAAAGCTATCACTCGCCGGATTTAGTGCCGCCGCATGGCTATCTGGCGTTCTATGCTTATCTGCGTGACGTGGCCAAAGTGGATGCGATTGCCCATATGGGCAAGCATGGCAATATGGAATGGTTGCCCGGTAAAGCATTGGCTTTATCGGAAAACTGTTATCCGGAAGCTGTCTTTGGCGCGACCCCGCATCTCTATCCTTTTATCGTCAATGATCCGGGCGAAGGCACACAAGCCAAAAGACGCAGCAGTGCCGTTATCATCGACCATCTGACGCCGCCTTTAACACGCGCTGAAAGCTATGGCCCGTTAAAAGATCTGGAAGCTTTGGTGGATGAATATTATGAGGCATCGGGACTTGATCCGCGCCGCCTCATTCGCCTCAAAGGCCAGATTTTGGATTTGGTGCGCGATATTGGTCTTGATCAGGATGCCGGTATTCACGCCCATGATGATGAAGATCTGGCACTGCAAAAGCTTGATGCTTATTTGTGCGATCTCAAAGAAATGCAAATTCGTGACGGCTTGCATATTTTCGGCCTCGCACCGGAAGGGCGATTGCTGACCGATCTGTTAGTGGCGCTTGCCCGTGTGCCGCGCGGCATTGCCGTGTCGCTTGGTGGTGCTATTGGTGATCAAAGTTTGCAGCGGGCAATTGCCAAAGATGCGCAATTGCTTGAGGGGTTTGATCCGCTGGATTGCGCAATGGCTGAGCCGTGGACGGGCGAAAAGCCTGCGCTTTTGCAGGCGATCAGCAATGATCTCTGGCGCAATAATGGTGATACGGTTGAACGTATTGAGCTGTTTGCTGCGCAACTTGTGAGCGGCGAAGCTGACTGCCCAGTTGACTGGTCGGAAACGCAAGCGGTTCTGAGCGTGATTAATGATCATTTGCGCCAGCGTGTAGAAGCCTGCGGACAAGCCGAAATGAGCGGCTTTATGGCAGCGCTTGACGGACGCTTTGTTAATCCGGGGCCGTCAGGCGCGCCAACGCGCGGTCGCCCAGATGTGCTGCCAACAGGGCGCAACTTCTTTTCCGTGGATAGCCGTGCCGTGCCCACACCAGCCGCATGGGAGTTGGGAAGGAAATCGGCTGAACTCTTAATTACTCGCTACACGCAGGATAATGGCGATTGGCCGCGTTCTTTCGGGCTGACCGCATGGGGCACATCCAATATGCGCACCGGCGGTGATGATATTGCGCAAGCCTTGGCTTTGATCGGCGTGAAGCCAGTTTGGGACATGGCCTCCCGCCGCGTCACCGGTTATGAAATTATCCCGATGGCAAAGCTTGGGCGTCCGCGTGTCGATGTGACATTGCGTATTTCCGGTTTCTTCCGCGATGCTTTTCCTGAGCAGATTGCACTTTTTGACAAAGCAATCCGTGCGGTCGGCAAGTTGGATGAAAGCGAAGGCGATAATCCCGTTGCCGCGCGTATGCGTGAAGAAGCCAATGCTTTGATGGCAAAAGGCGAGAGCGAGCAAGAGGCGTTCAAAAAAGCCGGATATCGTATTTTTGGCTCGAAACCGGGGGCCTATGGTGCGGGCTTACAAGCCCTGATGGACGAAAACGGCTGGGAAGCGCGTGGCGATCTGGCTGAGGCCTGGCTTGTCTGGGGCGGCTATGCTTATGGTGCGGGTGAAGAAGGCGATGCGCAGCGCGGCCTTTTAGAAACGCGCCTCAAAGCAATTGATGCGGTTGTGCAAAATCAGGACAATCGTGAGCATGACCTGCTTGATTCTGATGATTATTATCAGTTTGAAGGCGGTATGGCTGCGACAGTCGAGCATTTGTCCGGCAAGGCTCCTGATGTCTATCATAATGACCATTCCCGCCCTGAGCGTCCGGTCATCCGCACTTTGCAGGAAGAGCTTTCGCGGGTTGTGCGTGGTCGTGCGGTTAATCCGAAATGGATCGCTGGTGTGATGCGTCACGGCTATAAAGGTGCGGTCGAAATTGCAGCAACGGTTGATTATTTATTCGCTTTTGCTGCCACAACAGGAGCTGTCTCAAACCATCATTTTGAGGCAGTCTATCAAGCCTATATGGTTGATCCGAAAGTGCGTGATTTTATTGCGGATAAGAATCCGGCAGCATTACGGGAAATTGCGCAGAAACTAGAAGAGGCCATTAAACGACAGTTCTGGACACCGCGTTCGAATTCAGCGCGGTTTGAACTGGAAATGATGGCTCAGAATTTGATTCCGGAAGGCGAGGCAAATGACTGAAAAGACTGATAAAACAATCGGGATGAGTGAAGAAGAGCTGAACGCGCGTCACGCCGAAAAGATGAAAAAAATCAAAGCGGCACGCGATAAAATGCAAGCCACCAAAACCGATGAAAAAGGTTTGGTGATTGTCAATACCGGTAAAGGTAAAGGCAAATCCACCGCTGGTTTCGGTATGGTTTTCCGCGCCCTTGGCCACGGCATGAAAATTGGTGTGGTGCAGTTTGTTAAAGGCTCATGGGACACCGGCGAGCGCTGGGTGCTGGAAAAATTCCCTGATCAAGTGACGATCTCGGCATTGGGCGAAGGCTTTACATGGGAAACGCAGGACCGCGCCCGTGATATCCAGATGGCTAAAGATGCATGGGAACAGGCAAAAGCCATGATCCTCGATGACAGCTATGACATGGTGCTTTGTGACGAGCTGAACATTGTGCTGCGCTATGATTATCTGCCAGTGAGCGAAGTGATCGACGTGCTGAAAGCCAAGGCACCGATGAAACATGTGATCATCACCGGACGCAATGCCAAGGATGAGCTCATTGAAGTGGCTGATCTGGTCACGGAAATGGAAATGATCAAACATCCGTTCCGCTCTGGTGTGAAAGCACAAAAAGGCATTGAATTTTAAGACTGGATGCGTTCAAGCTTTGCGAAGTTTGAACGCATTTTATGATGGATATGATAATGGTTGATAGCTGGCAGTTTTGGGCGCTTTTATCGGCAGTTTTTGCGGCCCTTACGGCAATTTTTGCAAAAGTCGGTATTCAGGGCGTTAATTCCGACTTCGCCACGCTGATCCGCACTTTCGTCATTATTGGTGCGTTGAGTGTGTTTTTAAGTGTCTCGGGGCAGTGGCAATCACCCGCCGAGATTTCAGCCAAGTCATGGGTGTTTTTGGTGCTGTCGGGTTTGGCGACAGGCGCTTCATGGCTGGCTTATTTCCGCGCGCTGCAAGTGGGTGACGCAGCCCGCGTCGCACCGGTTGATAAATTGTCGGTCGTGCTGGTTGCTATTTTTGCAGCCGTTTTTCTTGGTGAGCGCATATCGATGATCAACTGGCTCGGCATTGTGCTGATCGGTTGCGGCGTGGTGCTGGTTGCTTTGCGGGTTTAGAAACCCAACCAGACGCGTAACGGGTTATCCGCTTCCAGCATGAGGCGGATAGCCAGACCAAGGCTGACAATAATCAGCAATGGCTTGATAATTTTTGCACCCACCCGCATCGCCAGTGAAGCGCCGATTTGCGCCCCGGCAAATTGGGCAATTCCCATCAAAATTCCGTATTTCCAATTGATTGTCACCACCAAGGAAAAGGCAACAAAGCTGCCCAAATTGGAGGCGCAATTGAGCAATTTTGTGTGCGCTGTTGCTTTTAAAATACCGTAACCGGCCAGTGAGACAAAGGCGAGCATGAAGAGCGAGCCGGTGCCGGGGCCAAAAACACCATCATAAAAACCAATCAGCGGCACGATAGTGATGCCGAACAAAAATGGTTTCATCCGGCTGGTACGGTCGATATCGCTGATATTGGGCTTCAGCATAAAGTAAAGCGCGATCAGAATCAGCAAAACTGGCAAGGCACCGCGAATGATGGAGACAGGCAGGATTGTGGCCAGGAGTGCGCCGAACACTGAACCAATAAGCGACATAAGGGCCGCAGGCCAAAGGGATACAAGATCAATATGGCCTTTGCGCGTATAAGCGATGGTTGCTGATGTGGAGCCGAAAAGACCTTGCAGCTTGTTGGTGCCAAGCGCTTCGACCGGTGGGATACCTGCCAGCAACAATGCCGGAATGGTAATCATGCCGCCACCGCCTGCAATAGAATCAATAATACCGGCAATGAATGCAGCGGCGATGAGAAGCAGGGTTAGCTGGTCGAAAAATTCAAACATGATGCAAGCCGGAGAAAGAATGAAGTGGCAAGGCGGTGTTTAGTCCTGCATTGTCTTAGCGGTTTCGCTGCAATTAAAAAAGAACTTGTTTTCTGAACTAAGGCTTGCCAACACTCATGCCAGCAATGGCTTCAAAAGGGATCGTTACAATGGCTGAAAGCTTGTTTGACCGGATTTATGCATTTCTGTCGAAGAAAAGTGCAGTGCAGCGGGTGGCCGAAGATCCGGCAATGGCAGCAGAGCTTTTGTTGCTGATGCATGTGGTGTTTGCTGATGGTGATCAGCATCCGGCAGAAATTGCAGCTTTTAAAGAGATCGCTTTTGCCAATTTTGGTATTTCCGCCGAAGAGCTGCCGGAAGTGACCGAATATCTCAAAGATTATGCTTATGAGACCAATACGCGACAGGCAGCAGCCATGCTTGCCGAAATGGCACCGGAACGCCGCGTGGCATTGCTGCGAGATTTAATGACGGTTGCTTGCTCGGATAATGAGTTTGATGAAGCGGAAGCAGCATTGATTAGTCGTGTAGCGCAGGTTCTCAATGTCAGCCCGCAGGAGTTACAGGAAGCAAATGCCGCTTCCAAATGCGACCGCTGCTGATGGTGATATTAGGCATCGGCTTCAGCAGTGCAGCAAAGCCTGCTGAAGTGGTTGAGCTGGCGCGTCAGCTATCGGCAGGTCATGAGATTGATGGCATTGCCACCATTGCATCGAAGCGCGGCAGTGCGGTGATTGCAGCGCTGGAAGACGTTTTCAAGGTGCCGGTTTTCTTTTATGAAGCAAGTGCGCTTGAAACTATGACAGAGCGGCTTAAAAATCCGTCAGATCAGTTGTTTAAGCGCATTGGCTGTCATGGTGTTGCGGAGGCTGCGGCTCTCATGGCGGCGGGCAAACAAGCAGTTCTAATCGTTGAGAAAGTAAGCTTTGCCAATGCAACATTTGCATTAGCGCAAACAGGATGAGTTGAAATTATGGTTGTTCATTTTATCGGCGCGGGGCCTGGTGCTGCGGATTTAATTACAGTGCGCGGCCAGCGACTGATTGAGCAATGTCCGGTTTGTATTTACGCGGGCTCTCTGGTGCCGAAAGAATTGGTAGCCTGTGCGCCAGAAAATGCGCTGTTGATTGATAGTTCGACGCTGACCTTGGATGAAATTATCGAGGCCATGCGCGAGGCACATGACAAAGGTTTGGATGTGGCGCGTGTCCACTCCGGTGATCCGTCTATTTATGGCGCAATGGCAGAGCAGATGCGCAGGCTTGATGCGCTTGGCATTGCCTATGATGTGACACCCGGTGTACCGGCTTTTGCAGCAGCTGCTGCGGCCTTAAAACAGGAGCTGACAATTCCAGGTGTTAACCAGTCGATCATTCTGACCCGCACCTCGATGAAATCTTCAGCTATGCCGGAAGGTGAGACGCTCAGTAATCTTGGCCAATCCGGTGCGACATTGGTTATTCATTTGTCGATCCGCAATCTGGCAAAAATCGAAGATGAATTATTGCCGCTTTATGGCGCGGATTGTCCGGTAATTGTGGCTTATCGGGTTGGCTGGCCGGATGAGGCGTTCATCAAAGGCACATTGGCTGATATTCGTGCCAAAATAGAAGAACATGGTGTGAAGCGCACAGCGATGATTTTTATTGGCCGTGCTTTGGATGTCAAAAATTTCCGCGATTCAGCGCTTTATCATGAAAGCCATCAGCATGTGCTGCGCAGCACCGAAATGAAAAACGAATGAACAAAGGCTAATACCGCATCAGTGCTTTCCACGACATGATGCGCAACAGGTTTTGGTCTTTCAATCATCAGCACTTCAATGGATAAGTCACGCGCGGCACGGATTTTTTCATAAGATGCGTTGCCACCTGAATTGCGGCAGACAAGATGGGTGATCTTGTATTGGCGCAACAGGTCATATTCCGCTTCATAATCGGCAGGCTTTGCCAGAATGATCTCGTGATGGCGTGGGAGTGCCACTTCGGCCGGATCAATCATCCGCATGATGAAATGCACATCATCACAGGCTTGAAACGGCGCAATATGCTGGCGGCCAAGCCCTAAAAATGCGCGCGCACCGGCAGGTAGCAGGCGTGCTGCTGCTTCTTCACTTTGAATAAGCTGCCACTTGTCGCCAGATTGCTGTTGCCAGCTTGCACGCTCCAGCCGGATGAGCGGACAGCGGGTTTGATCGGCTGCTTGTTGTGCATTGGCTGAAATCTGTCTGGCGAAAGGGTGGGTGGCATCAATGATGAGCGCAATATTTTGTTGCGTTATATAAGCGCTTAATCCTTCAACGCCGCCATAACCGCCACTGCGCACATTGCCGTCAACGGGTGAGGGGTTCGCCGTTCTGCCAGCCAGCGAAGTGGTGACGGGAAAACCTTGTGCATTTAAGATTTGTGCAAGCTCTGCGGCTTCTGTGGTGCCACCGAGTAAAAGGATGCTTTGATCAGAGACGGGCAAGGATAGTGCCTTTGCGATCTGTTACAATAATCTCGACCTCAACCGGTGCGCCGCGCAACGTGTTGAGAGCAGTTTCCTGTGCTTTTTTAGCAATTGCTTGCGGCAATCCCAGATCAATCTTCTGAGTCATTACAAGCACTTCAAGTGCAGTGTTCGCAGATAGAATCATCTCGCGCATTTCATCGGGTGCGCCCAGCGCTTCGGCTGTCTCCCACAAGAAGCCCATATCAACTTGGCTGCGGGCAGAGTGGAGGTCAAGAGCGCCTTGAGCAAGCTTGGTGAGTTTGGCAAAGCCACCGGCAAGCGTTAATTTGTCAACCGGATGATTGCGCAGATATTTTAATACGCCACCGGCAAAATCGCCCATATCCAAAATGGCAAAATCCGGCAGGTTGTAAATATCTTGTGCTGCTGTTTCCGATGTGGAACCGGTTGCGGCAAGTACATGGTTTTGTTTTTCAGCACGCGCCACATCAATGCCGCGATGGATGGAGTGGATCCATGCCGAGCAGGAAAAAGGATTGACCACGCCGGTGGTGCCTAAAATGGAAATGCCGCCAACAATACCAAGGCGCGGGTTCCATGTTTTTTTAGCAATTTCCTCGCCGTCCGGCACAGAAATCATAATTACCAGATCAGCAGGCAAGCCATATTGAGCGCAGATTTCCTCGCAAATTTCGGTCATCATTTTGCGTGGTACAGGATTAATAGCCGCTTCACCCGGGGGAATCGGTAAGCCCGGACGGGTCACTGTGCCGACACCATCTCCGGCCTGAAAAATAATACCGGTGCCGGGAGGGGCCGGAAAAACCGTTGAGATGATGGTGGCGCCATGGGTCACATCGGGATCATCGCCTGCATCTTTGACAATACCGGCCATGGCATAACCATCGCCCAAACTTTCCAGCACAAGCGGAAAGAAAGGCACTTCGCCTTTGGGTAAAATAATACCGACCGGATCAATGAATTCGCCGGTAATCAGGGCAGTGAGAGCTGATTTGGTAGCGGCTGTTGCACAAGCACCTGTTGTCCAGCCTTTGCGCAAAGCTGGTACATCTTGTTCTGGCTCGTGTTCATTGTCTGGTTCTGTCATGTCACTCATAAAGGTCTTATAATCGATTATCTGGCCGGACACAGAGAAAAATTATGCAAGTGTGATCAATTCACTATTCAATTTCGCTGATTATCCGATAACAGTGATATGAATGAAATTCTATGATGCATGAAGAAGACCGCATGAACAAGCAAACAAGGCAGGATCTGCTGCCGCAAATGGAAAAGGGTCAGGTGTGGCTGGTGGGAGCCGGACCCGGTGATCCCGGTCTTTTGACACTGCATGCCGTGCGTGCGCTTGAGCAGGCGGATGTAATTGTCTACGATGCTTTGGTGGATGAAACCTGCCTGCAATTTGCCAATGAAAATGCGGTGCTTGAATATGCAGGAAAGCGCGGTGGTAAACCATCGCCAAAGCAACGCGATATTTCCTTGCGCCTTGTGGAGCTTGCCCGTCAGAACAAACGTGTTTTGCGCCTGAAAGGCGGCGATCCGTTTGTGTTTGGTCGCGGTGCTGAAGAAGCGCTGACATTGGTGGAACATGGTATCAGGTTTCGCATTGTGCCGGGTGTGACGGCGGGGATTGGCGGCTTGGCCTATGCCGGTATTCCGGCAACGCACCGCACGATTAATCAAAGCGTTACATTTTTAACCGGACATGATGCCAATGGTGTGATGCCGGATAAAATAGATTGGCATAGTATTGCGCGTGGTTCGCCGGTGATCGTCATGTATATGGCGATGAAACATATTGGCGCAATTACCCGCCGGTTGATTGAAGCAGGACGTGCCGCCGATGAGGCAATGGCATTTGTTTGCAATGCGTCGCTCCACAACCAGTTTGTGCTGGAAACCACCTTGGAAAAGGCAGAAAACGCAGTGCGCGAAGCAGGATTGCAGCCGCCTGCCATTGTGGTGGTGGGCGAGGTGGTTAAACTGCGTGAAAGCCTTGACTGGCTGGGCGCTGCCGGTGACCGTGTTTTAACGAGTGAAATACAGACGCGAGAAAATGAACAGGGAGAAATTGCATGAAGGGCTTTGTGATAGCCGCACCATGTTCGGGCTCTGGTAAAACAACCGTAACTTTAGGGCTTTTGCGCGTATTGAAAGATCGCGGCTTGCCGTTGGCTCCGGCCAAGATCGGCCCCGATTATATTGATCCGGCTTTTCATGCCGCAGCCAGTGGCGCAAGATGCTTTAATCTTGACCCTTGGGGCATGCGTAGTGAATTAATCAGCGCTTTGGCAGGGCGCATGACCGAAGGCGGCAAATTACTGATCGCTGAAGGCATGATGGGACTTTATGACGGCGCTATTGACGGCACCGGTTCTGCTGCTGATTTGGCCGAATTGCTGGGTCTGCCGGTTATTCTCGTTGTAGATTGTGCCCGTCAGTCGCATTCAGTTGCAGCTTTGGTGCAAGGTTTTGCCAATTTCCGCCCCGACATTATGGTTGGCGGTGTGATTTTGAACCGTGTTGGCACACCGCGGCATGAAAAAATGCTGCGTGAGGCTTTGAGCCCGCTGGGTATTCCGGTTGTCGGTGCAATTCCTCGCATTGATAGTCTGACCCTGCCGGAGCGTCATCTAGGCCTTGTACAGGCTAATGAACATGGCGATCTGGATGCGTTTATTGATAATGCAGCATCTGTGATGCGGGATCGTCTGGACTTTGTGCAGCTGGAACGTATTTGGAAAAGCGTGCGCTTGCATGGCACAATGGCCAATGTTTCGCGTCTGCCGCCCTTAGGTCAGCATATTGCTGTGGCGCGTGATGATGCGTTTGCTTTTGCTTATACGCATCTGATTGATGGCTGGGTGCGCCGTGGTGCCGAAGTTACATTCTTTTCGCCGTTGAAAGATGAAGCGCCGGCAAAGGATTGCGATGCGGTTTATTTGCCGGGTGGTTACCCGGAATTATTTGCTGAAGCGTTAAGCAATGCGTCGCATTTCAGACAGGAAATGCATCGTCTGGCGGCAGAAAATGTGCCGATTTATGGTGAATGCGGCGGCTATATGATGCTGGGTGAAGCACTGGAAGATGCAAGTGGCAAAAAGCATAAAATGCTGGGTCTGTTGCCGCTGGAAACCAGCTTTGCCAAGCCTCGTCTCAACTTAGGCTATCGTAAGCTGCAACCATTGGACGGTGCGCCATGGCAGACAGAGTTGCGCGGTCATCAGTTCCACTATGCCAATATTGTGCGTGAAAGTGGTGCCGAGCCTTTGTTCCATGTCAGTGATGCGATTGACGAAGATTTAGGCACAGCCGGTTTGCGGCTTGGTTCTGTTTCCGGTTCTTTCATGCATGTGATTGATCTGGCCGGAGATGATCAGTGACCAGATTTGCGATAAGTCGTGAGCCGGAAAAAGTGTTTCATGGCGGCGGCATTGATGCAGCAATCGCTCATTTTGGCGGTGAGTTTTCCGGTTGGCTTGATCTGTCAACCGGCATCAATCCGGAAAGCTTTGTGCTGCCGGAATTGCCGTTGAACCTATGGCATCGTTTGCCGGATGATTATGTGCTGCAAGCGGCTTTAAATGCAGCGCGCGGGTTTTATGGTGCTGATGAGCGCGCGCCACTGGTGGCGGCTCCCGGTACGCAGGCGCTTATCCAGATTATGCCGCTCTTGGCCGATACCGGCGATATGGCGATTTTAACGCCAACCTATCAGGAATATGCGGCAAGTTTTCAGCGTTCCGGCTGGAATGTCCATTCTTGTACCGCCATTGAAGATATTCCGGCACATGTTTCGGTTGTTGTGGTGGTTAATCCGAATAATCCGGATGGGCGTTATATTCCGGCAAAACAATTATTGAACCTGGCAGGTGAGCTTGGCCGTCAGGGGGGCTTTTTGATTGTCGATGAGGCTTTTGCCGATGTGCATGAAGGGGCATCGCTGGTGCCACATGCCATGCATGAGCCGTTGATTGTGCTGAAATCTTTTGGCAAGTTTTTTGGTCTTGCCGGTGTGCGTTTGGGCTTTGCATTCTCCAATCCGTCTATCGCAGAAAAGATTGCTGCGCGTTTGGGGCCATGGGCCGTTTCAGGCCCTGCATTGGCAATTGCACAGGCCGCGTTCAGCCATGACGGTTTGGATAACTTTCGCCGTCGTATTGATGAGCGGCGCGAGGGTTTGTCGGCGGTTTTTGCACGGCAAAAGTTGGAAGAAATCGGCGGCACGGCTTTGTTTTCGCTGGTGCAATCTGAAGAAGCCTATGCCCTGTGGCAGCATTTGGCCGAGCAGCATATTTGGGTGCGCAAGTTTGATTATGCGCCCAATTGGTTGCGGGTGGGGCTTGCCAAAGATCAGTCTGATTTAAAACGTCTGGAAGATGCTCTTTCGACATTTAAAGCTTGAAGATTTGATTCAAGGTTTAAGGCTAAGCTTATGGAACTAAAGCTGATTATATTATTTTTTGCGGTTTTCTTAGACCGTATAATCGGCGATCCGGCTTGGATGTGGGCGCGTGTTCCGCATCCCGTCATGCTGTTTGGTAAGCTGATCAGCTTTTTTGAAAAGCGCCTTAATCATAAGGGCATATCACCTCAAAGATTACGTCTGCGCGGCACATTTTCTTTTATTTTTCTGATGCTGCTGGTGGGCGCTCTGGCCTTTGGCGTACAGTTATTTTTGCGTGAAACTGGTCTTGCAGGGGCTGTTGTCGAAGCCCTGATTGTCATGGTTTTTCTGGCGCAAAAAAGTCTGGCTGATCACGTACAGGCCGTGGCAACAGGACTTCGTGAAGGTGGCTTGGCGAAAGGGCGCTACGCGGTTTCGATGATTGTCGGGCGTGATCCGGAAGGCTTGGATGAAGGCGGAGTATCGCGTGCAGCCATTGAAAGTCTGGCGGAAAATGCCTCCGACGGCGTTGTGGCACCAGTCTTTTGGTATCTGGTTTTAGGCTTACCGGGGCTGCTGGTTTACAAGCTTGTGAATACAGCCGATTCCATGATTGGCCATATGAATGAACGCTATCTTTATTATGGTTGGTTTGCGGCCAGATTTGATGATTTGGTCAATCTTATCCCTGCGCGGCTCACGGGATTTTTAACGGTTATCGCAGTTTTGGTAACCCGTGGTTTGTCACAGGCGAAAAAATGTTGGCATGTGATGTGGCGCGATGCTGGTTCGCACCGCTCGCCCAATGCTGGTTGGCCGGAGAGTGCATTTGCGGCTGCCCTTGGTTTGGCGCTGGCAGGGCCACGCCACTATTATGGCAAACTGGTTGCAAGCCCGACCCTTAATGAGGGAGGGCGCAGAGAGGCAAATGCGGATGATATTGCCGCGGCAGTAACGCTTTTCTGGCACACAATGACGGTGATGGGCATTGCAATCGGTGTTGCAGCGCTTGTTGCGTGGTTGGTTTAATTTTCAACCGGCGCGAAATTTTGTCCGTTAAAACGATGTAACCGGTTTGGATTGTCGCTGCGCATGCCGTTTTGGTTAAAGCGAATAGTACCAAGAACGGTTTCAAAGGCAATGGAGGTTAAAATCTCTGCAATCGGGACAAGTTTTGCTTGTGCCTGTGCAATGGCTTGATCGGCTATTTGCAGCGAGGCAAAACCGGTTGTCAGTGTGGTTTCGACAATTTCGCCTTGCGCGAGCATATCCTGCTTGAAATTCTGCGCTGATTTCAGATTGTCCGGCGAGAGCGGCGCAACCATATAAGTATCAGTGGAAAGCTTGATATCGGGCGCTGCTGCATTAAAAAGCGAGCCACCGGCAATAATCAGCAGATAATTGAGTGACTGAGCACTGTGCGCAATCGCTGCTGCATCATCGGCTTGTCCGCCAACAAAGACATGGCTGGCACCTGCACGGCGCAAACGCGAGACCAGAGCACTTTGATTATCAAGGCCGGGGCGATAGGTGTCGGTAAAGACAGGTTCGAGCTGTTGCTCTTTCAGTGCGTGCAAGACACCGGCTGCCAGTTCACGCCCTTCAATCGTGCCATCATCAATCACGGCGAAAGCTTCTTGCTTCCAAAGACTGCCAAGGGCTGAGCCAATAGCGGCAATTTCTTTGTCCATGCCGGTGCTGAGACGGAAAACCGGCGGTGAAACCGGTTTTCTTTTTTCCGTCAATGTGCGTTCCTGCACGCCGCTGCTGAGAACGGGAATGTGGTTTTGTTGCAAAAGCGGTAGTGCTGCTTCCAATGCTTCGCTGCATAAAAAGCCTGTAACCAGACTGACATTTTCTTTAATAAAAATATCTGCGGCTTGTTTTCCGCCTTCAGCCGAGCAAGAATCATCTGCAATGATCAATGAGGCTGTGTTTGAATGAGCTTGCTTGGCGCCTTTGATCAATTGTTCGCCGAGCATTGAAAAAGAACCGGATAAAGGTGCCGCAACGCCGATTTTATTTTCATCGGCGCGTGCAGGCGCTGCCACATGAAATGTTGCAGACAGAAAACTCACTATTATCAGGGCTTTTGCAGAGCCGGACATCATGGTGGAACGATCTTGTTTAAAGCGATTGAAAACTCGAAAATAACATAAATGTGGGTAGCGGTTTAAGAGGCTTCGTGCAATGCCTCATATAAAATAACAAGAAACATCTTGCTCAATTGGTATGGATTGCCGTATTGAGCGGTGTAAATTGAACGCATATTGATATATTCAGGGTGAAAACGTGCAAAGCGTGAAGGTAACAGGTCTGGAAAGTACCGCAGTCGAACCGCAGGCATATCGCAATGCGATGAGCCATTTTGCCGGTGCCGTACAATTGGTGACAACAGATGGTGAGGCTGGCAGACGTGGTCTTACCCTGACGGCGTGCTGTTCTGTTTCGGATAATCCGGCAACTGTGCTGGTTTGTTTGCAGAAGATGCATGAATATAACAAACTGTTCATGGAAAATGGTGTTTTTGCCATCAATACATTGTCAGCCGCCCATCAGAAATTATCGGATGCTTTTTCAGGCCGTTTTCAGATGTCGCAGGATGAGCGTTTTGATTTGGGTGAATGGCAGACATTGGTAACCGGTGCGCCGGTTTTAACTGATGCGCTGGCTTCGTTTGATTGCCGTATCACCAGCGTTCAGGATCACTCCACGCATTATGTGGTGTTTGGCGAAGTTGTTGGTGTTTCACAAAAAACCGATGAAGAAGCGCTGATTTATCTTAATCGCCGCTATCATACGCTGCCGCTTTAAGTAAAAGAGGGTTGCGACATATTTCGGGGGGAGGTCAGGCCGTGGCAAGATTTTTAAAACGCAGCACTTTGCTGGCAGCATTGATCAGTGCCGGTCTGGTGCATACGGCATCTGCCGCAGCTTTACCTGCCTATAAAGATGAGTTTTTCGCTTATCCCGCAGTGATTTCTTCTAAAGATAACGGCGCTTATCAGGTCATTGATTATGATGAGATGCGCGATATTAATGGCCGTGATGCCATTCCTGAAAAGCGCGTTAAAGATGATTATGTCAGCTTGCGTGCGCGTGCCAATCAGCAGGATCTGGTGTTTAAAACCGAGGCCGGCAACGTCAAGGCCATGGCGGCTGGTAAGCTGAAAAATGCGTCTTTCATTGTTATTTATTTGCACGGACGTGGTGGTAATCGCCATCAGGGCATGAATGATTTTACCTTTGGTGGTAATTTTAACCGCGTCAAATATTTGACAAGCCAGAATGGCGGGCTTTACGTTACGCCGGAATTTAAAGATTTTGCCGATCAGGGCGAAGCACAGATTGCTGCTTTAATTACCGCTCTCAAATCACAATCACCATCGGCACAGCTGGTTTTATCCTGTGGTTCGGCAGGTGGTGCCTTGTGCTGGCGCATTGCCGCCAATGAACAGGCTGCTTCGCATTTAAACGGTTTGGTACTGCTTGGCTCTTTATGGGATGACGGCTTTTTGAAAACGGCAAGCTTCAAACGTCGTTTGCCGGTTTTCTTAGCGCATGGCAGTCGTGATCCGGTTTTTGCCGTTGCTGATATGGAAGCTTTTTATCAAAAGCTGAAAAAATCGGCTGGTAATTATCCGGTGCAATTTCGTCGCTTTGAAAGCGGCAATCACGGCACACCGATCCGGATGGCGGACTGGCGTGAAATTTTAAACTGGATTTTGAAATAAAGAGGCAATCAGCTGTGCAATTTTGCATTAAATATTGCGCTGTGACCTTCCTGCCACTCGACAATTCCAGAAAAGCGAATAGTTATTTCAGTTAAATTTTGCCCCCTTCAGTCTATGTGAGGAATGCTATGCTTGGTCGCGCCCGCACCGGAACCCGCTTTATTATACTGGCGATGATCGCGCCTTTGGTTGCAGCTTGTACAACAACAACCGCACCTAAAGGAACGACAGGCGCGACACAGCCTAAGGCCCAGATGCCGATTTCCGGTTCAGCTTCTTCATCCGGCTTTTTTGCCCCTGTGACCAAATATGTTGAGCCATCACTGGCTGATCCTTGCATCACTGCTGCAGCCAATAAATATTTCCTGCCTGAAAAAGTAATCTCGGCAGTTGATTCACGCTCCGGTGCTGCTGGCGGAACTGATGTAATTTTGAAAGTAGACTTACGTAGCGCTGTTTGCTCGGTCACCGCAAAAGGCACCGTTCGCTCTGTTGTTGATACAACACCAATGAGTGCTGATCAGGCTGCCGCTAATGCTGCAGCCGCTGCGGCTGCTGCCAATAAGGCGCCTGCTAAGAAGGCTGAAGTTGTAAAAGCTTCGGCTAAAGGTAAGGCAAAAGCCAAATAAGATATATTTCCATTACAAAAAGGCAGGGATTTCCCTGCCTTTTTTATATCTGCAATTTACTTGAAGTCTTGAGGGCGATGTTCGTCGCCATACCAGCGCGGCGTATAGGTCCATTTTTGCCCCATGGCGCGGTCAAATGTCCGTGTCAGACTGGAGCCGACCAGCACAACCGTGCGCATATCCACCATGTCGGAATGTAATTCACTAAGAGTGATATGGCGTAAGCTTTCCGCAGGGCGGCCGATATCGCGTGCCAATATGACTGGTGTTTCCGGCGCCCGCAGCTGGCGTAATTTTTCAATTGCTTGACCTAATTGATGCGGGCGTGCCTTGGAAACCGGATTGTAAAACGCCATCACCATATCGGCTAAAGCGGCATGGTGGATGCGGTTTTCAATCACGCTCCACGGCTTTAAGTTATCCGAGAGCGAAATGATGCAGAAATCATGCCCCAATGGTGCGCCGGCCTTGGCCGCTGCCGACATGGCAGCAGAAATGCCGGGCTGAATGACCAGATCAACCGCGTGCCAGCTTGGATTGTCGCTTTGGTCAAGCGCTTCCATCACAGCTGTCGCCATGGCAAAAACGCCCGGATCGCCGGAAGAGACCATCACCACAGAACGCCCTGATGCCGCGAGTTCAAAAGCATGACGGGCACGTTGCATTTCTTCGCGATTGTCGGTTGCATAAATGCGCTGGTCGTCGCGCAAGGTTCCGGCCATTTTAATGTAGGTTTCATAGCCAAGTAAATCTTGCGCTTGGGCAAGCTCTGCTAAAACCGCAGGTGTGGTGAATTGCTTGTTGCCGGGCCCTAAGCCAATGACGCTGAGACGACCGCGCGGACGACCGCACAAGACAATATCTTGCGGTGTGTCGGCGATTGCGATTGTCACTTGGCTTTCTTCAATCAGTCTTACAGGTTCATCGACACTTAGCGGGGTAAGCGCACCGTCTGTTTCGACAAAGCGTAATGGCAAACCGGATTGTGCGGCAAAGCGACGAATATCGTCATTGTTGCAATCATGTTCATGGGCAAGGATCAGCGCTAATGAGGCTGAAGCCAATCCGGCATTTGTTAAGATTTTCGCTACATGGTCATGTAAATTCGCACATGGTTTTTCAATGCCAATGACGATAGTGCGCGGGTGATAAACCAGCTCATTGTCGCTTGGGCTTGTGATTTCCGCTGTGACACGGATTGTTAAATCGCCATCATCGTGGAGCGGTAATTTAGAGCGTCTGATCCATTGTGACTGACCGACCAGCCGTAAAGCTGCACCTGCCAGTAAATCAGAGGTGAATGTTTTGGCCATTTCAGGATTGGCTAAAACCATATCAACGGGCGGATGCAACAGGTTGATGCCAAAGCGCAATTCGCCGCTGGTAGTAATGGCGGGTTTTACATTAAAGGCCTTGGCAATGGTTTTTGCCATATCGTTGACGCCGGTCAGGCCGCCAAGTAGCGGCACAACTGCACTGCCATCTTCGGCTATGCTTAAAACCGGCGGCTCGGCCTGTTTGTTGCTGAGCAGGGGCGCAAGTGCGCGAATGATGATGCCGCTGGCGCATAAAACGATCAACGGTCGGCCTTCCTGATAAAGTGCGCGTAATGTATCGCCAAAATGCGGATAGGCTTTGTCAGCCCCTTGAACGCGGCCTTCAAGCCCCCAGATTTCTGCGCCTTGATAAAGGTCTTTAATGGTTTTGGCGGTTTCTAAGCTTGCCTGACCCAAAATTAAAATGGCGGGCGCGCTGGTCATAGGCCGTTCCATTTTTCACCCGGTACAAGGATCAGCGAGAAATACGGACATTCATCGGCATTGACTTCATCAAGCGGGATAATGCGCTGATTTTGCATGGTGGCGCGCTCAATATAGAGTGCACGTTCCAGCAAGCCTTCCTCACGCAAAACATCACGTACTTTGGCAAGGTTTTTACCCAGTTTCATGATGGCGCAGGCATCTGTGGCACGGATTTTTTCGCGCAATTCTTCATGGCTCATCACGCCGGAGAGAATGCTCAAAACCTGATTGCGGTAGCATAAAGGTGCACCAAGCACGGCCGATGCACCCAGCACCGAGCATACACCCGGCACAACATGGGTTTCAAAGCGCTGTGCCAAACGGTCATGAATATACATGAACGAGCCGTAGAAAAACGGATCACCTTCAGCAATCACCGCAACATCCTGACCCGCATCCAGATGCGCGGCCAATTGATCGGTGATTTCGGTATAAAAATCACTGACAATCTGCTCGTAATTCATATGGTCGGGCAGTTTTTCGGTGGTGACGGGATAAACCAACGGAATGAGGGTCTGCTCAGGCGATAAAAACTCTTCGACGATGCTTAAAGCATTGCCTTTTTTGCCTTTAGCCGCGTGATAGGCAACAACCGGCGAGGCTTTCAACAGGCGCAATGCTTTGAGCGTCATCAGTTCCGGATCACCGGGGCCAACGCCTAAACCATAGAGTTTACCCTTGGGAGAGGTATTCATTATTCCTTCTCCGAAGCAAGGGCATTGATAGCGGCTGCGGCCATGGCACTGCCGCCACGACGACCGCGCACAATCACAAAAGGCACGCCGCGGCTATTAGCGGCCAGTTCATCTTTCGATTCAACCGCGCCGACAAAACCAACAGGCATACCAATGATGAGTGCAGGTTTTGGCGCGCCCTGATCAATCATTTCCAACAGGCGGAAAAGGGCGGTCGGTGCATTGCCGATGGAAACGACACTGCCTTCCAGATGCGGCAGCCATAATTCAAGCGCTGCGGCGGAGCGTGTATTGCCAAGTTTTTTGGCCAGTTCCGGCACAGAAGGGTCGTTAAGGGTACAGATGACCTGATTGTTAGCAGGCAATCTTGCGCGCGTCACACCTTCGGCAACCATGCGTGCGTCACAAATAATCGGTGCGCCGTTCAGCAATGCATCACGTCCGGATTTACCTGCACCGTCTGAAAATACCAGATCGTCAATCACATCAACCATGCCGGAAGCATGAGCTACGCGCACAGCGAGCTTTTCCATGTCAGCCGGAATGTTGGCCAGATTGGCTTCAGAGCGAATGATGGCGAAAGAGCGATCATAAATCGCCTGTCCGTCACGGATATAATCAGACATTACCGGTTCCCGTATTTTTGGATATAGGGTGTTGTTGCAGCAGTTTAGCTGCATCCTGAATTGTTATATTGCTGGCCAATAGCGTTCCAAAGCGTGATCGTCCAGTTTTGTCTTGCAAAAAGAGATCATAATGTTGTGGCTTGGTGGCTAAAAGTGTGACCGGCAGGGCACTTAACGAAGCGCAGGATTTGGCGCAGCCGGTTAAATGAATAAACGGCATTGTTTGTTGCCCGAGCAGCTGTGCCAATTGTTTGGCATCATCTTGCGTGTCAGTGAGTGCTGAGCCGCAGCCTTTGGAGCCTGAACAAGCACGGATATTGGCTGCAATGGCGTGGCTTTCACTGGTAAAGCCTGCATCATGCAATTGCTGTAATAAAGCGGGTGCTTTTATCGCATCAATATGAGGAATGATAAAACTCTGCCACGGCGTTAGGCAAAAATAATCCGAACCGGCAGCAAGAGCAATGATGCCAAGTTTTTGCATTTCATGCGGAGACAACCGGCCTAAAAACGGCGTTGCACCGACATAGTTTTGAGTTTTATCGCTTTGGGCGTGTTGCCCGAGATGGGCGAATGCTTTTGCTTCTTGGCGCTGCCAATGATCTGTTTGGATAAGCCCGTTAAACTGTTTTTCTATTGCAGCCATCCATTCTTCATGGCTGATATGAACCAATAACTGCTTCATGCGGCTGATGTTGAATTGTTCGGCTAAGGTCAGAAATGTGTCCAGACAAGCAGAGACAAAGGCAAGCGCATCGGTTGTTTTAATCTGATAGGCGGATTGCAAAGGTGTTGAGGCAAAGCCAAAAGCATAATGTTCACCATCTGCACAGGCGCTCAGCCAGATATCGCTGGCATGGGTGGTGATAGCGCAAGCCTCGCCACCATCAATTAGCAGCGAAAATTTCGGCGATAATGCATGATAGCGCGGCGTTAATTGCAAAATGCGCAGTAAATCATGCGCAAGCTGCGTGGTATCAGTGTGCTGATTTGCATCAATGCCAGCGGTTGGGTTGACCATGACATTGCGCACATCATCGCCCTCAGCTTTCAGCGGCCCCAAGCCACATGCCAGTAAGGCTTCGATCAGTGCTTCGCGGTTTTCTGGTTTTACGCCGCGCAATTGCAGATTGGAGCGAATCGTCAGCTCAATAATGCCGTTGCCATATTGCTCGCTTAACCGTGCAATTTCTTCTGCCTGCGCACATGTTATTCGGCCAAGTGGCAGTTTGATGCGGCAGATATGCCCGTCCAATGCGCTGGTCATGCGGAATAATCCGGGACAAGCGCTGCGGCGGTCAGGAGAATGCGGGTTTTGAGGCAGGTTTGCTGGCATTTTTTTCTTATACGCCTTGATCTTTAATCATGCCACAGTCAAACCAGTCTTGAGTGTAAAAGGAGCAAAAAACATGGCACGCTGGCTGACGGTGATCGGAATTGGCGAAGACGGTTTTTCCGGTCTGGGACAGCAAGCACAAAATGCTATTGCTTCGGCACAAGCGATTTTTGGCGGGCAGCGTCATCTGGCCTTGGTTGAAGGCCATCATCAGGCTGAGAGCATTGCCTGGCCGGTGCCTTTTGCAAAATCTTATGAAATGATTGCTGCACGACAAGGAAAGCCGGTGGTGGTTCTTGCCAGCGGTGATCCGATGTTTTTTGGTATGGGCGCCAGCATTATGCGGCATTTCACTCTTGATGAGGTGGAAATTATTCCTTTCCCGTCCTCTTATTCATTGGCAGCAGCGCGGATGGGCTGGGCATTGCAGGATGTGGATTGTTTAAGCGTTCATGGGCGACCATTGGCGATTTTACAAAAATATATTCATGCAAAGCGCAAACTGTTGGTGCTGAGTGATAGCGGTCAGACTCCCTTAGCTGTGGCGCAATTATTGCAGGCGCGTAGGTTCGCTCGAAGCCAAATCACTGCGCTTGAGCATTTAGGTGGAGAAAAAGAACATATTCACAGCGCTGAAGCGGCTGTCTGGCAGGCATCCGAATGTGCCGATCTGAATATTTTGGCGATTGAGTGCATCGCCGATGAAAAGCCTGTTTTAATGCCGCTGAGTACTGGCTTGAGTGACACACATTTTATCAATGATGGTCAGCTCACTAAACAAGATATTCGTGCGGTAACGCTTGCCCGTTTAAGCCCTGAACCTTTTCAGCTTCTCTGGGATGTGGGTGCCGGTTGCGGCTCTGTCAGTATTGAATGGATGCGGCTGCATCCAAGCTGCCGCGCCATTGCCATTGAAGCCAATGCGCAAAGGCAGGAGTTTATCTTGCAAAATGCTGCAAATCTAGGTGTGCCTTCATTGCAGCTGGTGCGCGGTAAGGCGCCGCAAGCGTTAGCTGGATTGGAAGCGCCGGATGCCATTTTTATTGGCGGCGGTGTAACAGGTGAAGATGTTTTGCAAAGCTGCTGGCAGGCTTTAAAGCCAGGCGGTCGGCTGGTTGCCAATGCCGTGACACTGCAAAGCGAGTTGGCGCTGCATCAATGGCGTGCGCAATATGGGGGTGAGCTGGTGCGCCTTAGCGTGGCGCAAGCCGCAGAGCTTGGCTCCTTTGATGTGTGGCGGCAAGCCTTGCCGGTCACAATATTGTGTTCGCAGAAATCACGATAATTTAAATATGACTTGAAATGTCATGTTTAAATAGTTACGGCTTGGATCATGAAATCTGTAGCGAATTTGAACGCGGCAGAAGAGGGAAAATTCATGAGCATTTTACAAGCGAATCTTGAAACCACTGTTCAAGATCCTTCCGTTCTGATCGATAAAATCACCAAAATTTTTGAAGAACATGCGCAAATCACGACTGAGAGCGCAGTGACAAAAATCAGTCTGCCTTATGGCTCGGCAGATTTATTCGCTGAACAGGAAAAATTCTGCGTCAATGTCACATCCGAAGATGATGCAGGGCTGGCCTATATGAAATATGCCATTGCTTATCAGCTGACGGAAACATTGAAAGAAGAAAATTCAGACGCAAAGATCGTCTGGAGCGGTGATGGTGCTGCCGGAACGGTTCTCGCATTTTTACGTGAGATGCAGGTGGTTTCCAATACTGAAGTCACGCCTTTAATGCGTCGGGTGCGATTGCGCGGTGAAAACCTTGAACGCTTTACCCGTGATGGTTTGCATGTCCGTTTGCTGTTTCCAAAGCATAAAAATGTTAAGCCTGAATGGCCGGTGATGGGTGAAAGCGGCATACCTGTCTGGCCGGAAGGTGAAAAAGAATTGGTCGGACGTGCCTATACAATCCGTCATATCGATGTGGATGCAGGCATTGTCGATATTGATCTGGTTTTGCATGAATGCGACGAAGACAGTGCGCATGACGGCGGCTATGGCGCGCGCTGGGCTGTTGAGGCGAAAGCCGGCGATATTGTTGGCATGACAGGTCCGGGCGGTGGTAGCGCGCCTTTAACCGCTGATTGGTATTTGCTGGCTGGTGATGAAACAGCGCTTCCGGCTATCGGGCGTATTCTGGAAAATTTGCCTGCTGGCAGTAAAGCCACAGTACGGATAGAAATTGCAGATAAAGCTGAAGAACAAGTATTAAATACAAAAGCAGAGCTTGATCTTCGCTGGCTTCATCGTAATGGTATAAAAGGTGACAAAAACCAACTACTTTATGATGCCGTACGAGAAATTGATTATCCGGATCATGAAGAGAATATTTTTGTCTGGGTGGGCTGCGAGTTCAGCGCTTTTCGTTCGATCAGAAGCTTTGTTCGCAAGGAAAAGAAAATACCCCGTGAAAAACATCTGGTTGTTGCTTATTGGCGCCAAGGCACCAGCGGCGATGCGGCCAGGCGGGAATAATGCAGGCGCTGTGTTAACCGGCAGCCTGCCAATAATATGGAATGATAATGCTTCGTCGGTTTATGGACTATTACAAACCCTATAAGGGATTGTTCTTCTTAGATTTCGGCTGCGCTATTTTAGCAGGTCTTCTGGAACTCGGCTTCCCGATGGCAGTGAAATTATTTGTCGATGATTTGCTGCCGAGCCAGCATTGGGGGCTGATTTTAGTCGCATCAGCCGCCCTTTTGGTGATCTATCTGGTCAATACCGGTCTGATGGCGATTGTGAATTATTGGGGCCATATGCTTGGCATCAATATTGAAACAGAAATGCGCCGCAAGCTGTTTGATCACATGCAGAAATTATCATTCAGTTTTTATGATAATAATAAAACCGGTCATCTGATCGCGCGTGTGACAAAAGATTTGGAAGAGGTTGGTGAGGTTGCTCACCATGGCCCTGAAGATCTTTTCATTGCGATTATGACCTTTATCGGCGCCTTCATTCTGATGTTCTATGTCAATCCGCAATTGGCATTGATTACCGCCGCGGTGGTGCCGTTTGTGGTTTGGGTATCGGGTCGTTATGGCAGCCGCATGACGCAAAACTTCCGTGCTCTTTATCGCCGTGTGGGTGATTTCAACGTGCGCGTCGAAGAAAATGTCGGCGGTATGCGTGTGGTGCAGGCTTTTGCCAATGAAGACCATGAGCGTGAACTTTTTGCCCGTGACAACCAGAACTACCGTCAAACCAAACTGAGCGCCTATAAGATCATGGCGGCTTCAACATCGCTGACCTATTTGTCGATGCGTTTGACCCAGTTAATCGTCATGCTGGCCGGTACTTATTTCGTGCTGCAAGATCAGCTCAGCGCTGGTGGATTTGTTTCTTTCCTGCTTTTGGTGACAGTGTTTATTCGTCCGGTTGAGAAAATCAGCTCGGTCATTGAAACCTATCCAAAAGGCATTGCAGGTTTCAGACGTTATCTGGAACTTTTGGAAACCGAACCGGATATTGTCGATGCACCGGATGCGGTGGCTGTAACCGATCTTAAAGGTGATATTAGCTTTGAAAATGTCAGCTTTGGCTATTCGCCGGAGAAGCTGGTTCTCAATAATATCAGTCTGGATATCAAGGCCGGTGAAACAATCGCTTTTGTTGGCCCTTCTGGTGCCGGTAAAACCACGCTTTGTTCGCTGCTACCGCGCTTTTATGAGGTGAATTCGGGTGCCATTAAAGTTGATGGTATCGACATTCGTAAAATGACGCTGGCGTCGTTGCGCAGCCAGATTGGTATCGTGCAGCAGGATGTGTTCCTGTTTGGCGGCACAATCCGCGAGAATATTGCTTATGGCCGTCTGGATGCGAGTCTGGATGATATCCGTGAGGCAGCCAAGCGGGCACGTCTTGATACTATGATTGAATCTATGCCTGAGGGCTATGAAACCATGATTGGTGAGCGCGGCGTGAAATTGTCAGGCGGACAAAAGCAACGTCTGGCTATTGCGCGTATGTTCCTGAAAAATCCGCCGATCCTGATTTTGGATGAGGCAACATCGGCACTGGATACTGAAACGGAACGCGCCATTCAGCGCTCGCTGGCAGAGCTTTCCGATGGGCGTACATCGCTGGTGATTGCGCACCGTTTGGCAACCATCCGCAATGCTGACCGTATTGTGGTGGTTAATGAAAGCGGCATTGCCGAGCAGGGCACGCATCATGATCTGCTTAAAGTGGGCGGTATTTATAAGCGCCTGCATGATGTACAGTTTGAGCAAGTGGCAGCGGAATAAAGACAAACAAAAACGCCGGACTTTTAAAATCCGGCGTTTTTTATGCAATTTTCTGATCAAATCAGAAATTGTAGTTCAAACCAGCTTTCAGCATATGGTTATGCAGCTTGTTGGTCTGGCTCACGCCATTTACATTTGATTTTACATTGCTGATACGCATGTAGTCATATTCAGCTTTGACGGAAAGCGGGCCGGAGAGTTTCTGCTCAACACCAGCGCCAACCAGAACACCACCTTCCCAACCCGGGCCTTTGGTGGTTGCTTCCTGCTTTTTGAACTTGGTGGTGCCATAACCCAATGTGCCATAGACAAGGGTGCTGTCCATTGCATAGCCGGCTTTAGCTTTTGCTGCCGCATTCCAGGACTGCTGCAAACGACCGCCATTGCCAATATTATGTTCAGCTTCGGCAAAGTTCAGTTCAACTTCACCACCGACAACAAAATTGCCGGACTGGATGTTTTTACCAGCAACAACACCGGTCAAAATGCCGGAGCGACTCGAGAACGGGCTTGGCACTTTTGAAGAAGATGCACCAATCTGCGCACCAATATAAGTGTTGTTCCAATCCGAGCTTGATGACACTGGTGTGTCATACGAATAGTCGTTGTTGTTATTGAGGTAATCAGCGGCATGGCCGGCAACTGGGCTTGCCAAAATTGCTACGCTGAGGCTCGTCATCAGAATGTGCATTTTACTCATCGGGTACTCCATCGCCACGAAACTCAACACTGTGGCTTCAAAACGCTTGTTGCACCGTTCGATTCTTAGTTCATCCGGCGCTGTTGGAGTGATTTTCACCGATAATTATGACTAAATTGGTGAAGAACTGCCGCAATCAGGCAGTCATCACGCTTAAATTTATCACCATGATTAATAATTGGTAACCGGTCTGATTGGCTGCAATTCAGATCAATTTAAGCCCGCGCATACTGATATGACCACTTTTCCCAACGATTATATGGTCGTGAATAGTGACGCCTAATGGCTTACCTGCCTCGATTAACAGCTTGGTCATGTCAATATCGGCACGCGACGGGGTAGGGTCGCCGGATGGGTGGTTATGGACAACAATAATCGCGGTGGATGAAAGCTCCAGCGCGCGCCGGATCACTTCGCGCGGATAAACGGGGGTATGATCGACGGTGCCAATTTGTTGTACTTCATCGGAAATCAATTTGTTCTTTTTATCCAGAAACAAAATGCGGAATTGTTCGCGTTCTTCATAAGCCATGGCGGTCATGCAATATTGCACAACTTTGCTCCAAGCGTCGAGTGCGATACGTCCTACCACTTCATTGCGGTTTTGCCGCTTGCTAACGGCAGCCACTAACTTCAAATCAAACGCGACAGATTTACCGCAGCCGGGTACTTCACAAAGCAAATGTTCCGGTGCGCCTAAAACTTCACTTAAAGACCCGAAACGGGCGAGTAGTGCTTTTGCAATCGGTTTTGTGTCGGCACGTGGGATTGAGCGGAATAAAAGCAGTTCGAGCAATTCATAGTCGGCCATGATTTCATCGCCGGCTTTTTTAAATTTTTCTCGCACGCGATCACGATGGCCGAAGTAATGCGGGACTTCAGGCTTGGCGCTTAAGGCAGCTATTTTGGCTGTCTGTTCGGAAAATCCGAGTAATTCATCATTAGCGAGTGTTTTTTTAGTCATTCTGCTTGTTCGCCCCCTCCTTGCGCATACACAGACAGACTTATACTGATGCAACAGTTTTCGTGATTAGAACATAATAAATATAAAAATGAAGTCTTGATGAATAAAAACGCCGCCAAATAATTATATTTGACGGCGTTGATTTATATTTAGCGCATGGAAGCAGGGCCGAAGATGTTTTTCGGCGAGAGCGTAAATATCTCGCAACCATCTTTGGTTACACCGACAGTATGCTCATATTGAGCGGTCAGCGAGCGGTCACGCGTTACCGCCGTCCAGCCGTCTTTCAGCACTTTTACGTCCGGTTTGCCTAAGTTGATCATCGGTTCGATGGTAAAAATCATGCCTTCGCGCATTTCAACGCCGTCATTGACGGTGCCGTAATGCAGGATATTGGGTGCGTCATGGAAAATCTGGCCAACGCCGTGACCACAAAAATCACGCACTACTGAACAGCGTTCACTTTCAGCATAGGTTTGGATCGCTGCACCAATAGCACCGGTTTTAACACCCGGTTTAACAGCAGCAATACCGCGCAACAGACTTTCATATGTCACTTCCATCAGGCGCTCGGACGCGCGCTTTATTTGCCCGACCGGATACATGCGGCTGGAATCGCCATGCCAATTGTCTTTCAGATAGGTGACATCGATATTGACAATATCGCCTTCACGCAGTGGCTTGTCATCGGGAATACCGTGACAGACGACGTGGTTGATTGAAGTGCAGACTGATTTTGTATAGCCGCGATAGTTAAGTGTCGCCGGAATGGCACCATGATCAGCACCAAATTCAAACACGAATTTGTCGATCTGGTTGGTGGTCACGCCCGGTTTGACAATATCATTCAGCTCATCAAGGCAACGTGCTGTCAGATTGCAAATCTGGCGCATCGATTCAAAGGCTTCCGGCCCGTAAAGCTTAATCTGTCCGGTTTGCTTGAGAGGGGCAAGGGCGGCATCAATATAAGTAACCATTATAAATCCGATCAGATCGTTTCATCGATCGCTACCATAGCTGTAGCGGTTATTTCTTTGGGTGATATGTGGCATCGAACAGCATAAGCCTCAACCCCGTTTTTACGGGCAAACTGAAATGCTTGCGCGTAAGCGGGGTCTAAATCGCCGCTAATGCGGAAAATATCGCAGTCTTCACGCTGAATAACAAAAAGCATTGCAGCGCGATTGCCGGCTTTGACCATATCAACCAGCTCATGCAAATGTTTTGTACCGCGTGCAGTCACCGTATCAGGAAACTCCGCTATTCGAGGTGTTCTGATAAAGTGAACATTTTTCACTTCGACATAAATGTCAGGCTGGTTTTCCTGATGTAACAGCAGGTCAATACGGGAATTGTTGCCGTATTTTTGTTCACGCTTCAAACTGTCGAAGTTTTGAAGTTCAGGGATAAGCCCTTTGATCAAAGCTTCTTCGGCAATTTTGTTCGGCAGTGCCGTATTGACACCCACAAGTGTGTTGTCAGCTTCAACAATTTGTAAAGCGTGCGGATATTTGCGCTTCGGATCATCGGAAACGCTCATCCAGATGCGTGATCCGGGTGTGGTCAGGCCGAGCATTGAGCCGGTATTGCCAACCGATCCGGTGATGAAGCTGCCGTCATCAAGCGTTGCATCGACCAGAAAGCGTTTATAGCGGCGCTCAAGGCGACCGGTTACGAGGGGAGACGTGAATTGCATTATCAAGCTTTACGCCAAACCGCTCGCGCTTTGCAAGCCTGAGGTTTGGCGATGCTGAGGGCTTGGAAAAGGGCTTTTAAGCCTGACGGTTCCAGTCAAATGTCAGTTCTTCGCGGAAGGCAAACTGAATGATATGTTTTGCCACAACATCTTCCAGCTGCGCCTGAGTTTCGGCAGGTGCTTCAGCGGTAATGTCGAGGGCTTCGTCGCTGGCTTTGAGTGTTACAATCCGGCCATCGGTAAAAACAATGCGACCCTCTTGCGGGGTGAATTCAACTTCAAACTTATGCGACCAATGTTTGCACAATTGTTGCAGGTAACGGCTGGCGCTTTTGGTAGCAACGGTAACAGTAGAAATAGCCATCTTTGATTCCTTATGATTGAAGATCATAAGTTGAACCTATTTGACAGGTTTTAAATAAGCTACTGTTTTATTGGAAGATAAAAAAGAAAAAACACCAGTGAATGGTACGCCCAAGGGGAATCGAACCCCTGTTTCCGCCGTGAAAGGGCGGCGTCCTAACCGCTAGACGATGGGCGCCCGCTGGTGTGGGTGCCTTATAGGTGGGAAATTTATTCCGCGCAAGCCATTAAATTCATTTTTTTGAAAAAAACCGAAAATAATTTGGATTGTGGATAAGTTGCTGATTTCGTAGCCAGAAATCAGCTCTTACCACGGCACTTCCAGTTCCAGTCACGCTCAGGGCCGATATCAATATGAACGGATTTGGTATGGCAGTAAGTGCCAACACCACCGCGGGATGGCATGGCGCGTGCGACGCGGGCGATTTCCCACTTGGAAACGCCTTCAATCTGAATGTCGGCAGCAGCGCAGGTCATGTGCAGTGATTTGCGTGCGCCTTTGACCTTCACATTGTAAGACGGGCTGCGATAGCCGGACGTCACAATGACCGGTTTTTTGAAGTGACCTTCCAATTTACGTAACGTTTTGACCAGTTCCGGCTTAAGGCAGGCAACATCAACAGATTCACGCTGCACTTTCAGGCCGTTTGGCGCAAGGCGCGCCAGACCGGGAGCCGAAACGCGCAGTAAATGCGGCGCTTCATCTTCTTCATCGGCATCAATGTCGCTGTCGTCATAAACCGCATTGCGATGTTTGATTTCCAAGCCGCCATAAGCACGCACACCCGGCAACGCAAAATTATGGGTCTGTGCGGATGGTTGTTTTTTTAATTCCAGCGATGGTTTGCTCAATGTCGATGCCAGCACCACCGGTTTTTCAGTCGCAGCCGGAGTTAATGTTTCTGCGGCCTGCGTTTTTGGCGCTTCTGCTGGTTTGGCAGGGGCTGCTTCTGCACTTGTTTCAGGCTTGACGGCAGTGAAAGCTTCGGAAGATTTCGGTGTGGCGAAAAGGGCTGCAACCAATGTGGATTTCTGCGCCGGCTTTTCTGTGGTGACTTCTGCCGGTTCTGTGGCTTCCGCTACACTGACAGTTTCAGTTTTTGTTTCTGGCTTGGCTTCCGATGTTTCTGCTTTGGCAGTTTTTACCGGTTTAGCACTATTTTCTTCGGCAACCTTTTCATCAGCGGCCGTTTGCAGTGCTTCTGCGACAAGTGAGCCGTCAGCATTTGAAGATAGCTGAAGGGCAGACGAGCCGGAGCCGGTGGCCGTGCAGGCGCTTAATGTAAAAGCAGCCAGCAATCCAAACAGGGAAATACGGGCGCAGGTCGACGAATTCAGAAGAAACTTTTGCGTCTGTTTCTGGTTTGCAATCAAGTTTAGGCTCCAGATTGTCACCGGAGCATAACGCAGTCGCAGCCGGTTCATTTAGAAAACATCAAATATGCTTTCCGGTATTTCAGTTTAAACACACAAAATCAGCCGAAAAATCAGATGTTTAATCCTGATAATTATGGGCTGATTGGTGCTTATGCTTAATGAAGTTTTAAGGTTAAACAGTATCGAATGCAATCTTTTGCCAGTAACAGCCTGTAAAAACCATGTAACATTGCGTGAGATTTTTGGTTTTTTATTGTGTTTTATTCAAATAATTCAGGCTTCTGCTTGATTGTCTGAGAGATGTAAAATTTTAAGACCGGCAGGTAAATTTGCACTGATTTTGAACGATCCGGCTGAATCGGGAGCCGTTTGCGAACTATTATTATAAAGAAAGGCAAAACATGCCCGAAAAGCGCAACTCTGATATTGACAAAAACGGGCATACTAACCAGACATAGCAGTGCTGTTTATTGTGGTTTGTTGCAAGGACAGCTCCGCTTGTGCCGATACGTGCATAAGCGGGTTCATGAAAATTTGGATCAGGCGAATATGACTGTGCACTTTCGGCAACCTTCCCGTTTCACCCTTGGCCTTGCGGCAGTGGCAATGATGGCCGCGCTCGCGGGTTGCGCGGGCGGAGCGGAATTTCAGGGTACGCCGCAAGAGGGTGCACGCCGTACGGGTGTCTATCCGAATTTCGGGCATATGCCTCAGGCGGCAACCAGCCAGATCACCGCGCAGGAAAAAGACGATACAACCAACGCACTTGATGCGGAGCGTAAGCGTCTGAAGTCTGTTAAGGGTGAAAAGCCATTGACCGCCGCACAGCTGGCCGAGCTTCGCAGACAAGCTCAGGCCGAGGCCAATGCCACCTTGCAGGCGATTGAAAACAGCAATTGATCAACGCCTTCACTTAAAAAACTGACGCTATCATTGTATCGCCGCTGGCTTTTTTGAGCTGAAGTTTCATAGCAACCTTTTTCGGAACAGGATCATGTCGGAAGAATTTCATAAAGTCCGTCGTTTGCCGCCTTATGTCTTTGAACAAGTTAATCGTCTCAAGGCGGCGGCGCGAGCGGGCGGCGCCGACATAGTGGATCTAGGGATGGGTAATCCTGATCTGCCAACTCCGCAAAATATCGTTGATAAACTATGTGAAGCGGTTCAGGACCCGCGCGCGCACCGTTATTCTTCATCGAAGGGTATTCCGGGTTTGCGTAAGGCGCAGGCAAATTATTACGAGCGCCGTTTTGGTGTGAAGCTTAATCCGGATACACAGGTTATTGCGACGCTGGGTTCCAAGGAAGGTTTTGCCAATATGGCGCAGGCCATCACCGCACCGGGTGATGTGGTTTTGTGTCCGGATCCAACCTATCCGATCCATTCCTTCGGCTTTATCATGTCAGGCGGCGTGATCCGTTCAGTACAGGCAAAGCCGGATGATAATTTCATTCCGTCACTGGAACGCGGTATCAAACATTCTATCCCGAAGCCGATTGCTTTGATCCTCAATTTCCCGTCCAACCCGACCGCCTATGTGGCGACGCTGGACTTCTATAAGGAAGTGGTGGACTTTGCCCGCAAGCATGAAATCATCATTTTGTCGGACTTGGCTTATTCGGAAATCTACTTTGACGGCACACCGCCGCCATCCGTGCTTCAGGTGCCGGGTGCAATGGATGTTGCGGTTGAATTTACCTCAATGTCCAAGACTTTCTCGATGCCGGGCTGGCGCATGGGCTTTGCCGTTGGTAATGAGCGTTTGATCGCAGCGCTGACACGCGTTAAATCCTATCTGGATTATGGTGCATTTACACCAATTCAGGTGGCAGCAACCGCTGCATTGAACGGTGACGGCTCCGATATTGAATATGTGCGCAATGTCTATCATCAGCGCCGCGATGTGCTGGTTGACAGTTTTGCACGCGCCGGATGGGATGTGCCGCCGCCAGCAGCAACAATGTTTGCCTGGGTGCCAATTCCGGAGAAGTTCAAGGCAATGGGTTCGCTGGAATTTTCCAAACTGCTCATTGAAAAGGCTGATGTGGCCGTTGCGCCGGGCTTGGGCTTTGGCGAACATGGCGACGATCATGTGCGTATTGCGCTGGTGGAAAATGAACATCGTATTCGTCAGGCTGCACGCAACATCAAGCGCTTCTTAAGCTCTTATGATGACGGCGCTGCCTGATTAAACGAGCTTTAAACTCTGTGCCGCCGAAAGTTTTGGCGGCACATCCAAATTAAAAACAACTTCTGTGAAAGACTTTTGAGGAAAAGACGATGAGTGAAGCATTACGGATCGGCGTGGCCGGATTAGGCACCGTTGGCGGCTCAGTACTACGTATTTTACGTGAAAAAGCCCAAATGCTCACTCGTCAGTGCGGAAGAGAAATGATCGTGACCGCGGTCAGTGCGCGTGATCGTTCGCGCGACCGTGGTGTCGATCTGACAAATATTGCATGGTTTGATGATCCGGTAGAGCTGGCCAAATCTGACAAGATCGACGTATTCGTTGAGCTGATCGGTGGCGATGAAGGCCCTGCCAAAGCGTCTGTTGAAGCAGCACTTAATGCCGGTCGTCATGTGGTAACAGCCAATAAAGCGTTGCTTGCCAAACATGGTGTGGCTTTGGCAGAAATTGCCGAGGAAAAAGGTATTCTGCTTAACTTTGAAGCAGCGGTTGCCGGTGGCATTCCTGTTATTAAAGCCATGCGTGAATCCTTGACCGGCAATACCGTGTCACGCGTTTACGGTATCATGAACGGCACCTGCAATTACATCCTCACCCGCATGTGGGAAGAGGGGATTTCATTTGAAGATTGCTTGGCCGATGCGCAGCGTTTGGGCTATGCCGAAGCTGATCCGACCTTTGATATTGAAGGTAATGATACCGCGCATAAGCTTGCATTGCTGACAAGCCTTGCATTCGGCAATCAGATTGCTGCCGATGATATTTATATGGAAGGTATTAGCAATATTTCACTGGCTGATATTCGTGCGGCCGATGAACTGGGCTATCGCATTAAATTGCTGGGTGTAGCACTTCAAACGCCAACTGGTATTGAACAGCGCGTGCAGCCGACCATGGTGCCGACTTCCTCTGTGATTGCGCAGGTGCATGGCGTGACCAATGCGGTGGCGATTGAAACTGATTTGCTGGGTGAGTTGCTGTTGTCGGGGCCGGGTGCCGGTGGCAATGCAACCGCATCGGCAGTGCTTGGTGATCTGGCTGATATTGCCAAAAGCCGTCCGGGCTTCCAGCATGGCCCTGTATTCGGCACACCTGCAAAAGCTTTGGCCCCTTATAAACGTGCAGACGTACGTAAGCATGACGGCGGTTATTTCATTCGTTTGACCGTGCATGATCGTCTTGGCGCATTTGCTGCAATTGCCAAGCGCATGACTGAAAATGAAATTTCGCTTGAATCGATTGTGCAGCGTCCGCCGATGGATCACCATGCTGAAGGCATTAAAACCATTATTCTGGTGACGCATGAAACAACCGAATCGGCGGTAAAATCAGCACTTCAGGCTATTTTGGAAGATGATCACTTGGTGGATAAGCCGCAGATGATCCGTATTGAACGCGCCGGTTAAGGCGCGTTTCACGCAAATGGGCAAGACTGAAACGAAGTGTGTAGTCGCTTAAATCGATTAAGGTTTTGACAGTTCTTGTTTTAAGCGTGCCTGCCCCTTGCTAGTGATAAGAGACTTTGACAAAAGAACCGGACGGCGCTTAACTCAATCTGTGAGTAACGCCGTTTAACGGCATGCGTTTTGTTTAAAGGCAGCCACTTTTCATGTGCGATTTCGTTTGAAACTTAAACCATCGCAGTAACCGATTAAAAATTCAGGACTTTGTTCAAATGGCTAAAACCGCAGAGCAGCAACCACACGGACTTGATCGTATTTTAACGCTCGAATTGGTGCGTGTAACCGAGCGCGCGGCCGTTGCGGCAGCCAGATTACGCGGTCGCGGTGACGAAATGGCAGCCGATCAGGCCGCTGTTGATGCGATGCGTCAGGAACTCAACAATCTGCCGATCAACGGTACAGTGGTGATTGGCGAAGGCGAACGCGACGAAGCGCCGATGCTTTATATTGGTGAAGAAGTTGGTACCCGTCAGGGAACCGATGTAGATATCGCACTTGATCCATTAGAAGGCACAACACTTTGTGCTAAGAATCTGCCAAATTCACTGGCGGTTGTTGCGATTGCTGAAAAAGGCAATCTGCTCAATGCACCAGACGTTTATATGGAAAAGATTGCTGTCGGCCCTGGTTATCCGGAAGGCGTTGTCCATCTTGATGCAACACCAACCGAAAACATTCTGTCGCTGGCAAAAGCTAAAGGTGTTGCACCAAGCGCGATTACCGCTTGCATTATGGATCGTCCGCGTCATGCCCGTCTGATTGAAGAAGTTCGCGCAACCGGCGCTGCGATTTATCTGATCGGTGATGGCGACGTTGCTGGTGTGATGCACACAACCAACCCTGAAGAAACCGGCATTGATATTTATATCGGTATCGGTGGCGCGCCGGAAGGCGTTTTGGCTGCGGCAGCTCTGCGCTGCATCGGTGGTCAGATGCAGGGTCGCTTGCAGCTCAACACCGAAGAAAAAATTGCTCGCGCTGCGAAAATGGGCATTTCTGACCCGAACAAAATCTACACCATGAACGAAATGGCAAAAGGCGATGTGCTGTTTGCTGCGACCGGTGTAACGGACGGCAACATGCTGTCGGGCGTTAAATTTGCGCGCGATTACATCCAGACCCACACAATCGTTATGCGTTCAAGCTCGCAGACCGTACGTGAAATCAAAGCCCGCCATCAGGATCTGTCAAAGTTCTAATATTGGCGGCGGCCAAGAACAATTTATCGAATATTTCAAAAGGCGGCATTGCAAAAATGCCGCCTTTTGTGTTCATAAAAGACATGATGGATTCAGAGCGTCTTTTTCTAAATGTACGAAAATCAGCCACCGGACAAAAATGGGTGGATCGGTTGGGCTTGAGGGAAGCCAATACGGCTTTAGCCATTGCGCAAAACCATGGTATTCATGATCTGGTTGCGCGGGTACTGGCTGGTCGCGGTGTGCCACTTGACGGTGCTGCCGAATTTATTGACCCGACAATTCGCAATTTAATGCCTGATCCTTTGACGCTGACCGATATGGACAAAGCGGCGACGCGCATTGTGCAGGCAATCGAGAGGAAAGAAAAAGTTGCAATTTTTGGTGATTATGACGTGGATGGGGCATGCTCATCGGCGTTAATGGCCAGATTTTTGCAGCACTATAATATTCCTTATCAGATTTATATTCCGGATCGTATTTTTGAAGGCTACGGGCCTAATCCGCAGGCTATGCAGGACTTGGTGGAAAATGGCGCTTCACTGATCGTGACTGTCGATTGCGGCACCAATAGTGCGCCATCCATTGATGCGGCCAATCAGGCAGGTGCTGATGTTGTGGTGCTTGATCACCATCAGGTTGGCGGTGAATTGCCTGAAAATGCGGTGGCGATTGTTAATCCCAATCGCGAAGATGATATTTCGCTGCAAGGACATCTGTGTGCAGCCGGTGTTGTTTTCCTGACATTGGTGCAGGTGGCAAAACAAATGCGTGCGCGTGGAAGCACGGCACCGGATTTATTGTCGCTACTTGATCTGGTGGCTTTGGCAACGGTTTGCGATGTGGTGCCGCTCAAAGGTGTTAATCGCGCTTTTGTGGTCAAAGGCCTGTTGGTGGCACATGCCCAAAGCAATATCGGTCTGGCGGCATTGGCGCGTGTTGCTCGTATTGGTGAACCGCTTAATGCATTTCATTTAGGCTTTATGATTGGCCCGCGCATTAATGCCGGTGGCCGTATCGGTGATGCGGGGCTTGGTGCGCGTTTGCTTGCATTGCATGAACCTGCGGAAGCTGAACAAATTGCACAAGAACTTGACCGTCTCAATCAAGAGCGCCAAGCGATGGAAGTGCAGATGCTGGCTGAAGCCGAAGCAGAAGCTTTGGTGGAAATTTCCGGCGGTGAGGGTGCATCTGTGATTGTAACCGCCAGCAATGACTGGCATCCGGGCATTGTCGGCTTGTTGGCCTCACGCTTGAAAGACAAAGCCCGCCGTCCGGCTTTTGCCATTGCATTCAACCGTAACAATATCGGCACCGGCTCCGGCCGCTCGATTAATGGTGTTGATTTGGGCAAACTGGTTGCCAAAGCGGTAGAGCAGGGCTTGCTTGTTAAAGGTGGCGGCCATGCGATGGCTGCTGGTATTACCATTGAACGTGACAAGCTTGGCGCTTTCCGTGGTTTCATGGAAGAAGAAGCAGGTGCGCGCGTGAGAAATTTACGCGAAAATCAAAGCCTTTCGGTCGATGGTGCATTGGCTGCATCGGGGGCGACGGTTCAGCTTTATCAGGCTTTGCAAAAGGCGGGGCCTTATGGTTCGGGTCATAGTCAGCCGGTTTTGGCATTGCCTCATCATGTTGTGGCTGATGCACGGTTGGTCGGGCGCGATCATGTTAAAGTGACGCTGAAAGGTGCCGATGGCAAACGGGTAAACGGCATTGCATTTCGCGCTGCCGAAGCGCCGCTGGGCAAGTTTTTGCTGAACCGTATCGGGCATCCTGTCCATATTGCCGGTACGCTCAATCTCAATCATTGGAACGGTTCGGTTTCAACGCAAATTCAAATTTTGGACGCTGCCCAGCCTGAATAAATAGCAAAATCATATAAATCCCTGATTTTGTGCGTAATTTTGCACGCTCAGGGGTGTAATGATGCATGAGGCATCCTATATGATGCCAAAATATGAAATTTATCGAGGAGATATGTATGTTTCGTGCTGCTTCGCGTTTTACGCAGCTCTTAGCCATTGTGGCAGTTGGACTGGCGACTTCGCTGGTCATTATTGATACTGCCGATGCACGGCGGATGGGTGGCGGTTTCGGCAGCCGCGGTGCGCGTACGCATCAGGCACCGGCACCAACACGCACAGCACCAAACAATGCTGCTCCGGTTGATCGTAGCATGACACCAAACACAGGCAATACGGCACAGCGTCCGGCGGCAGCACCGGCTGCAGCTAATGCGGCCAAGCCTGGTCTGTTTGGTGGTTTTGGTCGCTCTATGCTTGGTGGCCTGATGATGGGCGGCCTGCTTGGCATGCTGCTGGGTTCAGGTTTTGGCGGTATGGCCGGTATGTTTGGCATGTTGTTGCAGGTCGCAATCATTGCGCTGCTGGCTATGCTGGCAATGCGCTTTTTTGCAAGCCGTCGTCAGACAGCAACCGCAGGTGCCAGTGCTGGTAATGCGCATGCTTATGCGCAGCCGCAAGGTTTTGGTTCGCAGGGCTTTGGCGCTGCAAAATCATCAGTGCCAAACACAGGCGGTTCATTTGGCGGACGCACCCCTTCAGTCAACCCGTTTGAAGCAAAAGCGGATGAAGAGCCGGTTGTTGAAGAAAAGCCGTTTTCTGTTGGTCAGGAAGAACTGAACCGTTTTGAAGAGATGCTGACAGAAATACAGACCGCTTATGGTCAGGAAGATTATGGCGTGTTGCGTAAGCTTTCGACACCGGAAGCCATGTCTTATCTGGCTGAAGAACTGGGCGAAATCGCATCTTCGGGCAAGCGTAATTCTGTGACTGATATTAAATTGTTGCAGGGCGACATTTCAGAATCATGGAGCGAAGGCGATAAAGATTATGTCACCGTGGCAATGCGTTATTCCAGCGTTGATGTGATGGTGGATCGCGTGAGCGGTGATGTGGTTGAAGGCAATCCTGATGAAGCGACCGAAAGCACCGAGCTTTGGACATTTGTGCGTCAGGATGCTGGTGAGTGGAAGCTTTCCGCAATCCAGAGCGCTAATGATTAAGCAGTTAGCTTAAAGTGTAAAAAAAGCCCGGCCAATGTGCCGGGCTTTTTGTTTGTTGAATCAATTCAGTATTTTATGGTCTTTGGCTGATAAGTTGATTCAGGCGCGTTGTCGGGCGTTACCAAGTGCCGACATTGGGGGCAGAAGCCCAAGGCTCTTGCGGTGCCAGTGATTCACCATTTTGGATAAGCTCGATGGAAATGCCATCTGGTGAGCGGATAAATGCCATATGGCCATCACGTGGCGGGCGGTTGATGACCACGCCTTGATCTGCCAAATTCTGACAGACCTCATAAATATTATCGACGCCATAAGCCAAATGGCCGAAATTGCGCCCGCCGGTATAATTTTCCGGATCCCAGTTATAGGTCAGTTCCAGTGTCGGGGCGCGGTCACCTTTGGCGCGTTCGATGTCACCGTCAGCAGCAAGGAAAATCAAAGTAAAACGGCCTTTTTCATTTTCAATGCGGCGAACTTCTTTCATGCCGAATTTGTTGATGTAAAAATCCAGCGATTCATCAATGTCGCGGATACGTACCATTGTGTGCAAATAGCGCATTCTCTTTATCCCTTTTTCAAAAGCCGCAAAATCTGAACATTATCTGATCAGATCACCATATTCAGTATAATTTATCAGCTAAAACACAAATTGATGGCCATATAATGTGATAAGTAAATGAGGAGAACTGTGAAGTATGCAACTTAGCACTTGCGGCCACCCGTTAATGAAGTGTTAATCTACTCATCAGAATCAACTTCTGTTTAGCGCAGCAAGAGAGGAGGAGCACTGGCAATGGCTGACAAATCTATGTCGGATAAGCATATGACGGAAAAATGCTCCACTGAAGATATTGGTGAACTGATCGAAGTTTCCGGAACCATCAAATGGTTCGACGTTGCCAAAGGCTACGGCTTTGTGGTGCCGGATGATAATTCTTTTTCAGATATTCTGCTGCATGTGACGATCCTGCGCCGTGATGGCTTTCAGGTTGTATCCGAAGGTGCGCGCATCGTTTGTGAAGTGCGTAACTCTGATCGTGGTTTGCAGTGTTTCAGAGTTGTATCCATTGATACAACCACGGCTGTGCATCCGGCATCTATGCCGCAGCGCACCCATTCCAGTGTTGTGCCATCCAGCGGGCTTGAGCGTGTGATCGTCAAGTGGTTCAACCGCACCAAGGGTTTTGGCTTCCTGACCCGCGGTGAAGGCACGGAAGACATTTTCATCCATATGGAAACCTTGCGTCGCTTCGGCATGGCTGAATTGCGTCCTGGCCAAGTGGTGCTGATCCGTTTTGGCGATGGCGACAAAGGCTTGATGGCTGCGGAAATCCATCCGGATATCGGCACGCAAATGCCGGTTTCACACTGATTTATCCATCAGGGATATTTAGCTGATTTGCAAAAGTCTGTTGAAGGCTGCTATCATCTTATTTGATAATCATTGAATGACGGGAGCACATAATATGGTGCGCAATGTGGTGCAGCGCTGTTTGGGCTTTATTGTCGTATTAATGATGGCACTTTCTATTCAAACCGCAATCGCACAAGATAATGAGCCGATGCGTTTGGAAGTTGATGCCAATCCGCTGACTTTCATGACCAGTGCCGGTGAACAGCAGATTGAGCTGGAAATTGCCGATACGGATGAAAGCCGTATGCGCGGGCTGATGTTCCGCAGCGATTTACCGCTTCAGCGCGGTATGTTGTTTGACTTCAAACAAGTGCGCTTGGTAACGATGTGGATGAGAAACACGCCACTGCCATTGGATATGGTTTTTCTGCATACGGATGGAACAATTGCCGTAATCCGTGAAAATACCACACCATTTTCAGAAAATATTGTTTCATCCGGCGAACCAGTGGCCTATGTGATAGAGCTAAACGCAGGAATGGCTAAAAAGCTGGGGCTGAATGCCGGTGATAAAGCTGTGCATCCTGCTATTTGCGGGCGTTGTGATTAAGCACGTTTTCGTCATGCTACCTGCGCAATCGTTTGGGTTTGAGAATTTTTAAGGAAAGTTTCGTGACTGCTCTGGATGTAAAATATTTCGACCATAATGGTATGCGCTTTGCCTATCGTGAAGACGGAGCAGATGGGAATTTAGCAGAAACGATCCTTCTTATTCATGGTTTTGCGTCGTCAAGCGTGGTCAATTGGGTTTCCCCCGGTTGGTTCCGCACGCTTGTTGAGGCTGGTTATCATGTGGTGGCGATTGATAATCGCGGTCATGGTTTTTCTGATAAGCCCCATGACAAAGAGCTTTATTATCCGGCAATGATGGCGGTTGATGCGGCTGCTCTGCTTGATCATTTGAACATTAAAAAAGCCCATGTGATGGGTTATTCTATGGGCGCACGGATCAGTGCATTTTTGGCGCTGGATTTTCCTGAAAAAGTACAAAGCCTTGTTTTTGGTGGTCTCGGTATCGGCATGGTAACAGGTGCGGGTGATTGGGAGCCGATTGGCGAAGCGCTGCTGGCTGATGATCCGGATAGTGTTACCCATCCGCGCGGTCAAATGTTCCGCAAATTTGCCGATCAGACAAAAAGCGATCGTTTGGCGCTGGCTGCTTGTGTCATCACCTCTAAAGAACTGGTAACGGCACAGGCAATTGGCTCAATTGAACAGCCAACCTTGGTGGCTGTCGGCACCAAAGATGATATTGCCGGTGATCCGCACGCACTGGCAGATCTATTACCTAATGGCACTGCCCTTGATATCCCTGATCGTGATCATATGTTAGCTGTGGGTGACAAAGTGTATAAGCAGGGTGTATTATCATTTTTGAGCCAGCATCGCTTTTGATAAGCGGTTAAGTCCTTAAAACGCCTAAAGACGATTGTTGAGTAAAAGATGACAGCGCAAAGTCCGGCCAAATTATCTGCGAATGTCAGTCAGGTTGATCCGATCTGGCATGCGATCAAAGCTGAAGCGGAAGAAGCGGCACGCAAAGATCCGCTGCTGGCATCGTTTTTCTATACATCGCTGATCAGTCAGCCAAGTCTGGAAGATGCGGTGGCACACCGTGTTTCCGAGCGTCTTGGCCATCAGGATTTAAGCGCTGATTTGCTGCGTCAGACATTTGCTGCGATGCGCGATGGCTGCTCTGACTGGTCGCGGGTTTTACGCGTTGATATTCAGGCAGTTTATGACCGTGATCCGGCCTATAACCGTTTTATGGATCCGGTGATGTATCTGAAAGGCTTTCATGCCATTCAGACCCATCGTCTGGCGCATTGGCTGTGGAATGAAGGCCGCGTTGATCTGGCCTATTATCTGCAAAGTCGCTCATCGGCTGTTTTTCAGACCGATATTCATCCGGCAGCAAAATTTGGCAGCGGTATCTTTTTGGATCACGCAACGGGTCTGGTTGTGGGTGAAACAGCCGTGATTGAAGACAATGTTTCTATTTTGCACGCGGTAACGCTTGGTGGTACCGGTAAAGCTGGTGGCGACAGACATCCAAAAATTCGTCACGGCGTGCTGATTGGCGCGGGCGCTAAGATTTTGGGCAATATTGAAATTGGTCATTGCTCGAAAATTGCTGCCGGTTCTGTGGTGCTGAAACCCGTGCCGAGCAATGTAACCGTTGCCGGTGTGCCGGCTAAAGTGATGGGGGAAACCGGTTGTGCCGAACCATCACGTGTGATGGATCACTCCATCAGCAATGATGAATAAGATCAGCTTTTAATAAACAGACACAAATGGGCGATGAGCCTTTACAATAATATTGAGCGGGTGCATTAAGCCCGCTGAACATTCTAATCAGGAGAATCCGGTTGAAACCCGAAGAAATCAAAAAACTCGACGCTTATTTCAAACGGACTTTTGGTAATCCGTCTTTGCAGGTGAAGGCTCGTCCACGTAAGGATGATTCATGCGAATTATATCTTGATGATGAGTTTCTCGGCCTGATTTATGTCGATGAAGACGAAGAAGATGGTGAATTGTCCTACAACTTCTCCATGGCTATTCTGGACGTTGATCTCGACTAATTCAATTCATCCCGTTTCGGCGGTTGAATTTATTAAAGCCCTGTTGGTTTGTTCCGGCAGGGCTTTTCTTATGCGCCTATGCAAAGTTAGACGATTTTATAAGAGTGAGACGGGTTGTAATGCTGAGCCCCAGGCAACATAGTTGAGGCGCAAGCGACAAAGACAAAGCGGCTTTGGTTCTGAGATTCTGATGAGTTGCAAAAAGGGGAGGTCTTATGCCGATTTATGCCTTTAATGGTCATGCACCAACCTATGATGATGTAAAAACCAACTGGATTGCGCCGGATGCGACTGCCATCGGCAAAGTGCATCTGGGCGAAAATGCCAGCCTGTGGTTTGGCGTGATTTTACGTGGCGATAATGAGCTGATTAAAATCGGTGCCAATACCAATGTGCAGGAACATTGTGTGATGCACACGGATTATGGTTTTCCACTTACCATCGGGGAAGGTTGCACCATTGGCCATCGTGCCATGCTGCATGGCTGCACGATTGGTGAAAATAGTTTGATTGGTATTGGCGCGATTGTGCTGAATGGTGCAAAAATCGGCAATAATTGTCTGGTTGGTGCCGGAGCGCTGGTGACCGAGGGAAAAGAGTTCCCGGATAATTCGCTGATTGTGGGGTCGCCTGCACGGGTGGTGCGTCAGCTTGATGATGCAGCGGTTGCGAAGTTAAAAGAATCAGCGCGTAATTATGTTGAGAAATCACACGCTTTCATGCGCGGGATGGAGCCGGTTTAACAGGCTTTCATTAAAACCGACAAGGTGGTGGCAAAGACCTATTGCTTGCCACCTTGAATAATACGGAATTGGCGCCTTTTCGGCGCTGTTTTTTGATTTACCGGATTTTTATACGAGTAAGCAGCATTTACCTGTGCTTTGGCTGCCTGCAAATTATCTTGCGTAATCGCGAATGAATGGTCGATTTGATAATAATCGAGCGGATCTGCTTCCAGCCAAAAAGGGCTTTCATGCGCGGCGATTGCACCAATCCACTGCGTTTCGTCCTGATGTTGTACCGGCAGAATCAAAAGCTCAAACTGGTTTTGACGATTTGCACGGCTGATGCCGGTCAGTTGCGCACATAATGGCACATTATTTGCAGACACATTATGCAGCATCTCTTCCGTTACAACCTGATCATTTTCACGCCATAGCGACGAAAACAACTGATTGCCCAGTTCCTGACCATGGCGTGCGCAGAGGCGGGTGCCAGCCAAGCGGAACTGCACGCCACGTTTGGCCTTATGATGCAGAATGAAAATATCCGGCAAATAATCTGCCATCATGCGCGGGGTAAAATGACGACGCAAAGGGATGTCGTGA
The DNA here is from genome assembly GCF_039522165.1 of Paenochrobactrum glaciei. Taxonomy (NCBI): domain Bacteria; kingdom Pseudomonadati; phylum Pseudomonadota; class Alphaproteobacteria; order Hyphomicrobiales; family Brucellaceae; genus Paenochrobactrum; species Paenochrobactrum glaciei. The sequence goes on from NZ_BAAADE010000002.1 coordinate 386,119, forward strand.
TTTTCACGCAAAGCGTGCCACGTGGTGGAAAGAAATTGCACTGCTGGTGTCAGTGCATGAGGGGCGCTGGAACGTGACAAAACAGGTTACCGCTTAAAAACAGATTGTGCAGCACATCAGCGTACTGATGCTATTGATGCGTTTAAATGGTGATTTGTCCTATCCAACAGGATTAAGCAGTTGAATGCCAGCTTAACCCTTTACTCATCCACTGTTAGAATTTGTTAAGGTTAACGAGTTTGATGAAGTCTTTCAGAATTTGATTCCGAATATCATGTTAAATTTTTGATTTTATTCTATAATTTTATATTTCGCTTTGTTTCTACTTTAAGTTTTCGGATGGGGACAGTTCGCGCAGCCTGTCAACGCTGCCAGCATCAGGCGGTGATTTGGTTAAATTTGTTAAGAATTAAAAAAGAGCGATGAAGCCAAAAAAATAACCCATCTGTCTGATGAACAGTTCTTTTTTCAAGGCGGCCACTCCATATGATATGAAGTGCAGAATGTGAAATGACGGGAATCAAATATTCATGACAAATCATGATTCAAATGAAAGCTATGGTGTGACCTATCAAAGGGGTGGCGGTTCTCAGCAACCGCAAAAGACACGCGAACCTGTTTTCAATATTCCCGCTGTTATCATCGGTCTGATCGGGCTTTGTGGTTTAATTTATGTTGCGCAAAACTATCTAATCTCTGAAGAGCATAATTTTATCTTCATGTTAAATTTTGCCTTTATTCCGGCGCGCTTTACTTATGGCACCGGCTTTTATGATCCGGCGGCATTATTCACCATGCTGAGTTATTCATTTATGCATGGCAGCTTTACGCATCTGGCGGTTAATATGGTGTGGTTGGCAGCTTTCGGTTCGCCACTGGCAGGCCGCATCGGTACATCAAAGATTTTGATTTTCTGGGCGCTGACATCGATTGTCGCTGTTTTGACGCATTATGCCATTTATCCGACCAGCAATATTCCGCTGGTGGGGGCATCCGGTGCGATCTCCGGCATGATGGGCGCGGCGGCGCGCTACGGCTTCAGACGTGTGCCAACTCATAGCGGTAACAAAAATATGTCGGCCTTTGCGGGGCCGCTCTTGCCTGTGCTGACGACACTGACTTATCGTCCTGTCATTACCTTTGTCGGTATCTGGTTTATCATCAATATTATCACCGGTGTTTATTCGGCGCAGGAGACCGGTCTGGCCTCCATTGCATGGGAAGCGCATATTGGCGGATTTTTAGCTGGCTTCTTTGGCATTGCTTTGCTGGATCGGCCAAAGGAATATGATCGCTATTTTAAGCGCTAAACAGATGAAGCAACTAATCTGCGGCTTAGATAATTATAACGCCAGATCATGTTTAGTGACTTGATTTGTTTGATCTGACAGATCACCATGATGGAATACGGAAGCTTTTGGGGGAAGGGCTTTGGTTGTGAGAATAATGCATAAAACTAATAAGCAATATTGAGCTCGCATATCCGTAAATGGGAGGATTAATCATGACGGTTAAATCTATTCTGGAAAAAAAGGGGCGTGACGTCATCAGTGCGATGCCAAATGCGACCCTGTCAGAAGTTATCGCCATGCTCGCACGTCATCGTATCGGTGCTTTGGTGATATGTGATGAAGCACATGCGGTTTTGGGGATCTTGTCAGAGCGTGACGTGGTGCGGATGCTTTCCGCGCAAGGGCAAAAGGCATTGGATATGCCAGTGTCCGAAGCGATGACCAAAAAAGTCGAGACATGTCAGGAAAAGCACACCGTTAATCAGGTGATGGAAATCATGACACAGAAACGCTTCCGCCATATGCCGGTGGAACGTGACGGTAAGCTGGAAGGCATTATTTCTATTGGTGACGTGGTGAAGGCTCGCATTGAGCAAGTCGAGCGTGAAGCCGACGAGATTCGCAATTACATCGCGAGCGCATAATTTAAAGTGCGCTCTCAATCAGATAAAGAAAAAGCGGCTATTTCCCATAGCCGCTTTTTTAATTGTCAAAACTGAACGCTTATTTACTACGCAGATAACGCTCGGCTGCATAAAGCGAAATAGCCGCTGCATTAGAGACGTTGAGTGATTTGATTTCACCCGGCATATCAAGGCGGGCAAGAGTTGAAACGGTTTCGCGGGTCTTCTGGCGAAGGCCTTTACCTTCTGCACCCAAAACAAGCGCGATTTTGCCGCCCGTTAAGGTCGCTTCCATTTCAGCAGGGCCTTCAGAATCAAGACCGATAGTCATAAAGCCAAGTTCGTGCAGTTCTTCCAATGCTTCTGCCAGATTGCGAACTTCAATATGATTGATCAGTTCCAGCGCACCGGAGGCAGATTTTGCCAAGACGCCTGATTCTTGCGGGCTGTGACGGCTGGTGGTGATGAGCGCCTGCGCACCAAAAGCCACGGCCGAACGCATGATGGCGCCGACATTATGCGGATCAGTGACCTGATCGAGCACCAGAAGCAGCTGGCTATCCTGCAAATCGCTGAGTTTTTGTGCTTTCAGCGGCTTTGCTTCAATCATCACGCCCTGATGCACGGCTTCGCTGCCGGTTTCATTATCGATATCGCGGGGCGTTACAATCTCAATCGGAAAGTTGCGAGATTCGATATCTTCAATTTCAAGGCGGGCGAGGGCGTTACGCGTTGCCAGCATGCGGGTGATCTTGCGGTTAGGGTTCAAAACAGCGGCGCGAACCGTGTGCAAACCATAAAGACGCACTAAATCATCAGACAATGCACGCGCATCTGTCGCCGGACGGGTGCTTTTACGAAAATTTTGTGCCGCAGGATTCGCATTCTGGTCGCGAAACTGGCGTCTCAAACGGGCGTAATGAGAATCTTTGGGTGTTTTTTTATTATTGTCGGTGCTCATGGCGATTTTAATTTCTTCAAAGAGGAATTTGACAGTCTGCATACATGAAAAAGCTGCCTAAGTATGCCTATATTGAGTGGAAGGCAGAAATTGTGCCGGTTTTGCGTGGTTTTTTACGTGTTTTTGCCGCTTAGGCTGTTGAAAACAATCATCAATCACCACTTTCAGAACCGCAAAAACCTGATTTTTTTGACAGGCTGTGGAAAGAATATGCATTTTTCTGCAAAGAATTGAGAATTGGCTGTTGACAGTTCGCGGCTCTATCGTCATAACGCCACCAACAGCGATTGATTGACAAATCAAAATGTTAAGTCACTCAAATCGTTGTGGAATGCCTAGTTGCTCGACTCCGCTGGCAGTGTAAGCTGGAGGAATGCCCGAGTGGTTAAAGGGGACGGACTGTAAATCCGTTGGCTATGCCTTCGTTGGTTCAAATCCAACTTCCTCCACCACTGCCGGAGCGGATGTCAATTGCGCGGGTATAGCTCAATGGTAGAGCAGCAGCCTTCCAAGCTGAATACGCGGGTTCGATTCCCGCTACCCGCTCCAGAGTTTCGAGAGCGAACTGGCGTAAAGTTTTCATGAAGCGGACGGGAAACCGGTCCGTTTTTCTGTATTAAACGCCAGTATGGATACCTATGCTGGCACGCAGGCAGTTCTAAAAGAAGAGAACAACGGCGATGGCTAAGAGTAAATTTGAACGTAACAAACCACACGTTAACATCGGCACCATCGGTCACGTTGACCATGGTAAGACCTCGTTGACAGCTGCTATCACCAAATTCTTTGGTGACTTCCGCGCATACGATCAGATCGATGCTGCACCGGAAGAAAAAGCACGTGGTATCACCATTTCAACTTCCCACGTTGAATATGAAACCGAAAACCGTCACTACGCACACGTCGACTGCCCAGGTCACGCTGACTATGTTAAGAACATGATCACCGGTGCTGCTCAGATGGACGGCGCGATCCTCGTTGTTAACGCTGCTGATGGTCCAATGCCACAGACCCGTGAGCACATCCTGCTCGCTCGTCAGGTTGGTGTTCCTGCGATCGTTGTCTTCTTGAACAAAGTTGACCAGGTTGACGATGCTGAACTGCTCGAACTCGTAGAAATGGAAGTTCGTGAACTTCTGTCGAAATACGACTTCCCAGGCGACGATATTCCTGTTGTTAAGGGCTCGGCTCTTGCAGCTCTGGAAGATTCAGACAAGACCATCGGTGAAGATGCAATTCGCGAACTGATGGCTGCTGTTGACAGCTACATCCCAACTCCAGAACGTCCTGTTGACCAGCCGTTCCTGATGCCAATCGAAGACGTATTCTCGATCTCCGGTCGTGGTACAGTTGTTACCGGTCGTGTAGAGCGCGGTATCGTTAAAGTTGGTGAAGAAGTTGAGATCGTTGGTATCAAAGCTACCGGCAAGACAACTGTTACCGGCGTTGAAATGTTCCGCAAGCTGCTCGATCAGGGCCAGGCTGGCGATAACATCGGTGCACTGGTTCGTGGTGTAGGCCGTGAAGACGTTGAACGTGGTCAGGTTCTCTGCAAGCCAGGTTCCGTTAAGCCACACACCAAGTTCAAGGCAGAAGCTTATATTCTGACCAAGGAAGAAGGCGGCCGTCATACTCCGTTCTTCACCAACTACCGTCCTCAGTTCTACTTCCGTACAACTGACGTTACCGGTATTGTAACCTTGCCAGAAGGCGTTGAAATGGTTATGCCAGGTGACAACGTTTCTGTTGATGTTGCGCTGATCGTACCTATCGCTATGGAAGAAAAGCTCCGCTTTGCTATCCGCGAAGGTGGCCGTACCGTTGGTGCCGGCGTCGTCGCTTCCATCATCGAATAAAAAATACGCTGATCAGTGAAAATAATTGCTGATCAGCGCTTTTTAGTGCTTGATGTTTCAAATTTTGAGCGCTAAGAGGTTGAAAGAATTCAGACATCAGATTCTCTGGTGTCAAATACAAGAGCCTTTAGGTTCAAGTATTTAGGGGTATAGCTCAGTTGGTAGAGCGACGGTCTCCAAAACCGTAGGTCGCGGGTTCGAGCCCTGCTGCCCCTGCCATTTAGTTGGGCGCCGCATAGTGTAAAGCTGTGCTGCGCTCAATTTCGTTTTAAGGCCAATAATATTTAAGTGTTGAATATTGTTGGATGAGCACGTCCTTAACCTTTGAGGTGAGGGGAGTGTCCGAAGGGTCTTTTCTCTGGATGGGCGCAGTTTACGGGCGAGTGTTTTACTTTCGTTAACGTCTGGGCTTGTAATTTTTGAGAATCGGTTCTATGTAACGTCAACAGACACGCGGTGCGTGGAGCTGAATCATCAGCTTTGCGTGCCGTAGCTGCGTGAGTGAAAGTTTGATTCGCTGTTTGAATCATTTTTTTTATCACGCCAGATCAATGACAGAGTGACAAATGGCATCTAAGACGAATCCTTTTACATTCTTGCAGCAGGTTCGTGCTGAAACGGCTAAAGTTACATGGCCGTCACGGCGTGAAACTGTTATTTCCACTATTATGGTGGTGGTAATGGCGTTTGTTGCGGCTGCGTTTTTCTTTCTTGCAGATCAGCTTATGGCTTATGTTGTTGAGTTGATACTTGGTCTCGGACGCTGACGGTTTATACGGGAGTAACGGGATGACTGCACGCTGGTACATTGTTCATGCCTATTCGAACTTTGAAAAAAAGGTTGCTGAAGATATTCAGCTGAAGGCGGACCAGAAGGGTCTGTCGCACCTGATCGAACAGATTATCGTTCCGACTGAAAAGGTTGTGGAAGTGCGTCGTGGCCGTAAGGTCGATGCAGAGCGTAAGTTCTTTCCGGGTTATGTATTGATTAAGGCGAATTTGACAGATGCTCTGTTCTCGCTGATCAAAAACACATCGCGCGTAACCGGCTTTTTGGGTGATCCAAATCCGGTTGCTATTCCTGTGCGTGAAATCGAGCAGATTTTGGCGCAGGTTCAGGAAGGTGTTGATCGTCCGAAAGCATCTGTATCCTTTGAAGTTGGTGAGCAGGTTCGTGTTTCTGACGGTCCGTTCGCATCTTTCAATGGTATCGTACAGGAAGTTGAAGAAGAGCGCGCACGCTTGAAGGTCGAGGTTTCGATCTTTGGTCGTGCTACTCCTGTGGATCTTGAATTCGGTCAGGTTGAAAAGCTCTGATCGTTTTATGGCGGCCTTAGTGCCGCCCGCCGCATTGTAAATGTGGTGTGAGGTGGAAGGTAAGCCGGCTTTAGCCGGTCGGTAAGCCAGACCACCGAACTGCACGGCCAATTTAATTGGCGTTTTAAAGAGTCGCCGGCTTGCCGGCTTATCAATGAAAGCAGAATGCAATGGCTAAAAAAGTTGCAGGTCAGCTCAAACTGCAGGTTGCTGCAGGTGCTGCCAACCCTTCGCCACCAATTGGTCCGGCTCTCGGTCAGCGTGGTATCAACATCATGGAATTCTGTAAGGCATTTAACGCTGCCTCGCAGGATATGGAAAAGGGTTCCCCGATTCCAGTCGTGATCACCTATTACCAGGACAAGTCTTTCACTTTTGTGATGAAGACCCCACCTGTTGCTTACTTCTTGAAGAAGGCTGCTAATCTGAAGTCCGGTTCGAAAGAGCCAGGCAAGATTAAAGCTGGTACAATTTCACGCGATAAAGTCCGTGAAATTGCAGAAGCTAAGATGAAAGACCTGAGCGCAGCTGACATCGAAGCAGCTATGCGTATGGTTGAAGGTTCTGCCCGTTCGATGGGCCTGGAAGTGGTGGGCTGATCTGATGGCGAAATTATCAAAGCGTGTAGCTAAGATTCGTGAAGGTTTTGATCACGATAAGCTTTATGACTTGTCGGCCGCTATCGGTGTTGTCAAGGAACGTGCTGTTGCGAAATTCGATGAAACCATCGAAATCGCGATGAACCTCGGCGTTGACCCACGTCATGCTGACCAGATGGTTCGCGGCGTTGTTAACTTGCCAAACGGCACAGGCCGTACAGTTCGCGTTGCTGTTTTTGCTCGTGGCGATAAAGCTGAAGAAGCTAAAAAAGCCGGTGCAGACATCGTTGGCGCAGAAGATCTGTTCGAAATCGTCAATGGCGGCAAGATCGAATTCGATCGCTGCATTGCAACCCCTGACATGATGCCACTCGTTGGCCGTCTGGGTAAGGTTCTCGGACCGCGCGGCATGATGCCAAACCCTAAAGTTGGTACTGTTACCGTTGATGTTGCAGCAGCTGTTGCAGCTTCCAAAGGTGGTGCAGTTGAATTCCGCGTTGAAAAAGCTGGTATTATCCATGCTGGTATCGGCAAGGTTTCATTCGACAACAAGGCTCTGGAAGAAAACATCCGCGCATTTGCTGATGCAGTTCTGAAAGCTAAGCCTGTTGCTGCCAAGGGTGAATACCTGAAGCGCGTATCGATTTCTTCAACCATGGGCGTTGGTGTCAAAGTTGACACTTCCAGCGTTAAGGTAGAAGCTTAATAATTTGCTTTCTGCTTGGAAATAAAGCAGAAAGCACTTTCATTCCGGGCCGCAAGGCCCGGATAGCTGAACGCTAGTTCAGTTATCCTGTCCGAGATTGTGGGTGGCGTAAGTCTTAAATTTAGCCTGCATGAGACGTGGAATAACCAGGTTTAGCGCTAGTCGCAATTCAAGGTTTGAACCGTAGTTGCTTTTATAATGCCGGTGTATGCCGCTTATAAAAGGGACAGGAGACCAAGCGTTGGAATGTTTCATTTCAACAAAGGCAAACCGGCAATTGCATTTTTATGTAATTGTCTACTGGAGAGACACCGTGGATAGAGCGGAAAAACGCGAATTTGTCACATGGCTGAACAGCACTTTTAGTGAGTCTGGTTCTGTCGTCGTGGCTCACTATACCGGTCTCACTGTTTCGCAGATGAGCGATCTTCGCTCGAAAATGCGCGAAGCTGGTGGTTCCGTTAAAGTCGCGAAAAACCGCCTTGCCAAAATCGCTCTTCAGGGCACGGAAGCTGAAGGTATCGCAGAGCTTTTCACAGGTCAGACTGTAATTGCTTATGCAGCAGATCCTATCAGCGCTCCTAAAGTAGCAGTTGAGTTCGCCAAAGCTAACGACAAGCTCGTTATCCTTGGTGGTGCAATGGGCGCAACCAATCTTGATGCTGAAGGCATTAAGTCACTTGCTTCCTTGCCGTCACTCGACGAACTGCGCGCAAAGTTGGTTGGTATGATCCAGACACCAGCACAGCGTCTTGCAGTACTTACAAGCGCACCAGCAGGCCAAATCGCCCGCGTTATTGGCGCGCACGCCCGGAAGAACGAGGCGGCTTAAGGCCGTTTCTCGCTGTCAATTGTTCAAACCTTTAAACTAAGGAATACTAAAATGGCTGATCTCGCAAAGATCGTTGAAGACCTCTCAGCACTGACCGTTCTCGAAGCTGCAGAACTGTCCAAGCTTCTGGAAGAAAAGTGGGGCGTTTCCGCTGCTGCTCCAGTTGCTGTTGCTGCTGCTGGTGGCGCTGCTGCCGGTGGTGCTGCTGCTGAAGAAAAGACCGAATTCGACGTAATCCTCGTCGATGGTGGCGCATCCAAGATCAACGTGATCAAGGAAGTTCGCGCAATCACCGGTCTGGGTCTGAAAGAAGCTAAAGACCTCGTTGAAGGTGCACCTAAGCCTGTTAAAGAAGGTGCAGCTAAAGACGAAGCAGAAAAAATCAAAGCACAGCTCGAAGCAGCTGGCGCAAAGATCGAACTTAAGTAAGTTCCTGCGTCCGGCAGATGCTCTTGCATCTGCCGGTTCTCTGCATTATCAGTAGATTAATGCAGACTAGTTGGTGCCGAACCCTTTTCCTGACTACACTCAACGTGGTCAGGAAACGGGTTTTGTCCCGTTCAGGTGACCGCCGTCAGGCGGCGAGTAATAAAGGCCGCAAGGCGTGAGCAAGGCCGCAAGGCTATAGAACGAGGAGCGACGATGGCTCAGACCCATTCTTTCAATGGTCGCAAGCGCGTACGCAAGTTTTTCGGTAAGATCCCTGAGGTCGCCGAGATGCCGAACCTGATTGAGGTTCAAAAAGCATCTTACGACCAGTTCCTTATGGTTGAGGAACCAGCAGGCGGGCGTCTTGACGAAGGTTTGCAGGCCGTTTTCAAGTCTGTTTTTCCGATACAGGACTTTTCTGGCGCATCGATGCTTGAATTCGTTTCCTACGAGTTTGAGGCGCCGAAATTTGACGTTGACGAATGCCGTCAGCGTGATCTGACCTATTCCGCGCCATTAAAAGTGACTTTGCGTCTGATCGTATTCGATATTGACGAAGATACCGGCGCGAAATCCATTAAGGATATTAAAGAGCAGGATGTTTACATGGGCGATATGCCGCTCATGACAGACAACGGCACCTTTATCGTTAATGGTACTGAGCGTGTTATCGTGTCTCAGATGCACCGTTCACCTGGTGTATTCTTCGATCACGACAAGGGTAAGACACACTCATCCGGTAAACTGCTTTTTGCATCCCGCGTCATTCCTTACCGCGGTTCGTGGCTCGATATTGAATTCGACGCCAAGGACGTGGTTTTTGCGCGTATCGACCGTCGCCGTAAGCTGCCTGTTACCAGCTTGCTGATGGCGCTTGGCATGGATGGAGAAGAAATTCTTTCAACCTTCTACAACACTGTCACCTATACACGTGACGGTGATGACTGGCGCATGCCTTATTCGGCAGAGCGCTTCAAAGGCATGAAAGTTATTTCTGACCTGGTTGATGCTGATACCGGTGAAGTTGTTCTCGAATCCGGCAAGAAGCTCACAGCTCGTGCTGCGCGTCAGCTGGCTGAGAAGGGCCTCAAGGCTATCAAGGTCACCGAAGATGATCTGTTCGGCTCATATTTGGCTGAAGATATCGTCAATTACGAAACCGGTGAAATCTTCCTTGAAGCCGGTGATGAACTTGACGAAAAGACACTCAAGGTTCTGATCGAAACCGGCGTTGATGAAATCAACACGCTGGATATCGACCATGTGAACATTGGTGCCTATATCCGCAATACACTGGCTGCTGACAAGAATGAAAGCCGTCAGGATGCGCTGTTTGACATCTACCGTGTCATGCGCCCTGGTGAGCCGCCGACCATGGATTCTGCGGAAGCCATGTTCCATTCGCTGTTCTTTGATGCAGAGCGTTATGATCTCTCCGCAGTTGGCCGCGTGAAGATGAACATGCGTCTTGATGTTGATGCTGAAGACACAGTCCGTGTACTGCGCAAAGAAGACATCGTTGCTGTTGTTAAAATGCTGGTTGAACTGCGCGATGGTCGCGGTGAAATCGACGATATTGACAACCTCGGCAACCGTCGTGTGCGTTCAGTCGGCGAATTGATGGAAAATCAGTATCGCGTTGGTTTGCTGCGTATGGAACGCGCAATCAAAGAGCGTATGTCGTCGATCGAAATCGATACTGTCATGCCGCAGGATCTCATCAACGCGAAGCCTGCTGCTGCAGCTGTGCGTGAGTTCTTCGGTTCTTCCCAGCTTTCACAGTTTATGGATCAGACTAACCCATTGTCTGAAATTACCCATAAGCGTCGTCTTTCGGCTCTCGGACCCGGCGGTCTGACCCGTGAGCGTGCCGGCTTTGAAGTTCGTGACGTTCATCCGACACACTATGGCCGTATCTGCCCGATTGAAACACCGGAAGGTCCGAATATCGGTCTGATCAACTCTTTGGCAACCTTTGCCCGCGTCAACAAATACGGCTTCATTGAAAGCCCGTATCGTAAGATCGTTGACGGCAAAGTCACCAATGATGTGGTTTATCTGTCTGCAATGGAAGAAGCCAAGCACTCAGTTGCACAGGCAAACGCCATTATCGACGATAACGGTCACTTTGTTGATGAATTCGTTGTCTGCCGCCATGCCGGCGAAGTGATGATGATGCCGCGTGAAAACGTGGATCTGATGGACGTTTCGCCTAAGCAGTTGGTATCTGTTGCTGCAGCGCTTATTCCGTTCCTTGAAAACGATGACGCGAACCGCGCATTGATGGGTTCGAACATGCAGCGTCAGGCCGTGCCTCTGGTACGTGCGGAAGCTCCGTTCGTCGGTACTGGTATGGAACCGATTGTAGCGCGCGACTCCGGTGCTGCTATTGCTGCACGTCGTGGTGGTATTGTTGATCAGGTGGATGCGACCCGTATCGTTATCCGTGCAACCGAAGATCTGGATCCGTCCAAGTCCGGTGTTGATATCTATCGCCTGATGAAGTTCCAGCGCTCCAACCAGAACACCTGTATTAACCAGCGTCCACTGGTGCGTGTAGGTGATCGTATCGGTAAGGGTGACATCATCGCTGACGGTCCTTCGACCGATCTGGGTGATCTGGCGCTCGGCCGTAACGTGCTGGTCGCGTTTATGCCTTGGAACGGCTACAACTACGAAGACTCCATCCTGCTGTCTGAAAAGATTGTTTCCGATGACGTCTTCACTTCGATCCATATAGAAGAATTTGAAGTAGCGGCTCGTGATACCAAGCTCGGACCTGAAGAAATCACCCGTGATATTCCTAACGTTTCGGAAGAAGCGCTGAAGAATCTCGACGAAGCCGGTATTGTTTATATCGGTGCCGAAGTGAATCCGGGCGACATTCTGGTCGGTAAGATCACACCAAAGGGCGAAAGCCCGATGACACCGGAAGAAAAGCTTCTACGTGCCATCTTTGGTGAAAAGGCTTCTGACGTCCGTGACACCTCCATGCGTATGCCTCCGGGAACATACGGTACAATCGTTGAAGTTCGCGTTTTCAATCGCCACGGCATTGAAAAAGACGAACGTGCAATGGCTATTGAACGTGAAGAAATCGAACGTCTTGCAAAAGACCGCGATGACGAACAGGCCATTCTCGACCGCAATACCTATGGCCGTCTGGTAGATACACTGGAAGGTAAAGTCGCGATTGCAGGTCCTAAGGGCTTCAAAAAAGGCGGCGCACTGACCCGTGATGTGATTTCGGAATATCCGCGTTCACAATGGTGGCAGTTTGCTGTTGAAGACGAAAAGCTTCAGGGTGAAATTGAAGCGCTTCGCAACCAGTACGACGAATCCAAGAAGATGCTTGAAGCACGCTTCATGGATAAGGTTGAAAAGGTTCAGCGCGGCGACGAAATGGCCCCTGGCGTGATGAAGATGGTCAAGGTCTTTGTTGCTGTTAAGCGCAAGATCCAGCCAGGTGATAAGATGGCCGGTCGTCACGGTAACAAGGGTGTGGTTTCCCGCATTCTGCCTGTTGAAGACATGCCGTTCCTGGAAGATGGTACACATGCGGATATCGTGCTTAACCCGTTGGGTGTGCCGTCCCGTATGAACGTGGGTCAGATTCTGGAAACGCATCTGGGCTGGGCTTGTGCCGGTATGGGTCGTAAGATCGGGGAACTGATCGACGCCTATAAGAAGACTGCAAATATTCAGCCGCTGCGCGATACTCTGGAAAATATCTATCCGGACAATGACCGCAACGAACCTGTCCGCAACTATGATGATGAGTCGGTTCTGACACTGGCAAATCAGGTTAAGCGCGGCGTATCGATTGCCACACCTGTTTTTGACGGTGCTGTGGAAGCCGATATCAATGCGATGCTGACAGATGCAGGCTTGGCAACATCGGGTCAGTCAACTCTTTATGATGGTCGTACCGGTGAGCCGTTCGATCGTCAGGTGACCATGGGCTACATCTATATGTTGAAGCTCCATCACTTGGTTGACGACAAGATCCATGCTCGTTCGATCGGACCTTACTCGCTCGTCACACAGCAGCCGCTGGGTGGTAAAGCACAGTTCGGTGGTCAGCGCTTCGGTGAAATGGAAGTCTGGGCTCTGGAAGCTTACGGTGCAGCATATACCTTGCAGGAAATGCTCACAGTTAAGTCTGACGACGTGGCCGGCCGTACCAAGGTCTATGAAGCTATCGTACGTGGTGATGACACATTTGAAGCTGGTATTCCTGAGAGCTTTAACGTTCTCGTCAAGGAAATGCGCTCACTGGGTCTCAACGTACAGCTCGATGACACGCGTGACGCTCAGCCACAGCTGCCGGACGCAGCCGAATAAATTTTACAGGCGCGCTATGGTTTTCCATAGTGCGCCCGTATTGTCAGTTTAAACGGCAGTAACAGCGAATTCTATTTACGGTGATAAGGTATCCTCCTCTATCGCTGACGACACAAAGGGCGGCGGATCGCCCTCAAGGAGAACGGCATGAACCAAGAGGTCATGAATCTTTTCAATCCTCAGGCTCCGGCGCAGACGTTCGATTCCATCAGAATCTCGATCGCCAGCCCTGAGAAGATTCTGTCCTGGTCATACGGCGAGATCAAAAAGCCGGAGACGATCAACTATCGTACGTTCAAACCTGAACGCGATGGTCTTTTCTGTGCGCGCATCTTTGGCCCGATCAAGGATTACGAATGCTTGTGCGGTAAGTACAAGCGTATGAAATACAAAGGCATCATCTGCGAAAAATGCGGCGTTGAAGTCACATTATCGCGCGTACGTCGTGAGCGCATGGGTCATATTGAACTCGCTGCTCCGGTTGCGCATATCTGGTTCCTGAAATCCCTGCCAAGCCGCATCGGTACACTGATGGATATGACGCTCAAGGATATTGAGCGCGTTCTCTATTTTGAAAACTACATCGTTACCGAACCAGGTCTGACTTCCCTGAAAGAGCATCAGCTGCTTTCAGAAGAAGAATACATGATCGCGGTTGACGAATTCGGCGAAGATCAGTTCACGGCGCTTATTGGTGCAGAAGCAATCTATGAAATGCTGGCCGCTATGGATCTGGCAAAAATTGCTGCCGATCTGCGCGTTGAACTGGCTGAAACCACATCAGAACTTAAAACTAAGAAGCTGATGCGTCGCCTGAAGATCGTTGAAAACTTCATGGAATCGGGCAACCGTCCTGAGTGGATGATCATGAAGACCGTTCCGGTTATCCCACCGGATCTGCGTCCGTTGGTGCCACTGGATGGCGGTCGTTTTGCGACTTCCGATCTGAACGATCTTTACCGCCGCGTGATCAACCGTAACAACCGCTTGAAGCGTTTGATCGAGTTGCGTGCGCCTGGCATCATTATTCGCAACGAAAAGCGTATGCTTCAGGAAGCTGTTGATGCGCTGTTTGATAATGGTCGTCGTGGCCGCGTCATCACCGGTGCGAACAAGCGTCCGCTGAAGTCCCTTTCAGACATGCTTAAGGGTAAGCAGGGTCGTTTCCGTCAGAACTTGCTCGGTAAGCGCGTCGACTATTCCGGTCGTTCGGTTATCGTGACCGGTCCTGAGCTGAAATTGCACCAGTGCGGCCTGCCGAAGAAAATGGCTTTGGAACTTTTCAAGCCGTTTATCTACGCACGTCTTGACGCCAAAGGCTTCTCTTCAACTGTTAAACAGGCCAAGAAGCTGGTTGAAAAAGAACGTCCGGAAGTTTGGGATATTCTTGACGAAGTGATCCGTGAGCATCCGGTTCTTCTGAACCGTGCGCCTACGCTGCACCGTCTTGGTATTCAGGCATTCGAACCAACCCTGATTGAAGGTAAGGCAATTCAGCTGCACCCGCTCGTATGTACTGCGTTTAACGCGGACTTTGACGGTGACCAGATGGCTGTTCACGTGCCGCTGTCTTTGGAAGCACAGCTTGAAGCACGCGTTCTGATGATGTCGACCAACAATATTCTGCATCCTGCAAACGGTCTGCCGATTATTGTTCCTTCGCAGGATATGGTTCTCGGTCTTTACTATCTGTCGATTGTTGCAGAAAACGAACCTGGTCAGGGTATGGTGTTCGCCGATATGGGCGAATTGCATCATGCGCTGGAAAGCAAGGTTATTACACTGCACACCAAGATCAAAGGTCGTTACAAGACCGTTGATGCTGATGGTAATCCGGTTTCCAAGATTTATGACACCACTCCTGGTCGTCTGATTTTGGGTGAATTGCTGCCGAAGAACGTCAATGTTCCTTTCGACATTTGCAATCAGGAGATGACCAAGAAGAACATCTCCAAGATGATCGATATGGTTTACCGTCATTGCGGTCAGAAAGAGACAGTGATCTTCTGTGACCGCGTGATGCAGCTTGGTTTTGCACATGCGTGCCGCGCCGGTATTTCGTTTGGTAAGGATGACATGGTCATTCCTGATACCAAGGCGAAGATCGTTGCCGACACCGAAGCTTTGGCCACCGAATATGAACAGCAGTACAATGACGGTCTGATCACTCAGGGCGAAAAGTACAACAAGGTTGTTGATGCTTGGGGTAAAGCCACCGACAAGATTACCGAAGAAATGATGGCTCGTATTAAGGCCGTTGAATTTGATCCGGTAACCGGTCGTCAGAAGCAGATGAACTCGATCTACATGATGTCGCATTCCGGTGCGCGTGGATCGGTCAACCAGATGCGTCAGCTTGGCGGTATGCGTGGTCTGATGGCCAAGCCTTCAGGTGAGATTATCGAAACACCGATTATCTCGAACTTTAAAGAAGGTCTGACCGTTAACGAATACTTCAACTCCACACACGGTGCCCGTAAGGGTCTTGCCGATACAGCGTTGAAGACTGCGAACTCCGGTTACCTGACACGTCGTCTTGTTGACGTGGCGCAGGATGCGATCATCTCCGAAGTTGATTGTGGTGCTGATATTGGTCTGACCATGCAGCCTATCGTCGATGCCGGTCAGATTGTTGCCTCCATTGGTCAGCGCGTTCTCGGCCGTACAGCTCTCGATGCAATCCTGCATCCGCTGACAGCTGAAGTGATCGTTGAAGCCGGTGAGATGATTGAAGAGCAGCATGTCGATCTGATCGAAAAAGCTGGTATTCAGTCCATCCGCATCCGTTCGGCTCTGACCTGTCAGACACGTAACGGCGTGTGTGCCAAGTGCTATGGTCGTGACCTTGCACGCGGTACTCCGGTTAACCAGGGTGAAGCAGTTGGTGTTATCGCTGCGCAGTCCATTGGTGAGCCTGGTACACAGCTGACCATGCGTACGTTCCACTTGGGCGGTACAGCGCAGGTTGTTGATAGTTCTTACCTTGAAGCCTCTTATGAAGGCACAGTCACATTGCGTAACCGCAACGTGGTACGTAACTCTGACGGCCAGCTGGTTGTCATGGGCCGTAACATGGCTGTTGTCATCATGGATGCCGGTGGCAAAGAACGTGCAAGCCATCGTGTTACCTACGGTTCACGTCTGTTCGTGGATGAGGGTGATGCAGTCCGTCGCGGTCAGCGTATTGCGGAATGGGATCCATATACCCGTCCGATCGTTACCGAAGTTGAAGGTATTGCTGAGTTTGAAGACCTCGTTGATGGTCTTTCGGTTCAGGAAACCACCGATGAATCAACCGGTATCACCAAGCGCGTTGTTATCGACTGGCGTTCAACACCACGCGGTGCAGATCTGAAGCCGGCACTTGTCATTAAAGACAAGAGCGGCAAGATCGCGAAGCTTTCAAAGGGTGGCGAAGCCCGCTTCCAGCTCTCTGTCGAAACCATTCTTTCGATTGAGCCGGGCGCAACGGTTAAAGCCGGTGACGTTATTGCGCGTCTTCCGCTTGAAAGTGCCAAGACCAAGGATATTACCGGTGGTCTGCCGCGCGTTGCTGAATTGTTCGAAGCACGTCGTCCGAAGGATCATGCGATCATCGCTGAAATCGATGGTACAATCCGCTTCGGCCGCGACTACAAGAACAAGCGTCGTATTGTTATTGAGCCAAGTGACAGCACGATTGAACCAGCAGAATATTTGATCCCTAAGGGTAAGCCTTTCCATCTCCAGGATGGTGATGCGATCGAAAAGGGTGATTATATTCTCGATGGTAATCCGGCACCACACGACATTCTTGCTATTAAGGGTGTTGAAGCGCTGGCGTCCTATCTGGTTAATGAAATCCAGGAAGTTTACCGTCTGCAGGGCGTGTTGATCAACGATAAGCACATTGAAGTCATCGTACGTCAGATGTTGCAGAAAGTTGAAATCACCGAATCCGGCGATAGCGGTTACATCCCGGGTGATCATGTTGATCGCATCGAACTCGATGAAATCAACGATCGTCTGATCGAAGAGGGCAAGAAGCCAGGTGTTGGTACTCCGGTACTGTTGGGTATTACCAAGGCTTCGTTGCAGACACCTTCGTTCATCTCTGCTGCTTCCTTCCAGGAAACAACACGCGTTCTGACCGAAGCTGCTGTTGCCGGTAAGATGGATACATTGCAGGGTCTGAAGGAAAACGTGATTGTTGGTCGTCTGATCCCGGCAGGTACCGGTGGCATGACCAACCAGATCCGCCGGATCGCTTCTGCCCGTGATGAACTGATCATTGACGAGCGCAAGAAATCTTCCGGTGCTGCAACAGCAGATGCCATGTTGGTTGATATGACCAAAGGCGCTGCCGAGTAAGAAATGAAAAAGCGGCCTGAATTTCAGGCCGCTTTTTTCATATCTTGATAGCTATTAAAAAAAGACCGCCGGTGAGGGCGGTCTTTTTTTGTTTGTAATGCCAAGTCTTATTCTTCGTCTTCTTCTTCCTCTTCATCGTCACCATCAAATTCGATGAGGGCAACTTCACCGCCACGGGCAGTTTCCCATGCACTGCGGTGCGGTTCTTCATCCGGCTGATCTTCAATTGTGCCAACTTCAAGAAGTTCGGCTTCATGATAGCCTTCTTCAGCCAGAATGCTCAGAGCCAGATCAACGAGGTTTTCATCTTCTTTGTTGGTGAGAAGGAGATGAACTTCGATCGATTCATCACTGCCTTCATTCCAGACATCGGCGATGATGAGATGAACCGGAAGATCGGTTTTCGGTGTTTCAGTTGTGGAAGACATTAGGGAATCCTTGAAATTTCGTTTGCTTTTCGACTCAGTCGTGGTTGAATAGCTTTTGTTAGGGCTGACCGCCATCCTAAACGGTTAAAACATCGTTGACGATGCGAAATAATTGCTGGTCCCCGCATTTCGGCATGCTTTGCGCTGCCCAAATCGTTAAAATTTCCTTAACCAAGTGTCTGTTTTAAGAAAGTTAAGGGGCAGACCTTGACGCGGGAGCGTTAAACGCGTATCAGCAGCCCATCTGAGCCGATGTGAGACTAGCTTTTTCGGGGTGACTCACCCTGAAGTTCATCTCAAACAGGGTTCGTTTTACTTACGCAATGCAACTTGCCGTTCGCATGAAACGAAAGTTTCCTCTGCTTTTGTTCGGGATGGATACCGCTAGGTACGCTATACCCGAATTTGTGCATGTTTATAACGTAGAAACGGCCCAATTGGGCAGAGATACGAGTTTTTTGAAAGAGGAAGGTGCTATGCCTACCGTAAACCAGTTGATCCGCAAGCCGCGCACTGCGCCGGTAAAGCGTAATAAAGTGCCTGCTTTGCAGGCAAATCCACAGAAGCGTGGCGTTTGCACCCGCGTTTACACCACAACCCCTAAGAAGCCTAACTCGGCTCTTCGTAAGGTTGCCAAAATCCGTTTGACCAATGGCTTTGAAGTCATCGGCTACATTCCGGGTGAAGGCCACAATCTTCAGGAGCACTCCGTGGTCATGATCCGCGGCGGCCGCGTAAAGGATTTGCCGGGTGTGCGTTATCACATCATCCGTGGTGTGCTTGATACACAAGGTGTTAAAAACCGTAAACAGCGTCGTTCGCTGTATGGTGCTAAGCGTCCTAAATAAGAATTTTCCGGGGATACCGGCCGCCATGATGGCGAGTTGAGCCCGATGTAATTGAAAGACTAGAATACATGTCTAGACGCCATAAAGCTGAGAAGCGTGAGATCAATCCGGATCCAAAGTTTGGAGATCTCGTCATCACCAAGTTCATGAATGCAGTAATGCTTCATGGTAAGAAGTCGACTGCTGAAGGTATCGTTTACGGCGCGTTGTCCGCGATCGAAGCGAAGGCCAAGCAGGAGCCTGTCGCCCTGTTTCATCAGGCGCTTGATAACGTAGCTCCGCACGTTGAAGTGCGTTCGCGTCGCGTTGGTGGTGCAACCTATCAGGTTCCGGTTGACGTTCGACCAGACCGCCGTCAGGCACTGGCGATCCGTTGGTTGATCACAGCTGCTCGTAACCGCAACGAAACCACTATGGTTGATCGTTTGTCGGGTGAGTTGCTTGATGCAGCTAACAACCGTGGTTCTGCTGTTAAGAAGCGTGAAGACACGCATCGTATGGCAGAGGCAAACCGCGCCTTCTCGCATTACCGTTGGTAATCATCGAACTCTATTCAAAGAGCAGAAAACATGTCCCGCGAATATAAAATCGAAGACTACCGTAACTTTGGTATTATGGCTCACATCGATGCCGGTAAGACCACGACTTCGGAACGTATCCTGTTTTACACCGGTAAAAACCATAAGATTGGTGAAACCCACGACGGTTCCGCCACTATGGACTGGATGGCGCAGGAGCAGGAACGCGGTATTACGATTACTTCTGCTGCTACAACAACCTTCTGGCAGGGCCGTGATGGCAAGAAGCGTCGCTTCAACATCATCGACACCCCGGGTCACGTTGACTTCACCATTGAAGTTGAGCGTTCCCTGCGTGTACTCGATGGTGCAATTGCACTTCTCGATGCTAACGCCGGTGTAGAGCCGCAGACTGAAACCGTATGGCGTCAGGCTGAAAAGTACCATGTACCACGCATGGTTCTCGTAAACAAAATGGACAAGATCGGCGCAGACTTCTTCCGTTGCGTTGATATGATCAAGACCCGTCTTGGTGCAACTGCACTCGTTATCCAGCTGCCAATCGGTGCGGAAAACGAATTTGAAGGCGTAGTCGATCTCGTCGAAATGAAGGCTTTGACTTGGGATGGCACCATTGGTGCGCCGACTCAGGTTGGTGATATTCCGGCTCATCTGGTAGAGAAAGCTGAAGAATACCGCGAAAAGCTGATCGAAACTGCTGTTGAAGTTGATGAAGCTGCAATGGAAGCTTATCTGGAAGGCAAAATGCCAACCAATGATGAGCTGCGCGCATTGATCCGTAAGGGTACAATCGACGTAACTTTCCATCCGGTTCTTTGCAGTACCGCGTTCAAGAACAAGGGCATTCAGCCGGTTCTCGATGCTGTTGTTGATTATCTTCCTGCTCCAAACGAAGTACCTGCAATTAAAGGTATCGACGTTAAGACAGAAGAAGAAACAACACGCGAATCCACTGACGAAGCGCCGCTTTCCTTGCTCGCTTTCAAGATCATGAACGATCCGTTCGTTGGTACGCTGACATTCGCCCGTATTTACTCCGGTAAGCTGACCAAGGGTGTTTCCTTGGAAAACACCGTTAAGGGTAAGCGCGAGCGTATCGGCCGTATGCTGCAGATGCACTCGAACAGCCGTGAAGATGTTGAAGAAGCATTTGCTGGTGATATCGTTGCGCTTGCTGGTCTGAAAGAAACCACAACCGGTGACACGCTCTGCGATCCGCTGAAGCCTGTTATTCTGGAACGTATGGAATTCCCAGATCCAGTTATCGAAATTGCGATTGAACCTAAGACCAAAGCTGACCAGGAAAAGATGGGTATTGCACTCAATCGTCTGGCTGCTGAAGATCCTTCATTCCGCGTTAAGTCGGACGAAGAATCAGGTCAGACCATCATCGCAGGTATGGGTGAACTTCACCTCGACATTCTCGTCGATCGTATGAAGCGTGAATTCAAGGTAGAAGCAAACGTGGGTGCTCCACAGGTTGCTTACCGTGAATCCATCACCCGTCAGGCAGAAATTGACTACACCCACAAGAAGCAGTCTGGTGGTTCAGGTCAGTTCGCTCGCGTTAAAATCGTCTTCGAACCACATGATGGCGATGACTTTATCTTTGACTCCAAGATCGTTGGTGGTGCAGTTCCTAAGGAATTTATCCCTGGCGTTCAAAAGGGTATCGAAAGCGTTATGGGTGCGGGTCCTCTTGCTGGTTTCCCAATGCTCGGCGTTAAAGCAACTTTGATCGACGGTGCGTATCACGACGTTGACTCCTCCGTTCTGGCCTTTGAAATCGCTGCTCGCGCAGCATTCCGCGAAGGTGCACAGAAGGCAGGCGCTCAGCTTCTTGAGCCAATCATGAAGGTTGAAGTTGTAACTCCTGAAGATTATGTCGGTGACGTAATCGGTGATCTGAATTCACGTCGTGGTCAGATCTCGGGCACAGAAGCCCGCGGCATTTCCACTGTCGTGAATGCAATGGTTCCACTTGCCAACATGTTTGGTTATGTGAACTCCCTGCGTTCGATGTCACAAGGCCGCGCACAGTACACGATGCAGTTTGATCACTACGATCCTGTACCGGCTGCGGTTGCACAGGAAATCCAGAAAAAGTTTGCGTAATTCATTTTACGTAAGTCAATCAAGAATGCCTGAGCAGGCTAAACTAATGGAGAGCTCAGATGGCTAAAAGTAAATTTGAACGTAATAAGCCACACGTTAACATCGGCACCATCGGTCACGTTGACCATGGTAAGACCTCGTTGACAGCTGCTATCACCAAATTCTTTGGTGACTTCCGCGCATACGATCAGATCGATGCTGCACCGGAAGAAAAAGCACGTGGTATCACCATTTCAACTTCCCACGTTGAATATGAAACCGAAAACCGTCACTACGCACACGTCGACTGCCCAGGTCACGCTGACTATGTTAAGAACATGATCACCGGTGCTGCTCAGATGGACGGCGCGATCCTCGTTGTTAACGCTGCTGATGGTCCAATGCCACAGACCCGTGAGCACATCCTGCTCGCTCGTCAGGTTGGTGTTCCTGCGATCGTTGTCTTCTTGAACAAAGTTGACCAGGTTGACGATGCTGAACTGCTCGAACTCGTAGAAATGGAAGTTCGTGAACTTCTGTCGAAATATGACTTCCCAGGCGACGATATTCCTGTTGTTAAGGGCTCGGCTCTTGCAGCTCTGGAAGATTCAGACAAGACCATCGGTGAAGATGCAATTCGCGAACTGATGGCTGCTGTTGACAGCTACATCCCAACTCCAGAACGTCCTGTTGACCAGCCGTTCCTGATGCCAATCGAAGACGTATTCTCGATCTCCGGTCGTGGTACAGTTGTTACCGGTCGTGTAGAGCGCGGTATCGTTAAAGTTGGTGAAGAAGTTGAAATTGTTGGTATCAAAGCTACGGGCAAGACAACTGTTACCGGCGTTGAAATGTTCCGCAAGCTGCTCGATCAGGGCCAGGCTGGCGATAACATCGGTGCACTGGTTCGTGGTGTAGGCCGTGAAGACGTTGAACGTGGTCAGGTTCTCTGCAAGCCAGGTTCCGTTAAGCCACACACCAAGTTCAAGGCAGAAGCTTATATTCTGACCAAGGAAGAAGGCGGCCGTCATACTCCGTTCTTCACCAACTACCGTCCTCAGTTCTACTTCCGTACAACTGACGTTACCGGTATTGTAACCTTGCCAGAAGGCGTTGAAATGGTTATGCCAGGTGACAACGTTTCTGTTGATGTTGCGCTGATCGTACCTATCGCTATGGAAGAAAAGCTCCGCTTTGCTATCCGCGAAGGTGGCCGTACCGTTGGTGCCGGCGTCGTCGCTTCCATCATCGAATAATATTGATTGTGCAGGGACGTTTCTTGATATATGGAACGTCCCTCGTAACAAGGAAAAGACGAAATGAACGGTCAAAACATCCGCATTCGCCTTAAGGCGTTTGATCATCGGATCCTTGACGCTTCGACCCGCGAAATCGTGTCGACTGCCAAGCGTACCGGTGCCAATGTGCGCGGACCGATCCCTCTGCCAACACGGATCGAAAAGTTCACAGTTAACCGGTCGCCGCATATCGATAAGAAGAGCCGCGAGCAGTTCGAGATGCGCACGCACAAGCGTCTTCTCGATATCGTTGACCCAACCCCGCAGACTGTAGATGCGCTGATGAAGCTGGATCTGTCCGCAGGTGTTGATGTCGAGATCAAGCTGTAAGGCTTGAGGACGGAAGGAACGAACCGATGCGTTCAGGTGTTATTGCACAAAAGCTGGGCATGACCCGCGTCTATAACGACGCTGGCGAGCATGTACCGGTGACAGTACTCCGCATGGAGAGCTGCCACGTAGTAGCTCAGCGTACTGAAGAAAAAAATGGCTATACGGCTGTTCAGCTTGGCGTAGGACTTGCCAAGGTAAAGAACACAACCAAAGCTCTGCGCGGACATTTCGCGAAGGCTGAAGTTGAGCCTAAAGCTAAAGTTGCGGAATTCCGCGTATCTCCTGACAACCTTTTGGATGTCGGCGCCGAAATCACGGCGGAACATTTTGTTGCGGGCCAGAAAGTGGACGTAACAGGAACCACGATCGGTAAAGGTTTTGCCGGTGTTATGAAACGTCACAACTTCGGTGGTGGACGTGCGACACACGGTAACTCTGTTTCTCACCGCTCACACGGTTCTACCGGTCAGCGTCAAGATCCGGGTAAAGTGTTTAAGGGTAAGAAGATGGCTGGCCACATGGGTCAGACCCGCGTAACCACTCAGAATATCGAAGTCGTATCAACTGATACTGACCGCGGTCTTATTCTGGTTCGCGGTGCTGTTCCAGGTTCAAAGGGTGCATGGATCTTGGTACGTGATGCTGTTAAAGTATCGCTGCCTGAAAATGCTCCTAAACCAGCTGCCCTGCGCTCAAGCGCGAATAATGCAGCGGTGGATGCCGTCGCGACTGAGGGAGCCGAATAATGGATCTCACGATTACAACTCTTGAAGGCAAGGATGCCGGTAAGGTCAAGCTGAACGAAGAAATCTTCGGTCTTGATCCCCGTGAAGACATCCTGCAGCGTGTTGTACGCTGGCAGCTGGCTCGTCGCCAGCAGGGCGGCCATTCAACGCTTACACGCGGTGAAGTCGCTCGTACCGGCGCAAAAATGTACAAGCAGAAAGGTACTGGCCGCGCCCGTCACCATTCCGCTCGTGCTCCACAATTCCGTGGTGGTGGTAAGGCTCATGGTCCGGTTGTTCGCAGCCATGATCACGAATTGCCGAAGAAAGTGCGTGCACTTGGTCTTCGTCATGCCCTTTCCGCTAAGTTGAAGGCATCAGACCTGATCATCGTTGACGATCTGGCTGCAAACGAAGCAAAAACCAAGTTGTTGGTTGCGCAGTTTGCTAAGCTCGGCCTCGAAAATGCACTGCTCATCGGCGGCGCAGAGATTGATGTCAACTTCAAGCGCGCTGCTTCGAATATCCCAAACATCGACGTTTTGCCGGTGCAGGGGATCAATGTTTATGACATCCTTCGTCGTGGCAAGCTCGTGCTTTCCAAGGCGGCGGTCGAAGCTCTTGAGGAGCGTTTCAAATGACAGATCTTCGCCACTATGACGTCATCGTCAGCCCGGTGATCACTGAAAAATCAACCATGGTTTCCGAATATAACCAGGTTGTTTTCAACGTAGCGCGTAAAGCGACTAAGCCGGAAATCAAAGCTGCGGTTGAAGCGCTGTTTGGCGTGAAAGTAACTGCAGTTAACACCACTGTGCGTAAAGGCAAGGTCAAGCGGTTCCGCGGCATTGTTGGACGCCAGAGCGATGTCAAGAAAGCGATCGTAACTTTGGCTGAAGGCCAGAGCATCGACGTTTCGACTGGTCTCTGAGAGGCCGTGGAGTAAAGACAATGGCACTCAAGCACTTTAATCCGATCACGCCAGGTCAGCGCCAGCTGGTCATCGTTGATCGTTCAGAGCTCTACAAAGGCAAGCCGGTCAAAGCATTGACCGAAGGTTTGTCCAAAAAGGGCGGTCGTAACAACACAGGTCGTATTACTGTCCGTTTTCAGGGTGGTGGTCACAAGCGTACCTACCGTTTCGTTGACTTCAAACGTCGTAAACACGACATGTCAGCAACGGTTGAACGTCTGGAATACGATCCAAACCGTACCGCATTCATCGCGCTTATCCGCTATGAAGATGGTGAACTGAGCTACATCCTGGCTCCGCAGCGTTTGGCAGTAGGCGATAAAGTTATCGCCGGCCAGTCCGCTGACGTTAAGCCAGGTAACGCAATGCCTTTGGCATCCATGCCAGTTGGTACTATTATCCACAACGTGGAAATGAAGCCAGGCAAGGGCGGTCAGATTGCTCGTTCAGCCGGTACATACGCACAGCTCGTTGGTCGTGACCAGGGCATGGCTATTCTGCGCCTGAACTCAGGTGAACAGCGTCTGGTTCCAGGTGCATGCTTCGCTACTGTTGGCGCTGTATCCAACCCGGATCACGCCAATATCAACGACGGTAAAGCCGGTCGTTCGGTATGGCGCGGTAAGCGTCCTGGCGTTCGCGGTGTTGCTATGAACCCGGTTGATCACCCGCACGGTGGTGGTGAAGGCCGCACATCTGGTGGTCGTCATCCGGTTACCCCTTGGGGTAAGCCAACCAAAGGCAAGAAGACGCGTTCGAACAAGTCAACTGACAAGTTCATCATGCGCTCACGCCATCAGCGTAAGAAATAAGAGAGGTAGTCTAAAGTGGCTCGTTCAGTTTGGAAAGGACCGTTTATTGACGGCTATCTTCTCAAGAAGGCTGAGAAGGTACGCGATGGCGGTCGCAATGAAGTTATCAAGATCTGGAGCCGCCGCTCCACGATCCTGCCGCAGTTCGTAGGCCTGACCTTCGGTGTGTACAACGGAAACAAACATATTCCGGTGTCAGTATCTGAAGAAATGGTTGGACATAAGTTCGGTGAATTCGCGCCTACACGTACCTATTACGGTCACGGTGCGGACAAAAAGGCAAAGAGGAAGTAACGATGGGCAAGGCCAAGGCTCCCCGCCAGCTTAAGGATAACGAGGCGCAAGCCGTCGCCCGTACGCTTCGCGTCAGCCCGCAGAAACTTAATCTTGTCGCGGCTATGATCCGCGGCAAGAAAGTCAATGCGGCACTTGCTGATCTGGAATTTTCCCGCAAGCGTATCGCCGGCACTGTTAAGAAAACTCTTCAGTCAGCGATTGCTAACGCAGAAAACAATCACGATCTCGATGTAGATGCATTGATTGTTTCTGAAGCTTTCGTAGGCAAGTCAATTGTCATGAAGCGTTTTCACGTTCGCGGTCGCGGTCGTGCAAGCCGTATTGAGAAGCCGTTTTCGCATCTCACCATTATTGTCCGCGAAGTAGCGGAAAAAGTGGAGGCCGCATAATGGGTCAGAAGATTAATCCGATCGGTTTTCGTCTCGGCATCAACCGCACCTGGGATTCGCGTTGGTACGCGAATACCGGCGAATACGGTAAGCTGCTTCACGAAGATGTAAAAATTCGTGAATACCTGACGAAAGAACTGAAGCAGGCAGCGATTTCTAAAATCGTTATTGAACGCCCTCACAAGAAGTGCCGTGTGACCATTCACTCTGCACGTCCGGGCATCATTATCGGTAAAAAAGGTGCAGACATCGAAAAGCTCCGTAAGAAGCTTTCCGAAATGACCAATTCCGATGCTTCGCTGAATATCGTCGAAGTTCGTAAGCCAGAAATTGATGCAACTTTGGTTGCTCAGTCGATTGCTCAGCAGCTGGAACGCCGTGTGGCATTCCGTCGCGCCATGAAGCGTGCAGTTCAGTCTGCAATGCGTCTTGGAGCTGAAGGCATTCGTATCAATTGCTCGGGTCGTTTGGGCGGTGCAGAAATTGCTCGTATGGAATGGTACCGTGAAGGTCGCGTTCCTTTGCACACTCTGCGCGCTGATATCGATTACGGTACGGCTGAAGCACAGACCGCTTATGGTATCTGTGGCGTGAAGGTTTGGGTATTCAAGGGCGAGATCCTTGAGCATGACCCAATGGCTTCAGAACGTCGTGCGGTCGAGGGTGACAATCAAGGTTCCCAGTCGAACCGCCGCCGCGAAAACGCCTGATATACTGGGCCGCGAGCGAGAAAATTGGAGTAGAGAACAATGATGCAGCCTAAGCGCACCAAGTTCCGTAAACAGTTCAAGGGCCGTATCCACGGCGCCTCGAAAGGTGGTACGGATCTTAATTTCGGTGCTTTCGGCCTGAAGGCCCTGGAGCCGGAACGCGTCACCGCCCGTCAGATCGAAGCGGCTCGCCGCGCGATCACACGACACATGAAACGTGCAGGCCGTGTATGGATCAGAATCTTCCCTGATCTGCCAGTAACCGGCAAACCTACCGAAGTCCGTATGGGTAAAGGTAAAGGTTCTGTTGACTATTGGGCTTGCCGTGTGGCACCAGGTCGCATAATGTTTGAGCTTGACGGCGTACCAGAAGATGTGGCACGCGAAGCACTCAGACTCGGCGCAGCTAAGTTGCCGATCAAGACACGCTTTATCCAGCGTATCGCAGAATAAGAGAGGCAACTATGAAAGCCGCAGATGTTCGGGCCAAAAGCCCTGACCAGTTGAAAGAAGAGCTCGGCAGCTTGAAGAAAGAGCAGTTTAACCTGCGCTTTCAGAAAGCTACCGGTCAGCTTGAGAAAACCGCGCGTGTGAAGCAGGTTCGCCGCGACATCGCACGCATCAAGACTATCGCCCGCCAGAAGGCGGCCGAAAGCAAGGCATAAGGAATTATATAATGCCTAAACGCATTCTGCAGGGCGTTGTCGTCAGCGACAAGAACGACAAGACAGTAGTCGTACGGGTAGAGCGTCGCTTTGCGCACCCTCTGCTTCAGAAGATTATTCGTCAGTCGAAAAAATACAAAGCGCATGACGAAACAAACCAGTTCAAAACCGGTGATCTTGTTTCCATTCAGGAATCAAAGCCGATTTCGAAGGACAAACGCTGGGTCGTTATTTCAAACGGCGTAGCGGGCTAAATACAACACGCAGCTTAGGTAGGGCAGGAGCCCTTAACCAGCTGAGAGGAAAGAAGGCGGCCAGTCATGATTCAGATGCAAACAAACCTCGACGTGGCGGATAACTCCGGCGCACGCCGTGTCATGTGCATCAAGGTGCTGGGCGGTTCGAAGCGTAAATATGCTTCCGTGGGCGACATCATTGTGGTGTCAATCAAGGAAGCTATTCCGCGCGGCCGCGTCAAAAAGGGTGATGTGATGAAGGCAGTCGTAGTGCGTACTGCCAAAGACATCCGTCGCGCTGACGGTAGTGTTATCCGTTTCGATAACAATGCTGCCGTTATCATCGATAACAAGAAAGAGCCTATCGGCACACGTATCTTCGGACCGGTTCCACGCGAACTTCGCGCTAAGAACCACATGAAGATCATTTCGCTGGCTCCGGAAGTTCTGTAAGGGAAGCACACGATGCAAAAGATTCGCAAAGGCGACAGCGTTGTCGTGCTTGCCGGTAAGGACAAAGGCCGTACCGGCGAAGTTATCAAAGTTATGCCAAAGGATGACCAGGCGGTTGTTCGCGGTATCAATCTTGTGAAGCGCCATCAGCGTCAGACACAGACACAAGAAGCCGGAATTATCTCGAAAGAGGCTCCGATTCATTTGTCAAATCTGGCGATTGCCGATCCTAAAGACGGTAAGCCAACCCGCGTTGGTTTCCGCATTGAAGATGGCAAAAAAGTACGTGTCGCAAAACGTTCTGGAGCGCTGATCAATGGCTGAAGCTAAGGCACTTCCCCGCTTCAAGAAGCTTTATCAGGATCAAATCCGTAAAGCTTTGCTTGAAGAATTCAAGTACAGCAACGAAATGATGATTCCACGTCTCGATAAAGTGGTCATCAATATGGGTGTTGGTGAAGCAACTGCGGACTCTAAAAAGCCTGCACGCGCTGCTGAAGATCTTGCTCTTATTGCAGGTCAGAAGCCGGTCATCACTCGTGCACGTAATTCGATCGCAACCTTCAAATTGCGTGAAGAAATGCCAATCGGCACGAAAGTAACTCTTCGTGGCGAACGCATGTTCGAATTCCTGGATCGTTTGGTAACGATTGCGCTTCCGCGCGTTCGCGACTTCCGCGGTCTGAATCCTAAGAGCTTTGATGGTCGTGGCAACTTCGCCATGGGTATTAAGGAACACATCGTGTTTCCAGAAATCAACTACGATAAAGTTGATCAGATCTGGGGCATGGACATCATCGTTTGCACGACTGCTCAGACGGATGATGAAGCGCGCTCACTTCTGCGTGCCTTCAACTTCCCGTTCCGCCAGTAACGACAAGCGTAGCGAGGTATAGAAAATGGCCAAGACTAGCGCAGTCGAAAAAAATAAGCGCCGCGAAAAGTTGGTTAAGCGTCATGCTGAAAAGCGTGCTCGTCTGAAGGCGATTGTAATGAATCAAAGCCTTCCGCTGGAAGAGCGCTTCCGCGCCACCATCCAGCTCGCCGAATTGCCGCGTAATTCATCCAAGGTCCGTATTCGCAATCGTTGCGAAGTTTCAGGACGTCCACGTGGTTACTACCGTAAGCTGAAAATGTCGCGTATTGCGTTGCGTCAGTTGGGTTCGCTTGGTCAGGTACCAGGCGTGGTCAAGTCGAGCTGGTAAGGAGAAATAGATGTCTTTGTCAGATCCAATCGGCGATATGCTGACCCGCATCCGTAACGCAATCGGCCGTAAGAAGACCAAGGTTTCAACACCTGCGTCTAAATTGCGCGCCCGTGTTCTGGATGTTCTTCAGGCTGAAGGTTATATCCGCGGATATACGCAGAGCGCATTCGAAAACGGCAAGGCCGAGATCGAAATCGAACTGAAATATTACGAAGGTGCTCCGGTTATTCGCGAAATTACGCGTGTATCCAAGCCTGGCCGTCGCGTTTACGTGTCGGTTAAATCGATCCCGCAGGTCGCAAACGGACTTGGTATTTCGATCTTGTCAACACCTAAGGGTGTTATGGCTGATCACGAAGCCCGCGATCAAAACGTTGGTGGTGAGTTGCTCTGCCGCATCTTCTGATGCGACAGGCAATTTACATAGAAACGGACAGGTAGAAAAATGTCTCGTATCGGTAAGAAACCCGTGCCGGTTCCGGCGGGCGTAACCGCCACCGTCGATGGGCAAACCGTTAAAGCCAAAGGCGCAAAAGGCGAATTGTCTTATGTCGTCAACGAAGAAGTGCTTGTTTCATTGGAAGATGGTGCAGTTTCTGTAACTCCACGTGATTCCTCTAAAGATGCACGTTCTAAGTGGGGCATGGCGCGTACAATGATTTCCAACATTTTTGTTGGTGTCACTGACGGCTTTGAAAAGAAGCTGGAAATCAACGGCGTTGGTTACCGTGCAGCAATGCAGGGTAAAAATGTTCAGCTTTCCCTCGGCTTCAGCCACGAAGTTGTTTACGAAGTGCCAGCTGGCATCACCGTTACAGTACCGAAACCTACAGAAATTGTAATTAACGGTATTGATAAGCAGGTGGTCGGTCAGGTCGCAGCAGAAATTCGCGAATATCGTCAACCTGAGCCTTATAAGGGCAAGGGCGTGAAATATGCTGGCGAAGTGATCGTCCGTAAAGAAGGCAAGAAGAAGTAAGGAGCGCGCGTCATGGCATCGCCAAAACAAACTACTCAGCGTCGCGCTGCACGCGTCCGTCGTCAGCTCAAAGCTGTTGCGAATGGTCGTTTGCGTCTTAGCGTACATCGCTCTTCGAAAAACATTTACGCACAGATCATCGATGATTCCCGTGGTGTAACAGTTGCTGCTGCATCCACACTCGAAGGTGACCTGAAGTCTTCATTGAAGACCGGTGCTGACCAGGCTGCAGCTGCTGCTGTAGGCAAGTTGGTTGCCGAGCGTGCTGCTAAAGCCGGCGTCAAAGAAGTTGTCTTTGATCGTGGCGCTTTCATTTTCCACGGCCGTATCAAGGCTTTGGCAGATGCAGCCCGTGAAGGCGGTCTGAGCTTCTAATTTTGCTTCTGTTTTAACAGATGTAAAATTTATGGTGTTGGGGAAGGGAAGACTTGTAAGTTTTCCCTTTTCCGTTTATGCACCGCAGTGTTCGGGTGAGGGGTGACTCTCATAAACCCTGAGCATTTACATTGTGCTTCCGGAAAAGAAAAAGGAAACAGGATATGGCACAGAGAGACCGTAATCGCGAAGAGCGCGGTCGCGAAGAACGCGACAGTGAATTCGTAGATAAGCTGGTACACATTAACCGTGTTGCCAAAGTTGTTAAGGGCGGCCGTCGTTTCGGTTTTGCTGCACTCGTTGTTGTCGGCGATCAGAAAGGCCGCGTTGGCTTTGGTCACGGTAAGGCTCGTGAAGTACCTGAAGCAATCCGCAAGGCAACTGAAGCTGCCAAGCGCGATATGATTTTCGTACCACTTCGCTCAGGCCGTACACTTCATCATGATGTTGCTGGTCGTCATGGCGCCGGTAAAGTTCTGCTTCGCTCAGCACCTGCCGGTAAAGGTATCATCGCCGGTGGTCCTATGCGTGCGGTTTTTGAAACCCTTGGCGTGCAGGACGTTGTTGCTAAGTCGCTTGGTTCATCAAACCCTTATAACATGGTGCGCGCGACCTTTGATGCTCTGAAACATCAGATGCATCCTAAGGATATTGCTGCACAGCGTGGTATTAAGTATTCGACATTGCAGGCGCGTCGCGCTGATGTTGTTGGTTCCGAAGAGTAAGCTAGCAGCTTAAGCAGACTTATTTATAAGTTTGCCCATGATAAAGGATTTCAGTGATGGCTGAGAAGAAGGGTAAGACGGTTACGGTCGAACAGATCGGTAGCCCAATCCGTCGTCCGGCTGAGCAGCGTGCAACGCTTATCGGTCTGGGACTTAACAAAATGCGTCGTCGTTCAACACTTGAAGATACACCTTCAGTGCGCGGCATGATCCGTAGCGTCCAGCATCTCGTCCGCGTAGTGGACGAGGCTTGAGCCGCAGGGAGATATAGAGATGAAACTCAACGATCTGCGTGAAAAGCCAGGTGCAGTTAAAGCACGCAAGCGTGTAGGCCGTGGTATTGGTTCGGGTACCGGTAAGACCGGTGGTCGCGGTGTGAAGGGTCAGAAGTCCCGTTCAGGCGTTGCCATCAACGGTTTTGAAGGCGGCCAGATGCCAATTTACCGTCGCTTGCCTAAGCGCGGTTTTACCAACATTTTTGCTAAAGAATTCAACACTGTTTCTGTTGAACGCGTTCAGGCTGCAATCGATGCAGGCAAATTGGATGCATCAGCTGTTGTAACTGTTGAAGCTCTGGTTGCAGCTGGCGTGATTCGTCGTGCAAAAGACGGCGTACGTCTGCTTTCAAACGGCGAAATCACAGCTAAAGTAACTTTTGATGTTGCAGGCGCTTCAAAGGCTGCAATCGAAAAAGTTGAAAAAGCTGGCGGTAGCGTAAAGCTACCTGAGGCAGCTTCTGCTGCTGAATAAGCAAATTAAATAGCGGCGGCCTTCGAGCCGCCGCTTGCATATTTGAGCTTGTGCGCTTATCTGGCTAAGAACGCCTGCGCTAATCGTCTGTTTAGATTCGTGTTGTCGTTGTTCTGATGGTCGCAATACATGTTTTATCGGTACTCTTTTTGCTAACTCTGTATTGAATTCCGGTTTGTAGGGCGATATCAAAACCACTTGAACTCAAATCTTAACAGACCTAGAAGCGTCTTGACGGATCTAGAGGCGAGGCCTGAGATTTCACCGGAGTATTTTTATGGCATCGGCTGCTGAACAGCTTGCATCCAACCTTAATTTTTCAGCTTTCTCCAAAGCGGAAGAACTCAAGAAGCGTATTTGGTTTACACTAGGCGCATTGCTTGTTTATCGGTTTGGTACTTATATCCCGCTACCTGGTATTAACCCTGATGCATTGGCTCAGGCATTCCAGCAACATTCGCAAGGGGTTTTAGGCCTCTTCAATATGTTTGCCGGTGGTGCTGTGGGTCGTATGGCTATTTTTGCCCTCGGGATCATGCCTTACATTTCCGCGTCCATTATCGTGCAGCTGATGACATCGGTTGTACCTTCACTTGAAGCTTTGAAAAAAGACGGTGAAGCAGGGCGTAAAGTCATCAACCAATATACCCGTTACGGCACCGTGCTTTTGGCGCTCGTTCAGGCCTATGCAATTTCTGTAGGTTTGGAATCGGGCAGCGGCATTGTCACTGAGCCTGGTATGTTCTTCCGTGTATCTTCTGTGATTACACTGGTTGGTGGTACCATGTTCTTGATGTGGCTCGGTGAGCAGATCACTGCACGCGGTATCGGTAATGGTATTTCTCTGATCATTTTCTCCGGTATTGTTGCCAACTTGCCAAGTGCCATTTCCGGTACACTTGAGCTTGGCCGTACAGGTGCATTGTCGACCGGTCTGATTTTGGCCGTTATTATTCTGGCGATTATTCTGATTGCTGTGATTGTATTTGTTGAACGTGCGCAGCGCCGCTTGCTGATCCAGTATCCGAAGCGTCAAGTGGGTAACCGCATGTTCCAGGGTGATACATCGCACCTGCCACTTAAATTGAACACTGCCGGTGTTATTCCGCCAATCTTTGCCTCTTCATTGTTATTGTTGCCTGCAACGGTTGCCGGCTTTGCAAATTCGGAGAACATGCCGGCTTGGGGTTCGGCTATTCTGAATGCGCTTGGTCATGGTCAGCCGCTATATATGCTGCTTTACGCTGCACTGATCATTTTCTTCTGTTTCTTCTACACAGCGATTGTCTTTAATCCGAAGGACACTGCTGACCAGCTGAAAAAACATTCAGGCTTTATTCCGGGTATCCGTCCGGGTGAACGTACCGCAGAATATATCGACTATGTGCTGACTCGCATTACCGTCGTAGGTGCTATTTATATTACATTAGTATGTTTGCTTCCTGAGTTCCTTATTTCCGCAACCGGTGTACCGTTCTATTTGGGTGGAACATCGCTTCTGATCGTGGTCAGTGTCACGCTTGATACTGTTTCACAGGTACAGGGCCATCTGATTGCGCACCAGTATGAGGGACTCATCAAGAAGTCCAAACTAAGAGGCGGGAAACGTAGCAGATGAGATTGATCTTTCTTGGACCACCAGGAGCTGGTAAGGGCACGCAGGCTTCATTGCTGACAGCGCAATATGGGATCCCACAATTGTCGACCGGTGATATGTTGCGCGCAGCCGTTGCGCAACAAACCGAAGTTGGTAAACGTGCTAAGGCTGTTATGGATGCAGGTCAGCTCGTCTCCGACGAAATCGTCAATGCGATCGTTTCTGATCGTATTGATGAGGCTGATTGCGCCAATGGGTTCATTCTGGATGGTTATCCGAGAACCGTACCGCAGGCTGTGGCACTCGCCGATATGCTTGCCGGTAAGGGCTTGAAACTGGATGCTGTTATTGAGCTGAAGGTTGATGAATCCGCTTTGGTTAAGCGTATGGAAAATCGTGTTGCTGAAACAATCGCTAAAGGCGGTCAGGTTCGCTCCGACGATAATCCGGAAGCTTTCCGTAAGCGTTTGATAGAATATCGTGAAAAAACTGCACCATTGTCAGATCATTATGCATCGACCGGTGAGTTGAAAACGGTAGATGGTATGGCAGAAGTCGATACCGTTACGAAAGAAATCGCTGCGATACTTGCTTCAGCTTAATCTGAAGCAAGCTATCTCACGACTGACGGTGTCGGTAAAAGTTACTTAATGGTTGACTTTTGCCGACGATTCCGTCAATGACAGCCCCACTTCGATTATCTAAGTGGTCGATGTCGGTTTTGCGTACAAAAGGCGCTTGATCCGGTATCGGGCATGAAAACTGTCTGGATTAGGGCAATCGAATATAACGTCCGGACAGGACATTAACACTTCTCAAGGAGAAAACGCGTGGCACGTATCGCTGGCGTCAACATCCCTACGAATAAACGCGTAATCATTGCGCTTCAGTATATTCACGGGATCGGACCAAAATTTGCACAGCAGATTGTGACGAAAGTCGGAATCGCTGCTGAACGTCGCGTCAACCAGTTGACCGACGCTGAAGTACTTCAGATTCGTGAAGCAATCGATGCTGACTACCAGGTTGAAGGTGACCTGCGTCGTGAAGTTTCGATGAACATTAAACGTCTGATGGATCTGGGCTGCTACCGCGGTCTGCGTCATCGTCGTTCATTGCCGGTACGCGGTCAGCGCACCCACACCAATGCGCGCACCCGTAAGGGTCCTGCAAAGGCAATCGCCGGTAAGAAGAAATAATCCGTAGCGCTTTAGCCAAGCGCTGCGTGCTTATTCTTAAGCATATGAAATTTGATGCTAGTCCTGTGTCCGAGTATTCGGGACTGGTGGAGCCGCTGGAATTACGGCGGTGTAGAGATCAATTGGAAGGACTGACATGGCCAAGGATGCCACTCGCGTTCGTCGTAGAGAACGTAAGAATATTTCGACCGGTGTTGCACACGTTAATTCAACGTTCAACAACACACTGATCACAATCACTGATGCGCAGGGCAATGCTATTGCCTGGTCGTCAGCCGGTGCTCAGGGTTTCAAAGGCTCACGTAAATCGACCCCGTTTGCTGCACAGATCGCTGCTGAAGATTGCGCCAAAAAGGCACAGGAACATGGCATGCGAACCCTCGAAGTTGAGGTTTGTGGTCCGGGTTCAGGTCGTGAATCAGCACTGCGTGCCCTGCAGGCTGCTGGTTTCGTGATCACATCGATTCGTGACGTGACACCTATCCCGCACAATGGTTGCCGTCCTCGTAAGAAGCGCCGCGTATAATTTCTGTTCACTGCCGCATGTGGGCAAGGCTTTTAATAGTCTTCTTCCCGTGCGGCTTCTTCGCTTGATCGCTACGATTGGATGGTAGCGACGGTTGGATGAAGGAAAATAAAATGATTCAGAAAAATTGGCAGGAACTGATTAAACCTAACAAGGTTGAGTTTCTCACCAGTGGTTCGCATACGCATGCAACAGTGGTTGCCGAGCCTTTAGAGCGCGGCTACGGTCTGACCCTTGGTAATGCTCTGCGCCGGGTGCTTTTGTCATCCTTACGTGGTGCAGCTGTTACCGCTGTTCAGATTGACGGCGTTCTGCATGAATTCTCGTCAATTCCGGGTGTTCGTGAAGATGTAACCGATATCGTTTTGAATATCAAAGAAATCGCTATCCGTATGGAAGGCGAGGGTCCTAAGCGCATGGTTGTGCGTAAAGAAGGCCCGGGCGTTGTAACCGCCGGCGATATTCAGACTGTTGGTGACGTTGAAATTCTTAATCCGGATCACGTTATCTGCACCCTCGATGAGGGCGCGGAAATCCGTATGGAATTCACCGTCAACACCGGTAAGGGCTATGTCCCTGCCGACAGAAACCGTGCTGAAGATGCTCCGATTGGCTTGATCCCAGTCGACAGCCTCTATTCACCGGTGCGTAAAGTCTCTTATAAGGTTGAGAACACCCGTGAAGGTCAGGTTCTTGATTATGATAAGCTGACGCTCAACATTGAGACAAATGGTGCGGTTAGTGGTGAAGATGCTGTTGCTTATGCAGCACGTATTCTTCAGGACCAGCTGGCAATTTTTGTCAACTTTGAAGAGCCGCAAAAGGAAGCCCCGCAGGAGCAGGAAGCAGAACTGGCGTTTAACCCGGCACTGCTTAAGAAAGTTGACGAACTGGAACTTTCAGTACGTTCAGCTAACTGCCTCAAGAACGATAACATCGTTTATATCGGCGACCTCATTCAGAAAACGGAAGCCGAAATGCTGCGGACTCCGAATTTCGGCCGCAAATCGTTGAACGAAATCAAAGAAGTTCTTGCGTCAATGGGACTCCATCTTGGTATGGAAATTCCAACATGGCCGCCTGAGAATATCGAAGATCTCGCAAAACGCTACGAAGACCAATATTGAGCCGGCACCGCTCGGTTAAAAAAGATTAAAGGAGAAGGCCATGCGCCACGGTAATGCACAGCGTAAGCTGAACCGCACCGCCTCGCATCGCAAAGCAATGTTCGCTAACATGGCAGCGTCGCTGATTGAGCATGAACAGATCGTAACGACCCTTCCTAAAGCCAAGGAAATCCGTCCGATCGTAGAAAAGCTTGTCACTCTCGGCAAGCGTGGCGACCTGCATGCACGTCGTCAGGCAATTTCTGCTATTCAGAACGTTGAACTGGTTGGCAAACTGTTTGATACAATCGCAACCCGTTACGCAACCCGTAACGGCGGCTACATTCGCATCATGAAAGCGGGCTTCCGCTATGGTGATAATGCGCCTATGGCTGTTGTTGAGTTTGTTGAGCGCGATGTAAACGCAAAAGGCGCGAAAGATCTCGCCCGCGTTGAAGCTGAACAGGCTAACGAAGCTGATGCAGCATAATTTTCAGTCTCATGACTGGATAAGATCAAGGAGCCTTCGGGCTCCTTTTTCTTTTTTAGCTTTTTGATTTAGATTTTTACGCAATTCTTCTGCGATTTGCCCTTGCTTGCGTATTTAATGCGTGGGCATGGTTTAAACAGCTTCAGTTTCGACTACATTATGCCATGAATCACAGATTATAATCTGGGCTTTACAGTGAATGGAGTATCGTATGACAGCTTGGCGATCTATGCTTGTAGGTACATTCATGGCGGTTTCAGCCGTTGCGGCTGGCAGCGCTGCCTTGGCGCAAGATGCAGTAACGCGTGCCGTTCCTGAAAGTCGTGCGCAAATACAGGCATCTTTTTCACCGCTCGTGAAACAAACAGCGCCGGCTGTGGTGAATGTTTATGCGGCACGTCAGGTACAGCAACGCAGTTCACCTTTTGCAGGTGATCCGTTTTTTGAACAGTTTTTTGGTCGTCAGTTTGGCGATAGTTTTGGTCAGCGCAAGCCACGCATTGAGCAATCGCTCGGTTCCGGTGTGATCGTTGATCCATCCGGCATTGTGATTACCAATAATCACGTCATTGAAGATGCCGATGAGATCAAAGTGGCGATGTCGGACGGCCGCGAATATGAAAGCCGCATTTTGCTGCGCGATAAAACATCCGATCTGGCTGTTTTGAAGATCGAGGGTAAAGAAAAATTTCCGGTTCTGGCATTAGGCAATTCTGATGCAGTGGAAGTGGGTGATCTGGTGCTGGCAATTGGCAACCCGTTCGGGGTTGGTCAGACGGTAACAAGCGGTATTGTTTCGGCGCAATCGCGCACGCAAGTCGGTATCTCTGACTTTGATTTTTTCATTCAGACAGATGCTGCGATTAATCCGGGTAACTCTGGTGGCGCTTTGATTGATATGCAAGGCAGCCTGATCGGTATTAATACAGCGATTTTCTCCCGTTCGGGTGGATCTATCGGTATTGGTTTTGCGATTCCTTCTAATATGGTGAAAGCCGTTGTTGATGCTGCGGCTGCGGGTAATTCCAGCTTTGTGCGTCCGTTTATCGGTGCCACTTTCCAAACGATCACACGTGACGTTGCTGATAGTCTGGGTATGGAGCAGCCATATGGGGCTTTGATCGCAGCCCTTGTTAAAGACGGGCCGGGTGCTAAGGCCGGATTGAAAATCGGCGATGTGATTTTGCGTGTGCAGGGTGTGCGCGCTGATAATCCTGATGTGTTGGGGTATCGTCTGTCCACTGCCGGCATCGGTAAAACGGTTGATCTTGATATCCTGCGTGATGGCAAAACGCAGACGATTGCGGTGAAGCTTGAAAAAGAACCGGCCGTGAAAGATATTGCGCCGCAATTGATTGAAGGCGACAACCCGTTAGCCGGTGCTTCTGTGGTCGAGCTCAATGCTGCCTCCAGCAAAAAGCTGCGACTGCCTGAAGCCACGACAGGAGTAGGGGTATCTGATATTTATCGTGGTTCGCCTGCACAGCGTTTGGGTTTGCGCCCATCTGATATTATTCGTGGTATCAACGGTACCCCGATCCGTAATATACAAGATTTGCAATCGGCCTTGAGTGCCGGTCGCGGATTGATGTGGCGGCTTGAATTTGAACGAGACGGCGCTTTGATACGACAATTTGTGCGATAACCGGTTATCTTGAAGATAGTCCGGTCAATTGTGAGATAAGAATGAGCGATCTTTTTTCGGCATCCCCTGATCCATTGGCCGACCGCAACCGGCCATTGGCTGACCGGATGCGTCCCCGTAGCTTGGGCGAAGTATCCGGCCAAGAGCATCTGACAGGTGAAGAAGGTGTGCTGAGCCGCATGATTGCGTCAGGTACATTGGGGTCGATGATCTTTTGGGGGCCTCCGGGCACAGGAAAAACAACGGTCGCTCGTTTGCTTGCCGGTGAAACCGATCTGGCATTTGAGCAGATTTCGGCAATTTTCTCCGGCGTTGCTGATCTGAAGCGTGTTTTTGAAATGGCACGCTCCAGACGCATGTCTGGCCGTCAGACTTTGTTGTTTGTGGATGAAATCCATCGCTTCAACCGCGCCCAGCAGGACAGTTTCCTGCCTGTGATGGAAGATGGCACGGTTATTCTGATTGGTGCGACGACGGAAAATCCGTCTTTTGAGTTAAACGCCGCTCTCTTGTCGCGGGCGCGTGTCTTAACCTTCAAACCGCATGATGAAACCAGCATTTCGGTGTTGTTGAAACGGGCTGAAGCGCAGGAAGAACGCGCACTCCCTTTGGATGATGATGCGCGGCAAAGTCTTATCCGTATGGCGGATGGTGATGGTCGCGCTGCTTTGACTTTGGCGGAAGAGGTTTGGCGCGCTGCCAAGCCGGACGAAATCTTTGATGTTGAGACATTGCAGGAGATCGTTCAGCGCCGTGCACCCGTTTATGACAAAGGGCAGGATGGTCATTATAATCTGATTTCGGCCTTGCATAAATCTGTGCGTGGATCTGATCCTGATGCAGCGCTTTATTATCTCTGCCGCATGTTTGATGCCGGTGAAGACCCGCTTTATATCGGTCGCCGTTTGGTGCGCATGGCGGTTGAAGATATCGGTTTGGCTGATCCGCAGGCCTTGGCAATCTGCAATGCTGCCAAAGATGCCTATGATTATCTGGGCTCGCCGGAAGGTGAACTTGCACTCGCGCAGGCTTGCGTTTATCTGGCAACAGCGCCTAAATCCAATGCAGTTTATGTGGCCTATAAAGCGGCCTTGGCCACAGCAAAGGCGCATGGTTCGCTTCTGCCGCCCAAACATATTCTGAATGCACCAACCAAGCTGATGAAGGGCGAGGGCTATGGCGATGGTTATGCTTATGACCATGATCAGCCGGATGCTTTTTCGGGGCAGGATTATTTCCCTGAAAAACTAGGTCGCCAGAGTTTCTATGAGCCGGTGGAGCGTGGCTTTGAGCGTGAATTGCGCAAGCGTCTTGATTATTGGCAGCGTTTAAGACAAGAGCGTGGGACGCATAAAAAGCCATGAATTTCATGCGGTTACTTTCAGGAAGCCCATGTAAGTTCATGATTTTGCTTGGTTAAAAATATTTGTCATCATGTGCCCCACTGTGTATGACAGGGGCGACTGGCAGAAAACTGATTTCGATCATTTTCTGCAATGAATTTTACAAAGGTGCATGATGACAAAGACTATTCGTTTGCTTGGCATTTCAGGCAGTATTCGTAAAAATGCCTTCAATACGATCATTTTAGAAACCATTGCTGAAAACCTGCCGCAGAATGTTGAATTGCAGATTTTCCCGCTCAATGATGTTCCGCTTTATAATCAGGACGAAGACACCGCAACGCCGCCACAGGCTGTGCAGGATCTGCGTCAGGCCGTTGCGGATGCTGATGGCATGATTATTTCTTCGCCGGAATATATTTATGGCATGAGCGGTGTGCTGAAAAATGCACTGGACTGGATTTCCCGCCCGCATGGCAAATCCCACATGATTGGCAAGCCTGTTTTCACCATGACCGCATCACCGGCTGCCACTGGCGGCGTGCGTGCGCAGGCACAGTTGAACGAAGCGATGATGGCAATCGGTGCGCGTCAGGTTCTGCGTCCGCAGACAGTTTTGGCAACCGTGCATGAAAAAATTACAGACGGCCGTCTGAGTGATGAGTCAAGCCTTTCCTTTATCAAGGCAGGGGTAGCTGATTTGCTGAAGAGCATTGAAGACTGATTTTAAAGGCCACTAACATTATTAAAAGCAGTCCTTCGGGGCTGTTTTTTTATGCGCATCTGCCCATTTTGACATGTAACTATTTACCATGATTTGAAATTTGAGCAGCGCTTAAGTCTGCAGGAAAGCGCCTGTTAATATTTACGGTTCATTCATGATCTTTGACGATGCCTCTTTTTGAACGCATTCCGGACATTGTCAGCCTTTGAATTTGCTGCATATCAGAGGGTGATTATAAAAATGCCGGTCTAAACTGCTAGATGAAACGGGCATGGTAGAAAGGTTGAATGATGCGCATTTTGTGTCTCGTCGCGCTTCTGATACTGGCCGGATGTGCTAGTGCGCCAAAACAGGTGAATAATGCCTGTGCTATTTTTGATCAGCGTGATGGCTGGATCAATAATTGGCATAGTGCTGCACAGAAAACATCCCGTGAATTTGGCGTGCCGATCCCTGTTTTGATGGCAACAATCTATACGGAATCAAGCTTCCGTCCTTATGCACGCCCACCAAGAACCAAATTGCTCGGCTTTATTCCATGGAAGCGCCAGTCCACGGCTTATGGTTTCTCGCAAGCTTTGAACGGTACTTGGGATCGTTATCGCCGTGAAACCGGTCGCAGTGGTGCTTCGCGCAGCAATTTTAATGACGCTATCCATTTCATCGGCTGGTATCATTATCAAAGCTATAGAACTAATGGCATTGCGCGCAATGATGCCTATAATCTTTATCTGGCTTATCATTCCGGTCATGGCGGCTATTCGCGTGGTGTGTGGCGTAATAGTTCGGTGGCTAAAAATGGTGCCAAGCGTACTGCCGATATGGCAAAGCGTTATACAGTGCAGCTGAGAAGTTGCGGGCGCCTGGGCTAGAAAATTAAAATATTGAGCGAATAAATAAGCAGGGTTTGAAAAATGGCATTATGCGTATAAAGTGCAAATTCGTGCCGTATTCAGGATTAATATACGCTCAGAATCGCTTATTTAGGGATAATCTTTTATGTTGAAGAACCTGGCCATCGCTGCTCTTGCGGCAACTTTCCTTTCCGCTTGTACGACTGACCCTTATACGGGACAGGAAAAAGTCTCCAATACAGCCGGTGGTGCTGCAATTGGTGCAGCTGTTGGTGCATTGGGTGGCTTGATGGTTGGCGGTTCCAGCAATGCGCAGCGTAATGCGGTGCTGATCGGTGCCGGTATTGGTGCGCTTGGGGGCGGTGCTATCGGTAACTATATGGATCGTCAGGAATCAGAACTGCGTGCACAGTTGCAGGGCACCGGCGTTTCCGTCACCCGTAACGGCGACCGGATTATCCTGAACATGCCTTCAAGCATCACTTTCGACACCGATCAGGATGCGGTTAAAGGTCAGTTCTATCCAACATTGAACTCCGTTGCGATTGTCTTGCGCAAATTCAACCAGACCTTGGTTGATATCAAGGGTCACACTGATTCGACCGGTAGCGCCAGCCATAATCAGCAGCTTTCACAGCGTCGCGCTGCTTCTGTCGGCACATATCTCGGTAGCCAAGGCATTGACCCGCGCCGTTTCGCAATTATTGGTTATGGTGCTTCGCAGCCTGTTGCTTCCAATGCAACACCAGATGGCCGCGCACAAAACCGCCGCGTGGAAATCGAAATTTCCCCGCTGAAAGGTGCGATGTAAAACTGCAAAATAGCCGGCCGAACGGCGGCTTATTGTGTGAGATTGAAAGCGTGGTGCCTTCTATAGGTGTCACGCTTTTTCTTATTAATTTCGAATCATCTTTTTCAGATAAAGCACTCATCAAAGCTGGCAATCTTGTGTGGGGCTTTTTATTGAAATGTGCCTTTTTGCTGAACGTTTATAGAACAAATTTTAAAAATACTTTGTAATCAATGATTTATGCTTATTGCAATTTTGGAACAAAACAGATACAAAGAATTAGAAACTCTCTTAAAAGCGGGCTACAAGCGGCACAAGAGGATGTTATAAATGTCTCAGAATTCATTGCGACTCGTTGAGGAAAAATCAGTGGACAAGACAAAAGCTCTGGATGCAGCGCTATCCCAGATCGAACGGCAGTTCGGTAAAGGCTCGATCATGCGGCTTGGTCAAAGCGAAGTTGTGGAAATTGAAACGGTTCCGACTGGTTCATTGTCGCTTGATATTGCGCTCGGTGTTGGCGGTTTGCCAAAAGGTCGTATCGTTGAAATTTACGGGCCTGAAAGCTCCGGTAAAACAACGCTGGCTTTGCATACAATTGCAGAAGCTCAGAAAAAAGGCGGCATGTGCGCATTCGTGGATGCTGAACATGCGCTTGATCCGGTTTATGCCCGCAAGCTGGGTGTTGATCTGGAAAGCCTTTTGATCTCGCAGCCCGATACTGGTGAACAGGCGCTCGAAATTACCGATACATTGGTGCGCTCCGGGGCAATTGATGTGCTGGTTATCGACTCCGTTGCTGCACTGACGCCGCGTGCTGAAATTGAAGGTGATATGGGTGATTCATTGCCGGGTCTTCAGGCTCGTTTGATGAGTCAGGCTCTGCGTAAGCTCACCGCTTCCATTTCCCGCTCCAACTGTATGGTTATCTTCATCAACCAGATTCGTATGAAAATTGGTGTGATGTTTGGTTCGCCTGAAACAACAACCGGTGGTAATGCGCTGAAATTCTACGCATCCGTTCGTTTGGATATCCGCCGTATTGGCGCGATTAAGGATCGTGATGAAGTCGTTGGTAACCAAACCCGCGTGAAAGTGGTTAAGAACAAGCTTGCACCGCCGTTCAAGCAAGTTGAATTCGACATCATGTATGGTGCCGGTGTTTCCAAGGTCGGTGAATTGGTCGATCTGGGCGTTAAAGCCGGTATCGTTGAAAAATCGGGTGCGTGGTTCTCTTATAATTCGCAGCGTTTGGGTCAGGGACGTGAAAACGCCAAAACCTATTTGCGTGAAAATCCTGATGCCGCAAACGAGATTGAATTGGCACTGCGCCAGAATGCTGGTCTGATTGCTGAAAAATTCCTTGAAGGCACTGGTCCGGATGATGAAGCGCCGGATGCTGCGGAAATGTAATCATACGGGCATTTAATGCCGTGTGATATGAATAAAGCCCCTGTTCGGTTCATCCGAACGGGGGCTTTTTCTTTTGTGTTGATGCTTATGTTTTGCTGATTAAGGCAGATGAATGTGTGAAAATGCCACAAGCTTTGTAAAAGCTGCGTCTGCACAAGGCTGGTTGATCTGGACAGGGATAACAGACCTCGTTAAAAGCACTTAACCTTTAAGCCATTTTGTGCGGGGGCAAGGCCTGAAATGCGTGTGAGTTTAGCACCTTTCAAGCTGTTTGTATCCGGTA
Source organism: Paenochrobactrum glaciei (assembly GCF_039522165.1). NCBI lineage: Bacteria > Pseudomonadati > Pseudomonadota > Alphaproteobacteria > Hyphomicrobiales > Brucellaceae > Paenochrobactrum > Paenochrobactrum glaciei. Next base: position 430,235 of record NZ_BAAADE010000002.1, read on the forward strand.
CGGCACATGGAAATCATGTGACAGCAATAGCTGCACGTGTTGAAATGTGAGGAACAGAAACATTATCTGATGTTTTAGGACGGTCAGGATTTTTTCTTTGATTGAAATGGCTTATATAATTTCTAACGTGAGACAGAGATCGATTGTCTCGGATGTATTTGACGCAATATGAGCATAATGCCGTCTATCGCGTCTGAATGAAGGGTGAAAAACCCGAAGGTGGAGCATGAGTGGCGTCAACGAGATAAGATCTACATTTCTCGATTATTTCCGCAAAAACGGTCACGAAGTCGTGCCGTCCAGTCCGTTGGTTCCGCGTAATGATCCAACTTTGATGTTTACCAATGCGGGTATGGTGCAGTTTAAAAACGTGTTTACCGGTCTGGAAACACGTCCTTATAACCGCGCCACGACATCGCAAAAATGTGTGCGTGCCGGTGGCAAGCACAATGATCTGGATAATGTCGGTTATACTGCGCGTCACCACACATTCTTTGAAATGCTGGGCAATTTTTCATTCGGAGATTATTTCAAAGAAGAAGCGATCACCCATGCGTGGAACCTGATCACCAAAGAGTTTGGTCTTAACAAAGACAAGCTGTTGGTGACGGTTTATCACACGGATGATGATGCCGCGAATTTCTGGAAGAAGATTGCTGGTCTGAGCGATGATCGTATTATTCGTATCGCGACTAATGATAACTTTTGGGCAATGGGTGACACAGGTCCTTGCGGCCCGTGTTCCGAAATTTTCTATGATCACGGCGATCATATCTGGGGTGGCCCTCCAGGATCAGCTGATGAAGATGGCGATCGTTTCATTGAGATCTGGAACCTTGTTTTCATGCAGTTCGAGCAGGTTACCAAGGAAGAGCGCATTGATCTGCCGCGGCCGTCTATCGATACCGGTATGGGCTTGGAGCGCATTGCTGCGATCTTGCAGGGCGTGCATGACAATTACGACATCGATATTTTCAAAGCACTGATCCGCGCTTCTGAAGAAGCAACAGGTGTGAAGGCAGAAGGCGGCCAGCGCGCAAGCCACCGCGTAATTGCCGATCATTTGCGCTCGGCCAGCTTCCTTATTGCCGACGGTGTGCTGCCATCGAATGAAGGCCGTGGTTATGTGCTGCGCCGCATTATGCGTCGTGCAATGCGCCATGCGCAGTTGCTTGGTGCCCGTGATCCGCTAATGTATCGCTTGCTGCCGACATTGGTACGCGAGATGGGACAGGCTTATCCGGAGCTGGTGCGTGCAGAAGCATTGATTTCTGAAACACTCAAGCTGGAAGAAACCCGTTTCCGCAAAACGCTGGAACGCGGCCTTGGCTTGTTGAGTGATGCAACCGAAAATATGAGCGAAGGTCAAAGCCTTGATGGCGAAACCGCGTTCAAGCTTTATGACACTTATGGCTTCCCGCTGGATCTGACACAGGATGCTTTGCGTCAGCGCGGCATTAATGTGGATACTGATGGTTTCAGTGCGGCGATGGAACGCCAGAAGGCCGAAGCCCGTGCAAACTGGTCTGGTTCGGGCGATGCTGCGACTGAAAAAGTCTGGTTCCAGGTACGCGACAAAGTCGGCACCACTGAGTTCCTTGGTTATGATACCGAGAAGGCAGAAGGTGTTGTGACCGCATTGGTGCGTGATGGTGGCGTAATTGAATCAGCAACAGCTGGCGAAAGCGTTTCTATCATCGTCAATCAGACACCGTTTTATGCGGAGTCCGGTGGTCAGCAGGGTGATGCCGGTTTCATTTATGGTGATGGCTTTGTGATTGAAGTGACCGACACGGTTAAACGGGCTGATGGCGTTTTTGTTCATCAGGCGACAATCCGTGAAGGTAAAATCCAGACTGGTGATGCCGTTGAACTGGTGGTTGATCATGAGCGTCGTTCGCGCATGCGCTCTAACCACTCAGCCACGCATTTATTGCATGAAGCACTGCGTGAAACACTCGGCACACATGTTGCTCAGAAGGGCTCGCTCGTAGCCCCTGAACGTCTGCGTTTCGATTTCTCCCATCCGAAGCCGATCAGCGAAGATGAATTGCGCAAGATTGAAAATATTGCCAATGAAATCATTTTGCAAAACGCGCCGGTCAACACCCGTCTGATGGCGGTTGATGATGCGATTGAAGCCGGAGCCATGGCGCTTTTTGGTGAAAAATACGGTGATGAAGTCCGTGTGGTTTCCATGGGAACCGCCACAAAAGGTGATAAAGCCGGTAAAACTTACTCGCTGGAGCTTTGCGGTGGTACGCATGTTCGCCAGACCGGTGATATTGGTTTGGTGCGTGTTGTGTCTGAAGGCGCTGTTGCTGCCGGTGTACGCCGTATGGAAGCATTGACCGGTGAGGCTGCCCGTCTTTATCTGGAAGAGCAGGATGATCGCGTTAAAGCTATTGCATCGGCACTGAAAACAACGCCGTCTGAAGCACTTGAACGTGTCAACAGCCTGATGGACGAACGCCGCAAACTGGAAAAAGAGCTGACCGAAGCGCGCAAAAAACTGGCGCTTGTTGGTGACAGCGCTGATGGTGCTGCGGCACATGAAGTTGTCAATGGCGTGAACTTCATGGGCAAGGTTGTTTCCGGTGTTGCACCGCGCGATCTGAAGCCATTGGCTGATGATGGTAAGAAGCAGCTTGGCTCCGGCGTTGTGCTTTTCATTGGTATTGATGAGAGCAACAAGGCCAGTGCGGTGGTTGGTGTAACGGAAGATCTGGTATCGCGCTTCAGCGCTGTTGATCTGGTTCGTGTTGCGTCTGCTGCTCTTGGTGGTGCTGGTGGCGGTGGCCGTCCTGATATGGCGCAGGCTGGTGGACCGGATGGTTCACAGGCAGCCAATGCCATTGCCGCCGTTAAAGGCGCACTTGCCTGAATATAAAAAAGAACAAGAAAAAGGCCGGAAATTCCGGCCTTTTTTAATGTCTAATTTTTAATGTTTATTTTTTAACCGGTACCGGCCCCGTAATGATCGGATCAATTACGCTTGTGCCTAAAGATTGCAGCAGGCTTGGATGAACCCTTACCGGCAAGGTTGATTGCGCCAATGGCGGCAGGGGTTGCTGTGCAGCAGGGGCGTCCATTTCAGTTGCATATGCGCTTAAATTCATCAGGCCGGCAAGTGTGCAGGCCAATGTGCCGAGGACGGATTTTTTGATGAGAATTTGCAACTTTTAACCTTCTGCGGCTGTTTTAACATAAATTACAGAGCTTGCGCCTCTGCAAGAACGGCTTCCGCATGGCCTGCCACTTTGACCTTGTTCCAGATCTGGGCAATCTTGCCCTCGCGGTCGATGAGGAAAGTGGTGCGTTCAACACCCATATATTTACGTCCATACATGCTTTTTTGCACCCAGACGCCATAGGCTTCGAGCGCTGTTCTTTCTTCATCTGCCACTAAAAGAGTGGTGAGATTATGTTTGGTTCGAAACTTTTGGTGCTTTGCCACAGTATCGGGTGAAATACCGACGATCACCGTATCGGCTTTTTCAAACTCTGCTTTTAAGGCACTGAAAGCGATCGATTCTTTGGTACAGCCGCTTGTGTCATCTTTAGGGTAGAAGAACAGGACAACTTTTTGGCCGCGCAGCGAAGACAAGGTTAGCGTGCCGTTTAAATCTTCTGGCAGATTAAAGTCGGGTGCAATATCACCAATTACTGGCTGTGCCATATTAATGCCTTTCAAGTGTCGGATTCGCTGTTCATAAGCGGCTTTTTGAAAAGCATGCCATTATTGATGGCGGGAGTGCAAGGTTCACACCATTGGTTTGAAAGCTTTCTGCAGCACTCTGTTAATTATACTGATTTATCAGTTACGAATCGCTGTCACTCATCCATAGTGAGGCAGTGCATGATTAGAGAACTCGGTTTTGGTTTGGGCACTTAGCTCAAACATAGTGGCATCAGGATATTGAGACAGAAAATCACCAAAGTTCGGTTTTCCAAACACGAAATGGAAAGAATAGAACGCAGTCTGTCGGCTGAAGGTGAGGATTTGTGCGCTTGTCCGACGCCCATAACACCCAAAAAACGCTCTGGTCTTATGTTTTTTCTTTATTTTTTATTGTCGATCCCGTTTGTGGCCGCTGTTTTGCTGGTTGCAGGCTTTTTTATTCTGCGCAGCGGCTTTGACAGTGAATTTTTACGTGCTGAAGCACAAAAAGGCATTACGCAGTTTTTAAGCGAGAGTGGCAAAACTTCCGTGGGTAAAGCCCGCATTTCACTGGATCAAACCAATAATCTGGCCATTGAAGCCAGTGATGTGGCACTGATTGACCCGCATAGCGGCCTTGATATTCAGCAAATTCAGTCAGTTAAGCTTGGGCTTTCACCTTTGGCTTTGTTAATGGGAAAAATCGAAGTCAGCAGTGCGGAGGCGTCCGGTGTTGAGATTAATCTGACAGAGAGCCGACAAGATAATAATTTTCTGCAAAAGCTGCCATTTGATAGCAAGGGGCGGGTAGATTTTGATGCCGCATCGACACTTGTGTTTGATGGTGTGACAGAAGCACTGGCATTGCTTTCAAAACGTCAGACACAAGCCATTCGATTATCCGATGTGGTTATTAAATTTCCAACACCAAAAGGCGAAGAGCGCTTTGCTATTCAGCAGGCCGCCATTGAAGAGCAAGTTGATAATGTTCTCTTAAAAGGTGCATTCGAGTGGCAGGGCAAGCCACTTATTTTGGATGGCGCTGTGAGCCGACAAAATGGCGGACTGCATTCTTTTACGCTTAATCTGGATGGTATTCCTGTTCATATCGGTTCGCCACCACAGGTAAAGCAGCTGGTTGGCGCGGAAAATCGCGTTAATCCGGCGCATTTTTCATTATCAGCGAATGCGGCTTTGGCGCTGAGTGGTCAGGTAGCGAATAATGACCATCCGCAAAAGCTGAATGCAGCGGTTAAAGTGTCCGATATTGATCTGGAAGTTGGCCGCGTTGAGAATATTTTCGGACAAGCAGAATTTAACCTAGAGCTGCAACAAGATACGAAGAAAATTGAAATTCTGCCCTCACGCGTGCAACTTGGAGGCGTAAGGTTTCGTTTTAACGGTGCTTTCGGGCCTGAGGGCTATGACAATGCTCTGCTTGATCCTGCCGAAGATGCAAATGCCAAAAAGCCTGAAGACGATGGTTATCGCTTTGAAATTGTAACGAGTGAAGCGATCAGCGCGCCACAGCAATCCAGTGAAGCGCCATTGCCATTTGCCGGTCGTGTTGCCGGACGCTTTGATATTGATGATAACCGGCTTGAATTCAGCAACCTGGATGTCAAAACGCCGGATGGCTCGCTTTATGGCCAAGGTAGCTTAGGCTTCGGGAAGGGCTCACCCGGCATTATTTTCATGCTGCGCGTGCCGGAAATGCCGGTGGCACAGGCAAAACAATTATGGCCGGTGGATGTGGCTGATGGTGCGCGGGAATGGGTGCTCAAGAACCTGTTTGGCGGTCAGCTAAGTAATGGCCGTATTGATATTGCCATACCGCCCGGCCATTTTAACGGGCAGGAGCAATTGCCGGAACTGACCGGCGAAGAAGTTCAGGTTGATTTTGATGTCGAGAATACCCGTCTTGATGTGATTGGTGAATTGCCGCCACTGCGTGAAGCTGGTGGAAGTATCAAGGTGCGCGGTGCCCATGCGACGATCAATCTTGATAAAGGTACATCCTTTACGCCGGAAAATCGCCGTCTTGATGTGAGCAACGGAACCCTTTTCATTCCGTGGGGGCGCCAGCGTCCGGTTATGGCCGATCTTGATATTCGCTTACAGGGAGAAGCGGATGCGGTGGCAGAGATTTTAGGCAAAAAGCCGATCAATATTTCAAGACATTTGCCTTTTACACCAGCCGATATCAAAGGAGATGTGAGTTCGCAGGTGAAAGTGTCTTTTGCGGTCAACAAAGACGCACCTGATGGCACTTATACATGGAAAGCCGATATTGACTTTAAAGGTTTGGATATTGCCAAGCCGATTGACGGGCAACTGATTAGTCAGGCTGATGGCAAAATTTTGGTTGATCCAAAGGCCGCCAATATCACCGCAACCGCATTGTTGAATAATATGCCTGCTAAAATCAGCATGGTGGAGCCGGTTGAGGATAAAACTGTTTTAAAACAGCAGCTGGTGGAATTGACCGTGAATGATAAGGCACGCGCTGCACTTTTTCCTGATCTTAATACGGTGTTTACAGGGCCGATGCTGATGAAGCTTGGCTCTGAAAAAAACAAGCAGCGGGTGATTGGTATTGATCTGAAAAATACCGAAATTAACCTGCCATGGCTGGGATGGAAAAAAGGTGCCGGTATCGCGGCCAAAGCCGAGCTTGTTTATAGTAAGCCTGATGAAAAAGCCGACAACGTTGCCATTAAAAACCTGAATGTCAGCGGCGATGGCTTCCAGTTAAGCGGTGATATTAATATCGATAAAGCCGGACTTGCTTCTGCTGATTTTAAAAAGATCCAATTAAGCGGCAGTGATAATCTTGCGCTCAAATTGCGCCGGATTAAAGGTGGTTACGGGGTCGATTTGAAGGGCTCAAGCTTTGATGCGCGAGCCTTGATTAAGCAATTAAGTCAAACAGATACGGGTTCTGCTTCAAAAAGTGATTCACTGAGCAAGATGCGCGTGGTTCTCAATGGTCAAATTGACCAGCTGGGCGGCTTTTATAATGAGAAATTGAAGAATTTTGCCATCTCTTATGAGAGTGCCGGCAAACAAATTTCAAGCTTTTCTGTCAATGCTTCGACCGGATCAGGCAAAGAATTTGTTGCGACCAGCAATACGCAAAATGATGCGCGTTCCATCTCGTTGAAATCATCGGATGCCGGAGCAATTTTACGTTTCTTTGATTTTTACGACAAAGTTTATGGCGGTGATATTAGTGTGGGGCTGGCCGCACAGGGTAAAAATCCGCTGCATGGCCAGATCGATGCGCGTAATTTTTCGATCGTTGGTGAAGGTCGCTTGTCATCGATTGTTTCAAGCTCGCCATCATCGGGTGGTGCGAGTTTAAATCAGGCTGTGAAGCGTGACATTGATGTGTCGCGCGTTGATATTGAACGTGGCTATGCCTTGATTGAAAAGGGCGAGGGTTATGCCAGCCTGTCAAAAGGCGTTATCCGTGGCCCTGTGATCGGCACGACCTTCCAAGGCATGCTTTATGATCGCGAAGGCAATATGAACATGACCGGCACCTTCATGCCTGCCTATGGGCTTAATCGCATGTTTGCCGATATTCCGCTCTTTGGTGCATTGCTTGGTAATGGCCGGGATCGCGGCCTGATTGGTATTACTTATAAATTGTCCGGATCAGCAAAGTCGCCAAAAGTAACGGTTAATCCGATTTCCGTGATTGCGCCGGGTATTTTCCGTACGATTTTTGAGTTTTAAGTAACGCCGACGATTGCAATAAAGTGATAGCATTCAGCTGACACATTGACATATACAATACCTCACTCTGCATGATGGCGGAGAAGGGGGATCAACGGATGCAATCAATATTTACCTGGGCACCATTAACGATATTACTGGTATTTGTTGCTTGCGGTTTGTTGTCGGTCAGCATTGGCTTATTGGCATTGAAATATTTCAGCTATCAGTTGCGGCGTAACCCGACATCAATGCCTGTCGCGGCTTTTCTCGGCACAGTGGCAACGGCCTGGGCATTAGCACTCGGTTTTGCTGCGGCTGATGTCTGGTCGATTAATTCAGATGCGTCGCGCTCGGCATCTGCTGAGCGCTCGTCCTTGTCGCGGCTGGAGGGGATGTCGGCGGAAGATGCCTTGAACTCAACCGAATTGCATGACGCGATTAAAGCTTATCGTGTGGCTGTTACACAGGTCGAATGGACACGGCAGATGAATGTGAAGCCTGCGGTGGAGGTGGAACGCGCCTTGCAGCATATGCGTGTTGCCTTGTTAAAGCTGGCTGAGAGTAAAGTGCCTTATCCGATTGTTTCACAATTGGTGCAGGATTTTGATGAATTGCAGGATGCGCGCAATGATCGCCTCGCATTGGGCAATAGTTCGATCAATAATTATAAGTGGTATCTGGTGCTATGCCTGACTGTGATTACCACAATTGTTTTAGCCTCCACCCATGCAGATCGTCCGCGCGCCGGCATTCAGGCAATGCTGATTTATACTTTTACGGCAGTGATCTGTATGTGGATTTTAGCGCTTCATGTGCATCCTTATGCAGGGGCCGGGCGCCTTGATGCGAGTGTGCTCAAACAACGTGTTTCGCAAGAAATGCATTATGAAATGATGCTGAAAGATAAGCACCTCTCTTGACGGCTACAATAGAAGGCTTACATATAGGTGTCCTTAACTGCTTCGCATGCAGATTTCTAAAGGACTTTAGTCTGGTGCCGGGCCCCTCTGGCGAGAGTTTGCGGCGCTCTCGTGATGTCGGTACCGCCAGCAAGATCAGCCGGCGGATAAAGCAAAATGCTACATTTTTCCGTGTCTTGTACGCGTGTCAGTGATGACGCGTGTTTTTTATCATATTTCCCTGAATATAATTTGAATATGCAGGAGCAGAGCCAATGACGCCAACTGCTTCTTCCACAACGACGTGGGGCTATTTCAAATGGGCGATTATCGTCACTGTGGTCGGTCTGGCACTGGGTGCCTGGCTTGGCTGGCAGTCGTCGGGTACGCTTGGCGGCATGGCGTCCGTATTCTTCATTTGTGCGGTGCTCGCTGTTTTGGAAATTTCATTGTCCTTTGACAATGCGATCGTCAATGCAAACAAGCTGAAGGATATGACCCCTGCATGGCAGCATCGCTTTTTAACATGGGGTATTATTATCGCGGTTTTCGGGATGCGTGTCGTATTCCCGCTATTGATTGTGGTGATTGCAGCTAAAATCAATCCGGTTGAGGCCGTGGTTCTGGCCGCAGCAAAGCCTGAAGAATATGCCCGCATCATGCAGGAGGCACATTTGCCGATTGCAGCTTTTGGTGGCGCATTTTTGATGATGGTGGCACTGAAATTCTTCTTTGATGAAGAAAAAGATATTCACTGGATTGGCTTTCTGGAGCGTCCGTTCAAATATCTTGCCAGCATTAAAGGCATTGAAGTGGCGATTGTCCTGATCGTGATGCTGATTTTCTCCAGCATGCTTGATGATGACAAAGCGGTAAGCTTCTTCTTCTCAGCTATCTATGGTCTGGTTTCATTTCTGGTGGTGGAAGTGTTGGGCGGCTTGCTTGATGCTTCGCAAAAAACCATGAGTGCGGCTGCCAAAGGTGGTTTGGGTGCATTCCTTTATCTGGAAGTGCTGGATGCCAGCTTCTCCTTTGATGGTGTGATTGGTGCTTTTGCACTGTCACAAAACCTGTTCATTATTGCGATTGGTTTGGGTATCGGTGCGATGTATGTGCGTTCAATGACCATTATGCTGGTTGAGAAAGGCACATTGGCCGAATATCGCTATCTGGAACATGGCGCATTCTATGCGATCCTGATCCTGTCGGTGATTATGTTTGCACAGACGCTGGTGCATATTCCGGAAGTTATTACCGGCCTTGGCGGTGCGGTGCTGATCGGTATCGCATTCTGGGCATCGGTTCGCTTTAACAAGCAAAATCCAGAATAAGATTTTGAGAATTTTAGGCATAAGAAAAGGGCGGAAGAGTTTAACTCTTCCGCCCTTTTTTCGTAAACTTCAGATTTATTTACGTGCGTATTCCATCATGCGGCTGCGGCTTAACACCAGCTCAACACGATTTTCGTCTAAGCGATGCAGGCAGACACGTTTTGTCCACGGGCCATCATAAAGGGTAAAGAGCCAGCGACCGTTACCTAAATCTTCCAATGGCATGGTGTTGCGGATCGGGCCGATGCCCATCACCACATGACCGTCAACAATATCGAACTGAGCGCCATAAAGATCGGCAGTCCAATGACCGTCCAGCTCTGTGCCAGCCTTTTTAGGCGTAACAGGTAAGAGTGTACGGGCAGCATAACCGATTTCACCAACTAGCTTGTCACCTTCTGCTTTCAATGAAACAGGGGAGGACGGAGAGGTGGATGAATAAACACCGTTGCCGACATCGTAGAGCGTGTCTTCGCTGTCGAGATAGTTAATGGAAGCTGCGCCGACCTGAACCCAGTAAGGGCCTGTTTCGGTGGCATAAAGACCTTGTGGCAGCGTGCTTGACGCTTCCGGAAGTGCCAAACCATGAAGCACTGCCATCACATCGCGGGCAAGCTTATAGGTGTTGACGTCTTCGCGGTTGGCAACAACAGCAATGCCGGTCTTTGTTTCAGGATCAAGCAGCAGATAGGTTTTGTAGCCCGGATGCGAACCGCCATGGCCGACAAAGTTTTTGCCGTCGATGGTGTTCCAGCGAACGCCTAAACCATAACCGGTAACGCGGCCGTCTTTCATGTGACGGTCTGCGCTTAATTGCGCCAAGGTGCCATCAAAGCCGTGATTGTTGCAAACCAATGCCTGACCCCAGAGAGCCAATGCTTTAGCGCTGCCTGCAAGACTGCCCGAAGCAGAAATGTGAAGGCCTGCTGCACTCAGCTGCCATTTGGAACCATTGTGCCAATAGCCGGGTGCCAGACCTGCAACTGTGTCATTCCAGATATCAGGTGCGGTCAGGAACGTGCCAAGAGCTGCAGCAATTTTTTGCTCAACGAAATCGTTGAAGCGGAAGCCGTGGCGTTCCAAAATGGTTTCAACCAGACGGTAGCCGGTATTGGAATAGGAAATTTCTGTACCAGGTTCAAAGTTCAATCGTGTGAACGTTGCAAGAAATTCCATCAGACGCTTGGCTTCGGTTTCCGTATAAACGGAGAGGCCAAGCAGTGTCAGGCATTCGCGGGTGTCGGGCAGACCGGCAGTCATATCGAGTGCCTGACCAACCGTTACTTCGCTTAAAGGTGCCTGCAATTCCGGCAAATGCTGGCCTAAGCGATCATCAAGTTTGATGATGTCGCTGTGTTGCAAAACCATGGCACAGAAAACATGCTTGGTCACAGAAGCATAACGAACCACTGTATCCGCACTGAAAGCTGTGCGGGTGCTCAGGCTCTCCAAACCACCTGCATGGGCAAACTGAACACCGTTTGCATCAAAGCAGACAATTGCACCACCTGGCTCTTCTAAAGACCAGACATCAGCAAAGCTTTTAGCCAGTTCAGAGGCTTTGCCCCAGTTTAGTTCCAAAGACATTGATAGCTCCGATCAGGCTGGTTCTTCCAGACTTACACTCAGCTGACGCAGTTCTGTGGTATGCGGATGTTTGGTATTGCCTGCACGCAGATCTTCCGCGCTCAAAACTTCAACCATCTCACCAAACTGCATCACGCCCAGACGAGGGCAGAGATGTGTGATCACAGCCAGATTGTGGCTGACGAGCACATAAGTGAGGTTCTTGGCTGCACGCAAATCCGACAACAGGTTGAGAATTTCAGCCTGTACGGACACGTCGAGTGCCGAGGTTGGTTCGTCAAGCAACAGCACTTCCGGTTCAGCAATAAGCGCACGGGCAATCGCCACACGCTGACGCTGACCACCAGACAACTGGTGCGGGAAACGGAAACGCGCTGCCTGTGGCAGAGCAACATCATCGAGAGCCTGCGCAATGCGCTTCTCGATATTGTCGATGCCGTGAACCAGCAAAAGCTCGCTCAGGATACGGTCAATGGTCTGACGCGGATGTAGGGAGCCGAACGGATCCTGAAACACCATCTGCACATGACGGAAAAATTCCGGCGGGCGCTTGAGGGCTGCATCTTTGCCGTTGAACGAAATGCGGCCTGACCATTTTTCGTTCAAACCGGCCATAGCGCGCAAAATCGTTGATTTTCCGGAACCACTTTCGCCGACAATACCAAAACTGTCGCCTTTAGCGACATCAAAGGATACACCCTTGACGATTTCACGTTCGCCAAAACTGATCCGTAACTGATCAACAGAAATCATTATTTCAACCAATCTGAATCGCGGGTTAGGATAGGCAGACGTTCTTTAGGATGCGTCAGCGAAGGAATGCAGTTGAGCAAGCCCTTCGTATATGGGTGTGACGCACGGGTCAGTTCAGAAGCTTTAAGCTCCTCCATGACCTGACCGGAATACATCACCATGACGCGGTCGCAGAAATGCGAAACCAATGGCAGATCGTGGCTGATCAGAATAAGACCCATGCCGCGCTTGGAGACGAGATCGTCAATAAGGCGCAGGATTTCAGCCTGAACAGTCGCATCGAGTGCAGAGGTTGGCTCATCCGCGATCAGAACTTCCGGATCAGGTGCAAGCATCATGGCAATCATGACGCGCTGACCCATACCGCCGGACACTTCATGCGGATAAAGTTTAGCCACATCGCCCGGATTGCGGATCATCACCTGATCGAGCAAATCAACAGCTGCTTCTTTGGCTTGCTTGGCAGAGCCACCTTTGTGGGTGCGCCAGGATTCTGCAACCTGCGAACCGATGGTTTTAACTGGATTCAGCGAGTATTTAGGATCCTGAAGAATGAAACCTGCGCGCTTGCCGCGGATCTGACGCATGTCGGCTTCAGTTGCCTTCATGATGTCAGTGCCGAAAAATTCAAGCTTGTCAGCCTGAACCTGTGCAATCGGTGGCAGAAGCTTCATCAAAGCGCGGGCGGTGAGGGACTTACCGGAACCGGATTCCCCCACAATGCCGAGCTTTTCTTTGCCAAGCTTCAGATTAAGGCCGCGGACAGCTTCGAAACGGCTGGTGCGCGTTTCGAAGGTGATACGTAAATTTTGGATATCAACCAGCATTGTTCCGTCCTAGTTCTGCTTCGGATCGAGCACGTCACGAAGACCGTCGCCCAGAAAGTTGAATGCGAGCGAAACAAAGAAGATTGCGAGACCCGGGATGGTCGCGACCCACCATTGTTCGAAAATGAAACGCTTGGCAGTTGCAATCATCGCACCCCATTCCGGTGAAGGTGGCTGTGCACCCATGCCGAGGAAGCCAAGGCTTGCGGCGGTCAGAATGATGGAGCTCATATCAAGCGTAATACGAACGATCAGGCTCGGTACGCATAATGGTGCGATATGGCGTGCAATAATGCGCTTGGACGATGCACCGGTCAGCTTACAAGCGGCAATGAAGTCGCTGTTGCGGATGGTCATTGTTTCAGCACGGGCAAGGCGCGCATATGGCGGCCATGCGGTGAGCGCAATCGCGAGAACCGCACTTTCAACACCCGGACGCAATGCAGCAACAAAAGCCAATGCAAGGATAAGACGCGGGAAAGCAAGGAACACGTCGGTGATGCGCATCAAAGCTGTATCAACGATACCGCCGTAATAACCGGCAATACAACCAACAGCCAGACCGATCGGTGCCACCAGAATAACGACTGCAATCACCATGCCCATGGTGACGCGGCCGCCGTAGAGGATACGCGAGAGAATATCGCGACCCAGTTCGTCGGTACCAAACCAATGTTCAGCAGTCGGTGCTGACAAGCGATTAGCCAGATTCTGCACGCTTGGATCATATGGCGCCAGCAAAGGCGCGAAGATCGACAGCAAAACAAAGGCCAGAATGACAACCAGACCAAACATGGCCAGCGGGTTGCCTTTGAGGTTGAGCCACAGGCGATAACGGCGTCCCCATGCAGCTTGTGCGCGGGAAGACGGGGTTTCGTTCAAGGCCCAATTTCTAAAGCTAGATGTTATCATCGGACACGTGGATCCAGTACTTTATAGAGGATATCGGCCAGAAGATTGAGGCCAACATAAATCACGCCGATCAGCAAGGTGGCGCCAACGACCGGATTCATATCTGCGTTCATCAAAGAGACGGTCAGATATTGTCCAAGGCCCGGCCAGCTAAAGACTGTTTCGGTTACCACTGCACCTTCAAGCAAGCCTGCATAGGTGAGGGCAAGAACGGTCACGAGCTGAACTGCGACAGTCGGAAATGCATGTTTCCAGATGACGGCTTTGAGCGACAGGCCTTTTGCACGCGCGGTGATGACATATTCACCTTTGAGCGCATCAAGCATGAATGCTCGGGTCATACGGGTAATGTAAGCCATGCTGAAATAAGCAAGGATCAGAACTGGCTGCACCAAGTGCTTCACAGCATCAACAAAAGCATCCCAATCACCATCAAGCAGCGTATCAATTGTCATGATACCTGTGACATGGGTGATCATGCCTTCATAGATGATGTCCTGACGGCCAGGGCCAGGGGCAACATCTAAGGTTGCATAGAACAGCAGCAGGGAAATCAACGCCAAAACAAAGACCGGCACCGAGTGACCGGCAAGGCAGATAACACGGATGGTCTGGTCAAGCCATGAACCCTGACGCACAGCAGCCCACACACCAAGCGGAATACCGATGGCTGCGGAAATCAGCAGTGCATATGTTGCAAGTTCCAACGTCGCCGGGAAATAACGGACGATGTCAGTGGTGACCGGATTTCTGGTCAAAATAGAATTGCCCAGATCGCCGTGTAATACCTGGCTGATATAATTAAAGAACTGAACGATCATTGGCTGATCCAGACCCATTTCCGCGCGTACACGCTGGATAACGGCTTCCGGAGCATTATCGCCGACCGCGGCAATAACCGGGTCAACCGGCATAACGCGGCCGATCATAAAGGTGATAATCATAAGACCGAACAGCGTGATTAACACGCTGCCCAGTACACCAGTCAATTTTTGGAGTTTCCTCATCACGCCTTCGCGATCCCTGCATAGGAGTGGCTGTCTGAAAGCACACCCAGACGCATGCCTGTCACATCTTTGCGGCAAGCAGCAGTTTCAAATTTTTGCATCATGACGATGAACGGGCTGTTCTGCATGAACTCACGCTGAAGGTCGCCATAAAGCTTGATGCGGGTTGCCGGATCTTTTTCATCGCGGGCAGCAATAGCTTTTTTCATGAACTCTTCATTCTGGTAATGCGAACGCCAAGCAAAAGGCTTGCTCATTGCATTGTCAGAATTGTCTTCATTGATGCAGAACACAGACGCGTTGGTGTTCGGATCAAAATAGTCTGAACCCCATGATGTCAGTGCAATTTCATGCTCGCGGGCGCGCATTTTGGTGAGAACCTGACGGTTTTCTGCGGCCAGCAATTCAACTTTAATGCCGATATCTGCGAGATTTGCCTGAATTGCCTGCGCAATATCCGGGCTTGGCTGTGCAGAGTAGTGATCCATTTTGATGGTGAAGCCATCAGCAAGACCAGCTTCAGCCATCAAAGCTTTTGCCTTTTCAAGGTCACGCTTGAACGGCTTGTCAGTGATTGCACCAGGGAAACCTTCAGGAACGATGGTCTGGTGAACCTTGTACTGCAGCGGAACAATGTTCTGCTGGATGCCGTCGTAATCAACAGCCCACTTGATTGCTTCCCAAAGCTTAGGATTGGTCAGCTTTTCATTGCTCTGGTTCAAGGACATCAGCATGATGCCGCTGACGCTCTGGCGAACCATGTTGTAGTTTTCATCGTCAACAACAACGCGCAGCTGTTCAGTGGTCAGGTTACGTGCAATATCAACGTCACCCTTCTGCAGCATGAGAAGCTGTGAAGACGGATCAGCAACGTGACGCAGCATAATGCGCTTTACATTGCCTTTGTAGAGACCATGCGGATTGTAGTTCATCACTACGCTTTCGCTTGGCTTCCAGGAAACGAGGGTCCATTCACCGGAACCGGCGCTGTTCTTCTGCAACCAGCCGTTACCCATGTCGTCGCCATTGGCGTTTTCCATGACAACCTTCTTCTCGACAATGCTGCCGATGCTTGCAGACAAGCAATAGAGCAGGAAGGAGAGGGAGGTCGGGGTTTCGAGCGAAAGCTTGATAGTGGAATCGTCAACGACGGTGATCCACTGTTCAACGTTTTCTGGTGTAAAGCCGAACTGGCCGATGATGAAGGCTGCGCCTTTGTTCATCTTGATAGCGCGCTGCAGGGAGAAGACAGCGTCTTCAGCTGTTACAGGTGCGCCGCTGGCAAATTTTGCATCCGGGTTCATTTTGAAGGTGAAGACTTTGCCTTCTTCGTCAGCTTCCCATGAAGAAGCAACGCCGCCTTCGATTTCTTCCGGATTGGTCAGGCTTGGATGAACAAGACGCTGATACATGTTGTTGCAGATTTCACTGCCGACAGCTTCAAAGCTCTCATGCGGATCAAGGCTCGTCATGTTGTCGAGCGTCTGAGCAACAACGAGAATGTCCTGACGGCCGGCAGCAACTGCTGGCAACAGGCTTGCGTAAGACAGGAAAGGTACCGCTGCGGCACCTGCCAGGAAATTACGTCTCGAAATCATTTTTATTCTCCCTGTTAAAGCAATTGCAAGAAGCATTGCCATAAAAGCGCCATCCCTATAGCATTTCCGCCAGGCGCATTTTTCCGAGCATCCGGTATCATGAGTGGGTTTGTGGGTTCCAATGCAGAATTTGCAACGGTCATGCACAGAATGCATAATGAGGAAATGGATTAGGGCTCGCTAAAATAAATAACCGCGATATGCAAGCGATTTCTAACATATGCATAAAACGCATTGGCAATTTATGTGTAAGAGCGTAAGCCTTACGCAGTGATAAGCTTTAGCTTTAAAACCCCTAAGACTGATAAAGGCATATCTTGATATGACAACAGCTCCGATTACCCCTGTTTTTGACGGCCATAATGACGTTTTGCTGCGTTTGTGGACATCGACAGAGCCGAATCCTGAAGCACGTTTTATTAATGGTGAAGCGGTCGGCCACATCGATCTTCCGCGTGCAAAGACCGGTGGTCTGGCAGGTGGTTTGTGCGCTATTTATGTTCCGAGCCCGTCAAAAGAGCTGAATGCAGAAGGTAACTTCGAAACACCTGCTCATAGCGATGCATTGAACACAACATTGGCCATGGCTGCCTTGCTGACGCGAATCGAAAATGCTTCAAAAGGTGGTTTCCGCGTTTGCCGTACGGCTTCCGACATTCGTCAGTCGATGGCAGATGGTGCTTTTGCTGCTGTTTTCCATATTGAAGGCGTTGAAGCTATCAGCGATGGTCTTGATGAGCTTTATGTGATGCATCAGGCAGGTTTGCGCAGCCTTGGTCCGGTTTGGAGCCGCCCGAACATTTTTGCATATGGTGTACCTTTCCGCTTCAATAGCTCACCGGATATTGGCCCGGGCCTTACCGATGCCGGTAAGCGTCTGATCAAAGCCTGTAACGAGCTGAAAGTGATGATTGATCTTTCTCATATGAATGAGAAGGGTTTCTGGGATATTGCTAAACTTTCCGATGCGCCGCTGGTGGCATCGCACTCTAATGCGCATGGCGTTTGCCCGCATAGCCGCAACCTGACCGACAAGCAGATGGATGCGATCCGTGACACCGGTGGTCTGGCTGGTCTTAACTTCGGCGTTTCCTTCCTGCACAGCGAAGGTCAGCGTGACCTGAACCTGCCATTATCAGAAATGATCCGTCACATTGATTACATGGTTGAGCGTATGGGCATTGATCATGTGGCACTTGGTTCCGACTTTGACGGCACCACGATTTCAACAGAAATCGGTGATGCAACCGGTCTGCCAAAGCTGATCGATGCTCTGCGTGCGCATGGTTATGATCAGGAATCGATCAACAAGATTGCCCATGACAACTGGATCCGTGTGCTGGAACGCACTTGGGGTGCCTAAGCAAATTTAATCTGAAGATTATTCTCTTAAAGAAAACGCCGCTTTTGAAGCGGCGTTTTTTATTGTCCGTTTAAAGCTGTGCGCGCAGCTTTTCGGCATTGGCGGTCAGAACGCCATTATCTTCCATCTTGCCGCTATGTGGCTTCAAATCTATGCCTTCATAGCGCGGGATAATATGGAAATGCAGGTGATAAACGGTCTGGCCGGCGGCAGGCTCGTTAAACTGCATGATGGTGATGCCGTCAGCTTCAAAAGCGGTCTTTGCAGCCTTTGCCACATGCTGCACGGCTTTCATCAGTGCGCCCAATGTTTCAGGTGAGGCATCCAGCAGGTTGCGTGAAGGCTTTTTCGGTATCACCAATGTGTGGCCGTTGCTCTGTGGCATCACATCCATAAATGCCAGAACATCATCATTTTCATAAACACGATGAGCCGGAATTTCACCGCGCAGGATTTTGGCAAAAATATTATTATCATCATAGACGGCAGTCATCGGGTCTTCTCCGTTTTATGTGTCGAGTTCAGGTGTTTTGCGAAAAGGCAGATGGTCTTGCAACGACACAGCCATGCGCATCACATCCTGACGCTCGGTATCAAGGTAATCTGCCACAGCATTACGCAAACCCTGATGGGTAATATAATGTGCGGAATGGGTGAGGACAGGCTGATAACCGCGCGCAATTTTATGGTCACCTTGCGCGCCCGCTTCAACCTTGTCGAGCTTATGTTGGATCGCAAATTCGATAGCCTGATGATAGCAGACTTCAAAATGCAAAAACGGATGATCTTCAATACAGCCCCAATGGCGGCCAAAGAGCGTATCCGAACCAATGAAATTAATCGCACCGGCAATATAGCGACCATCGCGTTTTGCCATCACCAGCAAAATATCATCTGCCATGGTTTCACCGATCAGTGTGTAAAACTCACGGGTTAAATAAGGGCGGCCCCATTTCCGGCTGCCGGTATCCATATAGAAAGCAAAGAACTGATCGAGCACGTCCTCGGTGATCTGTTCACCTTGCAGCCATTCAATCGTAATGCCGTTGCTTAAGGCTTCTTTGCGCTCTTTTTTAATCAGCTTTCTTTTGCGGGATGAAAACTCGCTTAAAAAGTCATCATATTGTGAAAAGCCATTGTTTATAAAATGAAATTGCAGATCTGTCCGGTGCAGAAAATCGGCTTTTTCTAAAGGTTTTAACTGGGCTTCATCAACAAAAGTGACATGGGCTGACGAGATGCCGAGCTGGTCGGTCAGCTGCTGAAGACCGAGTGCCAATGCCTGTCTGATCGCGGCAGGTTCATAGTCGCGGTTGTGCAAAAGCCGGGAGCCGGTAGCAGGTGTGAAGGGCACGCAAATTTGCAGCTTTGGATAATAGCGGCCGCCGGCGCGCTCATAGGCATCAGCCCAGCCATGATCGAAAACATATTCGCCCTGACTGTGGCTTTTCAAATAAGCAGGAACTGCACCAAGCAAAATTCCGTCAGCTGTTTCAAGCCGCAAATGATATGGCCGCCAGCCGGTGGCAGATGTTGCACTTGCCGATTTTTCGAGGGCATTTAAAAAGTGATAGGACAGAAACGGATTATAATTTCCGTGTCCTTTGGAAGTGCCTGCAAGGGAAGACCACTCTTTAGCCGTGAATTCATCAAATTGTCTGACGACACGGAGCTGAAATTCAGGGCTTTGATCTTCATCGTCCAACACCTTGCGGCAATCCTCCTCAAAGACTTTTCGGCTCAAAACAGATTGAGCCAGCGCTGGTGCTTGTCTGGTTTATCAGGAATGGTCAGGCAAGCTGCGCGCGCGGGTCGAACCCTTCAAAGGTAATCTGGTCGGCATTCAGGTCACTATGAGCTTTGGTTGCCTGATCTTTTACCGTCCATGTAATCACCGGCATATGCAGTTTTTCACGCACAAAGCTGATGAACGGATTTGGCAATTCATGCACATGATAGGATACAAAATCGATGCCGTGAGCCAGCATGGAAAAATGGGCTTCCATCGCTTCACGGTTCATGCCCTCAGCCGTCAACCCTGCCGGAATGCCCGGTGCATCGGAGGCAAACTGGCGGATGATGTGATGGTCAAAGGACATGATTGCAGCATGTCCCTGATAGGTTTCAAGTTCTTTAGCAGTCTTTTTAACCAGACCGTCATCATGACCAAGTGTGCCCTTTACTTCGATAATAAGGGGCACACGACCGTCAACGAGATCAAGCAGTTCCCGCAAAGACGGAATATGGTCTTGTGTGGTACCGATGGTGAGCGCTTGTGCCTCTGCCAGCGTCAGGTCGTAAATATGCCCGTCGCGCCCTGCAACCCGTTTGAGTGTGGGATCGTGAAACACGACAACTTCACCGTCTTTGGTGAGGTGAACATCACATTCAATGGCAAAACCCTGTTTCACGGCTGCTTGTGCAGCCGAAAGCGAGTTTTCCCAGCAATCATGGTTCAAGTCGTGCAAACCACGATGTGCAATAGGGGTTTCAGTTAACCAACGGGCAAATGACATCAGGCGACCTCAAAAATCGCTTCTACTTCCACAGGTGCATTAAACGGTAGGGACGCTACACCAACAGCAGAGCGGGCATGCTTACCGGCATCGCCAAGAACATTGACGAGGAAATCCGATGCGCCGTTGCCGACAACATGCTGTTCAGTGAAGCCAGGTGCAGAAGCCACAAAAATTGTGATTTTCACCAGACGCTTAATGCGGTTCAAATCGCCGAGCGCTGCTTTGGCCTGTGCCAGAACCTGAATGGCGCACTGGCGTGCGGTTTCCTGACCCTTGGCAATGTCGATTTCAGCGCCCAGAAGGCCGGTATGGATCAGTTTGCCCTGATCCATTGGCAGCTGGCCGGAGGTGAACAATAACTGGCCTGCCTGCATATATGGCAGGTAATTTGCGGCCGGTGCAGCAGAAGCTGGAATGGTAACACCCAGAGCGGCAAGACGGCTATCAATTGTATCAGTCATATTCAGATCCTTAATTCTTTTCGTGTTGTGTCGTGCAATTATAACAGTGGCAAGACAGAATCGGTGGAAATTATCGCAAGGTTGCGACTTTTGTCTCGATTCCGCCACGAGTTTTTTTATCATACTGCTTCTGCAAGGAGATATAGCATGCATTTTATTAAAAAGGCCATTTGCCAAACCGGGTTGCAGGCAGTGTTCTGCTTAGGGCGGCGGCCTTTATTTTCAGGCTCGCTGGCGGGTATTTCCGGCGGTTTGATGGTTGCAGTCTTTGCATTGGAAGCTGTGCCGGCGATAGCCGCACCTTCGGTGATCTTGGTGCCGCATCGTGCTGTTTATGATCTCCAGCTTGATAAAGCGGATGATAAGACGGGGATTAGCGGTTTGAAAGGCCGTATGGTCTATGAGTTTAATGGCTCTGCCTGCGAGGGCTATACGACCAATTTCCGTTTTGTAACGCAGATTGATATGGAAGAGCAGCCGCAGCGGCTGACTGATCAGCAAACCACCACTTTTGAAGCGGGTGACGGCAAACAGTTCAGTTTCGTCAATAAAACCTTTGTGGATAAAGACCTGATCAAAGAAGTGCGCGGCAATGCCGAGCTGCAAGCTAAAAACCTGCAAGTGAAACTAAGTCAGCCGCTCAAGAGCGATATTGAACTGGCAAAAACCAATTTCCCGACCAAACACCTGACTGAAATTATCGGTAAGGCGGAAACGGGTGAGAAATTTTATCAGACGACCATTTTTGATGGTTCGGAAGATGCCAATCGTATTGTCTCAACCACTGTGATGCTTGGTAAGGAGCAGGTTGTCAAAGATGATGAATATAAATCTTTGGGCGAGATGGGAAAAGATAAATTCTGGCCGGTCACGATTGCTTATTTTGATGATAAGGAAAATCAGGATGGCATGCCGATCTACCGTATCAATTTCAAATTGTACCGTAATGGTGTGACGCGCGATCTGTTTATGGATTACGGCGATTTTTCCATGCGTGGCAAATTGGTTAAGCTTGATCTTTATAAAGGTGAGCCTGTGGACGCACAGTGTAATTAAAAGCATTTCCAGCAAAAGTGCGAAGCGGTTTTGCGTCGGATAATGCGACTAGAAAAGCGATTTCCAGCAAAAGTGCGAAGCGTTACATATAAGAAATCAGCTCATTGGGCTGGTTTCTTTTTTTGTTATGATATGTGCGATTATACTGCATAAAAGCGTAATTTAGGCACGGATAAACGGGTAGGGCTTGCATTTTAGTTTATCATCCGTTAAGTGCCGGATCATTCCACACACGGGCTAGTGGTTAATATCGGGAGAAATCCGATATGACCTCCGGTGGCGGTTCTTCCGCCTCTGTCCGTGGAGGTTAAACCGGAAAAGGAAAATTGAAATGGCATTGCCTGAATTCAGCATGCGCCAGCTTCTCGAAGCTGGTATCCACTTTGGTCACCAGACACACCGCTGGAACCCAAAGATGGCTCCATACATCTATGGCTCCCGCAACAACATCCACATCATGGATTTGGCTCAGACCGTTCCTCTGCTGCACAATGCGCTGAAGGTTGTATCTGACACTGTTGCACGTGGCGGCCGCGTTCTGTTCGTTGGCACCAAGCGTCAGGCTTCTGACATTGTTGCTGATGCTGCAAACCGTTCAGCTCAGTACTATGTCAATGCACGCTGGCTCGGCGGCATGATGACCAACTGGAAAACCATCTCCAACTCCATTCAGCGTCTGCGTAAGCTGGACGAACTGTTGGCTGGCGATGCACAGGGCTATTCCAAGAAGGAACGCCTTAACCTGGAACGCGAACGTGAAAAACTCGATCGCGCACTGGGCGGTATCAAGGACATGGGTTCAGTTCCTGACCTGATGTTCATCATCGACACCAACAAAGAATCGATTGCTATTCAGGAAGCCAAGCGTCTTGGTATCCCTGTTGTTGCAGTTATCGATTCTAACTGTGATCCAGACCAGATCGATTACCCAATTCCAGGTAACGATGATGCTGCACGCGCAATCTCGCTTTATTGCGATCTGATCGCCCGCGCTGCAATCGACGGTATTGCCCGTCAGCAGGGTGCACTCGGCATCGATATCGGCGCTCAGGTTGAAGCTCCGGTTGAGCCAGCACTCGAAGCTCCGGCAGAAGGCGCTTAAGCGCTGTTATAATTCATCCACCCGTTACATAACGGGTGGATAATTTGTTTCGTTCCTCTGTGATAAACTCTTTCGAGTGAGTCACATGGGGGTCTAAAGTTGGCACACCCTTTGGTGTGCCTTCGCTTTCATGAAAGGCGACAATTATGAGCGTTTCCGCATCACAGGTAAAACAGCTGCGCGATCTTACCGGCGCAGGCATGATGGATTGTAAAGCAGCATTGGCTGAAACCAATGGCGACATTGACGCCGCTGTTGACTGGCTGCGTGCAAAAGGTATTGCAAAGGCTGACAAAAAAGCCGGCCGTACCGCTGCTGAAGGTCTTGTTGCAGTCGCTTCAGAAGGCAACAAAGCAGTTGTAGTTGAAGTTAACTCAGAAACAGACTTCGTTGCACGTAACGATGCCTTCCAGGAAATCGTTCGCAATGTTGCTCAGGTTGCTTTGACAACTGACGGTTCAACCGATGCTGTTGCTGCTGCCATCTATCCTGGCGCAGAAAAGAACGTAACCGAAGTTATCAAGGACGCTGTTGGCACCATCGGTGAAAACATGAGCTTCCGTCGTTCAGCTGGCCTGAGCGTTAACAACGGTACTGTTGCAACTTACATCCACAACGGCGTTTCCGATGGTCTCGGCAAGCTGGGTGTTTTGGTTGCGATCGAAACCGAAGGTGACAAAGAAGCTGCAAACGCATTCGGCCGTCAGGTTGCAATGCACGTTGCTGCGATCAACCCGCTGGCTTTGACCAACGAAGAAGTTGATGCCGCCGCTGTTGAGCGTGAAAAAGCAATCTTCATCGAACAGGCTCGCGAATCGGGCAAGCCAGACTCAATCATCGAAAAAATGATCGATGGTCGTATGCGCAAGTTCTACGAAGAAGTTGTTCTTCTGTCCCAGGCTTTCGTTATCAATCCTGATCTGACTGTTGCTGCAGCTCTTAAAGAAGCTGAAAAGACAATCGGCGCTCCTGCAAAAATTACTGCTTTTGTACGTTTTGCACTCGGCGAAGGTATTGAAAAAGAAGAAACAGACTTCGCAGCTGAAGTTGCTGCCGCTGTTAAGAGCTAATCTTAGTTCTGAATAGCTTTATCGGGCTAATAACAGTTGTTTTGCCTTTATCTCGCGCTTAAGTGTGGGTTTGGCAAAAATATGCTGGCTTATGCTCTAAAAGCTTTTGATTATGGAGGGCATCGCGTGACAACGCGGTGCCCTTCGTGTATCGAACAACTGAAATTCATATGGCCGTAACACAAGAGGGTACCATGACCGCAAAGCCTGTATATAAACGCATCATTTTAAAAGCATCCGGTGAAGCTTTAATGGGCGGGCAGGGCTTTGGTATTGATGTATCGGTTGCGGATCGTATTGCAAGCGACGTCAAACAAGCCCGCGAACTGGGTGTTGAAGTTGGTATTGTGATTGGTGGCGGTAATATTTTCCGCGGTGTTGCTGTGGCCTCCAAAGGTGGTGACCGTATTACCGGTGACCATATGGGTATGCTCGCAACCGTCATCAATTCGCTGGCTCTGCGCACTTCACTAAATAAAGCCGGTGTTGATGCAGTGGTTCTTTCTGCAATCGCTATGCCGGAAATTTGCGAAAGCTTCACGCAGCGCAAAGCCACTGCCTATATGAATGCAGGCAAAGTGGTTATTTTCGCCGGTGGTACCGGTAATCCGTTCTTTACAACTGATTCTGCTGCTGCCTTGCGTGCGGCTGAAATTGGTGCGGATGCGCTGTTAAAGGGCACGCAGGTGGATGGCATTTATTCGGCTGATCCGAAGAAAGACCCGACTGCCACCCGTTTTGACCGTTTAACCCATAAGGAAGTGCTTGATCGCGGTTTGGCTGTCATGGATACAGCTGCGGTTGCACTTGCACGTGAGAACAACATTCCGATAATAGTTTATTCGATCCATGAAAATGGCGGATTGGCTGATATTCTGCAAGGTAAAGGGCGCAGTACAATCGTAACGGATGCTTGAATTTTGCTTTGCTGAATTCTTAAATCCGCGCCCGCTCTCAAATTTTTGCGCCCTAAGGAGAAACCTATGAGCGATGTTTTTGACATCAATGACCTGAAGCGCCGTATGGACGGTGCGATCTCTTCATTTAAACATGATCTGGGTGGTTTGCGTACCGGCCGTGCATCGGCAAGCTTGCTGGAGCCTATCGTTGTGCAGGCTTATGGCTCAAGCATGCCGATCAATCAGGTTGCCAACATCACTGTGCCGGAACCACGCATGCTGGCTGTGTCCGTTTGGGATAAGTCGATGGTTGGTGCTGTTGAGCGCGCAATCCGCGAATCCGGTCTTGGTCTGAACCCGATCACAGATGGCACAAACCTGCGTATTCCTCTGCCGGAGCTGAACGAACAGCGCCGTAAAGAGCTGGTGAAAATTGCCAACCAGTATGCTGAACAGGCTCGCGTTGCTGCCCGTCACGTTCGTCGTGATGGCATGGATCAGCTCAAGAAGCTGGAAAAAGACAGCCTGATGAGCCAGGATGACAGCCGTGTGATGTCGGACAAGGTTCAGAAATTCACGGATGAAACTATTGCCGAGATCGATAAACTGTTCGCGGCTAAAGAAGTGGAAATTATGCAGGTATAAACCTTTATCGGTTTTTGCATGATTTTGTTTTTACTCTACGCAGATTGAAGAGGTAGCTGCACGAATGTCGGATCCGCGCCACATCGCCATCATTATGGATGGAAACGGTCGTTGGGCAACCGCGCGTGGGCTGCCTCGCAGTGCCGGACACAGGGCAGGCGTCGAAAGCTTGCGTGCGATTGTGCACCATGCCGGCGTGACAGGTCTTGAATATCTGACTTTTTTTGCGTTTTCATCTGAAAACTGGTCGCGGCCTGATGGCGAAGTGCGTGAGCTTTTAGCATTGCTGAAAATGTTCATCCGTCGTGATCTGGCAGATTTGCATCGTAAAAATGTGCATATCAGCGTGATCGGCGAGCGTGACAACCTGTCTGCGGATGTACGTGGGCTTTTGGTTGAGGCGGAAAGTCTGACACGCGGCAATACTGGTCTTAATCTGGTCATTGCCTTTAATTATGGCGCGCGTGACGAGATTACCCGTGCTGTGCGCAGTCTTGCTGCCGATGTGGCAGCAGGCCGCCTTGATCCGCAGTCTATTTCGGCAGATCTGATTTCCGCCAATCTTGATACATCCGGCATGCCCGATCCCGATCTTATCATTCGCACAAGCGGTGAGATGCGGCTTTCAAACTTTCTGCTCTGGCAGGCGGCCTATGCGGAATTTCTGTTTGTTCCATGTCCTTGGCCGGATTTTACACCGGAACTTTTCGAAGAAGCGATTGCAACTTACCGCAATCGGGAACGTCGTTTTGGTGGGGTTGAGGCACGTGCATCTTGTCATGATAAGTCGCAAGCACTGTCTGTTGCTGCGGCATCTGACGGCGTTGCATCCTGAAATTTATTACAAGTAGCCAGCCTTCAATATTTTGCCGAAAATCAAGAATGATGGCCAAGAGGTGAATATGTCAAATCTTCAAACCCGCATACTTACGGCGATTGTGCTTGGCGGTTTAACACTGTGGCTGACATATATCGGCGGTCTTGGTTTCAGCCTGTTGATGGTCGCCATGGGACTGGCGATTTTCTATGAGTGGACGACTTTAAGTGCGTCTCGTCAGAGCGCATTGACCAAAATTATTGGCTGGTTGTGGCTGGTCGGTACTTTTGCTTTGCTGATCTGGGATAAAAATGCGCTTTGGACAATTGGCTTCTTGTTGGCTGGTTTTGTCATCTTGCTGGCGCTTGGCTGGAAAATAGGTAAAGCATGGCCAGCCGTCGGTCTTCTTTATGCAGGTTTTCCGACAGTGTCGCTTTCGTTGTTACGGGGTGATGAGCCGTTTGGCTTTACAGCTATCATCTTCTTGTTTGCAATTGTCTGGTCAACGGATATTGCGGCCTATTTCACCGGCCGTTCCTTAGGTGGCCCTAAGCTGGCGCCAAAATTTTCACCGAATAAAACATGGTCGGGTGCTATTGGTGGTATCGCTGCGGCCGTGGCGGGTGCCATTTTTGTGGCGTCACTTGTGGCGGAGCCTGGCAGTTTCATCGTGCCATTGCTGGCCGTCATGTTGTCGATTGTTTCGCAGATTGGTGATCTGGGCGAATCTTGGGTCAAGCGTCAGTTTGGTGCTAAAGATTCCGGCTGGTTGTTGCCGGGGCATGGTGGCGTGATGGATCGTGTTGACGGTCTGATTGCAGCCGGTGCACTGCTTTATATTATCGGTGCTATTCTGGCTGAGCCGGATGTGCCGTCAGCGATATTTTTTAATCTTTAAACCTGTACCCCCGTCAGGAGTTTTTGTTTTGTCCGATATTTTCTCACATCTCTTTGGGAGCAATAGCCTGCTGGTGGGAACGCTCATCCCGTTTGTCTGCGTCCTCAGTGTGGTGGTTTTTGTGCACGAGATGGGGCATTATCTGGTCGGGCGTTGGTGCGGTATCGGGGTTCAGGCTTTCTCTATCGGTTTTGGGCCAGAAGTGATTGGTTATACAGCCAAATCAGGTACACGCTGGAAATTGTCGGCGATCCCGCTCGGCGGCTATGTGAAATTTGCCGGTGATGAGAGCGTGACGAGTTCGCCTGTCGGCGTTGATCATGCTGCGATGAGCGAAGATTATCGTAAAACAGCCTTTCATACCCAGCCGGTCTGGAAACGCGCTGCAACTGTCTTTGCAGGGCCCGCATTCAACATTCTTTTGACCATCGCGATTTTGAGCGTCTTCTTCAACATGTATGGCCGCACAATCGCTGATCCTTTGGTGGCGGAAGTCACTGTTGGTAGCCCGGCGGAAATCGCCGGCTTTAAAGCCGGTGACCGTTTCATCAGTGTTGAAGGTTCGAAAGTTACGACATTTGCGGACGTGCAGCGCATTGTATCGGGGCGCACCGGCGATGCTCTCAAATTCGTTGTCGAGCGTGACGGGCGAGATGTTGAGCTGGAAGCAACACCGGTTGTTTCCGAGCAGACCGATGCTCTGGGTAACCAGATCAAAATCGGTGTGATTGGTGTGAAGACGACCAATGAGGTCGCGCAGTTTCGTAAAGTTGAATATGGCCCACTAGAATCAGTTGGGCAGGCAGTGAAAGAAACCGGTCATATTATTGGTCGTACAGGAGAATTTTTCTCGCGATTCTTCGCCGGACGCGAAGATAAGTGTCAGCTTGGCGGGCCTGTTAAGATTGCTAATATGGCAGGGCAGGCTGCAAGTTTGGGTTTTGAATGGCTGGTTCAGCTGACTGCAATGCTTTCAATTGGCATTGGTTTGCTCAATTTATTCCCGTTGCCGCCGCTGGATGGCGGGCATTTGGTGTTTTATGCGGCGGAAGCTGTGTTGGGCAGACCAGTGTCAGTGCGTGCGCAGGAGCTCTTTTACAAAGTTGGCTTTTTGTTAGTTATGGGCTTTATGGCTTTTGTACTTTTCAACGATGTTTTTGCCTGCTAACAGTAAAATTGATTTTTGGCGTCGATAAGACGTGAAATAAGAGGCGTTGGACTGGATAAGTAATATAATTTGTTTACCATAATCATGGATTCGCGTGGCATGTCTGCCACGGTTGACGACGAAGTAAACAGATTTTAACTGTCGTACTTGCTTGTATGTAAAAACAAGCTATGACGTTAAGTATGTGCATTTTCTGGGAAACGCGCCCGGGGATAGAAATAAACGAAGGTTTTGAAAGCCCATGACGGCAAGTTCTAAATTGTTTGGCGCCGCATCAGCGATCGCCATGTCCGTGGCTCTGGCAGCCTCAGGTTCTGCGGTTGTGTCACTGGCATCCGTTGCGAGTGCTCAGGCAGCCGTAGCCAGCCGTATTGATGTTCGCGGCAATCAGCGCGTTGACGCGCAGACCATCCGTGACAATGTCAATATCCGTCCGGGTAAAGCTTACACCAGTGCAGATGTGGACGAGGCTGTGAAGCGCCTGTTCGGTATGGGCTTGTTCTCCGATGTGAGAATCACCCAGTCCGGTGGCGCTCTGGTTGTTCATGTCAGTGAATATGCCGTCGTTAACAATGTTCTCTTCCAGGGTAACAAAAAGGTCAAAGATGCGCAGCTGGAACGTGCCGTTCAGTTGAAGCCACGCAGTGCTTTCGATCCTGCTATCATGGAAAATGATCGCGACGCGATTAAGGCCGCTTATGGTCATGTTGGTCGTAGCGATGTTACTGTTAATGCTCGTACAGTTGATCTGGGTAGCGGTCGCGTAAACGTTGTTTATGAAATTGCTGAAGGCTCGCGCACCAAGATTGCGAATATCAACTTCGTCGGCAATAATGCTTATGGTGAGCGTCGTCTGCGCGATATCATCTCGACCAAGCGTTCAAACCCATTGTCATGGCTGACCCGTAGCGACATTTATGATGAAGGTCGCTTGCAGGCGGATGAAGAAGCACTGCGTCGCTTCTACTACAACCGTGGTTATGCGGATTTCCGCGTTCTGTCTTCGGAAGCTGTGCTTGACGAAGCAACGAACGAATACACCATCACCATTAATGTTGATGAAGGTCAGCGTTATACATTCGGTGATGTGCAGATTGAAAGCACAGTGGACGGCGTTGAACCTGAAGCACTCAACGGTTTGATTGCAACCCGTTCAGGCCGCAACTATAGTGCAAAAGATATCGAAAAGACTGTTGAAGCGATCACAGATCGAGTTGCCAGCAGCGGTTATGCTTTTGCCAAGGTTGAGCCGCGCGGTGATCGTAACTTCGATAATCATACAATTTCCGTGGTTTACAATGTTGAACAGGGCCAGCGTGCTTATGTTGAACGTATTGAAATCCGCGGCAATGATAAAACCCGTGATTATGTTATCCGGCGTGAATTTGATCTGAATGAAGGCGATGCTTTCAATCAGGCTATGATCCAGCGTGCAAAACGTCGTCTTGAAGGTTTGGATTTCTTCCAGTCCGTTAACATCTCCACCGCTCAGGGCTCAGAGCCTGATCAGGTTGTGCTGATTGTTGATGTGATGGAAAAGTCGACCGGTGAGTTCTCCATTGGTGCAGGTTATGCGACCGGTGGCGGTACACCTGGTGCATCCGTTGAAGGTTCTGTAACCGAGCGTAACTTCCTCGGTCGTGGTCAGTATATCCGTTTTGGTGCCGGTATCGGTCAGAACGATATGCGTAACTACAACTTCTCCTTCACCGAGCCTTATTTCCTTGGCAACCGTATCTCTGCCGGTTTTGATGTTTTCCGTCGTAGTCACCGCGTTGATCGCGACTATGATGTGACACAAACTGGTGGTTCGATCCGCTTTGGTCTGCCAATTACTGATAATTTCTCTGCCGGTATTGCTTATAATCTGGTTGAGGAAAAATATAAGCTTGATAAAAAGAAGCTGGCCGCTGGTGATTACGCGCCGGCTCTTGCAGAAGCTGCTGAGTATAGCCCATGGTTGCGCTCATCGATCAGCTACTCGCTGGTTTATGATAGCATCGACAATAAACAAAACCCGCGTGATGGTATCTTTGCTCGCTTCACACAGGAATTTGCCGGTCTTGGTGGTGATGCGAAGTTCTTGAAGACAACTGCTGATGCAAAATACTATCAGACCTTGCATGAAGATGCTGACCTGATCGGTATGTTGGGCGTTGGTGGTGGTTACATCCATGCTTTCAAAAATGATGGCGTGCGCATGTTTGACCTGTTCAAAAATGATCAGGATTTGATCCGCGGCTTCAAATATAACAGCATGGGGCCTTATCAAGAGGCTTCGAATGGTAGCGGAGAGCGTTACTGGCTTGGTGGTACAACCTACCTGAAGGCAACTGCTGAATTGCAGTTCCCGATGCCGGTTATCCCGGAAAGCTTCGGTATTCGTGGCGCATTGTTTGCTGATGCCGCAATGCTTTATGGGTCTAAAGGTAGTGGTAAGGTTGAAGGCGATGACAAGAAGATTCGTTCTTCTGTTGGTCTCAGCCTGATGTGGGCTTCACCATTTGGCCCGCTGCGCTTTGACTATGCTGTACCAACTTCCAAGGCTTCTTCGGATAAAGTACAGAACTTTAACTTTGGTATCTCGAGCAAGTTCTGATCGATTTGCCTTCTCCCGGAACCATATGGAGCCGGGAGAGAAAGTGTTTTGATGGCAGATCCTGTTTTCTTCCCACTTGATCGTCCCGTAACAATCGGTGACGCTGCTGAATTAACCGGTGCTAAAC
The DNA here is from genome assembly GCF_039522165.1 of Paenochrobactrum glaciei. Taxonomy (NCBI): domain Bacteria; kingdom Pseudomonadati; phylum Pseudomonadota; class Alphaproteobacteria; order Hyphomicrobiales; family Brucellaceae; genus Paenochrobactrum; species Paenochrobactrum glaciei. Next base: position 461,257 of record NZ_BAAADE010000002.1, read on the forward strand.
TGCATAATGTGCAGTTGGCATCGCGTTTTTTTGCGCGCCTTGCTTCTATTGATAATGCTTCAGCGGATGCTGTGGTGTTTGCTGAGGGGCGCAAGAATGCACCTCAGCTGAATGCTTTAAATGCTGCCGGTGTGTTCTGCACCGAAGATATGGTATCTTCTGTTCCATCTGGTGTTGCAGCTCTGATCATCAGGCATCCGCATCGTGCATTTGCACAGCTGGGTCGTAAATTATTTCCCGCATCTTCATTCCCTGAGCCATGGATGGGTGAGGCAGGTATTTCGTCTTGTGCCAATATTCATGCCACTGCTGTGATCGAAGATGGCGCTACCATCGAGGCAGGCGCTGTTATCGGTAAAGGTGTAACTGTCGGCACAGGGTCGCGCATTTGTGCAACAGCCGTTATTGGTGCCAATTGTCAGATCGGGCGTCATACATATATCGCGCCGGGTGTTTCTGTGCAGTGCGCTTTCATCGGCAATCATGTGATCTTACATCCGGGTGTGCGTGTGGGGCAGGATGGTTTCGGCTATCTGCCGGGGCCCGCTGGTCTTGAAAAAGTGCCGCAGCTTGGGCGCGTGATCATTCAGGATCATGTGGAAGTTGGTGCTAATACCACGATTGATCGTGGCTCTTTGAGCGATACCATCCTTGGTGAAGGCACAAAAATCGATAATCTGGTGCAAATTGCACATAATGTAAAAATTGGTCGTTACTGTGTCGTAGCGGCGCATTGCGGGATTTCCGGCAGCGTTACGATTGGTGATATGACCATGCTGGGCGGACGTGTGGGCCTGGCAGACCATCTGACTATCGGATCGAATGTGCAGATCGCCGCAGCAAGTGGTGTAATGCGCGATATACCGGATGGCGAGAAATGGGGCGGTTTTCCTGCCCGACCTATCAAGCAGTGGTTCCGCGAAGTGGCAACCCTGCGCAGCTTTGGACAACCTAAGAAGGAGCAATCCTCTGATGACTGAGATCAACGAGGTTAAGCTTGAAGCGGCAGATATTCACCAAGTTTTGAATGCACTGCCGCATCGTTATCCGTTTTTGATGATTGATCGCATTATTAATATCAACGGTGACCAGTCGGCTACCGGTGTTAAAAATGTGACCATTAATGAACCGCATTTTATGGGGCATTTCCCAGAAAAGCCGGTAATGCCGGGCGTTTTGATCATTGAAGCAATGGCGCAGACCGCAGGAGCAATTGTTGTTCTTGCTAATGGTCAGGGCCGTCCTGGTCTGGTTTATTTCATGACCATCGACAATGCCAAGTTCCGCAAGCCTGTTGTGCCGGGTGATCAACTTTTATTGCACGTCAATAAGTTGAAACAACGCGGCAACATCTCTAGATACCAGTGTATTGCTGAAGTTGACGGTGTCAAAGTCGCAGAAGCAGAAGTTTCTGCAATGACCCATGTCCCAGACGGGAAAGAGTAAAACATATGGCCGAGACCATTATTCACCCAACCGCACTCGTTGAGGATGGAGCACAGCTAGGCGCTGGCGTATCTGTCGGGCCTTTCTGCCACATCCAGTCAGGTGCGGTTATCGGTGATGGTTCTCAATTGATGAGCCACGTTGTGGTGACCGGTGCCACAAGACTTGGTGCTCAGGCACAGGTTTTCCCGCATGCTGTACTCGGTTGTGAGCCGCAAAACGGTAAACATACCGGTGGCCCGACCACATTGGAAATCGGTACCCATTGCACGATCCGCGAAGGCGTGACCATGCATTGTGGTTCTGATACCAGCCGTGGTCGCACCATTGTCGGTGATCACTGCACATTCTTGGCTTATGCGCATGTTGCCCATGACTGCATTGTCGAAGACCATGTAACATTTGCCAATAATGTGATGGTTGGCGGTCACTGCGAAATTGGCCATCGTGCCATTTTAGGTGGCGGCTCTGCTGTGCATCAGTTCACCCGTATCGGCCACCACGCTTTTGTGGGCGGTATGGCTGCGGTTGCCGGTGATGTTATCCCATTTGGCATGGTCATTGGTGTTCATGCACATTTGGGTGGCCTGAACATTATTGGTATGAAGCGTTCCGGCATGGACAGAAAAGAAATTCATGCTGTTCGTCATGCGTCACGTATGTTGTTCGATCGCACAAAACCTGTGCAGGATCGCGCTAATGACGTGAAACTTGCTTATGCTAACTCTAAAGCAGTAGCTGATCTGATTGATTTTGTGACAGCAGATTCAAAGCGTGCTTTCTGTACGCCTCTGATCAAGTCAGCAAAAACCGCCCGTGAGGATAACGGTGGCGAGCAATAATCGTCATTCGATAGCAAATCAATCCGTTTCCCCTCGCACTGCGATTATCGCGGGAAACGGACTGTTACCGATTGAAGTTGCAAAATCTTTAGCTGCCAGCGGCAATGCGCCGTTTATCTTTGCCCTGCGAGGCGAAGCAGCACCTGAATTGTATCAATTTGAGCATCAGGAACTTTCAATCGTCGAATTTGCAAAGTTCATCAAGACGATGAAAGCGCATAATATCCCACAGGTTATTTTAGCAGGTGGTGTGCTTAATCGTCCGCATTTATCTGATTTGCGCTTTGATATGCCGACTTTGCGCGCGTTGCCGAAAGTGATCGGCGCATTGGGCAAGGGCGATGACGCATTGCTGCGTGCTTTTATCCGCTTGCTTGAAGATTATGATATTAAGGTGATCGGTGCACATGAGATTGTGCCTGATTTACTGTCGCCAATGCCCGCACAAAGTTTGACCAAGGCACGTCCTGACAAGCGTGAACAGCATAATATTCAGCTTGGCGCTGAGGCTGCGCGTTTGCTGGGTGATCTTGATGTCGGGCAGGGCGGCGTTGCTGTTGGTGGCCGTGTGGTGGCGCTGGAAGGCGCAGAAGGCACTGATCTGATGCTGATCCGTGTGGCTGAGCTTCGTGCATCAGGGCGTATTCCGCCGCGTGGTGGTGTGTTGGTAAAATGCGCCAAACCTTCGCAGGAAGAGCGTGCTGATTTGCCAGCCATTGGTATCCACACCGTAATCAATGCTGATAAAGCCGGCTTGGCAGGAATTGCAGTTGAAGCAGGGCGCAGTTTTATGCTTGGCTATCACGAGACGATAGTCGAGGCCAATAAACGTGGCCTGTTTATTGAGACATTTGTTCGAGCACCCGTTGAGTGAGGTCTGAAGCTGATGAGCAAGCCGGTGATTACCCGTCCGCAATCGCAACACACACCTCTCAAGATTGCAATTGTTGCAGGTGAAGAATCAGGTGATCTACTTGGTGCTGATCTGATTGATGCACTGCGTTTGCAAACAGATCGTCTGGTGGACATCGTTGGTGTTGGCGGCGTACATTTGCAAGAGCGCGGCCTGAAAACGCTGTTTAATCCGCATGAAATATCGCTGATGGGGCTGGGCGCAGTTTTAAAAAATCTGCCGAAACTGATCATGCGTATTCGCCAGACCGCAAAAGCAATTGTCGCTGAAAAGCCTGATTGTCTAGTGATCATTGATAGTCCGGATTTTACGCATCGCGTTGCTAAGAAAGTGCGCCTTTCCGATCCGTCGATTCCAATTATCAAATATATCGCGCCAACCGTTTGGGCATGGCGACCGCGCCGCGCCAAAGAAATGCGCGACTATATTGACCATGTGCTAACGATTTTGCCGTTTGAAGTGGATGTGCTTAAAAAACTGCATGGGCCGGAAGCAACTTATGTTGGTCATCGTTTGGCAGGATTGCAGCCGATCTTGGATGCGCGTGAGAAACAGAAGAAGCGCGGCGTCCTGAAGGATGCCACAGCACCACGGCAGGTTTTGATTTTGCCAGGTTCACGTCGTTCTGAAATTCAGGGTCTGATGCCGGTTTTTGGCGAAGCACTGAAAGAACTAGCGCTACGCTTTGAAAGCATTGAGGCGATTTTGCCGACCTTGCCGCATCTGGAAGAGATGGTGCGGGAGCAGTCCAAAAACTGGCCGGTAAAACCTAAAATTGTTGTTGGTGATGAAGCCAAATATCTGGCTTTTTCGGAAAGTGATGCCGCACTTGCCGCATCTGGCACAGTGTCACTGGAACTGGCTTTGGCACAGGTGCCGACAGTGCTGGCCTATAAAACGGATTGGTTCGCACGGCAGTTTTTATTGCCGCGTATTACCATCTGGAGTGCAGCGCTGCCGAACATCATCACGGATGAACCAATTTTGCCGGAATATTTCGACCATTATATGCGGCCGGGTGCTTTGGCACGGCAATTGCAGCGCTTGCTGATTGACGGGCCTGCTCGTGAGGCGCAAATCAAGGGCTTTGAAGAGGTTGCCGAACTGATGGCGACAGATCAGCCATCGGGTGAACTGGCGGCCTCTGTGGTGCTTAAATTGGCAACGGCCAGACAAAACGCTTAAGAGTAAAAAATAAGCCGCACTGACAATCAGCGCGGCTTTTCTACATTTATATAAGACGGCCTGTTCCCACTGGCCTCTAATGTTTTTTAATCAGGCTTCGTCTGCCGGTGCTGCATTGAGCAGACCATAGCGTTCTTCACCGATTTTACCGAGCAGTTCCAATTGTGTTTCGAGGAAGTCGATATGGCCTTCCTCGTCTTTCAGAAGCTCGTCAAAAAGCTGCTTGGTGACATAGTCGCCAAGCTGATCGCAGATTTCACGTGATTTTTTGTAGGATGTACGGGCATCAATTTCGCCCTGCAAATCGCATTCCAGCACTTCCTTGACATTTTGACCGATGCGCAGTGGTGCTACCGACTGAAGGTTTGGATGGCCTTCAAGGAAAATGATGCGTTCAATAATACGATCCGCATGTTGCATTTCTTCGATGGATTCTTCGCGTTCTTTTTTTGCAAGACGCGCATAGCCCCAATCGTCAAGTAAGCGGTAATGCAGCCAATATTGGTTGACTGCGCCGAGTTCCAGAAACAGTGCCTCGTTAAGCCGCTCGATGACCTGTGGTTCGCCCTTCATGCTTTATTCTCCCAAATTTTTCACGCAAGGATCTGACTTGATCAATGAACAATATGACATTCTCATCATTCTGATTATGACGAAGATGATATTCTTCAGTGACCTTTATGATCGTTTCTATGACATTTGGGAAGCACCCGCTGCACCGACCGCGGCGAGACATCGCATGGTAAATAGTTGAAGGCACAATCAAGCGCCAGCAATCTTCGTCCAGAAGTTCAATAATTGTATCTTCAATTTGTTTTTGAGTAATAAAGTTGCAGTGGCATACAAGCATTTTACAGCGCTCCTTCAGCAAAGGTCAGCTGTTCATTCATGCTGATGTGATTATAGACTGCTGTGTAAGCGAATTTTACATTTCGCTTTGCAAAAACAACGCTGCTTTTATTAATCAGCGCGCTATTTATATTATTATCAGAATTTGAACCAATCATTGGTTCCTCCAATAGCTCAGGGTAAAGGCCTGAATATTAAAGGTTGAACTAAATTTAGATCATATATGCAAAATTAATGTAAAAATTGTCAAATGCTATGATTTTGAATTGTTCTAAAAAACAATGACTTAGAATAAATCTAAAGATGAGTTAAATGCCCATATTAATGGAGAAATTTGGCTTTTGGGAAGATTTTTCAGCTGAAATCAGCCCTTGGTTTATTCATGTGGTATTTTGCCTCACAGGCGCAGATCAGCATAAAAGACAGCATTTTTAACAATGTGCAGACGCATTTTGTAGGCTGATCACTCGGCTAAAGGCGCATTATCGATGTCGGAGCTGTCTTCCGGCAGATCGAGAATAGGAGCGCCACAGCGGCGATACATAAAATCAGTAGCAAGGTCTTTAAGGCCATTGGCAAAGTGCCATTCGCGATGGGCAATTTCATCAACGCCCATGCACCACTTGATCTCGTCTTGAGACAAGCCGTAATTGGTCTCGAGAAAGGAGAGGGCATAATCAATGCCTTCCTCACAGGCGTCGGTTTCACAAAAGCCGCCATCGCGCGCTAAGAGTTCAAGCGACTGTGTACCGAGCTTTTCCACATAAGGGCGGATCATAAAGGGGGCTGCACCTAAGACTGCAATGACAACTAAACCGCCGATAATGATTTTGACAGGTCTTTGCATAGGGGCTCTTTCAAAGGCGGTGACGGATGAGGTGTGAAAGCTTTTACGGACAGAGACTAACGCTAGTTATTAAAAGTGTTCTTAACAGGGATGTGCGTTAAAACTGGTTGATCTTTTATTTTCAGGCGCATGATTTGTTGATTTTATTTGACTGATACGTAAAAGGAAGTTCTGCTGATTGTGAGCAATAAGTTTCGTCAGCTATTGTGATTTTGATAGGAAGGTCAAGGTTTGCATCGCGAATATTATACCATTACCGAATTAACGCGTGAATTTGGTATTTCGACGCGAACCTTGCGTTTTTATGAAGATGAAGGCTTGCTGCAACCGGAACGACGAGGGCGCACCCGATTGTTTCGCCCTGCCGACCGGCATTTGCTGCGGCAGATTTTGCGTGGGAAGCGGCTTGGATTTTCAATTGCTGAAATCCGCGACATTATTCGTATGTATAGCGAGCCGCCATCCGATATCGAGCAGCTGAAGTTGTTGGTCAGACATGTGAATGAAAAACGTGATGAACTGACGCAAAAGCGCCGTGATATTGAAGAAACGCTCAGCGAATTGGAGCGGATTGAAGAAATCTGCATTGAGCGTATTGCGGAGCTTGGTGTTTCGACCTGAAATTATTCAGACGCTGGCAGCATTTTGACCGAGCAGAGTTGTGCACTCTCCTGCAATGACTGGTTCAGTTCTTCCGTTATCGCGCCGTTATAAATCTGCTTGGCGATATTTTTGTTCTGAAGGTCATCGGTAACACAAGCGCAGAACTGCGCGCATAATTGCGGATCACCTTCCAGCGCGCAATTGGTCTGGCAAGCTTGCATAAAAGCGCGTTCCGGCCCTGCTGGCGGCACAATAAAAGTGATACCGTAAATGATTGCCATCAGCACAGGCTGGTGGATCAGATAAAAGGCCAGACTATGTTTTCCGATAAAGGTAAGCGGTTTGGCAATTTGTGCCTCTTTGGCAGAGCTTTGCAGCCACGCACTTAGATTAAAAGTCTGACACAGTTTGGCAAGTGCGATACCGGTGAGCACAGCGCTCAACCAAGGAAAGAGCGGCACATAATCATTGGATAATGGTGTGATGGTGCCAAGGCCGATAAAGCCAAGCAACGGCGCGTTAAAGAAATCTGATCTGGCATAATCAGGTGCGATAAAGATCAGCAAGGCAACGACCAGAATAAGCACTGCTGGCAAGCGCAAAAACAGCAAGCCCAGCACACTGGCCAATGCAATTTGATGCAAAATACCAAAAAAGATAAATGAATCGGGTGATGTATAATATGTCAGGCCGGTGATTGCGGCTGCCGCAATGACAATCATTGCAAGGCGTTTGCCAAATGAGTGCCAGCGGATAGCTTTGCCATGCGCCAGATAAAGGCTGAAGCCGACGAGAATCAAAAAGCTGCTGGCAATCAGGCGGGCAAAGAGTTTCCAGCCGCCATGCGCTGTGGTGCCCGGATCCATATAGCCAAAGAATTCCAGATCCCAGCCGGTATGATAAATCGCCATTGCAATGAGGGCGAGGCCACGGGCAATATCAATACGGTTGAGGCGGGAGGAAGAAATATTGGCACTCATGATCAAAAATGAACCGCCTTGGCAAGCTACAGGAAAAAAATCTGTTTATCCGTAGCACAACATGGAGTGGCAGATAAAGAGTGCGGTCTGTCTGTTGAGCTTTGCTGGTTGACACATTTATTGGCTGCATAAAAAAGCCCCCGAACTGGTCGGGGGCTTTTTGTTTTTAAACTTATTTGCGTTTTGCAACAGGCACGTAATCGCGTTCTGCTGCACCAGTGTAAAGCTGGCGCGGACGACCGATTTTCTGCTGTGGATCTTCGATCATTTCTTTCCACTGTGCGACCCAGCCAACTGTACGGGCAAGAGCGAAAAGCACGGTGAACATTTCGGTCGGGAAGCCGAGAGCCTTCAGCGTAATACCGGAGTAGAAATCGATATTCGGGTAGAGCTTCTTCTCGATGAAATATTCGTCGGTCAGAGCAATGCGTTCCAGTTCCATCGCTACGTCGAGCAACGGATCATCTTTGATGCCAAGCTCTGCCAGCACTTCATGCGTGGTTTTCTGCATGATTTTAGCGCGTGGATCGTAGTTTTTGTAAACGCGGTGACCAAAGCCCATCAGACGGAACGGATCGTTCTTGTCTTTTGCTTTCGCAATATATTCAGGGATACGGTCAACAGTGCCGATTTCAGCAAGCATGTTCAGTGCTGCTTCGTTGGCGCCGCCATGTGCAGGACCCCAGAGACAGGCTACACCAGCTGCGATACATGCAAACGGGTTGGCACCTGAAGAACCGGCCAGACGCACTGTCGAGGTCGATGCGTTCTGTTCGTGATCGGCATGCAGGATGAAAATACGATCCATTGCACGGGCAAGCACAGGGTTAACCTTGTAATCTTCACAAGGAACCGCAAAGCACATGTGCAGGAAGTTTGAAGCAAAATCGAGATCGTTTTTCGGATAAACGAATGGCTGACCGATGTGGTATTTATAAGCCATTGCAGCCAGTGTCGGCATTTTTGCGATCAGGCGGATGGAAGCAACCATGCGCTGATGTGGGTCGGTAATGTCTGTTGAGTCGTGGTAGAAGGCGGACATTGCGCCGACGCAACCGACCATTACGGCCATTGGGTGGGCATCACGGCGGAAGCCGGTGAAGAAGCGTGTCATCTGCTCATGGAGCATTGTGTGACGGGTAACACGGTAGTCAAAATCGGCTTTTTGTGCCTGTGTCGGCAGTTCGCCGTAAAGAAGAAGGTAGCAGGTTTCTAAGAAGTCGCCGTTTTCGGCTAATTGATCAATCGGATAGCCCCGATAGAGAAGAACGCCTTCATCACCATCAATATAGGTGATTTTGGATTCACATGATGCGGTAGAAGTAAAGCCCGGATCGTATGTGAAGGAATTTGCATTCTTATATAACGGACCGATATCGACAACATTTGGACCAACGGTGCCCGCTCGCACCGGCAGCTCAAAGGTTTTTCCGTCGAGGGTAAAACTAGCTGTCTTGTCAGACATCGGTATTCCTTTCATGTCCACTATTGCTTTTGCGCCGCTTGGGTACGGCAAGTATTCAAGCAGATTTAGTGCATGTTTGTCCAATTATCACTTAGTCTGCCGTGTGAATAACTGGCCGCCAAACTATCCCAAAGTACCAATGTTGCAATGCTAAAAAGCTACAACTTCAGCAAGTTTTCGTGTTTGGCGGCAAATTTTTAAAACTTAAACGATTTGATCGCGAATTCGGCCCAATGCTTCTTCGCGTCCAAGCACTTCCAGCACATCAAAAACGCCTGGCGATGTGGATTTACCCACTAAAGCTGCACGTAAAGGTTGTGCAACCTTGCCAAGTTTGAGGTTTTTTTCTTCTGCAAATGCGCGTGCAGTAGAATCAAGTGCTGCGGCAGTCCACTCAGTTGTTGCTTCCAGTGCCGGCAAAACATCTTTAAGAAGAGCGCGGCCTTCATCATTAAGAATGGTTGCGGCTTTTTCATCCAGTGTGAGCGGACGCTGTGCAAACAAGAATTGTGCGCCATCCATCAGCTCAACCAATGTCTTGGCGCGATCTTTCAGACCCGGCATGGCCGCCAAAAGCTGTGCACGTTTTGTGTCATCGAGAGCGGCAAGCATTGCTTCGCCACCTTCAAAATAACCGAGTGTGTCGATCAGCGTGTTGGCCAGCTCTTCGCTGTCGCGTGCACGGATATATTGGCCGTTGATGGCTTCCAGTTTCTGGAAGTCAAAGCGTGCTGCACCTTTATTGATGTCGACAATGTCAAACCATTCGATCATCTGTGCAATCGACATGATTTCATCGTCGCCATGGCTCCAGCCAAGACGGGCAAGATAATTGCAAAGCGCATCCGGCAGATAGCCCATGGCGCGGTAAGCATCGACACCCAAAGCACCATGACGCTTGGAAAGCTTCGCACCATCGGCACCATGAATGAGCGGAATATGGGACATGGACGGAACGTCCCAGCCCATTGCATTATAAATGACAGTCTGGCGTGCCGCATTGGTGAGGTGATCATCACCACGGATGATGTGGGTGACGCCCATATCATGGTCATCAACAACAACAGCGTGCATATAGGTTGGTGTGCCGTCCGAACGCAGAATAATGAAATCATCCAGATCTTTGTTTGGGAAGCGCACTTCGCCCTGAACCGCATCATCAACGAGGGTTTCGCCGGTTTGCGGTGCTTTAATACGGATAACCGGTTTTACGCCTTCAGGCGCTTCATCGGCAGAGCGATCTCTCCAGCGGCCGTCATAACGTGGCGGACGACCTTCTGAACGCGCCAGTTCGCGCATCGCATCCAGTTCTTCCGGCGTGGCATAGCAATAATAAGCCTTGTCGTTGGCAACCAGCTCTTCTGCGACTTCACGGTGACGCGGGGCACGTTCAAACTGGGAAATGGCTTCGCCTTCCCATGTCAGACCGAGCCATGTCAGACCGTCCAGAATGGCGGCTGTGGCGGCATCGGTTGAACGCTCACGGTCGGTGTCTTCAATACGCAGCAGCATCTTGCCGCCACGGTTTTTGGCATAGAGCCAGTTGAAGAGTGCAGTGCGTGCACCGCCGATATGCAAATAACCGGTAGGGGATGGTGCAAAGCGGGTAATAACAGGCTTGGACATGACAGCTCCGCTGTAATTTTTTATCAACAAATAGCACAATGACGGGCAATTTGCTGCATGGTAATTATATTTCTTGTAAAACTCAGATCCAGATTTCAGCGCTGGTCAAAGCGCATATCAGAATAGGACTTCGGTTTTTTATAAAGCTCATGTAGCATAGGCAGCATCGTGTGCAAGTGTGCCGGTCAAGTTTTTATAAAAGAGTGCGTTACATGGTGGGGGCTGTGTATGGGGAGTAGGGGGACTGAGCCGGGGGGCGAATACTGATCAAGATAGGGCGATTACGCCAGATATTGATGAACGTGCGCTGTTAAAAGAGCTGTACGGAAACCCGTCTTATTCGCCTTTTTTACCTGACCCTGCAATTTACAATCATCCGCTTGAAACGCCACAGGCTGAGCCGTTTGAAACTCATACTGAAACCGGATTTCAGGCACGCATACAAACCTATCTTATTCAATTGCAATTGGCGTTGCAGGCCGAGCGCGAACGGGGCACCGGTTTTTTACTGCTGCCGGTTAGCGCCGGTGCCGGTGTCATTACCTATTTTACCAGAGCGCAGGAAACCGGCTGGCTACCGCTGCTCTTGGCCTTATGTCTTCTGGGCGTCGTGCGCTGGTGGCTGCGAGAGCGCTATTACTGGTCGTCAATTGTTCTGCTGGCGATCTTTTTTCAACTTGGAATGCTTGGCGGCAAGTTTGAAACATGGCGTTATTCTACGGCTATGGTCGGCTCCGATGTTACAACACGGCTCACTGGACGCGTTGTCGGTTTGGAAGCGCAATATAGCGGCGGCTGGCGGTTGACGATTGATGTATTGTCGACGCAGCGACCCGTTTTGCGCTATGCGCCTGAGCGGTTGCGTATGACAGCCCGTGATATTCCGGCGCAAACCGAAATAGGTTCAACACTCACCGGTCTGGTGCGGTTGCGTCCGCATTCAGGGCCGGTCAGACCTGGCAATTATGATTTTGCTTTTAATGGCTTTTTTAAAGGCAATGGCGGTAATGGTTTTTATCTCGGCACCCCATCCTTGGCGGAAAGCAGCAGCATTGATGGGGTGGAGGCAGCCTTATCTTATGCGATTGCCACACTCAGACATATTGTCGGCAGTCGTGTCACCAGTGTGGTGAGCGGGGAGGACGGGGCAATTGCAGCCGCACTCATTTCGGGGCAGCGCGATGGTATAAGCGAACACACGAATGAGGCACTGCGCAATTCCGGTCTTGCGCATGTATTGTCGATTTCGGGTCTTCATCTGGCTTTGGCCGCAGGGGTGGTGATTATCGGCTTTCGCATGATCGCCAGCCTGTTTCCTTCCTTTGCGGCACGTCATCCAATTAAAAAATATGCTGCTACGGCTGCTTTGTTCAGCTCTGCTTTTTATTTGGCGCTTTCGGGAGCCGATGTGGCAGCGCAGCGCAGTTTTGTAATGATTATGGTGATGCTGGTCGCATTACTGTTTGACCGTGCCGCACTCAGTATCCGCAATCTGGCAATTGCTGCGTTGATTGCTTTCATCAGTGCGCCGCATGAAGTATTGGGGCCAAGTTTTCAAATGTCATTTTCGGCAACCGCCGGATTGATTGCAGCTTTTGCATGGTGGAGTGATCGAAATTCGACACTTTACAATCAGGGAAAACGCCAGAAACGCAAACAAGCTTCACGGATTAAAAAATGGCTGGTACCGGTTGTAGCAACGGCTGCCACCTCTATCGTTGCAGGTGTGGCAAGCGGCATATATTCAGCCTATCATTTTAATAATACAGCGCCTTTTGGCTTGCTTGGCAATGTGCTTTCGATGCCGGTTATTTCGATCATCATCATGCCATTTGCAGTTTTAAGCCTGTTGTTGATGCCGTTGCAGCTGGATTGGTTGCCATTGCAGATCATGGGGCTTGGTGTTTGGGCGATGCGCCAGATTGCCGAATTTGTTTCTTCCATCGCACCAGCAGGCAATCCGGGTATTATTTCATCCGGCGCGATTTTAAGCTGGACCATCGGGCTGGTGATTGCGGTAATTTGTACAACACGTCTACGTGCCGTTTCGCTCATTTTCGTGCTGGCTGGTTTTGTATTTTATTATAGTGAAACTGACCCTGATATTATCATTGCTGAAGATGCAAAACTGTTAGCCGTGCGTCTTGCCGATGGCTCCTTGGCAGTGAACCGCCCGCGTTCATCAAAATTCACCATTCAAAACTGGGCAAAAGCCTATGATGCTCATGCCATTGTGCCGCCGGTGATCGCTGGTTCGAAGAAGAATGGCATTTATCGTGAGGATGCATTTTATTGTGAGGATAAAGTCTGCTCAATCACGCTGAAAGACGGGCGTATGCTTAGTTATACCGATGAACCGGCAGCGGTGGAATTTGCCTGTAATATCGGCGATGTGGTGGTGTTAGCTGTTGCGGGTAAAGAGCTTAAATGTCCGACTGATGGCAAGCTTATTGTGACACGGCGTGATTTAGCGTTGAAAGGCTCTTTGGAAGTAAGGCTTGGTTCACAAAGTGCCGGTTCACACACGATACGAAAATCAATCTCTGCAGGACAGTCTGTTACGCCGGTTTTTGAGCCAGCCTATGAACGGGGCTTCGATCCCGATAATGAATTTTTAGAAGATGATGTCGAGGTGGCACTGACAGATATAAGCAAAGACATGAAAGCGCTTGAAAATGCACATAGTGCTGCTGATGCCAGTAATACGCTAATCTCGGCCACCGATGCTGGTAATGCGCTAATCTCGGTCACGGTGCCAGCTAGTATGGCAGATGCTGCAAGATCGCTGCACTATAATGACCGGCTGATATATTCAGTTGGCGAGCCACAACGCCCTTGGCATCTCTATCGCCTCTATTCGCGTGCTGCGCGTGGCCTTGCTGATTATGTGGCACCTAAAAAAGCAAAAACTGCACAAAAACCTTAGCAATAAGGGGGGGGACAGATAGCGCTAAGAACAATCATTTATCGTATGAATAAAAGGCGCACATTATTACCACATGCTTTGAATGAGGCTTTAAAAGCCCATGCAATTGGCGCTCATAATCTAGTTTTTGTAATGGAACAGCATCTATCTGTACTTCTCGCCAGCCAAAGAAAAATGATTGGTTGGCTGGCTCCGATATTCTCATCATGATTTGTTGGTCGGATTAATAGCGGCGTATTAATCCGACCAGTTTGCCCTGAACCTGTACGCGATCAGGGCCAAAAATTCTGGTTTCATAGGCAGGGTTAGCCGCTTCCAATGCAATGGATGCGCCTTTTCGGCGAAAACGCTTTAGCGTCGCTTCTTCATCATCCACCAGTGCCACAACAATTTCCCCCGGATTGGCGGTGTCGCCACGGCGGATCAATACTGTGTCGCCTTCAAAAATTCCGGCCTCGATCATCGAGTCGCCTTTAACTTCCAGCGCATAATGCTCGCCTGAGCCGATCATATCCATCGGCAAGCTAATTGTGCGGGTCTGGTTTTGAATGGCAGAGATCGGCACACCGGCTGCAATACGCCCCATAACAGGCACGGAGATCGTGTCATTATTATCGGCTGCAATATTAACAGGAGCTGTTTCAGCTTTAGCAGGCGTAGCAGGTTTGCCCAAACTACCTTCAATCACGCTTGGCGAAAACTTTTTTTGGCTGTTTAGCCCCGGTGCAATAGAATCCGGCAGACGGATGACTTCCAATGCTCTGGCACGGTTTGGCAGTCGGCGGATAAACCCGCGTTCTTCCAATGCGGTGATCAGGCGATGGATACCTGATTTGGAGGCTAAATCCAGCGCGTCCTTCATTTCATCAAACGAGGGAGGAATACCGACTTCCTTTAAACGCTCGTGAATGAAAAGGAGTAATTCATGCTGCTTGCGGGTCAACATACGCTAAAGCCCCCAGAGTTAAGAATCAATTTAAAAAACAAATGCAGAACAAACACTATCTGTTCCAGTCTTGTTCTGCAAGTGTCTCGCTATATTATTTTATTGAAGTAAATATTGTGTGCTTGCGGAACGATAAAATTTGGTTTAGAACAAAATAAGAACTTGATATTTTGTGCCATATCTCTTGTGGAAACAGGCGATAAATGGTGCATCTTGCATTGGATGAGATGTGCTAAATCATTGGCGGCTGTTATCTGTAGCAGTCAACCAATAGAAGATAAGGTGGAGTTAAGCGCATGGCAGGTAGTGTCAACAAGGTTATTCTGGTCGGCAATCTTGGTGCGGATCCGGAAGTAAGACGTATGAGCTCCGGTGACCCTGTCGTTAATTTGCGTATTGCGACTTCTGAAAGCTGGCGCGACCGTCAGTCCGGTGAGCGCCGCGAAAAGACCGAGTGGCACAGCGTCGTTATTTTTAACGAAAATCTGGCGAAAGTTGCCGAGCAATATCTGAAAAAGGGCGCCAAGGTTTATCTTGAAGGTGCTTTGCAGACCCGCAAATGGCAGGATCAGAACGGTAATGAACGCTATACGACTGAAATCGTATTGCAGAAATTCCGTGGTGAATTGCAGATGCTTGACAGCCGCGGTGAAGGCGGTGGACAGGGACGCTCTTTTGAGGGCGGCGGTCGTTCGCAGATGTCTGATTATTCCGGCGGTGGTTCATCGGGCGGTTCGGATTTCGGTAACTCAGGACCTTCATCAGGCGGTGGTTTCTCACGCGATCTGGATGATGAAATTCCGTTTTAATGCAAAAAATCTGATAAAAACGGGCAATTAATTGCTGTTTTTGTGTCAGATTTTGCATAAATAATTAAGAAAATGCGCAAGTTTTGATGAAACTTGCGCATTTTTTTGTGTTTTTTGAATTATCGCTGGTCAATTGAGTGTTGTTTTTTGATGAATGTCGACTTTAAAAAAATTAAAAAAATGCAATCTGTTTGCTATTCGTCAATGTTCTGCGTTTAAAATGGCTGTGGATGAATGGAGTTTTCTCGATTCCATAATAAGTCTATGCGCTTGCAAATAAGCCGGAAAGCCTGTGCGCTGAGGGAAGTTTGATGATTAAGAAAGTGATGATCGTTGAGGATAATGAGCTGAACATGAAGCTCTTTCGCGATCTCATAGAAGCCCATGGCTATGAAACTATCCGCACCCGCAACGGGCTTGAGGCGCTGGATCTGGCGCGTGAGCATCGTCCGAACCTGATTTTGATGGATATTCAGTTGCCGGAAGTTTCAGGTCTTGAAGTGACCAAATGGCTCAAGGATGATGAAGAGCTGAAGGTCATTCCTGTTATTGCCGTCACTGCTTTTGCGATGAAGGGCGATGAAGAGCGCATCAGACAGGGTGGCTGTGAAGCTTATATTTCCAAACCGATTTCAGTGCCGCGTTTTATCGAGACAATTAAATCTTATTTAGGCGACGCTTAAAACTGGTCTTAAAAAATAGCGCTGCGGTTTTTTTAAGCTAAGAAATGCGATAAAATCTAACGCAAGACCAGAATTTTACAGCTTGCACCCGCATCAATGGCAGGTGCATTGGCTTCTCTGATAATCAGCGCATTGGCGCGCGCCAACATTCCAAGCATGGACGAATCCTGCACGGGCAGGGGATGGACAATAAGATCGCCTTGATCGTCAAGGATATATTCCGCACGCACATAATCACGGCGATGATCATTTTCCGGCATATGGGTTGAGAGCGTGGCTTTGCGGATATCGGCGCGATAGGTGCGGCCAGTTAATTTGGCTATCAATGGCACTAAAAACAAATGCCCGCAAACCATGCTGGAAACCGGATTGCCCGGCAGACCAAGCACATGGATAATACGGCCATTGGCGGCAGTCAGACTACCATGCATCAGCGGCTTGCCCGGACGCATGGCAATTTTCCAGAAATCCAGCTTCATGCCGCAGGCGGTAAGTGCTTTATGCACCAGATCATGATCACCGACAGAGGCACCGCCAAGCGTTACCAGCACATCGACGTTATCATTCATCGCCTGTTTGATGGCGGCGATGATTAAATCTGTCTGATCCGGCACAATGCCTAAATCAATCGCCGTTGCATCTTGTGCACGCACCAGTTCGGCAATGCCGCTGGAATTGGATGAAATGATCTGGTCTTCTGCCGGAATTTGGCCAGGTGCGACAAGCTCGTCACCGGTTGCCAGAATGGCCACGCGCGGGCGGCAGGTGACTTGCAGCTTGGCATTGCCGCTGGCGGCTGCGAGCGCTAATGCTGCGGCATCAAGCTTGCGCCCGGCAGGCAATAATTCTTCGCCGAGTTTGAAATCAAGACCGGCGCGGCGAATATGTTTGTGTTTGATGATCTCGCCGCTGACTTCGATCATGTCGCCATTGCGGATGACATTTTCCTGAATGACAACACTATCGGCATCTGCTGGCACCGGTGCACCGGTGAAAATGCGGATGGCTTCACCTTCAGCAATTTGTCCAAGATAGCGTTTACCTGCTGCGGCTTCACCGATCACACGAAATGTCGTTGGATAGCTGCCATCTTTATTGGCGCGCACCGCATAACCATCCATAGCGGAGGCATCAAAAGGCGATTGCAGATAATGGGCAACCATAGGCGCGGCGAGGGTGCGCCCGCCTGCCTGATCGATAGAAACTGTTTCACTTGGTCCCGTTTGGACATTTTCAGTCAGGCGCTGCAAGGCCTCATCAACGGGTAAAAGTGCCATTTTTATTTGTCCTTGGAGGATGCGAACCAGTCACCGGATTTGCCGCCGTGTTTTTCAACAAGACGGATGTTTTGAATGGTCATGTCTTTATCGACGGCTTTCGCCATATCGTAAATGGTGAGGCAGGTGACAGAAGCTGCGGTGAGTGCTTCCATTTCAACGCCAGTGCGGCCTTTAAGGCGCGCACTCGCCGTTACTTTCAAGCCGGGCAGGCTTTCATCCGCTTCGATTTCAATGCCGACTTTGGTGAGCATCAACGGATGGCAAAGCGGAATGAGGTCAGCGGTTTTTTTAGCGGCCATAATACCGGCAATGCGTGCTGTTGCCAGCACATCGCCTTTGGCTGCATTGCCGGAAAGTATAAGAGCAAGCGTTTCTGGCTGCATGATAATGGAGGCTTCGGCGACAGCTAAACGCTCGGTTTCCTGCTTGTCGCCGACATCGACCATATGGGCATGTCCGGATTGATCAAGATGGGTCAGCTTGCTCATGGTTTTTTACTTCAGGCTGTCTGGCCGGTCAGAAGGGTGCGTGTTGCGGAGCTCACATCCTGCTGACGCATCAGGCTTTCACCGATCAGGAAAGTTTCGATGCCTGATTTTTGCAGACGCAGGCAATCTTCATGGGTGAAGATACCGCTTTCGCCAACCAGCAGATAATCATCCGGCACCATAGTTGAAAGACGTTCGCTGACTGCCAGATCCACTTCGAAATTGCGCAAATTACGGTTGTTAACACCGAGCATCTTCGACTGCAATTTGAGCGCACGTTCCATCTCAGCTTCGTCATGCACTTCAATCAAGGCATCCATGCCGAGCGAGAAAGCGGCCTGTTCAAGTTCTGCGGCCAGTTGATCATCAACACTTGCCATAATGATGAGAATGCAATCAGCACCCCAGCTGCGTGCTTCATAAACCTGATATGTATCAAAGAGAAAATCCTTGCGCAGCGCTGGCAGTGAGCAGGCATTGCGTGCCGCTGTCAAAAACTCAGGCGCACCCTGAAATGAAGGTGTGTCGGTGAGAACGGACAAGCAAGCCGCGCCACCTTCTTCATAGGCTTTGGCCAGCAATGGCGGGTCAAAATCCGGACGGATCAGACCTTTGGACGGGCTGGCTTTTTTAATTTCTGCAATCAGGCCAAATTGCTTGTTGGCTTTCTTTTGCAGCAAAGCATTCAGAAAGCCGCGTGTCGGCTGCTGATCAGCAATTTTGGCTTTAAGTTCGCTAAGCGGGATTTGAGCTTTGGCAGCTGCAATTTCTTCGCGCTTATAGGCTTCAATTTTCTTTAAGATATCAGTGCTCATACCGTATCCTTATTCCGCTTGCTCATTGGAAACCTGAACGAGCTTATTCAAGACATTCAGTGCTGCACCGCTGTCGATGGAAAGGGCTGCTTGCTCAACGCCTTCTTTCAGGTCTTTCGCTTTGCCAGCGATAAGAAGGGCGGCACCTGCATTCATCAGCACGATATCGCGATAGGCATTTTTTGCGCCTTTAAGCACTTCACGCAATGCTTGCGCATTATAAGCGCCGTCGCCGCCTTTCAGTTCAGCCGGTTCTGCACGGCGGATACCGACATCTTCAGGGCTGATTTCAAAGCTGCGGATGATACCATCTTCCAGCGCACTGACATGGGTGATGCCGGTGGTGGTAATTTCATCAAGGCCGTCACCATAGACAACCCATGCGCGTTCAGAGCCCAGCTCTTTCAGCACATGTGCCAATGGCTCTACCCATTCCTGTGCATAAACACCAACAAGCTGACGTTTGACATGGGCAGGGTTGGAGAGGGGGCCAAGCAGGTTGAAAATCGTACGGGTGCCAAGTTCCACCCGTGACGGGCCGACATGGCGCATGGATGAGTGATGGTTAGGCGCAAACATAAAGCCCAAGCCCGCTTCATAAATGCAGCGGCTGATGAGATCGGCATCTGCTTCAATATTAACGCCAAGTGCCAGCAGCGCATCTGCTGCACCTGAGCGCGAGGAAAGCGCACGATTGCCGTGTTTAGCAACAGGAATACCGGCACCTGCAACCACAAAGGCCGAGCAGGAAGACACATTGTAAGAGCCGGACTGATCGCCGCCGGTGCCAACAATATCAATGGCATTGTCGGGCGCTTTGACTTCTGTAACGCGCGACATCATCGAGGAAACTGCACCGCTGATTTCCGGTACTGTTTCACCGCGTACACGCAATGCCATCAAAAAGGCACCGATCTGAGAGGGCGTTGCACGCCCTGTCATCATAATATCGAAAGCTTGCTTAGATTGTTGCGAATTCAGCTGTGTGCCAAGTGCGACTTTTGCAATGAAGTCTTTAAAATCAACCATAGCCACCCCTAAAATGCCATCGCATTGTTGATCGCGGTCTGGTTCACTTTAACCGGATATTGTTTTTGCAATTCGGCAATAAGCTGTGTCAGCAGGTCATCAGACAAGCCATTGGCAGCAGCTTTACGGCGATCTTCAGTGATTGATTCTGCGCTGATACCGGCAGGCTCAACCACATCGGTTACTTTAAACAAGATCTGTGCATCATTGTTTGGTGTCGCGGCAGTGCCGATATGGCCATTGGCGCCACGGAAAACTGCTGCAACGGCAGCCGAGCCAAGCTCGATATCATTGGTAGAACGGGTCACACCTCGCTTGGTGTTTTTCTCTAAGCCCAGTTCTTCAGCCAGCGCTTCCAGCGTGTTGCCGTCCTGAACTTTTTTCTTCAGTTCATCGGTTTTGGCAATCAGATTCTTGATCGCTTCATCGGCCTTCCATGCTTCAACGAGCTTGTCCTTTACCTCATCAAGGGTGCGGTCGCGGGCTGCGATGATGTCGTCAGCCTGATACCAGAGGAAGCCGTTGGTGCCGATGGAAAGCGAGTCATTATCGATGCCTTTGTCGGTCTGGAACAGGTTGGAGATGAGCTGTGCCTGTAACGGTAAATTCTCAACCGGCTTTTCGCTCATATCATTGCCTTCGGCATCGATGGCATCAACGGTTACAGCCTTGAGGCCAGCCTTAGTTGCGGCTTCAGCTAAAGGTACGCCGTTGGAAATATCTTCTTCCAGCTGATCGCGCACATTGGAAATAGCGGTGGCAGCAATGGTCGTTGCGATGCTCAAGCGGATTTCCTGCTCAACTTCTGCAAGCGGCTTGGTGTGTGCGGCATCAATATCGGTCACACGCAGGATAACAGGGCCAAAAGCACCTTTCACCACATCGCTGGCCTGATCTTTGCTCAAACCAAAGGCGGCTTCTGCGAGAACCGGATCAGGCAGGGCAGATTTTTCAAAAGTGCCGAGCTTGATGTCTGCGGCCGATTTGTCGAGTTCTTTGGCCAGATCATCGAAGCTCATGCCGTTTTTAAGCTTTTCGGCTGCGGCATTGGCGGCAGATTCATCAGCAAAACTCAGCTGTTCGATGGCACGCTTTTCAGTGGTTGAATAGCGGCTCTGGTTCTTTTCGTAATAGTCGCTGATTTCTTCAGGGGTTATCTGGCTTGGATCAGCAATATCGGATGGCTCCAGCTTAACGTAAGTCAGCTTGCGATATTCAGGTGCAGCATATTGGGCTTTATTGGTTTCAAAATAAGCCTTCAGCGCATCAGCTGACGGAGCGGCGATATCTTCTGCTTTTTCGGGCTGAATGGTGATGTAATCAAGGTCACGGCTTTCACCTTCATAAAGGGCGAGCGCTTTCAGCAATGTATCAGGAACGCTCATGCCGTCGGTGACAGCTTCAACGATCTGCTGACGGCGCGCAACCTGTGTGCGGCTGTCTAGATAATCCTGAGCACGAATATTGGATTGACGCATCACTGCATCAAATTGTGCAGGGCTGAAGCGGCCGGACGCATCATGGAAGGACGGATCACTGGCAACCAGACGGGCGATTCCGTCTTTAGTGATTCCCAAATTCATCTGGCGGGCTTCTTCATCCAGCACAACGCCGGCGGCCAGCTGCGAGATGACCTGACTTTCCACACCCAGTGCCTGAGCCTGTTCTTTGGTCAGGCGCTGCTGGAATTGCTGCGACAGACGCATCATCTGCTGTTCATAGGTAAAACGGTATTCAACCGCGCTAACCTCGGACTTTCCGGCACTTAATGCAGCGGATCCGCTCATGTCTTCACGGAAAATATCGGCGATACCCCAAGCGGCAAAGCTTAAGACGAGCATACCAAGCAATAGTTTTGCAATCCAGGTTTGAGTGGCGGCGCGCAAGCTGTCGAGCATGGAGGTACCTTTTATTAATTGAAAGCGTTAGTTCCAGATGTATGGGAATAGCCCTAAGCATAGGCGCGATGCAAGGACTCATTGAAAGGAAAGCTGCTTTCTTGACCGGTTAATGTGCACTCTTTAAGTGTTGCATTCGCGTGTGAATTTGTTAGTCAGGTGCAAATTCATAAAAACCGTCCGCCTGCGTTCATAAAAATAAAGCGCGACGACACGGTGGTAGAGCATGGCGAGGAGAAGCGCATGACACCGGGAATTCGCCCTTTAGTAGCGGGCAATTGGAAAATGAACGGCACAGGGGAATCCCTGACCGAATTGCGTGCGATTGCTGCGGGCTTAAGCTCTGACTATGGCCGCAAGCTTGATGCTGTTATCTGCGTTCCGGCAACTTTGCTTTCACGAGCAGCTGAAACTCTTGAAGGCGAAAGCGTTGGTCTTGGTGGTGAAGATTGCCATATGGCGCAATCGGGTGCTCATACAGGCGATGTTTCTGCACTCATGCTGAAAGATGCCGGTGCAAGCCATGTGATTGTCGGCCACTCTGAGCGCCGCACGGATCACCGTGAAACCAATGAAATGGTGAAGGCAAAGACCTTGGCTGCATGGCAGGCGGGTTTGGTTGCCATTGTTTGTGTTGGTGAAACCGCCGATCAGCGCCACGCAGAAACCACATTGGATGTGGTGGGTGAGCAGCTTGCAAATTCATTGCCGGATGGTGTGAGTGCTGAAAATACCATTATTGCTTATGAGCCTGTCTGGGCAATCGGTACTGGTCTGACACCAACCGTACAGGATGTGCGCACAGTGCACGCCTTTATGCGCGAGACATTGATTGAGCGTTTTGGTGCGCAGGGCGCGCATATGCGCTTGCTCTATGGTGGCTCGGTCAAACCTGCCAATTCTGTTGAATTACTGGGTGTGGCTGATGTTGACGGCGCTTTGGTTGGCGGTGCCAGCCTGAAAGCGGCTGATTTTCTGGCAATTTGCGAGGCCTATCGCAGCCTGTAAAATGAGCGGTTGATTGATCCGCCCCCTTTAAAAGCGCCGGGATGTGTTATAGATATATAGTCACTATATAACTTGGCGCTGATAAGGCTTGCTAAATGGGGGTTGGATTATTCTCCAATACCGTGTAGAGAGCCGCGACGTATTAAGACCGCGATCTATAAAGAAAGCAGACCAGATTCCATGCAGCATGTACTCATTGTCATTCATCTACTGATTGTTATCGCGCTTGTCGGCGTTGTGCTTATCCAGCGTTCTGAGGGCGGCGGGCTCGGTATTGGCGGCGGTTCCGGCTTCATGACCGCGCGTGGCGCAGGAAATGCGCTCACACGTATGACAACGATTCTTGCGGCTGCTTTCTTCGCAACATCGCTGGTTCTCGGCATTATGGCTAATTACGGCGAACGCCCGACAGACA
This sequence comes from Paenochrobactrum glaciei, assembly GCF_039522165.1. NCBI lineage: Bacteria > Pseudomonadati > Pseudomonadota > Alphaproteobacteria > Hyphomicrobiales > Brucellaceae > Paenochrobactrum > Paenochrobactrum glaciei. Next base: position 484,310 of record NZ_BAAADE010000002.1, read on the forward strand.
TTTTAAACCGTATTCCGGCAGCGGGCGGGCAGGCACCGGCAGCGGGCGAGGGCTCAACCGGCGGCGGCATTCTCAACCAGTTGGGCGGCGCATCATCGCGCGGCGAAACACCGGCTCCGGCAACAGAAGATGTACCGGCAGCACCAGCTAATCCGGTTCCAAGCTCACAGTAAGTTTTTACTTTAAAGCTTTTGAAGTCTTTAAATCCCGATCTCTTTGAGGTCGGGATTTTTGTTTGTGAGCGTTATTGCAAATTCTTGGCAGTTAAGAGTGTATCGTGCTTCATCGTAACCATAGCAGTCACCCTAACATTTTATATTTTTACGCATGTCTTTAACCCAAAACCGGTGCCTACTTTTGGGAGGCATGCTTTAGTGTTGCAACCATGCCATAGCGGGCATGAAAACATGCTGTGGATAAAATCCACCTGTTGAGTATGACAAGTTGATGTCGTAATCACAGATCAAAGACGGGCATGAGTTGATGTGCTGTCGCCCTCACGTTTTGGGTTTATTTTCGGGAAATTCAAATGTTTTTACGCCATATCATTCTCGCTGGTATTGCAGGACTTTGCATGGCAATGCCTGTGCAGGCTGCGCCGAACGATGCTGCTCCGGCAGGTAAGACCTATGTATCGCAGGCAGAAAAGTATAAGATTGCGCCACGTTTTCATGCGCAGACTGTTGCTTTCAGCGGCTACAAGCCGGGCACAATCGTTGTCGATCCGAAAAACTATTTCCTTTACCTCGTAGAGACCTCAACCACTGCACGCCGTTATGGCATTGCTGTTGGTAAAGTCGGTCTTGAATTTAAAGGCACCGGCACCATCAACGCAAAGCGTGAATGGCCGCGTTGGATTCCAACCAAAGAAATGGTTCAGCGCAACCCAGCCCATTACGGCCGCTTCAAAAACGGTATGGATGGCGGACCAAGCAACCCGCTCGGTTCCCGTGCGCTTTATTTGTTCCAGGGCAACAAAGACACCTATATCCGTATTCACGGCACAGTGCAGCCTTGGACAATCGGCAGTGCCGCTTCAAACGGCTGCTTCCGTATGTTGAATGAAGATGTGCTCGATCTTTATGAGCGCGTTAATCTTGGCACAGAAGTTGTGGTGCTTTGATTGAGATTATAAGGCGCTGACAAGCCGGGCGCAGGCCCGGCTTTTTTGTGTTTTATTATGGCCATTTGAAATGGCACGCAAACCGCTTCTATGTTTGATTATAACGGGTTAACCGGCATGGCAGAAGAGGCGGGGAGTATAAGAACTGGGCTGGAAAGTTGTCGGTTATTTAACAACCGGATTTTCTCATTTTAATTTATTCCGTCCGCCAATGCGTGAAGATGCGTGAGCGGCAAAAAATGAGCTTGTGGTTTTGCCTCTTTATAACGGGGAAAAACCAACTATTTTATATAGGACTTCATTTTTTAGTGGCGGAATCAGTCAGGAGAGTCTAACGACATAAGCCCATGGCGCGATATGTTTTCATCACAGGCGGCGTGGTTTCTTCCCTTGGAAAAGGCATTGCCGCAGCAGCATTGGCTGCACTCCTTCAGGCACGTGGATACCGCGTGCGGATTCGTAAACTCGACCCTTATCTGAACGTCGATCCGGGCACGATGTCCCCTTACCAGCATGGTGAGGTGTTTGTGACCGATGATGGTGCAGAGACAGATCTTGATCTGGGTCATTACGAGCGGTTCACCGGTCAGCCTGCTACCAAGCAGGACAATATTACGACTGGTCGTATCTACCGCAATATCATCGAAAAAGAACGCCGCGGCGATTATCTCGGTGCGACAGTTCAGGTTATTCCTCATGTCACGGATGAAATTAAAAACTTCATCACCTCTGGCAATGACGAATATGATTTTGTTCTTTGTGAAATCGGCGGAACGGTTGGCGATATTGAAGCCATGCCGTTTCTGGAAGCAATCCGTCAGCTGGGCAATGAATTGCCACGCGGAATGGCGGTTTATATTCACCTGACCCTGATGCCGTATATTCCAACGGCCGGTGAGTTGAAGACCAAACCGACACAGCACTCTGTTAAAGAACTGCGTTCTATCGGTATTGCTCCTGATGTTCTGCTTATCCGTGCAGACCGTCCGATTCCGGAAAATGAACGCCGCAAGCTGTCCTTGTTCTGTAATGTGCGCGAAAGTGCCGTTATTCAGGCGCTTGACGTCAAGTCTATCTATGATGTGCCGGTGGCTTATCATAATGAAGGCTTTGACGCGGAAGTGTTGCGTGCATTCGGCATTGATCCGGCACCTAAGCCGCAGATCGAGCGCTGGGAAGAAGTCTCCCGTCTTATCCATAATCCGGAAGGCGAGGTTACGATTGCAGTTGTTGGTAAATATACCGAGCTGAAAGATGCTTATAAATCTCTGATTGAAGCATTGCAGCATGGCGGTATGGCTAACAAGGTACGCGTTAATCTTGAATGGATTGAAGCGGAAGTCTTTGAAGGCGAAGATCCTGCTCCGCATTTGGAAAAAGTTCACGGCATTTTGGTGCCAGGTGGCTTTGGCGAACGTGGTGCGGAAGGCAAGATCAAAGCAGCTAAATTTGCCCGCGAACGCAAGGTGCCTTATTTCGGCATTTGCTTTGGCATGCAGATGGCTTGCATTGAAGCTGCCCGCAATCTGGCTGGTATTGAAGACGCTTCTTCAACAGAATTTGGCCCGACCAAAGAACCTGTTGTTGGCTTGATGACCGAATGGCTGAAGGGCGATCTGCTCGAAAAACGCAGCCAGTCCGGTGATCTGGGCGGTACGATGCGCCTTGGTGCATATGAGTCGGAGCTGAAAGCCGGAACGCGTATTGCTGAGATTTATGGCGATACCACCATTTCCGAGCGTCACCGTCACCGTTACGAAGTCAATGTCGATTATAAAGATCGTCTTGAACAGTGCGGTTTGGTGTTCTCAGGTCTTTCACCGGATGGCGTTCTGCCTGAAACCGTTGAATATGCCGATCATCCGTGGTTCATCGGTGTGCAATATCACCCCGAATTGAAATCACGTCCGTTCGAACCGCATCCATTGTTTGCGTCCTTCATTGCCGCAGCATTGGAACAGAGCCGGATGGTCTGATCGCAAATGTGTGATTGCCTGATGTAAAAATCAAAAGAAGCGCCATATGTGATAAACAGTGGCGCTTTTTTATATGGTCACTGAGGTTTATAGTGAGACAAGTTTTGTGCCGGATTCTATCCGGCTGCGGGCAAGCTTTGAGCGACCCAACTCTATGATAATGAAGGTTGAGCAACCATGACGACAGCAAATTCGATTATTCGCGTAGGCAATGTGACTTTTGGCAATGATCAGCCATTGGCGCTGATTGCCGGGCCTTGCCAGATGGAAAGCCGTCAGCATGCGTTTGACATGGCAGGACGATTGAAAGAGCAGACCGACAAGCTTGGGATTGGTCTGGTTTATAAATCCAGCTTTGATAAAGCCAACCGTACATCATTAAACGGCAAGCGCGGTATTGGCCTTGAAACAGCGATGGAAGTATTCGCTGATCTGAAAAAAGAATATAATTTTCCAGTACTGACCGACGTTCACACCGAAGAACAATGTGCGCTGGTGGCTGATGTCATCGACGTTTTACAAATTCCTGCTTTCCTATGCCGACAGACAGATTTGCTGATTGCAGCTGCTAAAACCGGCTGTGTCGTCAATGTTAAAAAAGGCCAGTTTCTGGCGCCGTGGGACATGAAAAATGTGCTGGCGAAAGTGACCGAAAGCGGCAATCCAAATGTGATGTCCTGTGAACGCGGTGCATCATTTGGTTATAATACGCTGGTGTCTGACATGCGCTCGCTGCCGATTATGGCAGGCTTTGGTTCGCCGGTTATTTTTGATGCAACCCATTCCGTGCAGCAGCCGGGAGGTCAGGGTGGTTCATCTGGTGGTCAGCGCGAATTTGTTGAAACATTGGCGCGCGCCGCTGTTGCCGTTGGCGTTGCAGGTCTTTTCATCGAGACCCATGAAGACCCGGACAATGCGCCGTCAGATGGCCCGAATATGGTGCAGATCGACAATATGCCGGCTTTGCTGGAAACTTTGATGGCCTTTGATCGCTTGTCCAAAGGTTTGTGACCTTCAGGCTATATAAATTGAGAGTTTTGCCCTGTGGAAGGGTGCGGTAATGTTTTACACGCACCCGCAGTTGGCATAAGTAGAATGGGTAAATCGGATGGGCTGTAAGGTGCATTCGAGGCGAGTTTCTTGAGAAAGCATGACTGATCGGGATATCAGCCATGCCGGTGGTTTGAAAAAGTGGAAGGACGAAGTCTGTATGACTGCGATTATTGATATTGTCGGCCGCGAGATTCTGGATAGCCGTGGCAATCCGACTGTTGAAGTTGATGTGTTGCTGGAAGATGGCGCGTTTGGCCGTGCAGCAGTTCCTTCCGGTGCATCCACCGGTGCGCATGAAGCGGTTGAACTGCGCGATGGCGGCAGCCGTTATTTGGGTAAAGGCGTTGAAAAGGCCGTTGCTGCGGTTAATGGTCAGATTTTCGACGTGCTGGCTGGCATGGATGCCGAAAACCAGATCCATATTGATCAGACTTTGATTGACCTCGACGGCACTGCCAATAAGAGCAATCTGGGTGCCAATGCGATCCTCGGCGTTTCCATGGCTGTTGCCAAGGCTGCTGCGCAGTCTTGCGACCTGCCGCTTTACCGCTATGTCGGTGGTGCTAATGCCCACATTCTGCCGGTGCCGATGATGAACATCATCAATGGTGGCGCACATGCAGACAATCCGATTGATTTTCAGGAATTCATGATTCTGCCGGTTGGCGCGAATTCGATGCGCGAAGCTGTGCGTTATGGCGCAGAAGTGTTCCACACTTTGAAGAAGCGTCTGAAAGATGCCGGCCACAACACCAATGTGGGCGATGAAGGCGGTTTTGCGCCTAATCTGCTTTCTGCTGAAGCTGCACTTGATTTCGTTATGGAATCCATCGTTCAGGCTGGTTTCAAGCCGGGTGAAGAAATCGCTATCGGTCTTGATTGCGCTGCAACTGAATTCTTCAAGGGCGGCAATTACGTCTATGAAGGCGAAGGCATCAGCCGTGATCCGCGCGCGCAAGCTGAATATCTGGCCAAGCTCGTTGGCGATTACCCGATCGTAACCATTGAAGATGGTATGAGCGAAGACGACTGGGAAGGTTGGAAATACCTGACCGAACTCGTCGGCACCAAAACCCAGCTCGTTGGCGATGATCTCTTCGTGACCAACTCCGCACGTCTGCGTGACGGTATCAAGATGGGCGTTGCCAATTCGATTCTCGTCAAAGTAAACCAGATCGGTACTTTGAGCGAAACTTTGGATGCCGTTGAAACCGCTCATAAGGCTGGTTACACCGCTGTGATGTCACACCGCTCCGGTGAAACAGAAGATTCCACCATTGCGGATCTGGCTGTTGCAACCAATTGCGGCCAGATCAAAACCGGTTCGCTGGCGCGTTCAGACCGTACCGCAAAATATAACCAGCTCATCCGCATCGAGGAAGAACTGGGCTTGCAGGCACGTTATGCCGGACGTTCAGCACTGAAATTCCTTTAATGGATTTGAAGCGCAGTGAGGCTTTCGCCTTACTGCACTGAAATATGAAAGCGGGGCAGCAATGCTCCGCTTTTTTGTTTTTACGGGTTTTGTGGCAGGCTGTGTGGCAGGCGTCCGTCACACTGTGTTTAATAAAGTTTTGCTTGTGTTGCCTTTGAGTAAGGCTCTGTTAAGCAAAATAATGTTTATTAGTACGATCAGAATGCGGGTGTATGGCGTGGGTGCTTGTGTTGGCTGTCACGCGGCCGTTTACTGAACTGCTGCCATTGTATCGGCGGCACTGCTTAAGTTGCGCGTAAAATGAGTAATCGGGCTTTTTAAGATGTTTCGACGGAAACTTAAAAAGGCTCAAAGGATGTGTTGAGTATGTGGACCAAGCAAAAGCGTAAGTCTATTCGCGGACGATTTGTGTTGCCGTTACTGGCCATTGCTTTCCTGTCTTATTTTGGTTTCCACGCCTATCACGGCGAATATGGCATCGATTCAAGTGCGCGCTTGCAGCAGCAGGTTGCTCTCTTAAACGCACAACTTGAAGAGCTGACCATTGAGCGTCAAGCAATGGAAAAACGCGTCTCGCTTTTGCGTGATGGCTCCATTGAAAAGGATATGCTTGACGAACAGGCACGACGAGCGCTTAATCTCTCCCATGAAAACGAACTGACAATAATTATTTCTCGTGAAGATGCGTCTGATTAACTGAAATCCGGTTAATAGTCTTTTTAATGAGTGAAATTAAAGACTTAATAACATAGCTGCTATGCCCCTGTTGCATATTGTAACTTGTTTGACAGCCGTTTAAGGTTATTTCAGTAAGACAATAGGGAGCAAATTATGGCATCGAGGTCTAACAAGGCGCCTGTGACCAAAACACAGTCGGCTTCAAACACTGCACCTAAGACCCCCAAGCCTGCTGATTTCACTAAAGAACAGGAAATGAGCAGCTACCGCGAAATGTTGTTGATTCGACGTTTCGAAGAAAAAGCTGGACAGCTTTATGGTATGGGTCTGATCGGTGGTTTCTGCCATCTCTATATCGGACAGGAAGCTGTCGTTGTTGGTATGCAGATGGCACAGAAGGAAGGTGATCAGGTTATCACCGCCTATCGTGATCATGGACATATGCTGGCAACAGGCATGAGCGCCCGCGGCGTGATGGCTGAACTGACCGGACGTCGTGGCGGCTTGTCGAAAGGCAAGGGCGGCTCGATGCACATGTTCTCGAAAGAGAAGCATTTCTATGGCGGCCACGGTATCGTTGGTGCGCAGGTTCCGTTGGGCGCAGGTCTGGCCTTTGCCAACCGTTATCGCGGCAATGACAATGTATCTCTGACTTATTTCGGCGACGGCGCTTCCAATCAGGGGCAGGTCTACGAAACATTCAACATGGCAAAGCTTTGGAATTTGCCGGTTGTCTTCATCATTGAAAATAACCGCTATGCAATGGGTACATCAGTGACCCGTTCTTCTGCGGAAACAGACTTCTCCAAGCGCGGTTCATCTTTCAACATCCCTGGTATTCAGGTTGATGGTATGGATGTGCGTGCAGTAAATGCAGCTGCTGAAATGGCGCTCGAATGGGCACGTTCCGGCAAAGGCCCGATCATTCTTGATATGCAGACCTACCGCTATCGCGGTCACTCCATGTCCGATCCGGCAAAATATCGCTCAAAAGAAGAAGTTCAGAAGGTACGTGCCGAGCACGACCCTATTGAACAGGTCAGACAGCGTTTGCTCGATAAGGGCTGGGCGACCGAAGAAGAGCTGAAAAATATCGATAAGGAAGTGCGTGAGATCGTTGCCGATTCGGCTGATTTTGCGACGCACGATCCGGAGCCGGAAGTGTCCGAGCTCTACACAGATATTTTGCTTTGATTCGAGGAAGGTGTAGAAATGCCTGTAGAAATTCTCATGCCCGCCCTTTCTCCGACAATGGAAGAAGGCAAGCTCTCCAAATGGTTGGTTAAAGAAGGCGATAAAGTTACCTCCGGTGACATTCTGGCCGAAATTGAAACTGACAAGGCAACAATGGAAGTTGAAGCTGTTGACGAAGGTACCATTGGCAAGCTCGTGGTTGCTGAAGGCACCGAAGGCGTCAAGGTTAACTCCGTGATTGCTGTTCTGCTTGGTGACGGCGAAAGCGCTACTGATGCAAGTGCATCTGCTGCTCCTGCGGCCAGCGCTCCGGCTGAAGCGCCTGCTGCTGATGCGTCTGCAAAAGAAAGTGCACCTGCAACACCGAAGGCACCTGTTTTGGATGTCGCCAATGATCCGGACATTCCGGCCGGCACCAAAATGGTTTCGACCACTGTGCGTGAAGCATTGCGCGATGCAATGGCTGAAGAAATGCGCCGTGACCCTAACGTCTTTGTTATGGGTGAAGAAGTTGCTGAATATCAGGGTGCTTATAAAGTAACTCAAGGTCTTCTCGACGAATTCGGTGACAAGCGCGTTGTTGATACACCAATTACCGAACACGGCTTTGCCGGTATCGGTGTCGGTGCAGCATTTGCCGGTCTTCGTCCGATCGTTGAATTCATGACCTTCAACTTTGCTATGCAGGCAATTGACCAGATCGTAAACTCTGCTGCCAAGACACTTTATATGTCCGGTGGTCAGATGGGTGCGCCGATGGTGTTCCGCGGCCCATCCGGTGCTGCTGCTCGCGTTGGTGCTCAGCACTCCCAGTGCTATGCAGCATGGTACAGCCATATTCCGGGTCTTAAAGTTGTCATGCCTTATTCGGCAGCAGACGCTAAAGGCTTGCTGAAAGCGGCTATCCGCGATCCAAATCCGGTTGTATTTTTGGAAAACGAAATTCTCTACGGTCAGCATTTTGATGTGCCGGATATGGAAGATTTCGTATTGCCAATCGGTAAGGCCCGCATCCACAAAGTGGGTAGCGATGCAACGATCGTATCCTTTGGTATTGGTATGACCTATGCGATTAAAGCTGCTGAACAGCTGGCCGCAGAAGGGATTGATGTGGAGATCATTGATCTGCGCACCATCCGTCCGATGGATATTCCGACCGTGATTGAATCGGTCAAGAAGACCGGTCGTCTGGTAACGGTTGAAGAAGGCTTCCCGCAGTCATCCGTTGGTACAGAAATTGCCGCCCGCGTTATGCAGCAGGCATTTGATTATCTCGATGCGCCAATCATGACCATCGCAGGTAAAGACGTGCCAATGCCATATGCGGCGAATTTGGAAAAACTGGCTCTGCCAAGCGTGGCGGAAGTTGTCGAGGCGGTGAAAGCCGTCACATACACCGCCTGAGGAGGCTCTTAGGACATGCCGATTAAAATCACCATGCCTGCGCTTTCCCCAACCATGGAAGAGGGCAACCTCTCCAAATGGCTGGTTAAGGAAGGCGACAAGGTATCGTCCGGCGATGTAATCGCCGAGATCGAAACCGACAAAGCAACGATGGAAGTCGAAGCTGTTGATGAAGGTGTTGTGGCCAAACTGATGGTTCCGGCCGGCACTGAAGGTGTGAAGGTCAATGCAGTTATCGCAATCCTTGCCGAAGAAGGTGAAGATGTAGCTGAAGCTGCTAAGGGCGGCGATGCTGCGCCAGCAGCAGCCCCAGCCTCGGCACCGGCCCAAGCACAGGCAGCAACTCCGGCGGCGACTCCGGCTCCGAAAGCAGAAGCACCAAAGGCTGAAGCTGCGCCCGTAGCTGCCGCACCTGCATCGACCGGCGACCGCGTGTTTGCTTCACCGCTTGCACGCCGCATTGCTAAAGATGCCGGTCTGGATATTGCTGGCGTGACCGGTACTGGTCCGCGTGGCCGTATCATTCAGAAGGACGTGGAAAAAGCGCTGAGCTCCGGTGCAACTAAAGCACCAAGTGCTGCTCAGGCACCTGTTGCAGCCGCTGTTCCGCAGGGCATGTCAGATGAAACCGTTCTCAAATTGTTTGAGGAGGGTTCATATGAGGTGGTTCCGCATGACGGTATGCGTAAGGTTATTGCGCGCCGCCTGATGGAATCGAAGCTGACAGTTCCGCATTTCTATCTGACTATTGATTGTAATCTGGATGCATTGCTTAGCTTGCGCAGTGAAATCAACGCGTCGGCACCTCTCGTGAAAACCGAGAAGGGCGAAGTGCCTGCTTACAAGCTTTCGGTCAATGATATGGTTATCAAGGCAACTGCACTTGCGCTGCGCGATGTGCCGGATGCCAACGTATCATGGACTGACAGCGGCATGATCGTGCACAAGCAGTCTGATGTTGGTGTTGCGGTTTCCATTCCGGGCGGTCTGATTACTCCGATCGTTCGTAATGCAGAAAGCAAAACCCTGTCGGTCATTTCCAACGAAATGAAAGATATGGCCAAGCGCGCTCGTGATCGCAAGCTGAAGCCTGAAGAATATCAGGGCGGCACCACTTCGGTGTCAAACCTTGGTATGTTCGGCGTGAAAGACTTTGCGGCCATCATCAATCCGCCACATGCAACAATCTTTGCAGTGGGCGCTGGTGAACAGCGTGCAATCGTTGAAAATGGCGAAGTGAAAGTGGCAACTGTCATGTCCGTGACATTGTCAACCGATCACCGCGCCGTTGACGGTGCATTGGCTGCCGAACTTGCTCAGGCCTTCAAGCGCCGCATCGAAAATCCGATGGGCATGCTGGTATAAGCATTAAAATCAGTGCTGCGCTTTGGGATAGCTCTCAAAGCGCAACACCGGAGACGCTTTGATGACACAACATATTTCCATCCGTCCGGCGCATAAACGTGATGCGGCAGAGATCGCCATTCTGGTTGATCTGTCGTCGCATGGCTTTGCCAGCTGGATCTGGAACAGGGCTGTGTTGAACGGCGAAGCGGATACGCCATTGGAATATGGTGCATGGGCGCTGGCACAGGCAGGATCAGAAGGTTGGGAAAACACCGCTATTGCGGAAATTGACCACGAAACCGCCGGTCTTTCAGTTGGCTATACGATTGAAGCCGGTATTTTGGATCAGGAAGCTGATCATCCGGTTTTTGCGCCTTTGCTGCAATTGCAACAGCAAATGATCGGTCATCGTTTTATTGACAGTGTGGGCGTTTATAAACGCTTCCGTGGCAAGGGACTTGGCCGTTTGCTGGTGACATATGAGATTGAACAGGCTGAAAAACAGGGCAATCATGCCGTCAGCCTGATTACGGAAAGCCACAATCATGCGGCACTTTCCCTCTATAAATCGATGAATTTCAAGGAAGTCAGCAGGCTCGCTCACGTGCCGCACTTCGAAGATTGTAACAAACACGACTGGGTGTTTTTAACCCGCAGCGTGATGTGAACAAAGGCAGGAACGATATGGCCGACATTTATGATGTGATTGTTATCGGATCTGGCCCTGGCGGCTATGTAACTGCGATCCGCGCAGCTCAGTTGGGGTTGAAAACCGCAATCGTTGAGCGCGAACATTTGGCAGGTATTTGCTCCAACTGGGGTTGTATTCCGACCAAAGCATTGCTGCGCTCTGCTGAAGTGAAGCATCTGGCCGATCACGCCAAGAATTATGGCCTCAATATTGAAGGCACAGTGACCGCCGATATTAAAGCTGTTGTTGCCCGTTCACGCGGCATTGCCGAGCGTATGAATGGTGGCGTTGGTTTCTTGATGAAGAAAAACAAGATTGATGTCATCTGGGGTGAAGCAAAGCTCGTCAAAGCCGGTGAAATCTCTGTTTCCAAAATGACAAAAGCTGCCATGCAGCCACAAGCGCCACAGCCTAAAAATACTTTGGGCGAAGGCACTTATAAAGCTAAGAACATCATTGTTGCGACAGGTGCCCGTCCGCGTGCACTGCCGGGCATTGAGCCGGATGGCAAGCTAATCTGGACTTATTTTGAAGCGCTGATCCCGCAGGAACTGCCAAAAACCATGCTGGTAATGGGTTCTGGTGCAATCGGTATCGAATTTGCCTCCTTCTATCATGATATGGGCGTTGATGTGACAGTGGTTGAGCTGATGTCACAGATCATGCCGGTTGAAGATATTGAAATCTCGACTTTTGCCCGCAAGCGTCTTGAAAAGCGCGGCCTTAAAATCATCACCGATGCCAAAGTGTCGAAGGTTGAGAAGGGCGCCAATAATGTGACCGCTCACATCGAAACCAAGGATGGTAAAGTGCAGACACTTACCGTTGACCGGATGATTTCGGCTGTTGGTGTTCAGGGCAATATCGAAAATATCGGCCTTGAGCAGCTCGGCGTGAAAACTGACCGAGGTTGCGTGGTGATTGATGCTTATGGCAAAACCAATGTTGATGGCATTTATGCGATCGGCGACGTAGCTGGCCCGCCAATGCTCGCCCATAAAGCCGAGCATGAAGGCGTGATCTGCGTTGAGAAAATTGCTGGTCTGCCAAATGTGCATCCGCTTGATAAGAGCATGATCCCGGGCTGCACCTATTGTAACCCGCAGGTGGCATCGGTTGGTCTGACAGAAGCCAAAGCCAAAGAGCAGGGCTACGATATCCGCGTTGGCCGCTATCAGTTCGTGGCCAATGGTAAGGCTGTTGCGCTGGGTGAAGATCAGGGCATGGTAAAAACCATCTTTGACAAGAAAACCGGTCAGCTGCTTGGCGCACACATGGTTGGTGCGGAAGTAACCGAACTGATTCAGGGCTTCGTAATTGCGATGAACCTGGAAACCACTGAAGAAGAGCTGATGCACTCCGTCTTCCCGCATCCGACCATTTCGGAAGTGATGAAGGAAAGCGTGCTTGATGCCTATGGCAAAGTGTTGAACGCTTAAAAAGTGAGGAGAAGCGCTATTCCGCTGATCAAAAACGGCCATCCGTGGCGTGCTATGGCATGGCCGGTATTGAAATGGGCAACAGTTATCGGGGTGCTACTTGGCTTTGGTGCCGGCACCTTGAGTATGTTGTCCGGCAATATTATATCGATTAACGGGACAGCGATTTCCGGTTGGTACGGCGTTTGGTCGCTGACCCTAGCGCTCGGAATTGCCGGTTTTCTTTTTGGTCTGATCGGCGCATTACTGGTGCGTGCGGTTGGTATCGCCGCCGAAAAGTAAGGAGAAACCATTGGAAAATCAATTAGTTGTCTTTGATGGCTATGGTTTCTTCGGCACGCTGCTGATTGGCTTTCTGGCCGGGTATATCGCCAATAAAGCGATGAAGCGAAACTATGGATTCCTGATCAGTATTCTGTTAGGGATCGCCGGAGCATTTGTAGGGACGGCACTTGCGCAAGCCTTGTCTTTCAAGGTTTGGGGCTTTGCCAGCAATCTGATTGCCGCGACCGCAGGTGCCATCATTATTCTTTGGGTGTTTGACCTGTTGAACGGAAAACGGTCAAAATAAGAGGACAGGCAGGGTTTAAGTTATGGTTACAGTTCTTGATACGGTTGCCAGAGACATGCGTCCGCGCCACCCTGAGAAGGCGCATCGGCCGGATAATGCAATTCTTAAAAAACCGGATTGGATCCGCGTTAAAGCGCCTGTCACCAAAGGTTATAATGAAACACGCGAGATTGTCCGCTCGCACAAGCTGGTAACGGTTTGTGAAGAAGCAGGTTGCCCGAATATCGGCGAATGCTGGGATAAAAAACACGCAACTTTCATGATTATGGGTGAAATCTGCACCCGTGCCTGCGCTTTCTGTAACGTTGCGACCGGTATCCCAACCGCGCTCGACAAGAACGAACCTGCAAGCGTTGCCAAGGCCGTGAAAGAAATGGGCTTGAAGCATGTGGTAATCACGTCTGTTGACCGTGATGATCTGGCAGATGGCGGTGCACAGCATTTTGCTGAAGTGATCCATGCCATCCGTGAAGCAGCGCCCGGCACAACAATTGAAATTCTGACACCCGATTTCCTGCGCAAAGAAGGCGCCTTGGAAGTGGTCGTCAAAGCACGTCCTGATGTGTTCAATCACAATCTGGAAACTGTGCCGTCGAAATATCTGAAAGTGCGTCCGGGTGCGCGTTATTTCCATTCCATCCGCTTGCTTCAGCGCGTTAAGGAACTGGATCCGACCATTTTCACCAAATCCGGCATTATGGTTGGCTTGGGTGAAGAGCGTAACGAAATCCTGCAATTGATGGATGATTTGCGTTCAGCCGATGTGGATTTCATGACCATCGGTCAGTATTTGCAGCCAACCCGCAAGCACCATCCGGTTATTCGTTTTGTGAAGCCTGATGAGTTCAAGTCATTTGAAACCATTGGCCGCACCAAAGGCTTCCTGCTGGTTGCCTCAAGCCCGCTGACCCGTTCCTCGCACCATGCGGGTGACGATTTTGCAAAACTGAAAGCCGCGCGTGAAGCGCAGGTGATGGCACGGGCATAAGAACCGCATGCCGAGTTTTACCAATACACGGCGCGTTGCGCATCGCGCCGAAAACATGTTCAAGCTGGTTGCGGATGTGGAAAGCTATCCGCAATTTCTGCCGATGTGTGAAGCGCTGACCATCCGCTCGCGCAAAGAGCGTGACAGCAAAACACTGCTGATCGCTGATATGACGGTCGGCTATAAACTCATCCGTGAAACATTCACCAGTCAGGTTTTATTAAAACCCGACGACAATGTGATTGAAGTGAAATATATCGACGGGCCATTCCGCTATCTTGATAATCGCTGGACGTTTATTCCGGCTGAGGGTGGGGAAGCGTGCGATGTCGAGTTTTTCATCGATTATGAGTTTAAGAGCCGTACATTGGGGCTTTTAATGGGCTCGATGTTTGATCTGGCATTCCGTAAATTTTCGGAAGCATTTGAAAAACGCGCGGATCAGATTTTTAAAGCCTGATCCGCTTTAATTTTGACTGATATTTTCCAAAATCAAATCAAGTGCTGTAAGCACAGTTAAGTGCCGGATTTCTGCGCGCGTTTTGTCCGCTCCAAAACGGCATTCACGATGCAGGACTGTGCTTTTCCTGCGCAGAGCGCTGGCAATATGCACAAGGCCGACAGGCTTTGCATCCGAGCCGCCGCCCGGGCCTGCAACGCCAGTTACCGCCACGCTGACAGATGCTTTAGATTGTTGCAGCGCACCTTGCGCCATGGCAAGAGCGACTTCTTTGGAAACGGCACCTTTGTCATTAATGAGTGCGGCGGGAACGCCAATCATTGTGGTTTTAGCCGCATTGGAATAGGTGATAAAGCCGCGATCCACCACATCGGATGATCCGGCAATATCCGTGAGGCTCGCTATAATCATGCCGCCTGTGCAAGATTCAGCCGTTGCCACCATGAAACCTGCCTTACGGCAGGCTTCCAGCACTTCATTTGCTTTTACCTCAGCGATGAGTTCGCTCATAAAACATCCTCATGAGCTGGCACTTCACCCGGATAGACAACAGTTGCAGTCACAATCGCAGCAATACCTTCACCACGGCCTAAAAAGCCGAGCTTTTCATTGGTGGTGGCTTTGACCGAAATACGATCAGCACTGATATTGAGAATTTGAGCGAGGCTTTTCGTCATGGCAGGGCGGTGCGGGCCAATCTTTGGTTCTTCGCAGATCAGCGTCACATCGGTATTGGTGATGCGGCCACCGGCTTCACGCACTAGCTTCACAGCAAATTCGAGAAAAATATGCGAAGCGGCACCCTTCCACTGCGGCTCGGATGGCGGAAAATGTGTGCCAATATCGCCGGCGCCACGGGTGGCAAGCAGCGCATCAGTGAGCGCATGAAAGCCGACATCAGCATCGGAATGGCCGGAGAGCTTTTTATCAAACGGAATTTCAACGCCGCATAAAGTGACAAAGTCACCTTCTTCAAAGGCATGCACATCGTAGCCATTGCCGGTGCGCACATCCGGGAAGAAGCTTGGCGCATTGTTTAAGCGCTGATTGGCCATTTCAATATCCTTTGCCCATGTCAGTTTGGTGTTGTCGGCAGAGCCTTCAATAATGGTAACAGCCAGCCCATGCCATTCGGCAATGGCGGCATCATCGGTAAAATCAGTTAAACCCGCTTTGAGCGCTTTGCTATGGGCTTCAAAAATCGGCGCATAAGGGAATGCTTGCGGGGTTTGTGCGGCATAGAGACCGGCGCGTGGCACAGTTTTTTGTACCATACCATCGGTGTCTGCCTGCTTGAGTGTGTCTGATACAGCAAGGGCTGGTAATACACCGCTTGATGGCTGCAAATTGCTGATGATGCGGCCAAGCAAATCCAAAGTTACAAACGGGCGCACACCATCATGAATCATCACATAATCAGGCTTGTCTTCAGCCAGTGCCAAAAGGCCAAGCTGGGTGGATTCCTGACGGGTCGGGCCGCCGGTGACAACCAGAATGCGCGGATCTGTAATAGGGCAGGCCGCCTGATAAAGCGCTTTATCATCAGCATGGATGACAATGACAATTTTGGAGAGGGCATCACATTGCAAAAATGTTGCAAGCGTGCGCATCAAAACTGCCTGATTGCCGATGCGGCGATATTGCTTCGGGCCTTCAACGCTTTGTCCGGCGCGTTCCCCGCGTCCGGCAGCGACGATCACTGCTGCTGTCTTCAAAGTTGCATTGCCTTCAATTAAATTAAGCCTTAAGAGCGATTTAAAGCTTAGAGAGAAAAAATGCCAGCCAAGGAATGTATTTAGGCACATAAGTGTGGGTGTTTTATTGCGTTTGGATCGTGTATTGCTTAAATAATAGGCAGTTTTAAAACTGCCCAAATAACAGGCACTCCTAAAGATAAGTGACAACAGGCAAGAATGACACTCCTTAATCAACCCATTTCGATTGCAGGCGTTGAGCTGCCGAACCGCGTGTTCTTGGCGCCGATGTCGGGTGTGTCGGATTTGCCGTTTCGCCGCCGTGCGGCGGCTGCCGGTGCCGGTGTGGTGGTGTCGGAGATGGTGGCCAGTGCTGAACTGTGCGCCCGCCATTCTGAAAGCATGTTACGCCTTAATGGCGAGGGGCTTGGTACGCATGTGGTGCAGCTGGCCGGACGTGAAGCCCATTGGATGGGCGAGGCCGCTAAAATTGCTGAAGGCGAAGGCGCAGACATTATTGATATCAATATGGGTTGCCCTGCCAAAAAGGTGACAGGTGGTTATTCCGGCTCGGCGCTGATGCGTGATCTTGATCATGCCATGACGCTGGTGGAAGCAACGGTGAATGCCGTGAACGTGCCGGTGACATTAAAAATGCGTCTCGGCTGGGATGAAAACAGCATCAATGCGCCGGAATTGGCAAAGCGGGCGGAAGCTGCCGGCATTGCGATGATTACCGTGCATGGGCGCACCCGCAATCAGTTTTATGAAGGCCATGCCGATTGGGATGCTATTGCGGCGGTGCGGGCAGAAATCAAACTGCCACTGGTTGCCAATGGAGATGTGGGCACGACAGCGGATGCGCAGGAGATTTTGCGTCGCTCTGGCGCTGATGCGGTGATGGTGGGGCGCGCAAGTTATGGTCAGCCTTGGCTGGCAGGGGCTATTGCTGCCGATGCGCCACAGCATTTTTCTGATAAAAACGAAATTTTATCATATATTATAATGCATTATGAGGACATGCTGAAGCATTATGGCGACCGCACCGGCATTCGTCATTCGCGCAAGCATCTGGGCTGGTATCTGGATCGCCATATTGGTGCTCAGCTCCTTCCGGCAGATCGCGCCAGCATTATGACCCTGACTGATCCGCACCAAGTCATTGCGTTGCTCACCGAGATTTTCAATAAAACCGCTGATATGGCGGCTTGAAATGGACGCAGTGCCATTAAGCTTGCTCGTACTTGATAGCCTTAATCAGGCGATTATCGTGCTGAATAAGCAAAATCATATTATCTATGCCAATCTGGAGGCAGAAGTTTTCTTCAAAACCGGTGCGGCGATGTTGCGCCGTCAGGAACTGGCACAGCTTTTGCCTGTGGGTTCGCCGCTGATTGCGATGGTGGAACAATCGCGCGCGCGTGATGTTCCGTGTCAGGAGTATAGGCTCGATCTTTCATCGCCGCGGCTGGGTGATGATAAAATCACCGATATTTATATGCGTCCTCTCGTGGAAATGCCGGGGCATATGCTGCTGGTTTTTAAAGAAAAGACCTTGGCTGAGAAAATCGAGCGGCAATTATCCTATCGGGGTGCGGCGCAATCGGTGTCGGGTCTGGCTTCTATGCTGGCACATGAAATTAAAAACCCGCTTTCAGGTATTCGTGGTGCGGCGCAATTGCTGGAAACTGTGGTGGAGCCTTCCGATCAGCCGCTGACTGTGCTGATCCGCGATGAGGCTGACCGGATAGTTAAACTGGTTGATCGGATGGAGATTTTTTCCGACGAGCGACCGGTGGAAAAAGAGCCGGTGAATATTCATAATATTCTAAGCCATGTGCGCGCATTGGCGGTGCATGGCTTTGGCAAGTCTATCGATTTTATCGAGGATTATGATCCCTCATTGCCGCCGGTTCTGGCCAACCGCGATCAGCTTGTGCAGGTGGTTTTAAATCTGGTTAAAAACGCTGCCGAGGCGATTGGCAAGCGCACGGACGGTGAGATCATTTTAAAAAGCGCTTACAAGCCTGGTTTGCATTTTGTACGCACAGAGCAGCAGCAAAAAGTCTCACTGCCGTTGGAAATTACTGTCAGCGATAATGGTGGTGGTGTGCCAGCTGATATGCTGCCGCATTTGTTTGATCCTTTTATAACCGGCAAAACCAATGGTTCTGGTTTGGGGCTGGCGCTGGTGGCAAAGATCGTGCGTGAACATGGTGGCGTGATTGAATGTGATAGCCAAAACGGGCGCACTCTATTCCGCATGCTTATGCCGATGTGGACGGGTGAGATGGGACAAACGGACAGGTCGGGGAGTGCGAGATGACCAGCAAAGATCAGTTGAACACGATTATTGTGGCTGATGATGATGGTGCGATCCGAACCGTTTTGAACCATGCGCTTACCCGTGCCGGTTACCGCGTTTTATTGGCGGAAAATGCGGCAGCACTTTGGCAATTTATGCTGGCCGGTGAGGGCGGCTTGGTTATCACCGATGTAGTGATGCCGGATGAGAATGTGTTTGATGTTATTCCGCGCATTAAAACCCTGCGGCCTGATTTGCCGATTGTGGTGATGAGTGCGCAAAACACCTTCATGACGGCAGTGCAGGCCAATGAGGCAGGCGCATATGAATATTTGCCCAAACCATTTGATCTCAATGAATTGTTGCAGGTGGTTGAACGTGCCTTAGCGATGAAGGCACAAAAATTAAGCGCTAATACGCCTGATGATCTGGCTGAACCCATGCCGCTCGTTGGTCGTTCGCAAGCCATGCAGGATGTTTACCGCGTTGTTGCGCGGATGATGGGTTCTGATCTGACCGTGTTGATTACCGGTCAATCTGGTACGGGGAAGGAACTGATTGCCCGTGCCCTGCATGATTATGGGCGCCGTGCCAAAGCACCGTTTGTGGCGGTCAATATGGCGGCTATTCCGCGTGATCTGATCGAATCGGAATTGTTTGGTCATGAAAAAGGTGCGTTTACCGGCGCTTTTCAACGCGCCAGCGGTCGTTTTGAACAAGCGGAAGGCGGCACGTTATTTCTGGATGAAATCGGCGATATGCCGATGGAAGCGCAAACGCGGCTGTTACGCGTGTTGCAGCAGGGCGAATATACGAGTGTGGGCGGTCATAAGCCGATCAAAACCAATGTGCGCATTGTGGCGGCAACCAATCAGAACCTAACCCAATTGATGAGCCGTAATCTGTTCCGTGAAGACCTTTATTACCGGCTGAATGTGGTGCCGCTTAAAATTCCGAGCCTGCGTGAGCGGTGTGAGGATATACCCGATCTGATCCGGCATTTTTTCCGTTTAGGGCGTGCACAAAATCTTGAAGAAAAGCAGATTTCACCCAAAGCGATGGAACTTCTGCAACAGCATAGTTGGCCGGGCAATGTGCGCGAACTGGAAAATCTGGTGCGCCGCCTGAGTGTGCTTTATCCGCAAAATGAAATCGGCGAGGATGTCATTAAAGCTGAATTGAGTGTCGGCTTTGAAGGGCAGGGTATCAGCGCTTTTGCGGGCAATGCAGGGCTGGCAGCAAGTGAAGTTGATTTCACAACTCTGCTGGAACATCACATGCAGGCTTTGTTTGATCAGGGTTTGCCGGAAAGCGGTCTTTATCAGCGCATTATTGAAGAGGTGGAGCGGCCATTGATTGCCGCCTGCCTGCTGGCAACACGCGGCAACCAGATTAAGGCGGCAGATGTATTGGGGCTTAACCGCAATACATTGCGCAAAAAAATCCGTGATCTGAACGTGGATATTTATCGTGAGAATGGCTCAGAGTGATTTTTTAAGGTCGTTTTTGGGTAAGACCGGCTCTGTTTAATAGAATCATTCTGAAAACAGCCCCACGCATTCATGATGATTCGTGCAGTGCGTGCGGAATACGCGCTTGCAAAAAATTGCTGCATCCACAGGGGATATTTTGCAAAAATAATCAAAAACGCAGTTCATTTTAGAATTTTGAACAAACTGTCATTTAAGGGGTTGCGTTTTGATTATGTTAATCCTATAAAAACAGTGTCATTAAGAGGTTTTTGCGTAACTCCTTGTAAAGCAAGGGGATTATGCATTTACCTCATTTTGCAATGCGAATATTGCATAGGATTTGAATATCACTTCGGTGGAATTTGGACAAAAAAAAGCAAGGCTTTCGCCTTGCTATTAAATTCGCGCCCGATCTGTACCCGTTTCCGGTGGCAGCGTAATTCGCGCCTAGATCAATCCTCCCAAGACTTTGACCGCGTAGTAAGAGTAGTTTGTTCTACTCTCTCAGTTGTATTTAGAAATTAACCTACATTTCAATGTTTGTCACGGAAAATCTTTAGTCGCGTCACATTTTAGACATGATTAAATTATGTTGAGCCCTATATACAGGATATTAGTGACAGCTTAAATTCTGTCTATTCTGATAGTTGATCGGCTTTATAAGCATAGAGCCAGTCCAGATCGCTGAGCAGGGATTCAGGTGAGCGCAACTTGAAAACCAGATTACGCGCAATGGCGACAGCACCGCTGGCATTATAAGCAAATTTATTGAAAGCGCCCCGTTTGGCGACAGACTGAATACGTTTCAATCGTGTGGAATTATAAGTGCTTAGCGCCTGCGGCCAGAGATTTTGGTTCAAGGGCAAGTACGCAGCAAGGCTGAAGGCGTCTTCAATCGCCATAGCAGCCCCTTGCGCAGCGAAAGGCGTAACGGCATGAGATGCGTCACCCAGCAGCACAAAGCGGTTGCTGACGACGAAATGCGGTTCTGCCATCTGAAAGAGCGGCCAATATGTCCACTGTTTGTTTTGCGCGATAATATCCCGAATAGCCGGATGCCAGTTTTGATATTCGGATGTTAGTTTTTGATGGTCGCCTGATTTGTCCCAACTTTTATCGCTGACCTGACCGCGGGTAATGGCGACAAAATTATAAGCGCTGCCGGCTTTGACCGGATAGGCGATAAAATGCCGGTCAGCTCCAAGCCATGCAGAGACGGCAGTTTGCTGGTTGATGGCTTGTAGAAAGCTTTGCGGCAGACCGGCTTTTTCAACGCTTAAGCGCCATGCTATATGGCCGCTGAATTCCGGTGCCGGTAAGGGTGAGCGTAGTTTAGACCATACGCCATCGCAACCAAGCAGCAGAGCGCCGTCATACTGCTCGTCTAAGCCATTATGAAGGACGGTGAGGCTGATGCCATTGCTATGTTCTTGAAATTGCACCGCTTCGCAGCCAAGCCGGATACTGATATCGGGATTGTCCTGACAGGTGCTTAAAAGAGCCGATTGTAAATCGGCGCGGTGGCATACAACATAAGGCGCACCCCATCGATGCACTGCCGCATCCAACGACATAGATGTCAGCGTTTTGGCGCTTTTGCCATCTTTGAGCAGGAGCGCTTGTGGTGTCACGGCTAAAGGTGTGAGTTTTTCCATCACGCCAAGGCGCTGAAGCAGCCTTGTGGCATTTGGCGCCAGTTGCAGACCGGCACCAATTTCTGAAAATTCAGCCGCTTTATCAAAAAGACAAACAGAAAAACCCTTATTCGCAAAAGCCAGTGCTGCTGTCAGACCGGCAACGCCGCCACCAGCGATGAGAACGGTTGGTTTTGCAGTGTTTTTCATTTTTGTTGTCGTTGCTGTTTAAGCAACCTTTGCTGTGTCGCTCACATAGGCGCAGCCAGCCGGCACAGTGGTGGTTGCATCAAGCTTGCTGTTGTAGCGGTAATGTGTGGAGCAATAAGGGCATACGGCCTCTGCCTCTGCACCCATATCGATAAACACATGCGGATGATCAAATGGCGGATTAGCGCCAACGCACATAAATTCCTTAACACCGATTTCAATAGCACGATGGCCGTCGCTGTTTTGAAAGTGAGGGATGATATGATCGGACATTGATAGCTCCGTTGCTTTAACCACGGTAATTAAAAAGTCTGTTGTTTGCCTGTAACCCGCCTGTAGCTTGGCTGCAACCAGCTTGACTTGTTTTGAGAAGCGATTTTATCTCTTCTAACTATTATTTGTCATTTTTGCTATAAAACTGTCATATGAAATGTCCATAGGTTGCAAACAATACCCAAATCAGGTTGCAACGGGATGGTTAGATCATGAATGATACGGCAGTGATGCAAAATTCGGAGCTGGAAATGGTGAATTCTGCTGAGGTCGTCGTTGCGGAAGAGCCGGTTTCTCTGGCGCATAGTCCGGCGAGATTCGTGAACCGGGAATTTTCCTGGTTACAGTTTAATCATCGGGTGCTGGAAGAAGCCTCAAATAAACGCCAGCCTCTGCTGGAACGGGTGCGTTTTCTTTCTATTTCTGCCGCCAATCTGGATGAGTTTTTCATGGTGCGCATTGCAGGTCTTGCAGCGCAGGTGCGTGAAGGCGTGGTGACACGTACGCCCGATGGCCGCACGCCGGAAGAACAGCTTGATTTTATTTTGTGCGAAGTGGGCAAATTGCAGCATGCGCAGCAGGTCTGCTTGTCAAACCTGCGTCAGGAATTGCTGGCGGAAAAAATCGAGATCGTCCGTCCTAATGCGATGACCAAAAAAGAACAGAAATGGCTTGAAACCCATTTTCAGGAAACCATTTTTCCGGTTCTCACCCCACTGTCGATTGATCCGGCGCATCCGTTTCCGTTCATTCCGAATTTGGGCTTTTCTATTGCGTTGCAACTGAGCCGCCAAAAAGATAAGCGCAATATGACCGCTTTGTTGCGTTTGCCGATTGCATTGAAGCGCTTCATCCAGTTACCGAATGAAAAAAGCCATCGTTTCGTGACTTTGGAAGATACGGTGAGCTTGTTTATTGGCAAACTGTTTCCGGGTTATGAAGTGGCTGAAGCGGGAACATTCCGCATCATTCGCGACAGCGATATTGAATTGCAGGAAGAAGCGGAAGATCTGGTGCGCTTGTTTGAAAGCGCTTTGAAACGCCGCCGCCATGGCGAAGTGATCCGCATCGAGTTTGATTCCGATATTTCCGAAAATTTGCGCGATCTGGTGGCGACCGAACTGGGTGTCTCGCAAAAGCGTGTCAGCGTTCTGGAAGGGTTGTTGGCACTCAATACTATTTCGGAGCTCATCAATGTTCCGCGTAATGATTTGAAATTCGTTACTTATAATCCGCGTTTCCCTGAGCGTATTCGTGAGCATGGCGGCAATTGCATGGCCGCTATTCGTGAAAAAGATATTATTGTTCATCATCCTTATGAGTCTTTTGATGTGGTGGTGCAGTTTCTGCGCCAAGCGGCACAAGACCCGGATGTGCTAGCGATCAAACAAACGCTTTACCGTACCTCCAATGACAGCCCGATTGTGCGTGCTTTGATTGATGCGGCGGAGGCCGGAAAATCAGTAACGGCTTTGGTTGAACTGAAAGCCCGCTTTGACGAAGAAGCCAATATTCGCTGGGCGCGTGATATGGAACGTGCTGGTGTGCAGGTGGTTTTCGGCTTTATTGACTGGAAAACGCACTCAAAAATGTCGCTGGTGGTGCGCCGTGAAAACCAGAAATTGCGCACCTATGTGCATCTGGGCACCGGCAATTATCATCCGGTAACCGCTAAAGTTTATACGGATTTGTCGTTTTTCACCTCTGATCCGGTGATCGCCGGTGATGTTGCCAATATTTTCAACTTCATCACCGGTTATACGCAGCCATCCGACGAGATGCAGATTGCGATTTCACCGCTGACCTTGCGTGGCCGTATTCTCAAGCATATTGAAGATGAGATTACTCACGCCAAAGCAGGGCGCAAAGGCTCGATCTGGATGAAGATGAACTCGCTGGTTGATCCGCAAATCATCGATGCGCTTTATCGTGCCAGCACGGCGGGCGTTGAGATTGAGCTGGTGGTGCGCGGCATTTGCTGTCTGCGTCCGGGTGTGCCGGGTCTATCTGAAAATATCCGCGCCAAGTCGATTGTCGGTCGCTTTTTGGAGCATAGCCGGATATTCTGTTTCGGTAATGGTCATGAGCTGCCGTCCGAACACGCGATCGTTTATATTGGCTCGGCTGATATGATGCCGCGCAATCTGGATCGTCGTGTCGAGACCTTGGTGCCGATTACCAATCCGACCGTTCATCAGCAGATTTTATCGCAGATCATGCTGGCAAATGTTGTCGATAATCAGCAAAGCTATGAGTTGCTGGCTGATGGCACATCACGCCGGATAGAAACAGCAGAGGGTGAAGAAGCCTTCAATGCACAGGAATATTTTATGACGAATCCGAGCCTTTCCGGCCGTGGCAAGTCGCTTAAATCTTCTGCACCGCGCTTGATTGCGCTGCGAAAACGGGCACAAGCCGCACAAGCTGCCCAAACCGAAAGAACCTCAAGCTAATGTCCAACCCTCCGTCTGCTCAAGGTCGCCTCAAAGGCTTACGTCCGGTTGCCGTTATTGATATTGGCTCCAACTCTGTCCGTGTTGTGGTTTATGAAGGGGTAGTGCGGTCGCCGACCGTATTGTTCAACGAAAAAATCCTCTGCGGACTGGGTAAAGGCTTGGCCAAAACAGGGCGGCTGAACGACAAGTCGGTTGAAGATGCCTTGCGGGCGCTGAAACGGTTTCGCGCTTTGGCCGAACAGGCCGGCGCGATTTCGCTGCATGTGATTGCGACAGCGGCGGCGCGTGAAGCGGAAAACGGGCCGGATTTTATTGCGCAGGCAGAGGCTATTTTAGGCCGTCATATTGAAGTGCTGAGCGGCAAGGAAGAGGCGACCTATTCGGCAGATGGGGTGATTTCGGGTTTTTATAATCCGCATGGCATCACCGGTGACTTAGGCGGTGGTTCGCTGGAACTGGTGCAGGTAAGCGGCCATGATATTGGTGAAGGCATTACGCTGCCGCTGGGTGGTTTGCGTTTGCAGGATATGTCAAATGACAATCTGGAAGAGGCGGCCAAAATTGCCCGCTCGCATTTAAGCAAAGCGGATTTGCTCAAAAAGGCGCAAGGCCAGATTTTCTATGCGGTTGGGGGAACATGGCGTAACCTTGCCAAGCTTTATATGACATCGAAAAAATATCCGCTCAATGTCATGCATGGCTATGAAATTCCGCTGAAAGAAGCGCAGACCTTTTTAACGCGGGTGGCCAAAGGCGATGTTGATAAAATGCGCGGCATTGAAGCGGTTTCAAAAAACCGTCGTCAATTGCTGGCCTTTGGTGCGACAGTGCTTTTGGA
This sequence comes from Paenochrobactrum glaciei, assembly GCF_039522165.1. Lineage (NCBI taxonomy): Bacteria > Pseudomonadati > Pseudomonadota > Alphaproteobacteria > Hyphomicrobiales > Brucellaceae > Paenochrobactrum > Paenochrobactrum glaciei. The sequence continues at coordinate 509,551 of NZ_BAAADE010000002.1, forward strand.
AGTCTTGCGCCGCATGAAGCCGTCAAAGATTGTTTTTTCGGCGCTTGGTGTGCGTGAAGGCTATCTTTATTCGCTTTTGCCGAAGAATGAGCAAAGGCTTGATCCGCTATTGGCTTCAGCCGAAGAACTCGCCATTTTGCGTTCGCGTTCGCCGCGCCATGCGCGTGAGCTTGCAGCATGGACAACCATGTCGCTTAAAGCGCTTGGATATGATGAAACCGAAGACGAGGGGCGCTATCGGCAAGCCGCCTGTTTGCTGGCAGATATCAGCTGGCGCGCACATCCTGATTATCGCGGTTCGCAGGCTTTAAACATTATCGCGCATAGTTCCTTTGGCGGCATTGATCATGCGGGGCGCTCATTTATGGCGCTTGCCAATTATTATCGCCATGAAGGCTTGGTCGATGATGATGTGGCACCGGAAATTCTCACCCTTGCTACGCCGCGCTTACGTGAACGTGCGCGTTTGCTGGGTGCGTTGCTGCGTGTGGTTTATTTGTTGTCAGCTTCGATGCCGGGCGTTATTCCGCGGCTCTATTGGGTTGGCAGTGGCGATGAATATGCACTGATGGTGCCGGCTGATCTGGCTGATCTTGTTTCCGACCGCCCGATTGGCCGTTTGCAGCAATTGGCTAAAGTGACAGGCAAGAAACTGTCATATGAAATAGAAGTCGAACTCGACAAAGCCGATTAGAGTATAATTTTGAAATATGAGAGCGACCTTTGTGTGCCAAGTCTGGCACACGGTGTTTTAATGAAAAAGCCGCATCAAGATGCGGCTTTTTTCATAATCCGATTGCTTGATTAAAAATCAAGATTCAACGGTGGTGATGCTACGGTTTTCAAACTTGATGCTGAGTTTACCATTAATCAGATCAAGGGCTTTCTGGCCGAAAACCTCACGACGCCAGCCGCTTAAAGCTGCCACTTTGGCTTTTTCGCCTTCGCTGGCAATTTTGTCGATATCATCCGAATTGGCAACGATTTTAGCCGCAACGCCATGTTTTTCGGTGGTGAGTTTTAACAGCACTTTAAGAAGATCGGCCGCCGCAGCAGAACCTTCCTGCGAATGGGTTTGCTTTGGCAATTTCGGCAGCTCTTCTTTAGGAATTGCCAGCGCTGTTTGAATAGCAACCAGCAGACTTGCGCCTTGTGCTGAGCGTTCCCAACCCTTTGGAATGGTACGCAAACGGCCCAAGGCTTCCAGATCACGCGGCTGTTGCTGGGCAATTTCGCCGATAGCGTCATCCTTGATGACACGGCCACGCGGCACATTACGTTCACGCGCTTCACGTTCACGCCATGCAGCAACCGATTTCAAAATGGCCAGTTCCATTGGCTTGCGCACGCGATATTTAACGCGCTTCCACGCATCATCAGGATGGAGATCATAGGTTTCAACGGCAGTTAGAATTGCCATTTCTTCCTTGACCCAATCACTGCGACCGTCTTTTTCAAGCTGTTCTTTCAGATGCAGATAAACATCGCGCAAATGCGTGACATCAGCCAGCGCATAATCAAGCTGCTTGTCGGTCAGCGGGCGACGGCGCCAGTCGGTAAAGCGTGAGGTTTTGTCAATATGAGCACCGGTGACTTTGGAAACCAGTGCGTCATAAGAAATGGCATCACCAAAGCCGCAAACCATCGCGGCAACTTGTGAATCAAACACCGGCTCAGGGATGAGATTACCCAAATGATAGATGATTTCGATGTCCTGGCGCGCGGCATGAAAGACTTTGACAATGTCTTTATTGCCCATCAGCTTGAAAAATGAACTCAAATCCAGACCGGGCGCCAGAGCATCCACCAAAGCGGTTGCATCCGGCGAGGCCATCTGGATCAGGCACAGTTCTGGCCAGAAGGTTGTTTCACGGATAAATTCCGTATCAACTGTGACGAAATTAGATTTCGACAGTGCTTCAATTGCCTCTTCGAGGTCTTGCGTGGTGGTGATCAGTGTCATGACATTTTCTATAAAGAAAGCGGCGTGCTTTGTCGCGCCTGTTTGTATAAAAATGGTGTATTATGCACTTTATAAGGTAAAACTGCTCAACTTCACAAGGTAAGATAAGCACTGCGCACTTGACAAAAGTGAGCCAAAATGCGCTTGTCCGATAGAATTTGCAGCCTCTTGCCTGCACAGAGTTTTTTATATTTAAAAGGCAGACATCATGCACCCTTATCGCAGCCATACCTGCGCAGCCCTTCGTAAAGAGGATGTTGGTTCCAACGTCCGTTTGTCCGGCTGGGTTCATCGCGTCCGAGACCATGGCGGGATTCTTTTTATCGATCTTCGTGATCATTATGGTCTGACCCAGATTGTAGCCGATCCTGAATCACCTGCATTTAAAGTCGCGGAAACCGTACGCGGCGAGTGGGTTATCCGTGTGGATGGTGAAGTTGTTGCTCGTGCAGACGATGCAGTAAATGAAAATCTGCCAACCGGTGCTATTGAAATTGTTGCCACCAATATCGAAGTTCTGGCCGCTGCCAAAGAGCTGCCATTGCCGGTATTCGGTGAACCTGACTATCCGGAAGATATTCGTCTGAAATACCGCTTCCTCGATTTGCGCCGCGAAACGCTGCACAAAAACATGATGAAGCGCAGCAAGATCATTGCTTCGATGCGCCGTCATATGAACGAGCTCGGCTTCAACGAATTTTCGACACCGATTCTGACCGCTTCTTCACCGGAAGGCGCACGCGACTTCCTCGTGCCGAGCCGTCTGCATGAAGGTGAGTTTTACGCTCTGCCACAGGCACCGCAGCAGTATAAGCAGCTGTTGATGGTTGCAGGTTTTGACCGTTACTTCCAGGTCGCACCGTGCTTCCGCGATGAAGACCCGCGTGCTGACCGTTTCTACGGTGAATTCTACCAGCTCGATCTGGAAATGAGCTTTGTAACTCAGGAAGAAATCTGGGATACAATGGAACCTGTGATGCGCGGCATTTTCGAAGAATTTGCTGAAGGCAAGCCGGTTACACAGAAATTCCGTCGTATTGCTTATGATGATGCTATCCGCACCTATGGTTCGGATAAGCCTGATTTGCGTAACCCGATCGAAATTCAGCAGGTAACTGAACATTTTGCCGGTTCCGGCTTTAAAGTTTTCGCCAATATGATTGCCAACGACCCTAAAGTGGAAGTTTGGGCAATTCCTGCGAAAACCGGTGGTTCACGTGCATTCTGTGATCGTATGAACTCATGGGCGCAGGGCGAAGGCCAGCCGGGTCTTGGCTACATCTTCTGGCGTAAAGAAGGCGACAAGCTGGAAGGCGCTGGTCCGATTGCTAAAAACATCGGCGAAGAACGTACCGAAGCAATCCGCGTTCAGATGGGCCTTGGTGATGGTGATGCCTGCTTCTTCGTGGCTGGCGACCCTGCTAAGTTCTATTCCTTCGCAGGTGCTGCCCGCACACGCGCTGGTGAAGAACTGAACCTCGTTGACCGTGATCGTTTTGAACTGGCCTGGATCATCGATTTCCCGTTCTACGAATGGGACGAAGACAATAAGAAGCTCGACTTCGCGCACAACCCGTTCTCCATGCCGCAGGGCGGTTTGGATGCATTGGAAAACCAAGATCCGCTCAGCATTAAAGCTTACCAGTATGATCTGGTCTGTAACGGTTATGAGCTGGCTTCGGGTTCGATCCGTAACCAGTTGCCGGAAGTTATGGTCAAAGCCTTTGAAAAAGTGGGCTTGAGCCAGCAGGATGTTGAAGAGCGCTTTGGTGGCCTCTACCGCGCGTTCCAGTATGGCGCACCTCCGCATGGTGGTATGGCTGCTGGTATCGACCGCGTTGTAATGCTGCTTTGCGGCGTGCAGAACCTGCGTGAAATTGCGCTGTTCCCGATGAACCAGCAGGCTGTTGATTTGCTGATGGGTGCACCTGCACCAGCAACACCGGCACAGCTGCGCGATCTGCATATCCGCCTCAATCCTGCTCAGAAGAACTGATTGTAAACAATTGTTTTTACAAAATAAAATGGCCGCGTAAGCGGCCATTTTTTTATGAATAATATTTAGATTAAAAAAACCTCCGCTTAAGAAAGCGGAGGTTTTTGTTTTTGACAGATTAGTCGTTAGCCGAGATCGAAACTTTGAGAAGCTGGATGATCTTGGTCGGATCAATCGTTGCTGTTGCAACGAGGGAAGCGATCGAAACAGCTTTGTCCGGTGAAGCCTTCAGGGTGAAGGACTTTGGATCGTCAAAGTATTTTTCTGCTGCAACTTTTACGCTTTCAGCAAATTCAGGATTGTTCAGCTGCATAGCCATCAAAGGCACGAGCATCTTAGCCTGTTCGCGCAGCATCTGCGGTTCAGTGCCCTGCTGCTGTGCGTAGAAGTCAAACAATTTGTTAGTCAGCGACTGGTCTTCAAAGCGGATGGTAAGGTCTTTGATGGTCAGCTGTTCGGCAAGGCCGAGCAGGGCAAGGCCGCTTGCTGCATCATCAGTACCGGCTTCCAGCATTGTTTCCTGTGTTTTCTGCACAGCTTCAACAAATGCCAGATCATAGCCGCCGATTTCACTGGTCAGGGACAGCTTACCGAGGTCTTTGATGTCTGCATCAAATTTGTCGAGAGTAGCAACGCCGGTTTCCGGCAACCATGTACCATTGGAAGCAATCGTTGCATTCAGCTCATTCATGCCGAAATCAGGCATGCTGCTGTCTTTTTCGATGTTTTCCAAGTTCATGTGAATGCGGCCGACATTCCAGCTATAGTCGATCTTTTTGCCGTCTTTGTTGCTGAAAGTGGCCTCAATGCCTTCCATCAGCAGGCTTACATCATCTTCACCGATGATTTCGAGCTTTTTGATGTGGGCTGTGTCATAGAATGACATTTTGTCGAGAGCGGATTTTGCATTTTCAGCAGGCACGGTGAAACCGGTTGAGCTGACACCTTCGATAACCAGTTTGCCGGTTTTCTTGCCTTCGTCCTGCAGGTCAGCAGACATGTCAGGAATAATCAGCTCGCCAATGCGGTAGCCGCCATCTTTGGTTTCTTCGACATTCTTCAAAGTGACATCGCCAACTTCGAAAGTTTCATCCGGCAGGGCGGTCATGGCAACTTTAACGCCGCGCAGCTGCACAGCCGAAGCATCGCCTTCAGCAGCGGTGTAGCTGATTTCCGCGCCTTGCTTGGAGTAAAGGGATTTGATGCGTTCAGCGACAGCATTTGCATCCAGTGCAAATGCCGACGTGCTCATCAGCAATGAAGCCGCAGTGGCTGAAATAAAATATTTCATTTTCATTTTTATTGACCTGTTAATATTGGAAGGATGTCAAAGTCAAATTGTTTGATAGTAACTTATTTACTTTTTTCCTACTCATAAATTAGGATGAGTTGTTAACTGTCGTGATTTTTGACAATTCCGGCCATAGAACATGAAGTTAGAAACAGATTTATGACTTTAAACTGTTGGCTTGATCGGTTCTTGACTTGCCGTCGAATCGCCTAATTGGTATTCATTTCACATGGGAAAAAGTTTGATTCCGCCTGGTGGCGGCGATAATCACATTGAGCCGGTTAATTTAAAATCAGCTCTGGAAGAGCGGTATCTCGCTTATGCACTGTCCACGATCATGCATCGTGCGCTGCCGGATGTGCGCGACGGTTTGAAACCCGTCCATCGGCGCATTATCCACGCTATGCGCTTGCTGCGTCTCAATCCTGATCAGGCCTATGCAAAATGCGCCCGTATTGTCGGTGACGTGATGGGTAAATTCCATCCGCACGGTGATGCGTCGATTTATGATGCCTTGGTGCGTCTGGCGCAGGATTTTGCTGTGCGCTATCCGTTGGTGGACGGGCAGGGCAACTTCGGTAACATCGACGGCGATAATGCGGCGGCGATGCGTTATACCGAAGCGCGTATGACGGAAGTGGCAACACTTCTGATGGAAGGCATTCAGGAAAATGCCATCGACTTCCGCCCGACCTATAATGAAGAAGATGAAGAGCCGATTGTTTTGCCCGGCGCTTTTCCAAATCTTCTGGCCAACGGCTCGTCCGGTATTGCTGTTGGTATGGCGACATCCATTCCGCCGCATAATGTGGCTGAGCTTTGCTCGTCGGCGCTTTATCTGATTAACCATCCTGATGCTTCTGTTGAAGATCTGATGACTACGCAAGAACAGTGGGAAGCGATCAAACAGGAAGCTGTGACTGATCCTGATGCTTTGCTGAAAACCAAAGTGCGCGGGCCGGATTTTCCGACCGGCGGTGTATTGGTTGAAACGCCAGACAATATTCTGGAAGCCTATCGCACCGGACGCGGCGCCTTCCGCACCCGTGCGAAATGGGAAAAGGAAGAGGGTAATCGCGGCACTTGGGTGATTGTGGTTACTGAAATTCCGTATCAGGTGCAAAAGTCGCGCTTGATTGAGAAGATCGCCGAACTTTTGATCGCCAAAAAGCTGCCGCTTCTTGACGATGTGCGCGATGAATCTGCGGAAGATATCCGGCTTGTGCTGGAGCCTAAGAACCGCACGGTTGATCCGGAATTATTGATGGAATCACTGTTCAAGCTCACCGAGCTTGAAAGCCGGTTCTCGCTCAATCTCAACGTGCTGTCGCATGGTAAAGTGCCGAATGTGCTTTCTCTTGACGGTGTGCTGCGTGAGTGGCTTGAGCACCGCAAAGAGGTGCTGATCCGACGCTCAGAATATCGTAAAGCCGAGATTGAAAGACGCCTTGAAGTTTTGGGCGGCTATCTGGTCGCTTATCTCAATCTGGATGAAGTGATCCGGATTATCCGCGAGGAAGATGAGCCGAAACAAGAGTTGATGCGCACTTTTGAGCTCAGCGATTTGCAGGCTGAATCGATCCTCAACATGCGGTTGCGCTCTTTACGCAAACTCGAAGAGTTTGAAATCCGTAAAGAACATGACGGCTTGTCAAAGGAGAAAAAAGAGATTGAAGAGCTGCTCGCTTCCGGCACCAAGCAATGGAAGAAGATCAGCAGCGAGATCAAAGCCGTTCGTGAGAAATATGGTCCTAAAACTCTGTTAGGGGCGCGCCGTACGCATTTTGCTGAAGCGCCAAGCCATGATCTGCAAGATATTCAGCAGGCGATGATCGAGAAAGAACCGGTCACCATTGTGGTTTCTGAAAAAGGCTGGTTGCGTGCAATGAAGGGGCATTTGCCGGATTTCAGCACGCTGGCTTTTAAGGAAGGTGACAAGCTGAAGCTGGCTTTCCATGCGGAAACGACAGACAAGATCTTGTTCTTCACCACTGGCGGTAAGTTCTACACGCTGGGTGCCAATACGCTGCCGGGTGGACGTGGTCACGGTGATCCGATCCGTATTCTGGTGGATATGGAAAATGATCAGGATATTCTGACCGCTTTTGTGCATGATCCTTCGGCTAAATTGCTGCTGTCATCGCATTTGGGCTATGGTTTCATCATTCCTGAAAGCGATACGGTTGCTAATACCCGTAAGGGCAGACAGATTATGAATGTCAAAGCGCCGGATGAAGCAAAAATCTGCATGCGCGTTGAAGGCGATCATGTGGCTGTTATCGGTGAAAACCGCAAAATGGTGGTCTTCCCGATGAGCGAAATTCCGGAACTGACCCGCGGTAAGGGCGTTCGGTTGCAGCGCTATAAGGATGGCGGCGTATCCGACATTCGTGGCTTTGCGATGGATGCTGGTTTGTCATGGCAGGATTCTGCCGGACGTACCTTCACCCGCTCCAAGGAAGAGCTGCTTGAATGGATGGGCGCGCGTGCCACTGCCGGTCGTGTGGTGCCGAAAGGTTTCCCGCGTTCAGGCAAGTTCTGATCGGCTGGCAATAAAAATTGAAAAAGCGGGATATGGCGACATGTCCCGCTTTTTTTATATGTCTGCTCAGGCGAAGGCTTTTCGGCGAGCCCGATGTTTGCGCAATTGCCATGTGGAATGGCTGAGCAATGCAGTGATCATGATTGCGCCGCCTGTAAGCGTGGCGGTGCTTGGCACTTCCTGAAAGATCATCCAGACCCAGATCGGCGCTAAAATTGTCTCAAGCAGATAGAACATCGCAACTTCCGGCCCTGAGAGATAGCGCGGGCCGGTGGCAAGACAGATGAAGGCAACGGGCAAAATCAGTGCGCCATCAAGTGCGATCCATTTGACATCATTGATCTGATAGCCGGTTTTCGTCACAACGAAATAGAGGGCGACCGCGCAGGGCAGGCAGGTGGCGATAATGGCGGCAAGCCCCATCTCTTTACTGGTGGTGCGGCTGATCGTAATGGCTGAGGCAAGGCAGGTGGTTGCCAGAAGAGCTACCATGTCGCCGAACCAGCCACCGGAAGAAACGCCATCACTGACGATAATCAGCACGCCGATAACCATAAAAAACATTGTAATAAAAGTGGCGCGGCTTGGGCGTTCTTTTAAAAATACCCAGCCTAAAATGGCCGAAACCATCGGGTTGAGCGCAAGGATGAAAACCAGATTGGCGGTTGAGGTATTAAACACTGCGGTGACAAAACAAGTGGCGGAAAGGCCATAGAGCAGGGCAACGATAATGCCGGTTTTGCCGGGTATTAATGTTTGTTTTTTGCCGGTCAGCAATGACCAGACAGCCCAGATGACAAGGCTTGCGATAAAGGTGAGGCCTGCGCGCACCATAATGACCGACCATGCATTGCCGTCGGCCAGTTTGATCAGTGGAATATCAACCGTTAAAAATAAACCGCCTATCGCGGTGATGAGCAAACCTTTGACATGATTGCCACTCTTCTGAACTGAGCCAGACAAATCTCCCCCTCATGTTTTTTTATGGGTCTTGCGCCCTTTGTTTTATGCGTTGGATCGCATGTTTTTTAACTTATTCCACGCGCTCCCAGCCGCGCGGTCCTAATTGCTCCTGCGGGCGAAAACGGATTTTATATTCCATTTTACGTGAACCATTAACCCAATAACCGAGATAAACATGCGGCAGCCCATATTGGCGCGCACGCTGTAAATGGTCGAGGATCATATAAGTGCCAAGCGAGCGTGTGTGCAGCTCCGGTTTATAGAAGGAATAAACCATCGAAAGACCGTCGGTGAGCACATCGGTGAGGGCAACGGCAATCAGCTCGCCTTCACCTTTGCCGGTGATGAAACTGTCAGGGCCACGGCGGCGATATTCAATCACTTTGGTGTTCACATGGGTGTCTTCCACCATCATGGTGTAATCTTGCACCGACATGCCGGACATGCCGCCATCGCGGTGGCGGGCTTCAAGATATTCATGAAATAAAGAATATTGATCGCTATTGCTAACAGCGCCATTAACAGTGCCAACCAGATCGCTGTTATTTTGCCATATACGCTTCATCGAACGGTTCATTTTGAACTCGTCGGTAATAATGCGCACGGATACACAGGCCTGACAATTTTCACATACAGGGCGATAGGCAATATTTTGCGAGCGACGAAAGCCGCCTTGCGTCAGAAGATCATTGATCTCAGATGCTTTGGAGCCGGTTAAATGCGTAAAGACCTTACGCTCGACCTTATCTTCCAAATAAGGGCAAGGGGCGGGAGCCGTCAGAAAAAACTGCGGTGTGTTCTGGATATGCTGGGTCATGCATTAACCGTGATAAATGCCAGGACTGAAATCATCATGGTCGCCTGTTCTTAAGATAAGTTCACCCTAATTTATTATTATATTATAATAAGATATGCGGATTCGTTGATGCTCATGCTCCGCATGCACTCATGTGCTTAGAATGATACGACTATTTAAAAGGTCAAGTAGGAATTATTGCTTAGGCTTTTGCAATATGCGTTTATTGCCTTTAACGCAGACCTAACCTGTCGGAACGGACAACCACTGTGCCAAGCAAAAGATCGTGCAAAGTGCGTTTGCGATCAAGAAACAGGGTGGCAAACAGAATCAGTGGCGTCAGAACGGTATTGAGTGCCCAGAACAAAACGCTATGCACGATAGCCAGCATGCCGTCAACGCGCTGACCATCAAGGCGCATCAGGCGGATATTCATGGCGCGCATGCCAAGAGTTGCCTGCTGCTGACCGCCCATCGTATAAGCGATATAGCTCAGTGCAACCAGCGGGAAGATGATGGCGTAAAGCATCCAGCCAAGGCCGAGTGTTAACACACCCAAAATGGCAATGATGATTGCAGCCGGAATGGTAAGCATGAAAATAATGGCATAATCGATCAGAAAAGCGAAAATTCTGCGCGTACGCACGCCGTCGAATAAAGCGTAATTCGTCAGCTGTGTATCCTGCATGTCATTTCTGTATGTCTGGTAAGACATTGGCCATCTCTCATTAAAAAACAGCCGCACCAAATCGTACGGCTGTTTAAAGATGGTTTGTTTATGTGCCTTTTTCAAGGGAAGCAGTAAAAGTGCGGTTTTATTCACGCATCCGATTATTTGCCGATATGCCAGCCCTGATGAATTTTCTCAGCAGCTTCAAAGGCATAATAGGTCAAAATACCGTCGCAGCCTGCACGTTTAAAAGCCATCAGGCTTTCCATCATGGCTGCTTCTTCATTGATCCAGCCATTGCGGCCTGCGGCTTTGATCATCGAATATTCGCCGGATACCTGATAGGCAAAAGTCGGCACATGGAATGTGCTTTTCAGACGATGGATGATGTCGAGATATGGCAGACCCGGCTTGACCATCAGCATATCTGCGCCTTCCATCAGATCCTGCTCGGCTTCGCGCACGGCTTCGTCGGTGTTGGCCGGTGAAATGTAATAGGTTTTCTTATCACCCTTCAAAAGGCCAAGCGTGCCGATCGCATCACGATATGGGCCATAGAAAGCGGAGGCGAATTTGGTGGCATAAGACAGGATTGGAATATCCTGAAAACCGTTGGCATCAAGCGCATCACGGATAAGACCGATACGGCCATCCATCATATCGGAAGGGGCGATAATGTCCGTGCCGGCTTCAGCCTGCGCCAGTGCGCCGCGCACAATCATTTCCGCCGATTCATCATTGACGATAATACCGTCGCGCAAGATACCGTCGTGACCATGAGTGGTGAAGGGATCAAGAGCTGCATCGGTGATGATGCCCAGTTCCGGCACTTCTTTTTTAATCGCACGGATGGCGCGGTTAATCAGATTGTCCGGATCAGCTATATAGCTGCCATCGTCTGATTTAACATCGGCGCTTTCACGCGGAAAAGGAGCAATGGCCGGAATACCAAGTTTGGCTGCTTTTTCTGCCATGCGTACGGCCATATCTACAGAATAGCGCGAAACGCCCGGCATGGCTTCAATCGGTTCTTCAACCTTTTCGCCGCCGGTGAGGAAAAAAGGCAAAATCAGATCATCGACCGACAGATGATTTTCCTGCACCATACGACGCGACCAGCCGGTTTTACGCATACGGCGCAAACGGCGGCCTTGCGTGGTCTCATCAATGGCTTGGGTGGTTGCGGATGGTGTCTTCATGGAAGCGGGTTTAGTCATTATCGGTCCCCCTGTAGATGATGGGATACAATGTCAAACTGCTGCAAAAATCATTTGCGAGGTCATTTTGGCGTGAAAAAACAATAAAAAGAACCGGCCAAATTCTTGAAGAAGAGCGAGTCCGGTTCAATTGCCCCTTGCTTATCATGGGAAAACTGCATTATCCAAGAATAATATTTTTAGCGGCATTGGCACAGTAAAGTTTGCTTTTTACTCCCGCAGTTTAAATCATGAGAGGAAGAAATGCAGATTAACTTTGGCGCAGATGATCAAATCCTCTTTGAACAGCACGGAACAATCGGACTGATCCGGTTAACGCGACCTAAATCGCTGAACGCGCTTACCCATGAAATGATCAAAGCCATCCGACGCGCTTTGCAGGCGTGGAAAGATGATCAGTCTGTTACGGCTGTTTTGATTGAAGGCGAGGGGCGCGCTTTTTGTGCCGGCGGCGATGTGGTTGAGGTTTATCATCTTGGTCGTCAGGGCACATATGAATTTCAGATGTTTGCCGACGAATATAGCATGAATGCAGAGATTGCAGCTTTTCCGAAGCCTTATATCTCGCTGCTGGACGGCATTACGATGGGCGGTGGCGCTGGTGTTTCTGTGCATGGCACACACCGCATTGTGACGGAAAACACTAAATTTGCGATGCCTGAATCAGCAATCGGCTTTTTCACCGATGTGGGGGCGAGTGCATTTTTGCCGCCGTTGGAAGGGCATTTTGGCACTTATCTGGCCTTAACCGGTAATATCATCCTCTGGGGCGATTGCTTGCAAAGCGGCATCGCCACCCATGCGATGAAAAGCGAGCAGGTGGCGGAGTTCCGCCGTGTGTTGTTTGCTACCGGTGATATTGATCAGGCATTGGTGCATCTTGAATATCCGGATTTTGAAACATCTGTTGATGATCGTGCACTCATTGCTGATTGTTTTGGCCATGATACTTTGGCGGCTTGTTTGTCGGCTTTGAAAGATGCAGCCACGACAAGCTCATTTGCTGCCAGCGCTTTGGACGTACTTGCCAAGCGTTCGCCAACCAGTGTGGCGGTTATTTTTGAACAAATGAAACGGGCAAAGTCGCTTTCATTCAAAGAGCGTATGCAGATGGAATATCGCCTTGCTTGCAATATGATCGAAAAGCCTGATTTTTATGAAGGTGTGCGGGCAGCATTGGTTGAAAAAGGTACGCAGCCAGTTTGGACACCTGCAAACCTTGATGATGTGAGCCCCGACATGGTCAGCCATTATTTTTCACCCTTGAGCCACGGGGAACTTGAGCTTTGATGCACGAAGAAACATTGCGCCAGAGTTTGCGCCCGACAATGGCTGAAACAGGCTTGCTTTGGTTCATCCGTCTGCTGGCAATATATTCAATTGCGTGCGGTCTTTATTACTGGGTGCGCTTGATCGGTGTTTATCCGGGGCTGTTATGGCGCTTTGATCTGATGCCATGGCAATGGCAGACCGCTTTTGTTGGTCTTGCAATTTTGTTTCCGGTGGCTGCAACGGGGCTGTGGTTGCGCGCGGCCTGGGGACCGGTGATCTGGTTTGTCGCTGCAAGCATAGAAATCGGCATTTATAGTTATTGGGCGCGGATGTTTGAATACAGGCCGGAGATCGTTGCTGTTAATGTTGCCTGTATTTTGCTTTATATTGTTTTACGTGGCATTTTGTTCTGGCAAAAAAGACAGCAGAATAATTTCCGTTTTACCGATTAAGGTTGATCTACGCTAATGTGGTGTCACTATGTGTCAGATTTGCAACAAATTGCGGGCACATGAAGATAGAAGGCACCTGAGCGGGGTTTGCGCGTTGTTACTGCTTGAAACCTGCATGACAGACATTAATAAGCCATAAAATAAAGCCTAGCATAAAACCTGTGGTTTATACTTATATCTTGGCTAAAGTGGCGGGTCTGACAGGCTTTTAAAAGCTGCTGTGAGCTTCGGGAATTGAGCAATGTTTAAATCAGGCATGAAATCAGGAAAGAGTACCGCTATGTCTCAACTGGACAGACGTATGTTTTTGCGCGGTGCCGCAAGCCTTGGCGCGGCAGGTCTCGGGCTTTCAATGGCCGGAACATCCGCTTTTGCGCAAAATGCTCTTAATGATATTATTTCCGCTCCGCGCCGTGGCAACTGGGATGACCAGTTTGATGCCCGCGCCAGCACCAGCAGCCAGCAGCAAGTTGCAACCAATCAGCCGGTGATGAGCCCGCAGACGGTTTCTTATGTGCAAAATGCGATTGCTGAATATGGCAATATTGCCATGCAGGGCGGCTGGCCGCAGGTGCCGGGCAATGCCAAGCTGAAACTGGGGGTGAGTGATCCGGCAGTTTCCGTTTTGCGCAAGCGCTTGATGATTACCGGTGATCTGCCGCAGAGTGCTGGTCTGTCCGGCTCTTTCGACTCTTATGTGGATGCAGGTGTCAAACGCTTCCAGTCGCGTCATGGCCTGCCTGCTGATGGTGTGATGGGGCAATTTACCTATTCTGCCATGAATATTCCGGTGGATGTGCGCCTTGGTCAGTTGCAGACCAACCTTAGCCGTTTGAACGAGATTGCTAATGTGAATGCACAGCGCTTCGTGATGGTCAATATTCCGGCCGCACTGATTGAAGCCAACGAAAATGGCCGTGTTTCGCAGCGTCATACAGCTGTGGTCGGTAAGATTGATCGTCAGACCCCGTTGCTGGTGTCTAAAATCCACGAAGTTATTCTTAATCCGTTCTGGACAGCGCCGAAGTCGATTATCCTCAAGGATATCATTCCGGTGATGCGTAAAGACCCGACCTATCTGACGCGCAACAAAATCCGTCTTTATGATGCGCAGGGACAGGAAGTGCCGCCTGAGAGCGTTGACTGGAACACGGATGAGGCCGTGCGCCTGATGTTCCGTCAGGATCCGGGCAAGATCAACGCCATGTCCTCGACCAAAATCAACTTCCATAACAGCCATGCTGTTTATATGCATGACACGCCGCAGCAGAGCTATTTCAACAAGATGATGCGCTTTGACTCGTCCGGTTGTGTGCGCGTGCAGAATGTGCGCGATCTGGATGTGTGGCTGTTGAAAAATACGGCTGGCTGGGATCGTCAGACCATCGAGAACACCATCAAGTCGGGTGAAAACCGTCCGATCCAGCTTGCTGATCCGGTTCCGCTGCATTTTGTCTATGTATCGGCATGGTCAACCGGTGACGGCGTGGTGCAGTTCCGCGATGATATTTACAAGATGGATGGTGCGGCAGAACTGGCAATCGGCACTGATGCCTGATTTTTCTGAGCAAAATTGATCAAATCAAAGCCTGTGTGAGAATAAGTCGCACAGGCTTTTTTGTTTCTTTTGTCGGAAACCCGCTTTTCGTGCGCCTTTGCATTGGCGCTTGTCGGGCAAATATGATAATCCGCGCTCTTAACTACCAAGCAGCTTTGATCGGCAACCGGAGGGATTCAAACCATGTCGCAGGCAAATCTAGATGCTTTTTTCAACAAGCCACTTGAAGAAGTTGATCCGGATATTTTTGGTGCAATTCGCAACGAACTTGGCCGTCAGCGCCATGAAATCGAGCTGATTGCTTCGGAAAATATCGTTTCACGCGCAGTTCTTGAAGCGCAGGGTTCAATTCTGACCAACAAATACGCCGAAGGCTATCCGGGCAAGCGCTATTATGGCGGCTGCCAATATGTTGACGTGGTTGAAGAACTGGCAATTGAACGTGCGAAAAAGCTGTTCAATGTTGAATATGTCAACGTACAGCCAAACTCCGGCAGCCAGATGAATCAGGCCGTTTTCCTCGCGCTGTTGCAGCCGGGTGATACATTCATGGGTCTGGATCTGAATTCCGGCGGTCACTTGACCCACGGTTCACCGGTTAACATGTCCGGTAAATGGTTCAATGTTGTTTCCTATGGTGTGAGCGAAGAAGATCACCTGATCGATATGGATGAAGTTGAGCGTATTGCACGCGAAACCAAGCCTAAGCTGATCCTTGCTGGTGGTACTGCTTATTCCCGCGTTTGGGACTGGGAGCGCTTCCGCAAAATCGCTGATGAAATCGGCGCATATCTGATGGTTGATATGGCGCATATTGCTGGTCTCGTTGCTGGTGGCCAGCATCCGTCACCAGTGCCGCATGCGCATGTTTGCACCACCACTACGCATAAATCCCTGCGTGGCCCGCGTGGCGGCATGATCATGACCAATGATGCTGATCTGGCCAAGAAGTTTAACATGGCTGTTTTCCCTGGTCTTCAGGGCGGTCCGCTGATGCACGTCATTGCCGGTAAGGCGATTGCATTGGGCGAAGCTTTGCAGCCTGAATTTAAAACCTATGCCAAGAACGTGGTCGACAATGCCCGCACTTTGGCAAAGGCTTTGCAGGGCAGCGGTCTTGATATCGTTTCTGGTGGCACCGACAACCATTTGATGCTTGTTGACCTGCGCCCTAAAAATGCAACCGGTAAGCGCGCAGAAGCAGCTCTTGGCCGTGCCAACATAACGTGCAACAAAAACGGTATCCCTTTCGATCCTGAGAAGCCTTTTGTAACATCCGGTATTCGTCTGGGTACGCCGGCTGGTACAACCCGCGGCTTTGGCGCAGCAGAATTTACCGAAATCGGTAATCTGATCGGCGAAGTACTGGATGGTTTGAAAGCCTCCAACTCGGATGAAGGCAATGCCGCCGTTGAAGAAGCGGTCAAGAACAAGGTTGTCAGCCTGACCGACCGCTTCCCGATGTATGGTTATCAGGGCTAAATGCTCAGGTAATTGTCTAAGTTTGAACCCTGCGTGATCAACCGGTTGCGCAGGGTTTTTCTTCTCCACATTATTTTACCGCTTTGATTATGTGCTTCTCAGGTGATCGGTTATCTTGGGAGACCAGAATCACAATCAGCCTTCATGCTGAGCGGTTATGAAAGTTGCCCATGCGCTGTCCTTTTTGCCAGTCTGATGACACTCAGGTTAAAGATTCCCGCCCAGCAGAGGATGGTGCCGTTATTCGCCGCCGTCGTGTCTGTCCGGTTTGTGCGGGGCGTTTTACCACCTTTGAGCGCGTCCAGTTGCGCGATCTGATGGTGCTGAAAAAGAGTGGCCGTAAAGTGCCGTTTGACCGCGATAAGCTTACCCGTTCCATTCAGGTGGCTTTGCGTAAACGCGATGCTGACCCGGAACGGGTGGAACGTGCGATTTCAGGTATTGTGCGCCAGCTTGAAAGCTCAGGCGAGGCGGAAATTCACTCGGATGAAATTGGCCGTCTGGCGATGGATGCTTTGAAGGGCATTGATGATATTGCCTATATCCGTTTTGCTTCTGTCTATCGCAATTTCAGTGAAGCACATGATTTCCATAATGTGATTGACGAGTTGAATGATGATGCTCCGGCAGCAACTGCTGTCAAGCAAACGGACGATTAAATGCCGGATCGTGAAGGGCTTCATCGAGATGAAATTACGGCGCAGGATTTGCGCTTTATGGCGGCGGCGATTCGTTATTCGCGGCGCAATCTTGGGTTGACCTCCACCAATCCGTCAGTCGGAACCTTGATTGTCAAAGATAATGGTTTTGGCCCTGTTATCATCGGGCGCGGTGTTACCGCTCTTGGTGGCCGCCCGCATGCCGAGCGCGAAGCTTTGGCGCAAGCGGGCGAAAATGCGCGCGGTGCCACAGCCTATGTCACGCTGGAGCCATGCGCCCATCATGGCAAAACACCACCTTGTGCCGAGGCGCTGATCAGTGCTGGCATTGCCCGTGTGGTTGCCGCAGCCAATGATCCCGATGATCGGGTGAGCGGCAAAGGCTATGCGATGTTGCGTGCAGCGGGCATTGAGGTGCAGGAAAATGTGCTTGGGAGTGTCGCTGCCAATCAACTTGCAGGTTACCTCATTCGTTCTTTTAAAAAACGACCGGAAGTTACTGTAAAATTAGCACTTTCTGATGATTATTTCATCGGTATCCGTGGTTCCGGACAGGTGGCAATTACCGGTTCGGTTGCGCGTTCGCAAAGCCATTTGATGCGCGCGGAAACTGATGCCATTTTAATCGGCATTGCAACGGCGCTGGAAGATGATCCGGAACTCACCTGCCGGTTGGATGGGATGGCGCATCGCTCGCCAATCCGCATTGTACTGGATAGTGCATTGCGCTTGCCACTTGCCTCAAAGCTGGTGCAGACGGCGGGACACGTACCTTTATGGATTGCCTGCGGCGTTGATGTGCCGCTTGAAAAACGCATTCAATATCAAAATGCCGGATGTCATATTATTGCAACCGATACGAGCGATGGTCAGATTGCCTTGCCGGAATTGCTTAATGATTTAGGTGAGCTGGGCGTTGCCACTTTGCTAGTGGAAGGAGGGGCTGCCATTGCTGCTTCATTCTTACGTGAAGGCTTGGCAGATCGTCTGGCGCTTTTTGAAGCGCCGGTTAAAATTGGTGCAGATGGTATTCCTGTTGAGGGTTTACAACACTATATAGACACTGAATTTACGCAAATACGCAGTGCTGATTTTGGCGCTGATTATTATTCAGAATATGTGAGGAAGTCCTGATGTTTACGGGTATTGTCACAGATGTGGGCAAAATTGGTCGTGTTAAGCCTTTGAACGAAGGCGTTTTGCTGCGCATTGAAACCGCCTATGATCCGTCCGAGATTGATCTGGGGGCTTCCATTGCCTGTTCCGGCGTCTGCCTGACTGTGGTTGCGTTGCCTGAAAAGGGCAGTAATGCCCGTTGGTTTGAAGTGGAAGCATGGGAAGAGGCGCTGCGTCTGACCACGATTTCTGAATGGAAAACCGGCACTCCGATCAATCTTGAGCGTTCATTGAAGCTTGGCGATGAAATGGGCGGTCATCTGGTTTCTGGCCATGTTGATGGCAAAGCGGAAATTATTGCATGTGAAGAAGAAGGCGATGCCGTTCGCTTCACATTGCGTGCGCCTGAAGCCTTGGCACCATTTATTGCGCAAAAGGGTTCCGTGGCGCTGGATGGTACATCTTTGACCGTCAATGGTGTTGATGGTAATGAATTTGACGTGCTTTTGATCCGTCATTCGCTGTCCGTAACCACTTGGGGGACACGCAAAGTGGGCGATATGATAAATATTGAGATAGATCAGCTTGCTCGTTACGCTGCACGTCTTGCGCAATTCTCAAAATCGGCTTAGAGCCTGTTTGAAATATGATGCAGCCCATATCGGGCTTGCAGGATAAAGAGATGAACGTATCCCGAAAACTGTAAAGCGGTTTTCGGGATACGTGCGTTTTTGTTTAAAAAGAGCATTTAAGTGATTTCACAGGAACACGAAATGCTCTAGCAAATATGGTATGCTGTTTTTCAGCATGGGTTATAATGAGATTTTACAAGAAACTTTGGAGCGCGAATTAATGACATCCTCGAATGATGGGCAACCTGTAGCCTCCGCTCCGCGTACAGCAAACAAGCGCGGCGTAGCGCGTCTGGCCGCCGTGCAGGCACTTTATCAAATGGATGTGGCCGGAACGGGTATTTCGGAAGTTGTTGCCGAATACGAAGCTTTCCGTTTGGGCAAAGAAGTGGATGGCACGCAATATCTGGATGCCGATCCGCAATGGTTCCGCGCAATTCTGGCCGGTGTTGTTGCCGAGCAGCGCGTGATTGATCCGATGATCCATGAAGCACTGAATGAAGACTGGCCGCTGTCACGTCTTGATTCCACTTTGCGTGCAATTTTGCGTGCCGGCATCTGGGAATTGAAAACTCGCAAAGATGTGCCGACTGCGGTAATCGTTTCGGAATATGTCGATATTGCCAAGGCTTTTTATGGCGAAGAAGAACCAAAGCTGACCAATGCGGTGCTGGATCGTCTGGCCTTTACACTGCGCGGTGAAAGCCGTGGTGCGGCTGGCCGCAATAAACGATAATGATCCCTGCTGCCGGTTTTGACAGCTGGCAGCATTGGCCTCAGGCCGGTTTCAACTTCAGCTTGACCTTTAGGTATAAGTTCCGCATCTTTCATGTGTAACGGCATGTGAAAGATGCTGAATGATGGGTTGGAACAAGGTTTTGTCTTTTAAGCTCACATTTCAAATCCATTAATCAATTGGTGATCCGGCAAGGCTTCATCAGCAAGGCACTCTCATGCCGATAAACCGATCCGCTTAAAGGGGAACGGATCGCAAAGAAATGGGAGTTAGCTTAATGGAAGTTGGCATAGGGGTTCTTCTTCTTGTTATCGCATGCGGCTTATTTTCAGTGGTTTATGCCGTATTTGCGACCCGTTCAGTTCTTGCCGCAGATCAGGGCAATGCCCGCATGCAGCAAATTGCCGGTGCCATTCGTGAAGGCGCGCAGGCCTATCTGACACGACAATATACAACAATTGCGATTGTAGGTGCTGTGGTCTTTCTGGCTGCATGGTATTTACTTTCGATCACGGCAGCTATCGGTTTTTTGATCGGTGCTGTGCTTTCAGGCGTAACCGGTTTTATCGGCATGCATGTCTCGGTGCGTGCCAATGTGCGCACGGCACAGGCTGCTTCGTTCAGTTTGGCGAGCGGCTTGGAGCTTGCCTTTAAGTCCGGTGCTATTACCGGCATGCTGGTGGCAGGTTTGGCGCTGCTTGGCGTTTCACTTTATTATTTCGTGCTGACTTATTATCTGGGCTATGCGCCATCAGATCGCGTGGTGATTGATGCGCTCGTATCCCTTGGCTTTGGTGCTTCACTGATTTCCATTTTCGCACGGTTGGGCGGTGGTATTTTCACCAAAGGTGCTGATGTCGGCGGCGATCTGGTCGGTAAGGTGGAAGCAGGTATTCCGGAAGATGATCCGCGTAATCCGGCAACAATTGCTGATAATGTCGGCGATAATGTCGGCGATTGTGCCGGTATGGCCGCTGATTTGTTTGAAACCTATGCGGTGACGGTTGTTGCCACCATGGTGCTGGCAGCAATTTTTTTTGGCGGTAATGCTGAGCTTTCAACCATCATGCTTTATCCGCTGGCTATTTGCGGTGTCTGCGTTTTAACATCCATTGCCGGTACATTTTTTGTCAAACTTGGCGTGTCGGGCTCCATTATGGGCGCGCTTTATAAAGGGCTGATTGCCACCGGTATTCTGTCAATTATCGGTATTGCCGTTGCCAATATGCTGACGATTGGTTGGGGCGAGGTGGGTACGGTAGGCGGCCTTGTGATTACCGGCACCAATTTGTTTATCTGTGGTGTTATTGGTTTGGTCGTCACTGGGCTGATTGTGCTGATCACGGAATATTATACCGGCACCAATAAAAGGCCGGTCAATTCCATTGCGCAAGCCTCTGTCAGTGGTCACGGCACCAATGTCATTCAAGGTTTGGCGGTATCATTAGAGGCAACGGCTTTGCCGGCCTTGGTGATTGTCGGCGGGATTATCGCCACCTATCAGCTGGCAGGGCTTTTCGGCACGGCAATTGCGGTGACAGCCATGCTCGGCATTGCCGGAATGATTGTGGCACTTGATGCATTCGGGCCTGTTACGGACAATGCCGGTGGTATTGCCGAAATGTCCGGCCTTGATGGTGAAGTGCGCAAGGCTACCGATGCACTGGATGCGGTGGGGAACACAACCAAAGCTGTGACCAAGGGTTATGCGATTGGTTCGGCAGGGCTTGGTGCCTTGGTGCTCTTTGCAGCCTATTCCAATGATTTGGCGTATTTTGCCGCGCATGGTGAGCAATATCCGTATTTTGCCAATATGGGCGAAGTGTCGTTTGATCTTTCCAACCCTTATGTGGTGGCAGGGCTGATCTTCGGCGGGCTTATTCCTTATCTCTTTGGCGGGATGGCAATGACGGCTGTCGGACGTGCTGCCGCGTCAGTTGTGCATGAGGTGCGCCGTCAGTTCCGTGAGCAACCGGGCATTATGACCGGTGAGGAGCGGCCAGATTATGCGCGCGCGGTGGATATTTTAACCAAAGCCGCCATCCGCGAAATGATCCTGCCGTCATTATTGCCGGTGCTGGCACCATTGGTGGTTTATTTTGGCGTGTTGTTGATTTCCGGCTCGAAGTCAGCAGCTTTTGCAGCACTTGGTGCTTCTTTGCTGGGTGTGATCGTCAATGGCTTGTTTGTGGCCATCTCCATGACATCAGGGGGCGGAGCATGGGACAATGCCAAGAAAAGCTTTGAGGACGGCTTTACCGATCAAGACGGTGTGCTGCACTTGAAAGGATCGGAAGCGCATAAAGCATCGGTTACCGGTGATACGGTGGGCGATCCTTATAAGGATACGGCAGGGCCTGCGGTTAATCCGGCAATCAAGATCACCAATATTGTGGCGCTCTTGCTGCTGGCAGTGCTGGCGCATTCTGTGTGATTGATAATCGAACAATAAAAAACCCCGCCGAAAAGCGGGGTTTTTTATGCATGTTATTTCACACCTATCACATACCCGGAAGAGAGGTAGGCGCTTTACCCACACCTTGAATAATCTGGCTGAGGAAGGTCTGATCCTTACCACCAGTCGGTGTCGTGCGGGAAATGAAATCAAACAGCTTGCCATCCTGAAGGCCATAATTGGCGATCTGGCTGACTTTACCGTCTTTATCAAAGTAAATCGCCAGAATCTGACGGTCGGTCACTTTAGGTGGCATGAACTGGGCTGCGCGATAACGCTTTTGTGAAATATAATAGAATACTTCATTATCGAATGTCGCGGTGGAAGACGGAGTTCCCATCGCCATCAAAACCTGCTCACGGCTGGAACCTACCGGAATGGAATCGAGTGCCTCTTTATCGAGCACATAGCCTTCGGTCATTATTTCAGACGGGTTCAGGGTTGATGCGGTATTACATCCTGCTAAACCTGCTGATAAGAGAACCACAGTGCTAGCAAGCATCGCGCCTCTTGTTCGGGGGCTTGTAAAAAATCGCTGCAACAATGACATCTCCATGATCTAAATCAGGGCGGCTCTTTCGCCGTTGAAAGAACTTCGGTAAACCACCTTGCAACTGGATGCAATAAGAACGGTCGTCAGATTATGATTCTTCAACTTTTTCGACGTAAATCGAAGGCTAATGAAGCCATTACGCTGCATATTTATGAAAATATTGTGATGGCAGCACGTCAAAAATATTTTTATGCACAGTTTCAAGTGCCCGACACACCGCTCGGACGCTATGAAATGTTGTCATTACATTTGTTTTTGACGCTTCACCGGCTCAAATCTGATGGTGTTGAAAATAAAGTGCTGGCTGCATTGGGACAGGATCTGGCCGACGAGTTCTTTAAAGACATCGATCATTCACTGCGTGAATTCGGCATTGGTGACCAATCTGTACCAAAACGCATGAAAAAACTGGCGCGGATGTTTTATGGTCGGGTTGCCTCTTATGGCATTGCGCTTGATTCTCATGATCGGGCGGCACTCAGTGCTGCTTTGGCACGCAATATTCAGCCTGATCTTGAAAACTGGCCGCAAGCAGACGATCTTTGCACATATGTGTTTGCGAGCCGTGATCATTTGTCAAAATTACAGGATCAGGATATTGCAGCAGGCAGATTAACATTTTTGAACGCGGAAGATTTAACTTCGACCGTGCAAATTGAGACAGCGTAATGCAAGAAGCAGTTTTGAGTTTTCCGGTTTCGGTACAGCATGTGCCGCATAAAGGCATTGAAGTAACACTGAAAAGTGACGACAGAGAGCGTGAAGCCTTGGCCGAATCTCATGGTCTGGAAAAGGTTTTGAGCTTTTCTGCCGATTTTATCATTACGCCATGGAAAAAGAGCGGCATTAAAATTCGCGGTAAAATTCAGGCGCAGATCGTGCAGTCCTGTGTTGCTACATTGGAACCAATCGAGAATCAGATTGATGAAGATGTGGAAATTGTACTGGTGCCGGAACATTCACGCCTTGCCCGGATTCCGGTGGATGAGAGCGGTGAAATGCTCATTTCTGCCGATGGCCCTGATATTCCGGAAACATTTTCCGGCGATAAAATTGATATTGGCGCGATTGCTGAAGAGTTCTTTGATCTGGCAATTGATCCTTATCCGCGAAAAAGTGATTTGGCTGATTCTGTGGTTGTTACAGTTGGCGAAACTGAAGACGCGGCCGATAATGGTGTTGTTTCACCATTTGCAAACCTTGCGAATTGGCAGAAGAAGGACTGATTTAAGCTATTTGCCAAATTTCAGTTGTACGGCTGAATAAAAAAGCTATTTTCGCCTAAATCTTGAAGCTTAACCGCTGATTTTTGTAAAAAAGCTATACGAGCAACAGGGACCTCACAGGACAATCCAGAGTGATAAGAATTTCAATTGACGCCATGGGTGGCGATTTTGGCCCTGAAGTAGTCATACCCGGAGCGGCAATAGCGCTTGAGCGTCATCCGGATATCCGCTTTGTAATTTATGGTCTGGCAGATCGGGTTGAGCCGATTTTGGCCAAATACCCTAAGCTTCAGGCCGCATCCGAGTTTCGCGTCAGTGAAATGGCTGTGCGTATGGACGACAAGCCGGGACAGGCTTTGCGTAACGGACGTGGTAAGTCTTCGATGTGGCAGGCTCTTGAAGCCGTCAAAGACGGTGAGGCGGATGCCTGCGTGTCTGCCGGTAATACCGGCGCGCTGATGGCGATGTCCAAATTTTGCCTGCGTATGATGCCACAGATTGAACGTCCGGCAATTGCGGCGATCTGGCCGAATTCGCGCGGCGAGGGCATTGTGCTTGATGTTGGCGCAACCATTGGCGCGGATGCACCGCAGCTGGTGAATTATGCCGTTATGGGTGCCGGTATGGCGCGCGCGCTTTTTGAAGTGAAGCGCCCGACGGTTGGCCTTTTGAATGTGGGTGTTGAGGATGTGAAGGGTCTTGATGAAATCAAGGAAGCCGGACAGATCCTGCGTGACACTCCGTTGGAAGGCTTTGAATATTACGGCTTTGTTGAAGGTAATGACATTGGCAGCGGCACGGTTGACGTGGTGGTGACCGAAGGTTTTACCGGCAATATTGCATTGAAAACCGCTGAAGGCACAGCGCGCCAGATTGCAAATCTGCTGCGTCAGGCCATGAGCCGCACATGGCTTGCCAAGATCGGCTATTTATTTGCCAAAGGTGCATTTGATCGCCTGCGCGAAAAAATGGATCCGAACAAGGTCAATGGCGGCGTGTTTCTGGGGCTCAATGGTGTTGTGATTAAAAGTCACGGTAGCGCCAATGCGGATGGCATCGCTGCTGCCATCGAGGTGGGCTATGATATGGTGCGTAATAAACTTTTAGAGAAAATTACCGCCGACATGTCGCATTTTCAGCATAGTGCTCCGATAAATGAAAATAAAGAAGAGACGGCACTTTCTGATGAAAATCAGGCGTAATAGCCCGCATTTAATGTAAGAAACTTGGCGTTTTTCATAAAGAATGCTAGCTGAGAACAGTTGGTTTTTTGTGAAAAACGCATATGGGCTTTCTAGCCTCTGACTTAATGATAAGCGCTCCCCGTCTGGGGTGTCGATGTCTTGGAAAATGGAAAAAGCGATGATTAGATCTGTCGTTAAGGGTATCGGAACCGCACTGCCGGAGCGTATCGTTAAGAATTCTGATTTGGAAGGTATGGTTGAAACGTCGGATGAGTGGATTGTGCAGCGCACAGGCATTCGTCAGCGCCATATTGCCAATGAAAATGAAACAACGGTTTCGCTCGGTGCTGCTGCGGCGCGTGCGGCATTGGAAAATGCTGGACTGACACCTGATGATATTGATCTGATCGTGGTCGCAACTTCGACCCCGAATAATACATTTCCGGCAAGTGCTGTCGAAATTCAAAAAGAACTCGGTATGACGCATGGTTTTGCATTTGATATGCAGGCCGTTTGCTCCGGTTTCATTTATGCGATCAGCACGGCTGATCTTTATATCCGTGGCGGTATGGCACAGCGCGTACTGGTCATTGGTGCGGAAACCTTCTCGCGTATTCTCGACTGGAATGACCGCAGCACCTGCGTTCTTTTTGGTGATGGCGCAGGCGCGATTGTGCTCGAAGCCGGCGATGGCAAAGGCTTGACCTCTGACCGCGGTATTTTGTCAGCCAATTTGCGCTCCGATGGTTCGCATAAGCACAAGCTTTTTGTTGATGGTGGCCCTTCAACCACGCAGACCGTTGGTCATTTGCGCATGGAAGGCCGCGAAGTTTTCAAACATGCTGTTGGCATGATCACTGATGTGATCGAGGCTTCTTTTGAAGAAACCGGCCTGACTGCTGATGATATTGACTGGTTTGTGCCGCATCAGGCGAATAAACGCATTATCGATGCCTCGGCTAAAAAATTGAATATTGCTGAAGAAAAAGTTGTTATCACTGTTGATCAGCATGGCAATACATCTGCTGCATCCGTACCGCTTGCTCTTGGCGCAGCCGTTAAAGACGGCCGTATCAAGGAAGGTGATCTGGTGCTTTTGGAGGCAATGGGCGGCGGCTTTACTTGGGGCGCAGTGCTGCTTCGCTGGTAACTTCAGCATTTTAAATTAAGTCGCGTGAAAAAGGCTGCTTGACCGAAACCATTTTATTTGTGTAACCTGCTGTCAGTTAAGGATAATATTAGTCCAACGCTAACCAGGTAGGTTCCGTCATGGGGGGTAAGACAGTCACACGCGCAGACTTGGCAGAGGCTGTTTACCGTAAGGTAGGTCTCTCGCGCACAGAGTCAGCAGCACTTGTTGAGATGATTCTCGATGAAGTGTGTGATGCTATTGTGAATGGAGAGACCGTCAAGCTGTCATCTTTTGCCACTTTTCAGGTGCGTGAGAAGAATGAGCGTATTGGCCGTAATCCGAAAACCGGTGAAGAAGTTCCAATTTTGCCGCGCCGGGTTATGACCTTCAAGGCTTCCAATGTCTTGAAACAGCGCATTCTTGAAGAACATCAGAAGAGAAGCAAACAGGCGTCTCACGCCGAATAATCAGCTGCAATCGATAATGCTCCTTTAACAGTCAGCTTAAATGCTTGCCTGTAAATAGCTGATATTGCATGTTCATTATATAAGTGATTCGTACGGTTTTCCGCGCTGAGACGACTATTCGTTTCAGCATTCGGCTGCCGTCATGTATAATGATAATTCTGAAACTTTGTGATTTGTTGCAAACACAAAGCAGAGACAAACTGTAATATCAGAAGGGGCAGTATATGGATAAAGGTCCAGATGCTTTCAGGACAATCAGTGAAGTTGCTGATGATCTTGATTTGCCGCAGCATGTTTTGCGCTTTTGGGAAACGCGGTTTACACAGATCAAGCCTTTAAAGCGCGGTGGCGGTCGTCGTTATTACCGCCCGCTTGACGTTGAATTGCTCAAAGGCATCCGTCATCTGCTTTATGATCAGGGCTATACGATTAAAGGCGTTCAAAAGCTTTTACGTGAAAATAATGTGCAGTTCATCATTGCGCTCGGCAATGGTGATGTGGCTGCTATTGATGCGATTACCAAGCAAAAACAGGCTGAAGCCAGCCGTCATGCCGAAGCTGATGCATTTGATGAAACATCATTTCCTTCCGGCATCAAAGCGCCGGCTGCACCGCGCAAACTCTTTGGCTTGTTGAAAGGTGAGGAATCCGGCCCTGTGGGTGCGGATGATCGCCGTGCATCAAAAGATAATCGCAGCCTGTTGCAGGAAGCTTTATTTGACTTGCTGGAATGCAAACGCCTGCTGGATCAGGTGCGCTAAAGCATGTCTCCCAAAGGGCTATGCTCTGCGGTGAAGATAAAAATAAGCGTGAGCAATTCGAAACTGCAAAATGGCAGCACGCTTTAAGCTTTGAGTGAAAGCTATTTAAAGTTCTGAAACAGCCTTAAGCTTTGTTTGAAAGAGCAGCTTAAGGCTCTTTTTATGGAGTGATGAGCATGAGTGATGAAGTTATCGTCAGAGACAGCAATGGCACCCAGATCAATGAAGGTGATTCCGTCACCTTGATTAAAGATCTGAAAGTGAAAGGCACCTCGGAAACCATCAAGCGCGGTACATTGGTTAAAAATGTTCGCCTTAACGGTAATCCGGGCGAAGTGGAATGCAATACCAAGCAGGTTAAAGGTTTGGTGCTGAAGACCGAGTTTTTGAAGAAAGCCTGAGGCTTTTAATTGAATCCAAAAAAGGGCATTTGCGGTTGGCGCAAATGCCCTTTTTGTTTTTGTATTATGTGGCTTTCAAATTTCAGCTTTCGCCGAAGACAGTACGGAATGTTTTAGCCAAAGCCACGTCTAGATCATCCATCGTGACCGGCAGGCCGAGATCCACCAAACTGGTCACGCCGTGTTCGGTGACGCCGCAAGGCACAATACCGCCGAAATTTTCAAGCTCTGGTTCAACATTGAGCGCAATGCCATGAAAACTGACCCAGCGGCGAAGACGAATACCGATAGCGGCAATTTTATCTTCTGACATGGCACCATTGGCAAGGCGTGGTTTTTCAGGGCGCGTGACCCAAACGCCGACGCGATCTTCGCGGCGTTCGCCTTTGACATTAAATTCAGCCAATGTCTGAATAATCCATTCTTCCAGCGCGGCCACAAAGGCGCGCACGTCTTCACGGCGGCGCTTTAAATCAAGCATGACATATACAACACGCTGACCGGGGCCATGATAGGTATATTCGCCTCCGCGTCCGGTTTCATAAACCGGAAAGCGATCAGGGGTGAGAAGGTCGGAAGCATTGGCACTGGTGCCTCCGGTATAAAGGGGCGGATGCTCAAGCAACCAAACCAGTTCCGGCGCACCATTATCGCGGATGTCTTTCACCCGCTCTTCCATGAAATTCAGCGCATATTCGTAATCCGTCAATCCCTCAGCTACAAGCCACTCGACCGGCCGGATATCGTCCGTCTGGGCGTGAAAATACGTATTGAGATGATCGCGGGAAAAATCAGACATAGAAAAGCTCGGTTATAAATGCGGGTATTGAACTTTCATTATGGGGTTTGAAAGTAGCAATTGTTAGATGGCAATTTGCCTCTGCCTGTCAGCTACAAATGAAAACCCCAAAAGATAAAAGGCTGCGTTTTGAAACGCAGCCTTTTGTTTTTAAAACCCAATTTGGTTTATTCGGCAGCTTCAACGCCGTTCATATAGTTCGGGAACCAGCCTTCATAGGCAGTTTTCAGCGCATCGACTGAAACCTTGCAGGCATCACCGAAGCTAAGCTCTGTGCCGCCTACGGTGCCGAGGATACGGAACGGAATGCCTGAACCTTCTGCATTGAGTGCCAGAAGTTTGGCAGTTTCAGCAGAGGTTGAAACAACATAACGTGCCTGATCTTCACCAAACATCAGTGCATGGCGTGCGCCTTCACCGAGTTCGATGCTTGCACCTTTGCCGGATTTGATTGCCATTTCAGCAACTGCCAATGCCAAACCACCGTCAGACAGATCGTGACAAGCTGTTACCTGATCATTGCGGATAGCAGAGCGAACGAAATCGCCGTTGCGCTTTTCAATGCTCAAATCAACAGATGGAGGCGGGCCATCGGCACGGTCAAACAGATCGCGCAAGTAGATCGACTGGCCAAGATGCGTACCATCACCACCGAGCAGGATCAGCACATCGCCATCCTGCATGCCGCCGATTTTAGCCATCTGTTTCCAATCAGGAATGAGGCCGACACCAGCAATGGTTGGGGTAGGCAGGATCGCCTGACCATTGGTTTCGTTGTAAAGCGACACATTACCGGAAACGATCGGGAAACCGAGCGTGCGGCATGCTTCACCGATACCTTCAATGGCTTTAACCAGCTGACCCATCACGTCCGGCTTTTCAGGGTTGCCGAAGTTGAGGTTGTCGGTGGAAGCCAAAGGCTCTGCACCAACAGCGGTTAGGTTACGCCAGCATTCTGCAACAGCCTGCTTGCCGCCTTCAAACGGATCAGCTTCGCAATAACGCGGTGTGACGTCTGATGAGAAAGCAAGTGCTTTGGTTTCATGGCCGTCAACGCGGATCACACCAGCATCACCACCAGGAATTTGCAAGGAATTGCCCTGAATGATGGTGTCGAACTGTTCGTAAACCCAGCGACGTGAAGACTGATCGGCAGAGCCTACCAGTTTCAAAAGCGCATCGGCATAATCTTCAACTTCCGGAACAGAAGCAAGGCTCAGCGGTGCATGACGGCCTGGTTCTTTCCATGGACGATCATATTCAGGTGCTTCATCGCCGAGTTCTTTAATCGGCAGATTAGCAACTTCAACGCCCTGATGGAGAACGCGGAAGCGCAGATCATCAGTGGTTTTACCAACGATTGCAAAATCCAGACCCCATTTAACGAAAATGGCTTCTGCTTCTTCTGCCTTTTCAGGTTTCAGAACCATCAGCATGCGTTCCTGACTTTCAGAAAGCATCATTTCGTAAGCGGTCATGTTTTCTTCGCGCACAGGCACATGATCAAGGATCAGTTCGATGCCGAGGTCGCCTTTGGCGCCCATTTCGACAGCTGAACAGGTAAGACCTGCCGCACCCATATCCTGAATAGCGATAACCGCACCGGATGCCATCAGCTCAAGGCAAGCCTCGAGCAGGCATTTTTCAGTAAACGGATCACCAACCTGAACGGTTGGGCGCTTTTCGTCAATGGTTTCATCGAATTCAGCCGATGCCATTGTCGCGCCGCCCACACCGTCACGACCGGTTTTCGCACCCAGATAAACAACCGGCAGGCCAACGCCTTCAGCTTTTGAGTAGAAAATCGCGTCGGTTTTCGCCAGACCAGCAGCAAATGCGTTGACGAGGATATTGTCGTTATAACGCTTGTCGAAATCGACTTCACCGCCAACAGTCGGCACGCCGAATGCATTGCCGTAACCGCCAACACCGGAAACAACACCGGAAACGAGGTGGCGGGTTTTTGGATGGGATGGCTCACCAAAGCGCAGCGCATTCATGGCTGCAACCGGACGCGCACCCATGGTGAAAACGTCACGCAAAATACCGCCAACACCTGTTGCCGCGCCCTGA
Source organism: Paenochrobactrum glaciei (assembly GCF_039522165.1). Classification (NCBI taxonomy): domain Bacteria; kingdom Pseudomonadati; phylum Pseudomonadota; class Alphaproteobacteria; order Hyphomicrobiales; family Brucellaceae; genus Paenochrobactrum; species Paenochrobactrum glaciei. The sequence continues at coordinate 539,947 of NZ_BAAADE010000002.1, forward strand.
TAAGGCTCGATATAGGATGGATGGTTGTGGCTTTCCATCTTGAAAACGATGCAGTCGCCATCGCCGATATCAACAACACCGGCGTTTTCGCCAGGGCCCTGAATGACGCGCGGGCCGGTTGTCGGCAGCGTACGCAGCCATTTTTTAGATGATTTATAAGAGCAGTGCTCATTCCACATGGCAGAGAAAATGCCAAGCTCTGTATAGCTTGGCTCACGGCCGATAAGACCGAGAATGCGCTGATATTCATCCGGCTTCAAGCCGTGCGCTTCGATCAGTTCTGGCGTGATTGCCTGATTGTTTGTGATATTGGATGAGGAATTGGTCATGGAAACAGAAAACCCACCGAAAATCTAGTGTTTCAAGCGGCTTCTTTACCGCAAGTTGATGAGGAGTGCGAGTATAAAAAGCCTGAATTTCAGGCTTTACCGCGGTTTATTCAGGAACATTGTTTTTGCCCTTCAGCCCAAAGCTTTACATCATGGGCAATTTTTGAACCGACGGGTTGCCCCATCATTGGTCCGAAAACTTGAATCTTGGCCGGATTGCCTTCCGCCTGCACAACGAGCAGCGGGCGGGCAGTCGGGTTTTTAACCGGCACTAATAAAAAGCGCGGCCGGCCGGAAAAAGAATTGAGTTCTGCGGCCATTTTATAGGCGCGGAAATCAGCATTCTTTGTTTTGAACCAGCAAGCGGTGGCTGCCTGGCTCATCATCTCCATCGTCGGCAGAGCCGATTGCGAGGAGGTGAGTGTTAAAGGGCCAGGGCCCGGCTGGCGGGCTGACTGGCAGGACGATAAGAACAATAAAGCTGACAGACCCAAGGCTGTCGCGAGATGAAACTTGAACAAATGCGGGCTCCGCCAGCTTATAAAATTCTAGGCCAGATGTGGTTTAAAGGCGACGAGACCGTCATGCATTTCATTCCAGACGGTGGCAAGCGCATCGTCCTGACGGGCATTTTGCGCATAGGCGTCAAATTTCGGATAATCGTCAAAGAGTGTCGGGCAATTGCTCAGCTTTTTGATCGGCTCCAGAAAGAAGCGGATCGGCAGCAACCAGCAATCAGCAAGCGTTGCATGGTCGCCAAGCGCATAAGCTTCCCCTGTCATGCGTTCTTCGAGGATGGCAAGGCCACGTTTCATGACAGCGATTTGCGCGTCAATCTTCTGCTGACGATCAGCAGCATCTGCGGGCAATTTGAAGATATTGAGAGCTGGTACAAGCACTTCGAGTTCTGCCATGCGCGCTATTAAGCGTGTGAGGGCGCGGTCTTTCGGGTCTTGCGGCAGCAATGGGATATCGGTAAATTTTTCTTCCAGATATTCCGCAATGATGATGGCTTCAAAAAGTGATGTGCCGGAACCTGTAACCAGCACCGGTACGCGCTGTACCGGTGTGATATCAGCGATCAGCTCCTGAAACGGGTAGGGCAGATCGATCAGTTTAAGCGGAATATTTTTCAGATAAGCAGTGGCGCGGATTGCCGCTGCATAAGGAGAAAGTGGCCGGGAATAGAGTTTCATGGGTCGCAGTCTCCTTAATGCTTGAGCGCTTTGATGGTGCGTTTTAACACTTACACCGTTTCAAACGAAAACAAGTTTATCTGATCTGAAAGACGGTTTACGTCAATCAGGCAGCCAGTCCGAGGGCACCAGCAAATAATGCACGTCCGTCATTACCGCCATGTGCTGCTTCGATCAGGTTTTCCGGATGCGGCATCATGCCGAGCACGTTGCCGCGTTCGTTCATAATACCTGCGATATTGTTGACAGAGCCGTTCGGGTTCGTGCCTTCCGCATAGCGGAAGAGAACCTGACCATTGTCTTCCAAACGCTTCAATGTTTCTGCGTCAGCAAAGTAATTGCCGTCATGGTGGGCAACAGGGCAGCGAATGATCTGACCGGCCTGATAACCACGGGTGAACACGGAAGTGGCATTAGCAACTTCGAGTTTAACTTCACGGCAGACAAATTTCAGCGATGTGTTGCGCATCAATGCGCCTGGCAGCAGACCTGCTTCGAGCAGAATCTGGAAGCCGTTGCACACGCCCATAACTTTGACGCCTTTTTCAGCTTTTTCACGCACAGCCTGCATAACAGGCATACGTGCAGCAATGGCGCCGCAACGCAGATAGTCACCGTAAGAAAAGCCACCCGGAATGACGATGAGATCAACATCATCAGGGATGCTTGTATCAGTCTGCCAGACAGTGACAGGTGCCTGACCGGTGATCTTTGTTAAAGCGGCAATCATATCGCGGTCGCGATTGAGGCCCGGAAGGAGAATGACAGCGGATTTCATGACACCAATCGTCCTATTGTTCATATAACAAAAGTGAAAAGACCGGCTTGGGAATATCCCAAGCGATCTGATCAATGGTCAGAGAATAGTGATACTATAATCTTCGATGACGGTATTGGCGAGAAGCTTTTCGCACATCGCTTTGAGGTTGGTTTCTGCGGCAGCTTTATCAGCGCCTTCCAGTTCAACATCAAAAACCTTGCCCTGACGGACAGAGTTGACGCCATCAAAACCAAGGCTGCCCAATGCGCCAACAATTGCTTTGCCCTGAGGGTCGAGAACGCCGTTTTTTAATGTAACGGTGACACGTGCTTTGATCACTGTTTTATCCTGTAAAAAAGATTGCCGTAAAAGCTGTTTTAGAAATCATAGAGCCCGCCTGATGTTTTCAAGACGGGCTTTATGAGATTTTATTTCACCAGAACGGGGCCGGACGGACGCGATGGCTCATTTTCATTCATGATGCCAAGGCGACGGGCGACTTCCTGATAGGCTTCAACCAAACCACCCATATCGCGGCGGAAACGGTCTTTGTCCATCTTTTCATTGGTGTTGATGTCCCATAGGCGGGCGGAATCCGGTGAGATTTCGTCCGCAATGACGATGCGCATCAGTTCGCCTTCCCAGAGGCGGCCACATTCGATCTTGAAGTCCACCAGCTGGATGCCGATGCCAAGAAATAGGCCGGTGAGGAAATCATTGGCGCGGATTGCGAGCGTCATAATATCATCGAGTTCCTGCGGGCTTGCCCAGCCGAACGCGGTGATGTGTTCTTCAGATACCATCGGATCATCAAGCGCATCGGCTTTATAATAGAACTCAACGATGGAACGCGGTAAAACTGTGCCTTCTTCAAGGCCAAGGCGTTTGGCCAGAGAACCGGCAGCCACATTGCGAACCACAACTTCCAAAGGAACGATTTCAACTTCCCGGATCAGCTGCTCACGCATGTTGAGGCGCTTGATAAAGTGGGTAGGGATGTTGATCCGGTTCAAAAGCTGAAAAATATGCTCGGAAATACGATTGTTCAGCACACCTTTGCCATCAATAACTTCGTGTTTCTTGTTATTGAACGCAGTGGCATCATCTTTGAAAAACTGGATGAGAGTACCTGGCTCAGGTCCTTCATAAAGAATCTTGGCCTTACCCTCGTAAATACGGCGGCGACGGTTCATGGTTTTTCCTGGATATGGAAATCTGTGATGCGCGGTATATAAGTTCCGCAGTGTATGCGCGCTACCTATAGCAAATTAACGATTTTAACAATGGCGCATTGGGCGGATTGTTAAAATTTAATGAATAAGCGGTGATCTGTCGCGAGGAAAAATCGGGCGGGTGCTATGCCTCTTTGTTTTCCGTGTTAAAAGCAGACATAGTATTTTGCATTCTATGCGTGTTGAAGAGGCTTCATGTTTTTCAGTCTGTCTAAAATCATCTGGCTCTTCATGCAGCCTTTGTCGGTGCTGCTGGTTTTGTGCGCCTTTTGTGTTGTTGCGCTTTATTGCGGCTGGAAAGCTTTGGCGATAGTGTCGATGCTAATAGCTTGTTTTATCATTATATTATGCGGCTTTACTACTTTGGGTTCTGTGCTGCTTAATCCTTTGGAGGAGCGCTTTCAGCGCCCGCAGGAGCTGCCCGAAAATATTGACGGGATCATTGTTCTTGGCGGCTATATGAGCGGTGAAGTTAATGCGGCGCGCGGTGGCACAGAGCTTAACAGTGCCGGAGACCGTATTGTGGAAACCATGCGGTTTTCTAAACATTTTCGCGATGCAAAAATTGTAGTGACAGGTGGTGAGGGTACATATTTTAGCCGCTCAATACCAGATGCCGAGAGTACGCGTGCGCTTTTCAAGGCATTTCAGGTCGATGACAGCAATGTGGTTTATGAGGCGCAATCACGCAATACGATTGAAAATGCACAAATGACTTATGATCTGGTCAAGCCGGAAAAAGGGCAGAACTGGCTGTTGATTACCTCAGCCTATCATATGCCACGTTCGGTCGGGGTTTTTAGAAAGGCGGGTTTTGATGTCATCGCCTGGCCGGTTGATTATAAAACCGTGCCGGATACCCAATTCCGTTTTTATTTTCAAAATGCCAATGAGGCGTTTTCACGAAGCTCAACCGCATTTCATGAGTGGTTGGGTTTGGTTATTTATTGGTGGAACGGCAAGATAGATCGACTGTTTCCGCAGCCATAGATGGCTTATTTTTGCCGTATTAATTACAGTTTTATTAATGTGAGTTAAAAATTAAATATATGATTTTATTTATCTATTCGCTGTCAATTCATGTTTGTGCATAGCTTGCACCACATTTATGCCTTAAACAGCGATTGCGTAAAACATATGCCCGTTCTATAGAAGGGGCAGAAATTTTATTCAGCAGAAAAGATGCGCATAAAAATGGACGAAACTGTTCAAAAATCTTGCTGGGGCGTTGCTCTTTGGGGTGCCGTAGCTTTGTTCTCAGTTATTATTTTGGCCTATTTATTTTCAGTTTAAATTTTTTATAAAAAGCGGGCGCTTGGCAATATGATGCCAGCGCCCGTTTTTTTGTGCCTGCGAGTGATCGAATCGCTCGAAACTAATCTTTATTAATAAATGATAAATCTGTGAGTTTGCGGTTTGAATTGTCGCTAAGGGATTCTCAAATCGTTAATAGTTCGTTACTTTAGTCCCACAAGATTCGCTACGACTTGCGAGAATATGGGATACAAAGACTATGGCACAGGCATCAAGCGCGGCTCGTGAGCCTTCAATGGAAGAAATCCTCGCTTCTATCCGTCGTATTATCGAGGATAGCGATGTGACACGGCAGGACCCGGCAGAAACGGCGCAGGCAGAAAAACCTGCTATGCGTAATGAGCCTGTCACGCGTGGTGAAGTTGCCCCGTTTCGTCGTCCTAATGCGGAAATGCCTGAACAAGTTGCACCTGTTGCGCCAGCCGCATCTGCTGCTGCACCTGTTCGCAATTACGAGCGCCCTTTATTGCAGGAAAAGCCGGTGAGCGCACCGGTCGCCAAGCCTGATGCTGTACGCAGCTCCGTGATGACTGCGGTGTCTGCTGCGATTGAACAGCCGGAACAGCCAAATGCTGACGCTCCGGTGCTGGATGGCAATATGAGCCTGCGCGGTTCATTTGATATGGATCAGGAAACCGCTGATTATGTGGCGGTTAAGCCGGTTCCGGCCAATGATGCTGCTAAAACTGCGAAAAACACTGTCGAGGCTCAGCCTGAAATGAAGGCTGGGGTCGCTGATTTCAACATCAGAGAGAAAGTCGAGCAGAGCGTGGAAAATGATATCCATAAGATTATCTCGGAAATGATGGAAAAGCAGCCGGAAGTAGCTCCTGAAGAGGCGGCAGCTAAACCGGCAGCCCCTTTGGCATCGGCTTCAACCAAGCAACAGGTTTCGGCGTCTTTTGAACAATTGTCGGAAGCTGTGCGTCAGGAGCGTATCCGCTCGCTGGAAGAGCAGGCGGAAGCGCTCTTGCGTCCGATGCTGCAAAACTGGCTGGATGAAAATCTGCCAAGCATGGTTGAGCGTCTTGTGCGTGAAGAAATTGAACGCATGGTTCGCGGTGACCAGTACTGATTTATAAAGATAAGTTGGAATGCGTTAATCCCGTCATTATATATGGCGGGATTATTGTTTTTTGACACAAAACCCATGGCGGTTTAAGAGGTCAATCAAAGTGACTCTCATTTAGGCTTGCTTATTGAGTGAAGGCGGCAAACTGCTGAATTAATCTTCATTCTTTGCACAACGACCGGACAGTTTGATGCTAGAAAAAACATATGATGCAGCGGCAACAGAGCCGAAAATTGCAGAGCGATGGGAAGAGGCAGGCGCATTTAAAGCGGGTGCCGGTGCGAAAGAAGGCGCGGAGCCGTTTACAATTGTTATTCCGCCGCCAAATGTCACCGGTTCTTTGCATATGGGCCATGCGCTGAACAACACGATTCAGGATATTCTGGTTCGTTTTGAACGTATGCGCGGCAAAAATGTGCTGTGGCAGCCAGGCTTCGACCACGCGGGTATTGCAACGCAGATGGTTGTTGAGCGTCAGCTGGCTGAGCGTAAAGAGCCCAACCGTCATGCGATGGGACGTGAAAAGTTCGTTGAACGCATCTGGCAGTGGAAGAATGAATCCGGTGGTATGATTTCCAATCAGCTGCGCCGTCTTGGGGCATCTTGCGATTGGTCACGTGAACGCTTCACCATGGATGAAGGTCTTTCCAAAGCGGTTCTGGAAGTGTTTGTAACCCTTCACCGCGAAGGCTTGATTTATAAAGACAAGCGTCTGGTTAACTGGGATCCGAAATTGCTGACCGCGATTTCCGATCTGGAAGTTGAACAACGCGAGATTAAAGGCAATTTGTGGCACTTCCGCTATCCGCTGGAAGGCGTGACTTTTAACGCGGAAGATCCAAGCACCTATATCGTTGTTGCTACAACGCGTCCTGAAACCATGCTGGGCGATAGCGGTGTTGCGGTTAATCCGGAAGATGAACGCTATCAGGCACGTATCGGCAAGTCCGTTATTCTGCCGCTGGTTGGCCGTGCTATTCCGATTGTCGGTGATGATTATGCTGATCCGGAAGCCGGTTCCGGTGCGGTTAAAATTACGCCTGCGCATGATTTCAACGACTTTGAAGTTGGCAAGCGCAATGATCTGCGCAAAATCAACATCATGGCGCCTGATGCCACCATCTGCCTGAAAGATAATGAAGACTTTCTGGAAGGTGTGGCTGCCAGCGCCACGCTTGATGCATTGATTGCTGAGCTTGACGGTCAGGACAGATTTGCTGTTCGCAAGGCCATTGTTGCCAAGATGGAAGAGGGCGGCTATCTCGAGAAAATCGAAGATCACACCCATATGGTTCCACATGGCGACCGTGGTGGCGTGCCGATTGAGCCGCTTTTGACCGATCAGTGGTATGTTAATGCGGCCGAAATGGCCAAGCCTGCGATCGACAGCGTTCGTGAAGGACGCACTGCGATCGTACCGAAAACATGGGAAAAGACCTATTATGACTGGATGGAAAACATTCAGCCATGGTGTATTTCCCGTCAATTGTGGTGGGGACACCAAATCCCTGCATGGTATGGCCCGGATGGCGAAATTTTCGTTGAGAAAAGCGAAGCAGAAGCATTGGCTTCGGCAGAAAAGCATTATGGCAAGCCGACTGAACTGACCCGTGATCCGGACGTTCTGGACACATGGTTCTCGTCTGCTTTGTGGCCGTTCTCGACCCTTGGCTGGCCCGACAAAACACCGGAACTGGAAACCTATTACCAGACCGACGTTTTGGTGACCGGTTTTGATATTATCTTCTTCTGGGTTGCCAGAATGATGATGATGGGTCTTCATTTCATGGATGAAGAACCGTTCCACACCGTTTATGTTCATGCGCTGGTGCGTGATAAAAACGGCGCGAAAATGTCGAAGTCCAAAGGCAATGTCATTGATCCGCTGGAACTGATTGACGAATATGGTGCAGATGCGCTGCGCTTTACGCTGGCTATTATGGCGGCACAGGGACGTGATGTTAAGCTCGACCCTGCACGTATTGCCGGTTACCGCAATTTCGGCACCAAGCTGTGGAATGCGACCCGTTTTGCGCAGATGAACGGCGTGAAGGCAGATAAAAACTTCAAGCCGGAACAGGCAAAACTGGCGGTTAACCGTTGGATTTTGACTGAACTGACACAGGCCGCTAACGCCATCACTGCCGGTATTACCAGCTATCGCTTCAATGAAGCGGCTTCGGCTGCTTACCGCTTTGTCTGGAACCAGTTCTGTGACTGGTATCTGGAATTGCTCAAACCAATTTTCATGGGCGATGATGAAGCTGAAAAAGCGGAAGCACAGGCCTGTGCGGCTTATTGCCTTGACGAAATCTATCGTCTGCTGCATCCGTTTATGCCGTTCATGACCGAAGAGCTTTGGGCTCTGACCGCCGGTGAAGGGACTGAGCGCGACAGCGTGTTGGCTTTGGCTCAGTGGCCGGAATTGTCTTTTGAAGATAATGAAGCTGCAACCGACGTTAACTGGCTGATTGATCTGGTGAATGGTATCCGTTCGGTTCGCTCTGAAATGAACGTACCGCCATCAGCTAAGGCGCCATTGATTGTGCTGGAAGCCAATGCACAGACCAAAGAGCGTTTTGAGCGTCACGATGCGGCGATCAAACGTCTGGCACGCGTGGAAAATGTTGAATTTTCTGATGCAGCGCCAAAAGGTTCGGCACAGCTGGTTATCGGTGAAGCAACGGCATGTATGCCGCTTGGCAGCCTGATTGACCTGAGTGCGGAAACTGCCCGCCTGACCAAAGAAGCCGGCAAGATCGATGCAGAAATGCAGAAGATTAATGCCAAGCTTTCGAATGAAAAATTTGTTGCCAATGCACGCGAAGACGTAGTGGCAGCAGAACGTGCCCGTCTTGTTGAATTGCAGGAAGCCGCGGAAAAAGTGGCACTGGCACAAAAACGTATTCAGGAAGCTGGCTAAGCTGCTCTGAAAATTTAATAAGCCCGCGATGCAACTTTGTGGAATTGCATCGCGGGTATTTTTTTGTCTATTTTTAGCTGTTGATTTTAATTCGTTGTTTTAATTGTGTGATTTATTGCCTCATCTACAACTAAAGTTTGAAAGTCAGGAGACTCTCATTCATGGTGCACTGGGGAATTTATAAAAATATGCCGGTTACGGGACAGAACCGCAGGGAACATATATGTGCAAGATAATAACTAGAACGGCAAAGACTTCACCTGTCCTGCTGGTAACGCTTCTGGGCGGAACATTTTTTGCACACGCAGGTGGCTTTGAGCGCAGCTCGCAAGATTTCGATATTTTGTTTGAAGAGGGTAATCTGGTGGAAAGCGGCGCGACTTTTGTGGCGCCTCAACGCAAGTTAAAAAATATCAGACCAACCACCACCGACTTACCGCTTGTTGCTAATGATACAGTCAATGAGGGCAAATCCTACTGGGTTCCCAAGGTTTCAGCACGTCTACAGCTTGCTGATGATGTGGCATGTGCGGCGCAATATCGCCAGCCTTGGGGCATTGTCATGGACGTCGGCAAAGATACTTTGCGTGCCTATAGTTCAATTGAACAAGAAATTTCATCACATGATATTGGTGTGAATTGTTCTTATCGTATCGAGGCTGGTGAGAAGGGATTTGTTCGTCTGCTTGGCGGGTTGAGCTATCAGGAGCTAAGCGGCTATCAGACCAAAATGCTGCGTAACCAGGCAATCGCAACTTTGGACGTTGACGGGCGCTCCTGGGGCTGGCGATTGGGCGCTGCTTATGAAGTGCCGGAGTTGGCCTTACGCGCCAGCGTGGTTTATCAATCCAAGGTCAAATATGATTTGAGCGGTACGATTGAGGGCGTGATACCTCAGACATTGAATGTTGGTTCCGATGTAAGCCTGCCGCAATCTGTCGAGTTCAAATTTCAAACTGGCATTGCCCAAGACTGGATAGCGCTGGCATCGGTGAAGTGGACGGACTGGAAAAGCATTCAAGTTGTGCCCTTTGCGCTCAAGGAGGCCGTTCCGATTTATGGGCTTCCTATCGGTCGGGTGATGAGCTCACTTGATCTATATTTCCGCGATGGCTGGACAGTCACCGGCGGTGTTGCGCATAAATTCAACGACCAATGGTCGGGTGCAGCAACCGTGACATGGGACAGAGGCACGACAACGGGATGGACATCGCAGACTGATGTCTGGTTGTTCGGGGCAGGCGCTAATTACAAAGCAACCGATCATCTTGATATTAAGCTTTCCGGCGCTTTGGGCCTTCTGAAATCCGGTGTCTTTCACGATAAAATCAGCACCAGTGATTTTGGCACGGATTTGGTCAAAGCATTTTCTGTCGCGGCCAAGCTGAAGTTTTAGAGCAGGGCTGTAACATAGAGCAGGTATAAAAAAGCCTCCGGTTTGATCAAAACCGGAGGCTTTTGATTGGAAAAGCGTAAAGCCTATTGGGCTGGCTTTGGCGCTTCTTCAGTTGCAGGTGCGGCAGCCTTTGCCTGTGCGGCAAGGGTTTCGCCAACACCAACAGCCAGATCACGGCCAATGCCGTTCTGCCAGATGCCGGCAGCTTTGATCACTTCACGGGTGACAATCGGGCCTTCTGCAATGAGTTTCTTGCCGCTTTCTGAATTGTAGAAAGTTGCAATAGCTTCAAGGTCAGCCTGCGAGAACGAATTTGCATAGGCGCGGGCGGCTTCTGTTTCCAGATCAGCGCGGCGTGCTGCCAGTGCAATAGCTTTATCATCAACGGTTTTGGTGATGAGTTCTTCGAGGTTTGGATCTTTCTGGATCAGTTCTGCTTTCAGCGATGCAGCAGCCTGTGGCAAAATAGCATCGAACTGCTCTGTTGCGCCAATGGCAGCAATCGCAGAACGCGCAGCATTCAGATGTGCTTCTGAAACGTCCTGAGCATTTGCTCCTTGTAAACCTGCCAGAATACCAAGCGCAGCCAATGGCGCTATCAGACGGTGTAAGCCTGTTGTCTGGTTCATAAGGTCGTCACTCCGTAATTTAAATTTTAGACGGTTTAATTGTCCGGATACCATCAGCGCCCGCTATAATAGTGGTTTCCGAAAGTCCGATGAAAAGTCCGTGCTCCACAACACCCGGAATGGCGAAGAGAGCGTCTGATAATGCTTTTGAATCGGGAATGCGGCCAAAAGATGCATCAATGATGTAATGACCGCCATCAGTCACAAAAGTTTTTCCGTCTTTCTGACGTAAAACCAATGCGCCGCTCAAACCGAGTTCGCTGGCTGCTTTTTCGATGGCGCGGGTTGTTGCGCCCAGACCAAAGCTGTTGACTTCAATCGGCAGCGGAAAGCGGCCCAATGTGTCAACCAGTTTGCTTTCATCTGCAATGACGATCATGGCATCCGAAGCAGCTGCTACGATTTTTTCGCGCAGCAAGGCACCGCCGCCGCCTTTGATGAGTGTCAGTGCAGCATCAACTTCGTCAGCGCCGTCAATGGTCAGGTCAAGATGCGGTGTTTCTTCCAGCGTGGTGAGCGGAATATTCAGCTCTTTGCAAAGTGCAGCTGTACGCTCTGAAGTCGGCACACCGATGACTTTAAATCCGTTGGCAGTTTTTTCACCCAGCAGACGAACAAATTCTTCTGCGGTTGAACCCGTGCCGATTCCAAGACGCATACCATCTTTGACATGTGTCAAAGCTTCTGCTGCGGCCGCGATCTTAAGTCGACGGGCTTCATCCATAGTTACATTCCTTTTGAGAGCTGCCCTTTGTGAGAGCCGTAAGGATTCTCGATATTTTGAAGCTTACATTTAGCATGGACTGATCAAGAGACAAAAGCACATATTCACTTTGTTTTGAAAATGCTTATCGAAGTTTTTAAAAAATGGCCGCTATTTGAAAAATAATGACCGAAGTTTTGAATAAGTTAAGCAAAAAACAGATTTTATCGTTTTATTTGCTAACATCCGATATTGGGAACGAATCCGGCTTGAGAGCAGGGCGCTCATCGGCTAGGCATAGAAATGAATTTGATCACCACTATCGGATATATGAATGTTGAAACCTATAATAGTCTTTGACCTTGACGGCACTTTGGTCGACACGGCAACAGATCTTCTGGAAAGTCTCAATCATTGTCTTGATGTGGGAGGATTACAGCAAGCCGATCCGGTTTCATTGCGTCGCTATGTGGGCTTGGGCGCACGCGTGATGATCGAGCGCGCTTATCAGGCGCAGCAAAAACAACTGAAATCTGATCAATTGGATCAGCTGGTTGCTGTTTTTCTGGAACATTACGCGCAGAATATGCCGGGTAAAGCCAGAATTTTTGATGGTGCTATTGAAGCATTGGATCGTTTTGCCAGCCGCGGTTATCTTCTGGCTATCTGCACCAATAAATTTGAAGGGCTGGCAGTCAAATTATTAGACGGTTTGAACCTATCTGATCGTTTTGGAGCTATCAGCGGTTCCGATAGTTTTGCTTTTCGTAAGCCTGATCCGCGCCATCTGACACAAACGATTGCAGCTGCCGGTGGCGATGCCGACCGCGCCGTAATGATTGGTGACAGCCGCACCGATATTGATACGGCTAAAGCTGCCGGTATCCCTGTAGTAGCAGTGGATTTTGGTTATACGGATGTGCCGGTTAATGTTTTAGGCCCAAGCCGGATTATTTCGCATTATGACGAGCTGACCATTTCAATGGTTGAGCAACTGACCGGCGCGGTAATGCCGCGCTGATTGTTACATTTTACCTTTAAGTTCCGGCCTTGTTTGCAAGGCATAAAAAAGAGGCGTTTCAAACGCCTCTTTTTTATTATTCATTGTTGCTTCAAGCTTAGTTACCAGCTTTAGCTTTGTCCTGTTCAGCCTTCATCTTGGCTTCGAACTCTTTCTGACGCTTCTGAACTGCATCTTGCAATTCTTTCTGACGTTCTTCGAGTTCGTTCTGCTGCAAGCCCGGGCCTGTCAGGGCATCGGAGAAGCCGCTGAGCGAAACGGAAATCGGGTTTGGCTGATTCTGGAAGTTGACCGAAGTCAGAACCATTTTGCCGCCTTTTTTGAATGAATTTACCAATTCATCAGTCAAAGGTGCTTCAGCGATGCAGCGATCCGGGAAGCAGATGCCGTATTCGACCTTAACTGCTTTGTTGTTGTCAATCTGGAGACCAACACCAGCAGGAATCAGACGTCCGGTCGGAACCGAAACCTGAAAGATTTTGCGGTTAATCTTACCTTTGATTTCGATCAGATTAACGGCGGTCAGCAGCTGGCCGGAATTGGCGGTTACGATATTCTGCGTGTTGCAGATGTCGTTTTCTTCCTGCTTGGAGCAAACCTTGAACCAGCCTTCAGGAGGCTGCTGGGCAGAAGCCGGCATGGATGAAGCTGCAAGCAAAGCGAACACGCCAGCCAGTGCAGATGAGGCCGCGATCGTCTTTTTGCTGGACATGATCAACAGGTTCCTTTCAACGCTTTCGTTTTGGGCTTTAATCCCGATTACCCCTTTCAGGGCGGTCAGCTATTGCTTAAACATCTGCAAACTCAATTGTTTAAAAATGAGGCGAGAGCGTGACCAATATGCTTAATGTTGTGTTACACTGACTTATCGGTGTAATCCAGAGGCCGTTTAAGCACAATTCATTGCAATTGTTAAAAAAATCACATTCGTTTGCGAATGTCACTCTATTGACACGCTTTTTAAAGACCAAAAGCCTTAACTTATGCATGATTGTTTACGAATCGTTCTGGTGCAAAAAATATCTACCGGAGCTTATGTCAGGTGAATTTGATGATGATTAAAACGATAACCTATTCCGCTTTGCTGACGGCGGCAGTCTCATTGAATCTGACTACATTGACGAGGGCTGAGCCATCCCACTCGCTTGCGATGCATGGTACAGCGGCACTGCCAAGTGATTACGCGTATTTTCCATATGTGAACCCCGATGCGCCGAAAGGCGGGCAGGTGCGCTATGGTGTTGTGGGTACTTTCGACAGCCTTAATCCGTTTGTCTTGAAAAGCATGCGCACCACGGCGCGCGGCCTTTTTATGGATGGTGATTTCGGCAATCTTGTTTTTGAAAGCCTGATGCAGCGTTCACGCGATGAAGCTTTTGCGCTTTACGGACTTTTGGCTGAAAAAGTCGAAACGGATGAAGAGCGCCACTGGGTGGAATTCACGCTTAACCCGCAAGCCAAATGGTCGGACGGCCAGCCGGTGACGGTTGAAGACGTGATCTTTACCTATGAGGTGCTGACCGAAAAAGGACGTCCGCCCTATAGCAGCCGGATGAGTCGCATCGAGAAAATTGAAAAAACGGGCGAGCGTAAAGTGCGCTTTACCTTCAATGATAAATCCGATCGCGAATTCCCGTTATTGATTGCGTCGACCATGCCGGTTTTGCCAAAACATGCCATTGAAATGGATAGTTTTGGCAATGCTTCGCTCAAAGCACCTGTTGGCAGCGGGCCTTATAAAGTAGCGCATGTTTCCCCCGGTCAGTCGATTATTTATGAGCGCGACACGAATTACTGGGCGAAAGATCTGCCGGTCAAACGTGGCTTTGATAATTTCGACAAGATCAGCATTGAATATTTCCGCAATGAAACGGCCTTGTTTGAAGCCTTTAAAAAAGGCGTGGTTGATGTTTTTCTTGAGGGCAACCCGACCCGTTGGCAGACATCATATAATTTTCCGGCCGTGAATGACGGTCGTATTATCAAAGCCGGATTTACGCGCGGTATCCCGGTAAATTTGTTAGGTTTTACCTTTAATACGCGTCGCGAAATCTTTGCAGATCCACAGGTTCGCCATGCTTTGAGCCTGTTATTTGATTTTGAATGGGCTAATCGCAGCCTGTTTTCAGATCAATACCGGCGCACCGAAGGTTACTGGTTTGGCTCCAGCCTTTCCGCAGTTGGCGTTAAGGCTGATGAGCGCGAACGGGCATTGCTTGCCCCTTTTAAAAATGCAGTGCGCAGTGATGTGATGGAAGGCAAATGGCATGCTTCGAGAACGGATGGCAGCGGTCATGACCGTAAACTTGTCCGTGAAGCGATGCGCCTGCTGAAAAAAGCCGGCTATCGATTTGAAAAGGGCAAGGCTATCGGCAAAGATGGCAAGCCGTTTGAATTTGAAATTATGACCCGCTCGGTGGATGAGGAAAAAGTCTCGCTCGCCTTCAAGCGTAATCTGGAGCGGCTCGGCATTCAGGTGGTTGTGCGTACAGTTGATGATGCCCAATATCAGCACCGGATGCAGACTTTTGACTATGATATGCTGCTTGGTGCATTGACCGGAACGCTGGCACCAGGCAATGAGCAGTGGAACCGTTGGGGCAGTGCCTCACGCGATGCTCAAGGCAGTTTCAACTATGCCGGTGCTGCCGATCCGGCGATTGATGCGATGATTGAAGCTATGCTTGCTGCGCGTGAACAGGAAGATTTTGTCAGCGCTGTGCGTGCGATGGATCGGGTGTTGATTTCAGGTGATTATTACATCCCGCTTTATCACTTGCCACAGCAATGGGTGGCGCATTGGGGGCGGGTTAAATATCCTGAAAAGACCTCGCTTTTCGGCTATCAGCTGCCTGCATGGTGGGCTGAAGATGCCCAGAAATAAGTGATGCAAATGAAAAGGCCTTGGAAAGATATTTCCAAGGCCCTTTTTTAATTGGCGATCAGTGATTTGACACCGTCAGCCACGAATTGCACCGCAAGGGCTGCGAGAATGACACCGAGAAGTCGGGTGAGAATTGAGCGACCGGTTTCGCCTAAAAAACGATCTACGCGCTCTGCCAGCAAAAGCGTGACATAGGTAATGACCATACAGGCCAGAATCACCAGAATGAGCATTGAGCGCTCAACGGGGGCGTGAAAGCCGTCTGAGAGCAGGATGACAGCCGAAATAGCGCCGGGCCCTGCAATCAGCGGAATAGCAAGCGGGAAGGCGGCGATATTGTGGATGTGATCTTTGGTGATGGCAACTTCAGCGCTTTTTTCTTTGCGCTCGGTGCGTTTTTCAAAAATCATTTCAAACGCAATCCAGAACAGGAGCAGGCCACCGGCCACGCGGAATGCGCCGATGCTGATGCCAAAGAGGCTCATGATCTGTGCGCCTGCTATGGCAAAGATGGTGAGCAGGATGAAACCGATAATGGTTGCACGTTTGGCAACTTGATTGCGCGCTTGCCGGTTCATGCCCGGTGTCAGCGCTAAAAACAATGGAGCTAATCCGGGAGGGTCAATTGTTACAAGCAGTGTGACCAGAGCACTCAAAATTGTATCAATGAAACCCATGGGGTCTTAGTCCTCCGGTTGAAGTCACGACTCAAATTGTTAAAGTAACGCTTATGTTAGCTTAGTTGCCGCTGCAGGTCGATGAACTGCCTTTTCGACTATAGAATGAAGTTTGGACATATCCTGTGGAAAGGTGATTGGCGCATAACTTCTTGTGCCGGGGTTGAATTGTGAATATCTTTCAAAGTGTTGAATTTCATTCACATTTCAGTAGTCGCAAAAAGCAGGTAAATTGGTGTTTTGCGAGTTTTTCCTATATAAGTTGTGTTTACCGATTCTGTTAAGAAAGACCTTTGAATAGTGTCAAATCTAACTCCGCCACCCGGTTCAGATGATGCCAATGGTCCAATTGGGCCGAGCGGTATTGAACCGATTTCAATCGTTGAGGAAATGCAGCGTTCCTATCTCGATTACGCAATGAGCGTTATCGTGAGTCGCGCGCTTCCTGATGTGCGCGACGGGCTGAAGCCTGTTCATCGTCGTATTATGCATGCGATGAATGAAATGGGGCTCGCCTGGAACAAACCATATCGTAAATCCGCCGGTGTCGTCGGTGAGGTTATGGGTAAGTATCACCCGCATGGTGATGCTTCTATCTATGACGCACTCGTCCGTATGGCGCAGGATTTCTCGCTCCGCGAGCCGTTGATCAACGGGCAGGGGAACTTTGGTTCCATTGACGGTGATCCGCCGGCTGCGATGCGTTATACTGAGTGCCGTCTGCAAAAAGTTTCTGAATATTTGCTGGCCGATATCGATAAAGATACGGTTGATTTTCAGGACAACTATGATGGCCGAGAACACGAACCGCGCGTTCTGCCAGCCCGTTTTCCAAACCTTCTGGTCAACGGTTCCGGCGGTATTGCTGTTGGTATGGCGACCAATATTCCGCCGCATAATCTGGGTGAAATTATCGATGGCTGCGTTGCGCTGATCGATAATCCGGAAATCAGCCTTGAAGAAATGATGGAAATCATTCCGGGCCCTGACTTCCCGACGGGCGGTATCATTCTTGGTCGTTCCGGCATTCATTCAGCCTACAGCACAGGCCGCGGCTCTGTGATCATGCGTGGTCGCACTGCTATTGAACCGATGCGTGGTGATCGCGAAGCTATTGTTATCACCGAAGTTCCTTATCAGGTGAATAAGGCTTCGATGATTGAAAAAATGGCTGAATTGGTGCGCGATAAGCGTATCGAAGGCATTTCTGATCTGCGTGACGAATCTGATCGTGACGGCTACCGCGTTGTGGTGGAGCTGAAGCGCGATGCTGTTGCTGATGTGGTGCTGAACCAGCTGTTCCGTTACACCCCGCTGCAAACGTCATTTGGCTGCAACATGGTTGCGCTGAATGGTGGTAAGCCAGAACTGATGGTTCTGCTTGATATGCTGCGCGCATTTGTGTCCTTCCGTGAAGAAGTTGTCACCCGCCGCACCAAGTTCCTGCTCAATAAAGCCCGCGAACGCGCCCATGTCTTGGTTGGTTTGGCGATTGCTGTTGCCAATATTGACGAGATTATTGCGCTGATCCGCCGTGCGCCGGATCCGACAACTGCACGTGAGCAGTTGATGGAACGCCGTTGGCCTGCGGCTGATGTGGCACCACTGATCCGTTTGATCGATGATCCGCGTCATAAGATCAACGAAGACAGCACTTACAATCTGTCGGAAGAGCAGGCGCGTGCAATTCTTGAATTGCGCTTGCAGCGTCTGACCGCTTTGGGTCGTGATGAAATTGCCGATGAACTGAACAAAATCGGCGAAGAAATCCGCGATTATCTCGACATTCTGGCCTCGCGTGAACGCGTGATGACCATTGTGAAGGATGAGCTTAAGGCTGTTCATGACGAATTTGCTACCCCACGCCGCACCGAGCTTGGTGCCGGTGGCGCTGAAATGGACGATGAAGACCTGATCGCACGTGAAGATATGGTGGTGACTGTCAGTCACGCCGGTTATATCAAGCGCGTGCCATTGGCCACTTATCGTGCGCAGCGCCGTGGCGGCAAGGGTCGTTCCGGCATGACAACGCGCGATGAAGATTCGGTCACACGTCTCTTCGTTGCCAATACGCATACGCCTGTTCTGTTCTTCTCTTCACGCGGTATCGTTTATAAAGAGAAGGTCTGGCGCTTGCCGATCGGTACGCCGCAATCACGCGGTAAAGCGCTGATCAATATGCTGCCATTGCAGCAGGGCGAACGTATCACCACCATTATGCCATTGCCTGAGGATGAAGATTCATGGGCAAATCTGGACGTGATGTTTGCAACCACGCGCGGTACTGTGCGTCGTAACAAGCTGAGCGACTTTGTTCAGGTTAATCGCAATGGTAAAATTGCGATGAAACTGGAAGATGACGGCGACGAAATCCTCTCAGTCGATACATGTACCGAGTTTGACGATGTGCTTCTGACAGCGGCTGGCGGCCAGTGTATCCGCTTCCCTGTTACTGATGTGCGTGTCTTTGCCGGACGTAATTCGATCGGTGTTCGCGGTATCAATATGGCTGAGGGCGATCGCATTATTTCGATGGCAATTCTTGGTCACGTCGATGCAACGCCGGCTGAGCGTACTGCCTATCTGAAACGTGTCATTGCGGAACGTAGAAATGCGGCCGGTGATGATGTTGAAGATGTGGTGGCACTGGAAGAGGGCGTCGAAGATACAGAGCTTAATGATGAGCGCTTTGAAGAGCTGAAAGCCCGCGAGCAGACTGTTTTGACGGTTAGTGAGTTTGGTTACGGCAAGCGTTCTTCATCTTATGAATTCCGTATTTCAGGCCGTGGCGGTAAGGGTATCCGCGCAACCGATACATCGAAAACTGATGAAATCGGCAAGCTGATTGCTCTGTTCCCGGTTGAGCCAAGCGATCAGATTCTGTTGGTTTCTGATGGTGGACAGCTGATCCGCGTACCGGTTGAAGGTATTCGTATTGCCGGACGTTCCACTAAGGGTGTGACGATTTTCAACACAGCCGATGGTGAGAAGGTCGTTTCTGTCGAGCGCATTTCCGAAACGGAAAGCGACGATGAAGATGAGGGCGATGTTGCAGTTGAAGGTGGTGAGGGCGCACAGGCAAGTGCTCCTGAAGCGTCTCAACCGGCACCGGACGCCGAATAAAGTAATAAACTAAAAAAGAAGGGCGGTGCTTTAAAAGCGCCGCCCTTTTTAAATGCCAAGACTGGAGGGAATTGGCTGTTTCATCGGAATTAAAATCTTGTCAATTCTTACGAATTGAATTTAATATTATGTTTAAAATCAATAGTTTATTTTGTTTTTCTTATAATGCGATTCATGCAGAATTATGTGTTTAAGGGTGGTGAGTGCAGCTGGGGCAAGATGACTTAAAAGTGGGGGCTTTTATGCATTGCTTGCCAGTAAAAAGCGCCATTCGATTTGTTCTGACGCTTGGATGCACGTTCTTCCAGCAGCAAAATAATTGCTGAGGCTGCCATTGCGATCATCATGGATAAAGCGAGTAGAAAAATCATCATCTCAGTTTCCTTTCATCAGAGAAACGCAGAAACTGACAATTGGTTTCATTGTGGTTGCAATTATTTTTAAAATAATGCGAAGAAAGATTTTTGTATCTTTTCGAAAATACAAATTTTAAAAGTGCTGACCATTTCAGTAAGGCTTGTGAATTTTGATTGAAACCGTGCTGCAATTGCAGGATAGATTTGTTTTTCCTTATTCGGCATGTTGAAAATGATGCGCAAAAAGGTTAGCTGACAGATATGACAACAGCGATTTATGCGGGCTCATTTGACCCGGTCACCAATGGCCATATGGATGTTTTGAAAGGGGCGTTGCGTCTTTCTGAGCATGTTATTGTTGCCATCGGCATTCACCCCGGAAAAAAACCGCTTTTCACTTTTGAAGAGCGCGTATCGCTGATTGAGCAAGCCGTTTCCGAAATGCTCGGAAAAGAGGCTGTTTCACATATTTCTGTTATTTCATTTGATGGTCTGGTGATTGATGCTGCGCGCAAACATAATGCACAATTGATGATGCGTGGTTTGCGTGATGGTACTGATCTTGATTATGAAATGCAGATGGCCGGCATGAACGGCATTATGGCACCGGACCTGCAGACGGTTTTTTTACCGGCTGACCCGGCTGTTCGAACGATTACTGCCACATTGGTTCGTCAAATTGCAGCGATGAAGGGTGATATCACACCTTTTGTACCCGCTTGCGTGGCAAGTGCTTTAAAAGCCAAATTCAAATCCTGACATCAGGGAGACCCTTAATATGTCATTTCTGCATTCGGCTCTGGCCGCAACAACCCTCATGGCTATGGCGTTTTCATCGTCAATCAATGCCCATGCGGCAGATCCGGAAAATACTGTTGTCCTGACCCTGAAGGACGGCGATGTAGCGATTGAACTGAACCCTGATGTTGCACCAAAACATGTTGAGCAGATCAAAAAGCTCGTACGTGAAGGCGCTTATGACGGTGTTGCATTTCACCGCGTTATTCCGGGTTTCATGGCTCAGACCGGCGATGTGAAGTTCGGTAATCTGGACAAGAATTACAACGCAAATCGCGTTGGTACCGGCGGTTCGCAATATGCTGATATTCCGGCTGAGTTTTCGGATAAGCCATTTGTGCGCGGCACAGTCGGCATGGCGCGCAGCCAGAACCCAAACTCCGCCAATTCACAGTTCTTCATCATGTTCAATGAAGGTTCCTTCCTGAACGGCCAATATACGGTCATTGGTGAAGTTACCAGCGGCATGGAAGCTGTCGATAAGATAAAGAAGGGTAATGAAGCTGATAATGGTTCAGTTGATAACCCGGACAAGATCGTCAAAGCGATTGTTTTGAGCGACCGTAAATAAGACCTGTGCGGCCAATTTGTTTGGCCGCATCTCTTTAAAGAGTTTTGCCGCTGATACAGAGTTTGCATAAAAAGCGGCCAAGATAAAACGAACAGGAGAGGCCAGATGGCTTACAAAGATCCAGAAAACACGCTCATTCTCGAAACCACCAAAGGTAATGTAGCGATTGAGCTGTTCCCAGATTTGGCACCTGGCCATGTTGCACGTATCAAGGAACTGGCACGCGAAGGCGCTTATGACGGCGTTGTTTTCCATCGCGTTATCAATGATTTCATGGCGCAGACCGGCGACGTGAAGTTCGGTAAGCAGGGGGGCGCAAGCTTCAATCCGGCACGCGCCGGTATGGGCGGCTCTGACAAGCCGGACCTGAAAGCTGAGTTCTCGAATGTAAACCACAAGCGTGGTACAGCTTCGATGGCACGCAGCCAGAACCCGAACTCCGCGAACTCGCAGTTCTTCATCTGCTTGGCAGATGCCCCTTGGCTCGACCGTCAGTACTCCGTATGGGGTCAGGTTGTAGAAGGTATGGATGTTGTTGATCTGATCAAAAAGGGCGAGCCTGTTGTTGATCCGGACAGCATCGTATCGGCTAAAATTGCTGCCGACGTTAAATAAGCCCGCATTGGATAAATGTGGCATTAAATAAGAATTGAATAAAAAATACTGGATGGCTCCGGCAGTTGCTTTATAAGCACTGCCGGAGCCGTTTCTTTTTTGATGTTGTTTGGATGAAAAATAATGCGCGTTGACCTGTTTGATTTTGACCTTCCGGAGCAGAATATTGCACTGCGCCCAATGGAGCCGCGTGATCATGCGCGTTTGCTTCATGTGCAGCCGGATCAGGATGAAGCGAATAATTTGCAGGATTTGCGCGTTGATGGTCTGGTTGATTTATTGCAAGCAGGCGACGCTCTGGTTTTCAATGATACAAAAGTTATTCCGGCACAGCTTGAAGGTGTGCGTGAGCGTGATGGTAATGTGGCGCAGGTCAGTGCAACATTGCATATGCGTGTAGGTCCTGATCGCTGGAAGGCGTTTTTGCGTCCCTCAAAGCGCGTCAAGCAAGGAGAGCGTATTCGTTTTGGCCATAAGGGCGAAGCTTGCAGTCATGGCACTTTGGAAGCGGTGGTTGAAGAAAAAAGCGAGAGCGGCGAAGCGCTGTTGGTATTTGACTATTCCGGTGTGTTTCTTGATGAGGCGATTGCACTGGTCGGCCATATTCCGCTGCCGCCTTATATTGCCTCCAAGCGCCCTGAAGATGAGCGTGATCTGACGGATTATCAGACCGTTTATGCACGCGAAAAGGGTGCGGTTGCAGCGCCGACCGCCGGATTGCATTTTACACCTGAGCTGTTGGAAAAGCTGAAAGAGCGCGGTGTTGAACAGCATTTTGTGACGCTGCATGTGGGGGCGGGTACATTTTTGCCGGTTAAAACCGATGATACGGCTGACCATAAAATGCACTCCGAAATCGGTTATGTGTCGCAGGAAACTGCTGACGCATTAAATGCAGTTCATGCGCGTGGCGGACGGGTTATTTGCGTTGGCACCACTTCTTTGCGCCTGATCGAAAGTGCGGCAACCGAAGACGGGAAAATCCAGCCTTGGTCTGGTGCGACCGATATTTTTATTACCCCCGGCTATAAGTTCAGAGCCGTTGATTTGTTGATGACCAACTTCCATCTGCCGCGCTCGACATTGTTTATGCTGGTTTCAGCTTTTGCCGGTATGGATATGATGCATCAGGCCTATAAACATGCGATTGAAAACGGCTATCGCTTTTATTCTTATGGCGATGCAAGCTTGCTGAAGCGCGCTTGAGAAGCTTTAGGCTTTGGTACTTTCAAACCATTTGTAAATGCGGTATGGCGTGATTTATGACAAGCGAAAATTTTAATTTTAAAGTTCTGGCTCGTGACGGCAATGCCCGTCAGGGCGAAGTTTCCATGCCGCGCGGTACCGTGCGTACCCCTGCATTTATGCCTGTGGGAACGGCTGGCACCGTGAAAGCCATGTATATGGATCAGGTGAAGGATTTGGGCGCGGATATTATCCTCGGCAATACCTATCATCTGATGCTGCGTCCGGGTGCTGAACGTGTTGCCCGCCTTGGCGGCTTGCATGAATTTGGCGGCTGGAAAGGCCCGATTCTCACCGATTCCGGTGGTTTTCAGGTGATGTCGCTGGCCAAATTGCGTAAATTAAACGAGCAGGGTGTGACCTTCCGTTCGCATATTGATGGTCGCGCTTACGAAATGTCGCCGGAACGTTCCATTGAAATTCAGGGCTTGCTGGATAGTGATATTCAGATGCAGCTTGATGAATGTGTGGCGCTGCCTGCTAAAACCAGCGAAATTGAACGCGCAATGGAATTATCATTGCGCTGGGCTGAGCGCTGCAAGGTTGCCTTTGGTGATCAGCCGGGCAAAGCAATGTTTGGCATTGTGCAGGGTGGCGATGATCAGCGCTTGCGCGAGCGTTCTGCTCAGGCACTCAAAGACATGGATTTGAAGGGCTATTCGGTTGGTGGTCTGGCTGTGGGTGAACCACAGGAAGTCATGCTGGATATGCTGGAAGTTGTCTGTCCGATTTTGCCAGCCGACAAGCCGCGTTATCTGATGGGGGTTGGTACGCCTGATGATATTTTGAAGTCGGTTGCCCGCGGTATTGATATGTTTGACTGTGTTATGCCGACCCGCGCCGGACGTCATGGTCTGGTCTTTACCCGTTTTGGTAAAATCAATTTGCGCAATGCGCGTCACGCTGATGACCATCGTCCGCTTGACCCTGAATCAGCTTGTCCGGCTGCGCGTGATTACAGCCGCGCTTACCTGCATCATCTGGTTAAATCCGGCGAAACACTGGGCTCCATGTTGCTGACATGGAACAATCTTTCCTATTATCAGGACCTGATGAAGGGTATTCGTGCTGCTATTGCTGAGGGACGTTTTGCCGAATTTTCTGTTTTAACTACAGAAGCATGGGCTAAGGGTGATATTCCTGCGCTCTGATTAGTCGTCAACTGATGTATATTAATAATAAGGCAGTAGTGTTTGCGAAAATGGTGCTGCCTTATTTCTTTTTTAAAATATAGCTATCGTCAAAATTATCACATTTCTGTGAACTTAAGCATTGTGACATCATATATATTGATGACCATCATATTATTATTTGAATAAAATTACAGATGTTCTTTTGCTTAACTCTATGACGATAAAGCACAATAGTCAGAAGATAGCGTCTTTTATTTTACTCTTTTTTAATCTATTCTCCGCGCAACGTTTAGGCCGGTAAAATCGGCCGGATCGCACAAGTTATGCGCACATGTTTTAAAATAAAAACCAATGTACTTGCTTATTCTCAGCCAGTGACCCTTCGGATGGTTTCGGACAAGTAAGTGCGCCAAAGCACATCGGGAGTGCTAAAAGTCGATGATTAAACGCCTGTTACTGGCAATTGTATTTCTGGCAATCGTTGTTGGCGGTCTTGTTGGATTTAATCTTTTCCGTTCGAAAATGATTGCGGATTTCTTCGCAAATATGCCGCAGAAAACCATGACCGTCTCAACAATTACAGTGGAACCAGCTGTCTGGACACCAGGGCTTGAGGCTATCGGCTCGGTCAATGCGTCGGAAGGTGTTGATCTGACATTTGAAGTGGCTGGTGTGGTTGATAAAATCAAGTTTAAAGCCAATGAAAAAGTCCAAAAAGGACAGGTCTTGGTACAGCTTGATGATAGTATTCAGGTGGCTGATCTGGCTGCTGCTAAGGCCTCTGCCGTTTTAAGCGACCAGAACCTGAAGCGCGCACAGACATTGCGTACACAAGGTGTTGGTGCTGTTTCCAATGTGGATAGCGCTTCGGCATCATCTGAATCTGCCCGTGCGCAGGTGGCAAAGCTAGAGGCTGTGTTGAAGCAAAAAACACTTATTGCGCCATTTACCGGCACAATGGGTATCTCCAAAGTGGATGTCGGCCAATATGTAACACCAGGTCTGGCAATCGCTACTTTGCAGAATATGGACACAATGCGGGTTGATTTTACTGTAACCGAACAGTCGATCAATTTGCTCAAGCTCGGCCAGACTATTCATATTTATCCAACCAAGGGTGAAGAATTTACCGGTAAAATCACTGGTATTGATCCGAAAATCGATCCTTCAACCCGTCTGGTTTCAGTGCGTGGTGAGATTGAAAATGTAAACGGTCAGCTTAATCCGGGTCAATTTGTGCAGGTTTCTGTGCAATTGCCGGAAGAAGGCAACATTATCGCTGTTCCGCAAACCGCTGTGGTTTCAAGCCTTTATGGTGACTATGTCTTTGTTGTGCGTCCGGTGAAAACCGAAGGTGCGGCTGCTGATGCAGATGTAAAAGAAACACTGGCTGTTGATCAGGTTTTCGTACAGCTTGGCCGCAAGGTTAAAGGTGTTGTTGAAATCACTAAGGGCATTCAGGACGGCGACATTATTGTTTCGGCGGGGCAGAACAGACTTTCACCGAAGATGCATGTCGTGATCGACAATACTGTCAATCCTGCCAATCCGGCAACAGCGCAATAGGCGGGCCAGATGAGCTTTTCTGATATCTTTATTAGGCGACCGGTTCTGGCGACGGTAACGTCGCTATTGATCCTCTTGCTCGGTGCGCAAGGGATTTTCCAGCTGACCGTGCGTGAATATCCGAAAGTGGATGAAACTGTTATTACGGTTTCAACCGCTTATGCGGGTGCGAGTGCTGATCTTATTCAGGGCTTTATCACCGCGCCCATTGCACAGTCTGTCGCGACCACTGAAAATATTGACTATGTCACTTCATCCAGTAGCCCGTCATTGAGCACGGTGACTGTGCAGATGAAGCTTGGTGCCAATCCTGATGCAGCGCTGACGGAAGTGATTGCCAAGGTTAATCAGGTGCGCGGTAAGCTGCCGTCTGAATCCGATGATCCGGTGATAGTGAAGGGGACAGGGCAGAACTTTGCGACCATGTATCTGGCTGCACAAAACCCGAATATGACGGGTGAGCAGATCACAGAATATCTGGAACGTGTAATCCAGCCGCGTATGTCGACCATTGCCGGTGTTGCGGAAGCACAGATTCTTGGTGGTAAAGTTTACTCGATGCGCGTCTGGCTGGATCCGATCCAGATGGCGGCGCGCGGTATTACCGCTTCTGAAGTGCTGGGTGCGATTAAAGCTTCCAACTTCTTGTCGGCACCGGGTAAAACCAAAAACGAATATGTCGCCAGCTCCATCACCATGCAGTCTACCTTGCAGACACCTGAAACATTCGGTGCCATGCCGGTTAAAACGCGTGGCGATGATGTGGTGCGTCTGCGTGATATCGCTAAAGTTGAACTTGCTTCAAAAAGCAATGATACAATCGTTTCGTTTAACGGCAGCGAAGGTACTTTCTTGGGCGTAATGCCGACACCGGCTGCAAACCCGATTGATATGGCTAAGGCCGTTAACAAGGAACTGCCATCAATTCAGGCATCTTTGCCTGAAGGGATGACGATTGTACTGGTTTACGATGCGACCGAGCAGATCAGCTCATCTATCCGTGAAGTGTTTACCACGATTGCGGAAGCGATGCTGATCGTTGTTCTGGTGATTATCGTCTTCCTTGGTTCGTTCCGTTCGGTTCTGATCCCGATCGTCACTATTCCGATTTCGATGATCGGTGTGTGTTTCTTCCTTTATGTGCTTGGTTTCTCGATCAATCTCTTGTCACTGCTGGCGATGGTTCTTTCCATCGGTCTGGTGGTGGATGATGCGATTGTGGTTTTGGAAAATATCCACCGCCATATCGAGGAAGGCCTCAAGCCGATGGATGCTGCCTTCAAGGGTATGAAGGAAATTACCAGCTCCATTGTGGCGATGACGATTACATTGGCTGCGGTGTTTGCACCGCTTGGCTTTACCGGTGGTTTGACCGGCTCGCTGTTCCGTGAATTTGCTTTCACGCTGGCGGGGGCTGTGATTATTTCCGGTTTCGCTGCGCTGACCATTTCGCCAATGATGTGCGCACGCATGTTGAAACATGGTGAGCAGACACGTTTCCAGAAATTCATTGATCATTATTTTGGTCGTCTGGAAGCAGGCTATGAACGTCTGGTTTCAGGTTCGCTGAATTATCGTCCGGTGACATTGCTGATTACTGTGTCACTGGTGGCGCTCACAGGTTTCCTGTTCGTCAA
Organism: Paenochrobactrum glaciei; assembly: GCF_039522165.1. NCBI lineage: Bacteria > Pseudomonadati > Pseudomonadota > Alphaproteobacteria > Hyphomicrobiales > Brucellaceae > Paenochrobactrum > Paenochrobactrum glaciei. The sequence continues at coordinate 567,127 of NZ_BAAADE010000002.1, forward strand.
CACGTCCAGCGAATTGGCACCGGAAGAAGATTCAGGCGCCTTGTTCTCGATGTTTAATGCGCCGCAATATGCGACATCGGCCTATACTAACCTTTATGCCAAGCAGATTGATGAGCTGACGCAAGACTTGCCGGAATTGCAAACACGTTTCAATATTGTCGGCATGGGTGGCGGTACGACACAGGGTATTGCGCTTTGGGTTCTGGATGACTGGAAAGACAGAACACGTAGTCAGAAGGAAATTCAGACAGATCTGACCAACCGTATTGATAAAGTAGCTGGTGTGCAGGCGTTCATCTTTGCGCCGCCTTCATTGCCGGGTACTGGTGGCGGTCTGCCGATTTCTATCGCATTGCAGTCAACCGGTCCTTCTGATTTGGTTTTTGAAATCGCTGAAGAGATCAAAAATGCTGCTCAGGCTAAGGGCGAGTTCATTATCGTTCAAAACTCGCTTTCTTATAATGCACCGCAAACCACGGTTTCCATTGACCGTGACCGTGCAGCTGCATTGGGCTTGAATATTAGTGAAATTGGCTCAACCCTTGGTGTGCTGACCGCAGGGGCTTCCTTCGTGAAGTTTGACCGTGATTCACACAGCTATGATGTGATTACGCAGGTGCCTGATGAATACCGTGCCAACCCTGAAAAGCTGGGAGACTATTATGTTCGCAGTGCTTCAGGCGAAATGGTGCCGCTGTCAGCTGTCATCAATGTGTCGGAAAATGCCTCTCCTGCGGCGATTGAGCAGTTTAACCAGCTGAACTCCGCAACCATTTCCGCCTTGCCAATGCCCGGTGTTACAACCGGTCAGGGGCTGGCGACATTGCTGGAAGTTGCGCGTGACAAGATGCCGGAAGGTTTCTTCATCGACTATTCCGGTCAGTCTCGTCTTGAAGTGGAGCAGGGCAACACCATTGCGATTGCTTTCGGTTTGGCTGTTATCGTGATTTATCTGGTGCTGGCTGCGCAGTTTGAAAGCTTCCGCGATCCGCTGATCATTATGATGTCAGTGCCGTTGTCGATTTTCGGTGCGATGGTGCCTTTGAATCTGGGACTGGGTACGCTCAATATTTATACGCAGGTAGGGCTGATCACGCTGATCGGGTTGATTACCAAGCACGGTATTCTGATGGTGGAATTTGCCAATCAGCAGCGTGAACTTGGTCTTTCCCGCCGTGAAGCGATCATTAAGTCGGCTGAAACCCGTCTGCGTCCGATTTTGATGACAACCGCTGCTATGGCGCTTGGTGTTGTACCGTTGATTCTGGCGTCGGGTGCAGGTGCAGCCGCCCGTTATTCGATGGGCCTGGTGATCTTCACCGGTGTGACCGTTGGTACTGTCTTCACCCTGTTTGTGGTGCCGATGTTCTATACGTTCATTGCGAAAAAAGACGTAGTGCCAACAACGGAAAGTGCTGCAACAGGACATGAGAATACGGATGCTTCGCCGTCACAGGCTTAAGTGACCGGAATGTCAAAATATTAAGAAGGCGGGCTGGTTAAACAGCCCGCCTTTTTTGTTGCACATAAAAGTCATATTTTGGTGAGGGGCACTTGTATTGTCTTTCATGCAATCCATATGAAACACATGACACCTTTATCCGTTCTAGACCTTTCCCCAGTGCCTGCTGGCAGCACGCCGGCTCAGTCTCTGCGCAACACCGCAGAACTCGCACAACTTGCAGAAAAACTCGGCTACCATCGTTATTGGCTGGCCGAGCATCATAATATGCCGGGCATTGCCAGTGCCGCGACTTCCGTTGTCATTGGCCATGTGGCGTCGAAAACCAGTACTATCCGTGTGGGTGCTGGCGGCATTATGCTGCCCAACCACGCGCCATTGGTGGTAGCCGAACAGTTCGGTACGCTGGCCTCGCTCTATCCGGGCCGCATTGATCTAGGCCTTGGGCGCGCGCCCGGTACAGATCAATTTACTGCACATGCACTGCGCAGAAACCTCAACAGCGATGCCAATGCTTTTCCGCAGGATGTGGTGGAGCTGATGGGCTATTTCCGCCCCGTTGAAGAAGGTCAGCGGGTACAGGCAGTGCCGGGTGGTGGGCTTGATGTGCCGATCTGGATCTTGGGTTCCAGCCTTTTTGGTGCGCAATTAGCTGCGATGCTGGGCTTGCCTTATGCTTTTGCATCTCATTTTGCACCGGCAGATATGGAGCGCGCGATCGATATTTATCGTGAGCGTTTTGAACCGTCGGAATATCTCGATAAGCCATATGTTATGGTTGGCCTGAATGTGATTGCCGCCGACACAGATGAAGAAGCACAGTTTCTGTTCTCGTCACAATTGCAGGCTTTTGTGAATTTGCGCACCGGTAAGCCGGGGTTACTGCCGGCACCTGTTGAAGGCTATATGCAAAATCTGGACGCATCAGCGCAATCGGTGATCCAACATGCGCTTTCTTGTCGTGTTGTGGGGGATGCGGAAAGCGTTGGTGCTGGTATTCGCGATTTTGTCAAACGCACCGGCGTTGATGAATTGATGCTGACCGGCATGATCTATGATCATCAAAAGCGTATGCGTTCTTATGAAATTGCTGCGCAGTCTTATGCCAAAGTGTCTGCCGCTTCCTGATTGACTTCCGTTCCGCTGATTTCGGAGAGAAGCCAGTTTTTAAATGCCTTCACTGTTGGCGGTTGCTGACGGGTTTTGGGCGTTACAAAATAATAATGGCTAAGGCTTTTAATCTTATGTGGCCAGACAGCAACAAGTTGTCCGGCCGCAATTTCTGCATGGATCAAAAATTCAGGCATCAGAGCAATGCCAAGACCGGCAATGCAGGCCTGACTGACATTGGAAAACTGCTCAAATCGCATTGAACTATGCGGTGGCTGCTCAATGCCCAGTGTTTTAAACCAGTGTGCCCATGCATTGGGACGTGAAGCCAAATGGAAAAGCGGCATTTTAAGAAGATCAGCCGGATCATGCACGGGATGCGCCTGTAAAAATGCAGGGCTGCAAACCGGCAACACTGTTTCATCCATTAAAAACTCAAAATCAGCATCCGGCCAGTCAGGTTGGCCGATATGAATGGCGGCATCGAGTTTTTCTTTTTCGAAGTCCACTTTGCCAATACGGGTCGAAAAATTAAGAATAATATCAGGATATTGCGCGACAAAGCGCGGTATTTTCGGGATCAGCCAGCGTGTGCCGAAAGTGGGCAAAAGGGCTAAATTCAGCGTATTGCTGCCCATATGGCTCATCATGTTTAAGGATGCTGCGCGAATAGCAGCAAGGGCAGGCCGTATGGCTTGCAAATAGATGCGACCGGCCTCGGTTAAGGTAACCTGCCTGCTATTTCTCTCAAATAAAGCAATATTAAGCTGTGCTTCAAGAGCGGCAATCTGGCGGCTGACAGCTCCTTGCGTCAGGCTGAGTTCATCTGCCGCTTCAGAAAAACTTTCATAGCGGCTGACGGCATCAAATGCTGCCAATGCCTTGGTGGATGGGAGGAGCCGTCGCGATACTGATGTCATTCATCTATGATTAAACGGAATAGATGAATGAGTAAACATAGATTGCCGAAAATACTGACTGATTGCATAATCGGCTATTATTTTTGGAGAGGCAGGAACTATATGTCACGCGCAAGTTTTGTTTGGGATGATCCGTTATTGCTGGATGACCAATTGACTGAAGATGAACGGATGATCCGTGATTCAGCCAGAGGTTTTGCCGCTGATGTGCTGATGCCGCGTATTGAAAAAGCCTATATGGAAGAATCAACCGATCCGGAACTGTTCCGCATGATGGGGCAGGCTGGTTTGCTCGGTGTGACATTGCCGGAAGAATATGGCGCGGCCGATGCCAGCTATGTGGCTTACGGGCTGGTGGCGCGCGAAGTCGAACGTATTGATTCCGGTTATCGCTCGATGATGAGCGTACAGTCCTCCTTGGTGATTTACCCGATCTATGCTTATGGCTCTGATGAGCAGCGCAAGAAATATCTGCCGGGTTTGGTTTCCGGTGAATTGATCGGTTGCTTTGGTCTGACCGAGCCTGATGCGGGTTCTGATCCGGCAGGTATGAAAACCCGTGCCGAGAAAATTGATGGTGGTTATCGTCTGACCGGCACCAAAATGTGGATTTCCAATTCGCCGATTGCTGATATTTTTGTGGTCTGGGCGAAGTCTGCTGCACATGACAATCAGATCCGTGGTTTTGTGCTTGAAAAAGGCATGAAGGGGCTGTCTGCACCAAAAATTGGTGGCAAATTATCGCTGCGTGCGTCTATCACCGGTGAAGTGGTGATGGACGGTGTAGAAGTCGGAGAAGATGCATTGTTGCCGAATGTTTCTGGGCTGAAAGGGCCGTTTGGCTGCCTTAACCGCGCGCGCTACGGTATTTCATGGGGTGTGATGGGCGCGGCTGAAGATTGCTGGCATCGTGCGCGTCAATATGGACTTGATCGCAAGCAGTTTGGTAAGCCATTGGCCGGAACCCAACTTTATCAAAAGAAGCTGGCGGATATGATGACCGAAATTACCCTTGGTCTTCAGGCAAGCCTGCGGGTTGGTCGCCTGATGGATGAAGATCGCATGGCACCGGATATGATTTCGCTCATTAAGCGCAACAATTGTGGCAAAGCGCTCGATATTGCCCGTCATGCCCGTGATATGCACGGCGGTAATGGTATTCAGATTGAATATCATGTGATGCGCCACGCTCAAAACCTTGAAACCGTGAATACTTATGAAGGCACGCATGATGTTCATGCGCTGATTTTAGGCCGTGCGCAGACAGGTATTCAGGCTTTTTACTAAGTTTACCATGACCGGTTGGTGATTGTGCCCGCTCGCAACATTGCGGGCGGGCTTTTGTTTTAAAAGGGCGTTTGAGATGGAAAATACACCGCTGGCAGGGCTGAAAGTGATTGAGCTTGCCCGTATTTTGGCCGGCCCTTGGGTGGGGCAAACTTTGGCGGATTTGGGCGCTGATGTCATCAAGGTCGAAAGTCCTGAAGGTGATGATACGCGCACATGGGGGCCGCCTTATTTCGACGTTGAGGGCGAGCAATCAGCGGCTTATTTTCAAGGCTGCAATCGCGGTAAGCGTTCGGTTACTGCTGATTTCCGCAACGTACAAGGTCAGGAACTGGTGTGTGAATTGGTCAGTCAGGCCGATGTTTTGATTGAAAACTTCAAGCTTGGCGGCTTGGAAAAATACGGGCTTGATTATGAAAGCCTCAAGAAAATCAATCCGCGGCTGATTTATTGCTCGATTACGGGTTTCGGCCACGATGGGCCTTATGCGGAGCGGGCAGGTTATGACTTTATGATACAGGGCATGGCCGGTATTATGGATTTGACGGGCGAGCCGGATCGCGAGCCACAGAAAATCGGCGTGGCTTTTGCTGATATTTTTACCGGTCTTTATAGTGTGATTGCCATTCAGTCAGCACTGATGATGCGCGAGCGCACAGGTCATGGGCAACATATTGATATGGCCTTGTTTGATTGTATGACAGCTGTGCTGGCCAATCAGGGCATGAATTATCTTGCAACGGGCAAAGCACCAAAGCGCATGGGCAATGCGCATCCCAATATCGCGCCATATCAGACATTGCCGGTGTCTGATGGTTATTTCATCATAGCTTGTGGCAATGACGGACAATTTGCAAAATTGGCCAAACTGCTCGGACTTGATGGCGTGGCGGAAGATGAAAACTATGCCACCAATGCAGCGCGCGTTAAAAATCGCGCAAGTCTGACCGCCATGCTGGAAGAAAAAACGCGGGGCTGGAGCCGTGATGCTTTGTTAGCGGAGCTGGAAAAAGTAAAGGTTCCGGCGGGGCCGATTAATTCGGTTGCAGATGTTTTTAGCAATCCGCAATTTATCGCGCGCAATATGCAGATCAAGCCGCAAAATGTGCCGGGTTTGCGCACCCCGATCAAGTTTTCCGATGCTGTCTTAAGCCTCGATAAACGCTCACCCATGCTGGGTGAACATAATGCAGAAATTGCTGAGCTTCTTAAAAAGGGTAGTTGAAACAAAAAAGCGGCCTGAAATTCAGGCCGCTATAAAAAAACTAGTGATAGCTTGGTGCTTCTTCATCTTCGTCTTCATCAGGGTCGATGATGTCGGCAAGACCATATTCTTCAACATCGGCCAGAAACGCATCCCATGCTTCCTGATCGGTTTCAAACAGGTCTTCATAAACAAAAGAAATGTCATCTTCATCAATGACTTCCAGTGTCCAGCCGTCTTCCTCTTCAAGGCGATAAATATCGACCTGAACAGTAATGTCGTCTTCCGTAAATTGCTGGGACAAGGCGGAGAGAATGAGATTGGAATCTTGTTCGGTCATATCATTTTCCAAAAGCGGTTGTGAACGGTTGCATCTTTTAAAATGACTATAACATTTTGTTTATGTTTTATAAATTGATATTCGTGTTTTCTAAAGACTATATGACTGTCATCTTGTTGATGAGATGAAAAAAGCCGGAGCAATGAACGGCTCCGGCTCTTTGAAATTGCTGCATAAAATGACGGCTTGTGATTTGCCGACACAAAACAGATTATTTTTGTTTTATTTCTCAGGAAGTGCCTTGATGAAGGCTGAAACGACAGCTGCGGAATTTGCAGAAGCCAAGCCCATAAATGTGCCCATTTCGTTTTCGCCGTCACCGCCACCTGCAAGGTCGGAGAGCGAGCGGAAGGCGATGAATGGCACGCCATTGGTATCAGCAACATGTGCTACAGCGGCAGATTCCATATCCAGCACTGTGGCTTTAAAAGTGGCGAATGAGTATTCGCGGAAATCAGCATTATCGACAAATGCAGTGCCGGTCACACCATTGCCACCTACGTGAATGACAGGGGCTTTGGAGAGGCACTTATTTTCTGCGACGCAATCTTTCAGCTTCACTTCTGCGGCCACTTTAGTGGCTGTCTCCAGCAGTTTGCCATCGGCTTTGAACCAGAATTTCTTTTCCATCTGGCCGCCATCGCGTGCAACGCTCACTTCACGCGGGAAGATCATACCGTAATTTGGCAGCGTTGTTGGCATGAAGGAAGGGGTGGAGAATTTGCCGTCGGTTTCGCGTGCGAAAACTGCTTCGAGATATTGTCCCCATTGTTCCGGCACAATCACGTCACCGATATTGAGGGATGGGTCAACGCCACCGGCAATACCGGAAAAGACAATCGCATTGATGTTGAATTTGTCGATTGCCATCTGGGTTGTCATGGCTGCATTGACCATGCTGACACCGGAGAGGAAGAGCACGACATCCTTGCCCTCAATCTTGCCGGTCAGAAACTTGGTGCCGTTCAGTTCAATTTCCTGACGGTCATTGAGCTTTTCTTGCAGGACAATCCACTCGGGTTCAAAAGCCGACATCACCGCGATGCGTGATGTGTCATCAGCAAAAGCCGATGTGCTGACAGTCAGGGCGAGGAGCGCAGGAATAAACTTCATCTCAATGTCTCTTCATGAGTTGGTGCAGGTGATTATTATTGGCTGATAGTCGTGGTTGAAATCAAGCTTTAAGGCCGATGCCGTATTCTTATTGATACGCTTCATTTCAATTTAATGTTATTTAGAAATAAAAATACTCCCATAATATCAATATGATGGGAGTATTTTCTATAAAGTTAATTTAAATCCGAAAAGTCCGTATAAGATGGTTTCTTGCCGGATTTTTGTGCCGATTATTTATCGCCGAAAACGCGATTGAAAATCGTATCCACATGCTTGGTATGGTATGCAAGGTCGAACTTTTCGCGGATTTCTTCTTCGCTGAGAGCTGCGCGAACTTCTGCGTCAGCCAGCAATTCTTCCAGGAAATCTTTGCCCTGTTCCCAGACCTTCATCGCATTGCGCTGAACCAAACGGTATGAATCTTCGCGGCTGATACCAGCCTGTGTGAGAGCCAAAAGCACGCGCTGTGAATGAACAAGACCACGGAATTTGTTCATGTTGGCCATCATGTTTTCAGGATAGACCAGCAGCTTTTCAATCACGCCGGTGAGGCGTGCAAGTGCAAAATCAAGCGTGACTGTTGCGTCAGGGCCGATCATGCGCTCGACCGAAGAGTGCGAAATATCGCGCTCATGCCAGAGGGCGACATTCTCCATCGCAGGCAGTGCGAAAGAGCGAACCATGCGGGCAAGGCCGGTGAGGTTTTCGGTCAGTACAGGGTTGCGCTTATGTGGCATCGCTGATGAGCCCTTCTGGCCAGGTGAGAAATATTCCTCAGCTTCCAGAACTTCGGTGCGCTGCAAATGACGGACTTCAACAGCAAGGCGTTCAACCGATGAAGCAATAACGCCAAGGGTTGCAAAATACATCGCGTGACGGTCGCGCGGTATCACCTGCGTCGATACCGGCTCGGCCTTCATGCCAAGCGCTTTGGCGACATGTTCTTCAACGCGCGGATCGATATTGGCGAAGGTGCCGACTGCACCGGAGATGGCGCAAGTGGCAATTTCTTCACGCGCTGCAACGAGGCGCTCACGGCAGCGTTCAAATTCGGCATAGGCCAGCGCCATTTTGAGGCCGAATGTAATCGGCTCAGCGTGGATGCCATGGCTGCGGCCGATGGTGACGGTGTCTTTATGCTCATAGGCGCGGGTTTTAAGCGCTGCCAGCAGCTTGTCGAGGTCGGCAAGCAGTAAGTCGGAGGCGCGCATCAGCTGCACGTTAAAGCAGGTGTCCAGCACGTCTGACGAGGTCATGCCCTGATGGATGAAGCGTGAGTCAGGCCCCACAAATTCTGCCAGATGGGTGAGGAATGCAATCACATCATGCTTGGTGACAGCTTCGATTTCATCAATACGAGCGACATCAAACTTTGCCGCACCGCCTTTTTCCCAGATGGTTTTAGCGGATTCTTTCGGGATAACGCCGATTTCGGCCAATGCATCACAAGCATGGGCTTCAATTTCAAACCAAATGCGGAATTTGGTTTCCGGCGACCAGATGGCAACCATTTCAGGGCGGGAATAGCGCGGGATCATGTGCGTTTCCTAATGTGTACTCGACGAGAAAACCAGTTAGGGGAGTAACCGGCGGTTTTAAATGAAATCAGGCGGATATTGCTATCCGCCTGTGAGAATTCAATTAAGCGCGGCCTGTTTCCGCAGCCTTGCGGATGGCCTCGATATTGGCACGGTAACCTTCCAGATTGCCGGCCTTGTAAACAGAGGAGCCTGCGACAAGCGAATTGGCACCGGCTTTCGCAGCAGCGCCTGCATTGTCCGGCGTCACGCCGCCATCGATCTGCAAATCAATTGGACGATTGCCGATCAGTGCATTAACCTGAGCAATTTTTGGCAGCATCGAGGTGATGAACTTCTGACCGCCAAAGCCTGGATTAACTGTCATCACCAAAATGAGATCAACATCATCAATGATGTTTTCGAGCGCTGAAACAGATGTGCCCGGATTGAGCGCGACACCGGCTTTTTTGCCAAGACCACGAATGGCCTGCAATGAGCGGTGCAGGTGAGGGCCTGCTTCTGCATGAATGGTGATAATATCTGAACCGGCTTTGGCGAAGCCTTCAAGATAAGCATCGCAAGGCGCGATCATCAAATGAGTGTCAAACACGGCATCGGTGTGGGGACGAATAGCTTTGACCACGTCTGGGCCAAAAGTGATGTTAGGCACAAAATGACCATCCATCACATCAATATGGATCCAGTCCGCACCGGCGGTCACAACATCTTTGATTTCCTGACCAAGCTTGGAAAAGTCGGAAGCGAGAATAGAAGGTGCAATGATAATCGGGCGGGACATCAGATAATCCTTGTTTGAAAAGCCTTGATCAGGCTCTGTACCGTTGCTTTGGCGGTTAACATGCTATGTCTGTGCATACAAGCTTGTGTAAGGTCGCAGGACGCTTATCCGCCAGTTAACCCCAGAGTTAACCCCAGCGTTTATGGAACCACATCCACTGGCCGGGATATTCGCGTACCCATTCTTCAACTGTATCATTTAAAAGCTGTGCAGTCGCGGCAATATCTACCTGACCTTGCGTGTCGCGCGGCAATTCCATGCGCTCTTTCAGCTCCAAACGATAGCGCCCGCCGGGGAGCCTGATGCAGCGTGCCGGATAGACATCGCAATCATATTGGCGCGCTAGTTTGGCTAAAAGCGGATTGGTTTTAACCGGACGATCAAAGAATGTGCTCTCAACGCCGCGATGGAATTTTTGGTCAACCAAAACACCAACATTACCGCCATCGCCTAAAATACTGGCCAGAGACCATGCAGCACCAGCCTTGGAAGGCACAAGGTGCCCCATATTGGTGCGGCGTGCCTGAAGCACGCGCTTGGCGATATAGGGATTGTTTGGCGGACGGAAAAGCGCTGTGACATCCAATCCGTAAGTTGCCGCACAAATCGGCAGAAGTTCGAAATTGCCCGTATGCGCGGTGAAGAAAATATGTGGTTTCTTTTCATCGCGCAGACGTTCAAAAATCGGAATACCATCAACTTCGACTAAACCTTTTGTTGTCGCATTCGGGTCGAAGTCAAAAATGGCATCAAGGAAAATATATTCAGCAAACAGCCTTGCCATACTGTCCCACATTTCGCGGGCGATAGCCTGAACCTCATCTTCGGATTTTTCCGGATAAGCATGGCGCAAATTATCGACTGCCACTTTGTGACGTGGCGTCAAAGGGCCAATTATACGGGCAAACCATGCACAAAAGCGGATGGCCGCATTGGCAGGCAACAGCCGCAAAACCGCAAAAATCACGAAAATTATCTGCGCCAGCAGCCAGTAATTAAACTGTTTTAATTTCTGGCTGTAGCGAAAGGCAAGGAGTTTAAGCTTGAACATATTACTCAATAGTCAGGATAATCTTGCCGAATACGTCGCGGCCTTCCATGCGCTTGAGCGCGGTGTCGATTTCATCAAAACCAACAACGGTATCAATCACTGGTGATACAATGCCCTGTGCCATTTTTTGCATGGCATCGGCCATGTTTTCCATACGGCAACCAAATGAGCCGAGAAGCTTCAGCTGCTGCTGGAACAGCATCATCAGATTCATGCTTGTTGATACACCGGAGGTGGAGCCGCAAGTAACCAGACGACCGCCGCGCTTGAGGCTGAGCATCGAGCCTGCCCAAGTGTCTGCGCCCACATGTTCAAACACCACGTCGACGCCTTTTTTCTTGGTCAGCTTACGCATGACGCCTTCAAAGCGGTCTTCGCGGTAGTTGATGACGTGATCGGCACCAAGTGCCTTGGCTTTTTCGATTTTGTCGTTGGAGCCAACAGTGGTGTAAACGGTGCAGCCCATTTTTTTAGCCAGCTGAATAGCGGCAGTACCGATACCCGAACCACCGGCCTGAATGAGAATGGATTCACCCGGCTGCAATTTGGCATTGTCAAAAAGCATATGCTCAACGGTGCCAAAGGTAACAGGGGCAACAGCTGCACCAATGGCATCAACACCCGGAGGTGCAGGGATGAGAAGGCGGGCTGGCAAGTTTACTGCTTCACAGGCAAAACCATCAAGATGGAAACCATGAACGCCGGAGACATGTTCGCAAAGATTGTCGCGGCCTTCGCGGCAAGCTTTACAAAGGCCGCATGTGCGTGCGCCATAAATGGAAACGAGCTGACCTGGCAGCAAACCTGCAACGCCGGGGCCGATAGCTGATACAACGCCGGAAGCTTCTGCGCCGATTACGAGCGGCATCTTACGCTTGGCAAATGCCATGCCGCGCCAGCCCCAAACGTCGATATGGTTAAGCGCAACGGCTTTGATGTTGACGGTGACTTCACCCGCAGCTGGCGGGGGTGGAGGGGCCATATCGGTGATCTCAAGACGACGATCATCAAGAAGCTGCAAAGCGCGCATGAAATTATCCTCTAACCTTGGGCTTTAATTGTCCCAAAATAGTTTTTTGCCCCAAGTCTTTATGCTTTTATGGGCAAGATATTTGAAAGTTTAATCCCGGAAAGCATCTGCTTACCGGGATTTTATTTAAATTACGGTCAATGACAGCCGGATTTTACTTTGGTGCGGCTGTCAAAATAAGACTGGTATTCTGGCCACCAAAACCAAACGAGTTGGAAAGCACAGAAGTGACTTTGCTTTCGCGTTTCACATTCGGCACCACATCCAGCGGAATGGACGGGTCAGGATTGTCATAGTTGATGGTTGGCGGCAAAGTGCCGGTCTGGATCGTCAATAATGAGAAGACGGCTTCAATTGCACCAGCAGCTGTCAGCGCGTGACCGATCATCGACTTGTTGGATGAAACAGGAATATTTTCCATTCTGTCACCAAACACGGTTGAAAGCGCCAGATATTCCATCTTGTCATTTTCAGGTGTCGAAGTGCCGTGGGCATTGATGTAAGAAATCTGATCAATGGTCAGGCCGGCATCTGCCAATGCACCGCTTACAGTGCCGATTGCCGGTGAGGCGTCAGGCTTGGAGCGGGTGCGGTGGAAATCATCGGCTTTTTCGCCGCAACCAGCCAGAAGACCAAGCACTTTTGCACCGCGTGCAAGTGCTGATTCCAGCGATTCCATGACCAATGCGCCGGAGCCTTCAGCCATTGCAAAGCCGTCACGGTCTTTGGAAAACGGACGGGAGGCTTTTTCAGGAGCATCATTATGGGTGGAAAGGGCGGAAAGCAGCGAGAAGCGGATGAGCGCTTCTGCGGAAACCGAACCATCAGTACCGATTGCCAAAACACGGTCGCTTTCGCCGCGGCGAATAGCTTCTGCACCAAGCTGAATAGCTGTGGCACCGGATGCGCAAGCGGTGGACAGGGTGACCGGCAGGCCGCGTGTGCCAAAATGATTGGCCAGCTGCTCGGCAATATAGCCAAATTGGGTGGTGTTGAAGAATTCCTGCTGACGCTGATTGCGGCAAGCCTCCAGCAGCAATTGATAGCTGGCAGGCCCTTTGTCTTTTACGCTTGCATCAAGGGCAAAGCGGCTTTTCCAGTCCAGTTCAACCGGTGGCGCAGCCAAAAACATTGGGCCGCCAAAATTTGAGACAGAAAGACCGGACTGTGCAATGGCTTCTTCACCGGCAAGGCGTGCAAGCGCTTGTGAAAGAGCCGATGCGCCCACTTCGCTCTCGGTCAGAAAATCGACCGTACCGGCAAAACGGGTTTTGAGATTATCGGTTGGAAAACGATTGATCGCATGGATGCCGGATTTGCCGCTTGTCAGCGCATTCCAGTTATCCTGTTTGCCCTGACCAAGGGATGAAACAACACCGGCACCGGTGATTGCGACCAGAGGACGACCGAGGTGATCGAGATATTTTGTCATCATCCTCTTCCTTATGCTTTAACCAGTTTGGCAATGCCTTCAGCGCGTGAAGCGCCGATTGTAGTAGCAAGGGCAGAGGCAATGTCTGTCTGATCTGCCAGAGCTTTACCCTTCCAGACGCTCAATGCAGCCAAGGCAACAGTCAACGGGAACTGTGCTTCGCGCAAATGGCCGGTCAGGCTGGTGACATCCTGATGATTGATTTTTGCAGCTTCAAGGGCTGCTTTTTCAGCCGCAGTTGCCTGATGCGCACCTGATACACCGGAAATGGTGACATCGGCACTGCCTGCACGCGCCAGCATATCGCTGATCACTTCTTGCAGATCGCTGTCAGCGCGCTGAATTTGTGAGGTTAACACTTCTGCAATTTCGGCATAGGCGCGTGCATCACGCGCTTTGGCATGGGCTTCGCTTTCAAGCACGAGGAAGACGCCGCCGGAGCCGGAAATCATGCCGCCGCCTGCAGAACCTTCACGCGACCAGACCGGTGCCCAGCCATCATGTTTGAGCAGGCCGCCAAGTTCATGGCCGAGAATCATGTCGAAATGTTCGGCATTGTAAGAGCCGCCCACCAGCGCATGGGTGCTCTGACCAGAGCGGATGCGTGCAGCAGCGGTTTCAATCGCCGAAATACCGGAGCCTTCTTCCCCCATAAAGGTGCGGGAAGAACCGGTTACTTTGTGAACGATAGAAATATTTCCGGCGAGCAGATTGGAAAGCTGCGCCAGAAATAAGGTTGGCCGTAATTCCGTTGACAATTTGTCATTGAGCATCAGACCGCGGTTTTCATTCACGCGGCCTTCGTCCAAAATTTGAGTGTCAACGGAAATATCACGTTCGCCGCCACCAGCACCGACCACCATATCCATGGTCGCGCAAAGGTTCTCATTATCCTTGATACCGGCATCTTCCAGCGCAAGACCGGCAGCATAAGTGCCGAGCCTCTGCCATGTTTCCATCTGACGCTGATCGCTGCGCTTTGGAATTTGGCAATTCCAGTCAACTTCACCAAGCTTGTGCACCACATATGGCGCAAATTCAGTTGTTTCCAACTGCGGCTTTGTATCGGTTGAGCTGAAAGCATTCCAATGCGCTTCAAGACCTTCACCAAGGGAGGAAATGATGCCAATTCCGGTTATGAGAACTTTATTGCTTTGCATGGTGGCTTCGTATGATCTCCACGGCTGATAAGGCGTTTAAACGTAGGCTTCAGGCAATTAAGCCTTAGCAGCAACCAGTTCGTCGATTTTTGCGCAGAGGTTTTTCAGCACAAAATATTCTTCGGTCGGCGCTTTGCCTTCGTTTACTTCCTGAGTCCACTGTTCAAGCGGAATCTTGATGCCGAATGCTTTGTCGATTGCGAAAACGATATCAAGGAAATCGAGGCTGTCGATGCCCAGATCGTCAATCGTATGGCTTTCTGGAGTGATCGTATCGCGATCGATTTCACTGGTTTCGGCAATAATATCTGCGACTTTGTCAAAAGTTGAGGACAAGATCTGTTTCCTTTTTAGGCTTTTGCCTTCCGGCTTTACGAATTTTCGTTCGCAATATGCAAACATTTAACGCGTATGTAGCGCTTTTCTCAAAATAGGGAAAGCCTCAATACGCACCGGATCATACGGTTGGGTATAATCCGGTTTAACTATGTTCATTATAGCGCAGTTCATGCTCAGAGCATTTATAGTGTCTGTTGAGACATTAAAAATGCTCTCTTCATGGCTTGCGCATTTCATCTATCTGAAAACCGCTACATAGGCTTCAGGATGCGACCTATATAATTGCTGTTTAGCGAATTTGAAGCAAATTCTAATAAATTATGTCCTTTTTCGCGTGAATTTGATCTTTAGACAAATATAAATTGAACAAAGATGCAAAAGTGAGGCGCTTTAGGCGTTTATCTCATAAATAAATCGTGAGCTGTCTGCATTGGCATCAGTGCGCCACGACATTCCACAACGCGGGCTGCCACCTGATGCGCTTGTGCTGCGGCTTCCTCTGCTGTGGCACCTTTCAAACGGGCTGCCAGATAGCCACCATTAAAGCTGTCACCCGCGCCTGTTGTATCAATGGCATTGGCTTTGACGGATGGCACCAGCACCTGTTTGCCCTCAAACTGCACAATTGCCGGATCGGTGCCGTCTTTAACAATGATTTCCTTAACACCAAGACCTGTGAGGCGCGCAGCGCAAGCCTGACCATCCGCATCGCCGAAAAGTGCCTGTTCATCCGGCAATGTCGGCAGAGCAATATCACTGCTACGCATTGCTTGCGTGATTAATTCACGGGCAAGATTATGATCCGGCCACAGGGCGGGACGGAAATTAGGATCAAAAGCAATTTGCGCACCCTCAGCGCGGCATTGTTTGATGACCTCAAGGAAGGACTGGCGGTGTTCAGGCAAAATAATGGCCAAGGTGATGCCGGAAAAATAGATCATTTTCCGTGTTTTCAGGCTTTCCAGCAGATGGGCAGGATTTTCAGCCAGACGACGGGCAGCAGAATCATTACGCCAATAGGTGAAAGAACGCTCGGCTCCGGTCAGTGTGATGGCATAGAGGCCGGGGCGGGCACCTTTGATGATCGGGCTTTTATTGGTGGCAATGCCGTTTTCATTGAGAAAAGCCATTTGCTGGTTGGAAAAAGCATCATCGCCAAAGGCGGTAATATAATCGACAGCAAAATCAGGTTGCGTCAATGCGCGAACATACCAGGCCGTGTTTAACGTGTCGCCGGCAAATCCCATATGCCATTGCGTGTCGTTTTGGCCGGAAAGTTCGATCATACATTCACCGACAGAGGCAAAGCCGTGCATAATACTACCCTTTTGTATATGTAGTTTTCCCGATTATAATTTTGGATAAGCCTATAAGCGATTATTACACTGCTGTCACCTTCGTCAGCCTGTCTTATTTAATATGTAAAGGCATCCTTTAGAAAAGGAATCATTATGCGCTACGCTATTTATTTTACGCCTTCCTCCACGGATGCTTTGCTGAAAATTGCCAATAATTGGCTGGGGCGAAATGCTTTTACAGGCGAGGCGGTGCGTCGTCCCGCGATCAGTGGCCTGTCGGTTGAAGAGCTGGATAAGATGACGATGTCCGCGCGGCGTTATGGTTTTCATGCGACCATAAAAGCACCGTTTTATCTGGCACCTGATTACAAGGAAGATGATTTACTGCGCGCATTGATGCATTTCGCCTCCTCGCTTGCGCCGGTCACATTGCCGCGGTTGAAGATTACAGCGCTCGGCTCTTGTTTTGCTTTGATGCTGAAAGAACCGGTTCCGGCCTTGCAACAGCTGGCCAATGACACTGTGACAGCATTGGACAAGTTTCGTGCACCTTTAAGTGATGAGGATTTTGCCCGCAGAAACCCGCAATCACTTGCACCTGCTCAGTTGCGCAATCTGCAACAATGGGGCTATCCTTACGTATTCGACGAATTCCGGTTTCATATGACGCTGACGGATAAAATCGAAGAGCAGGACAGGCCAAAAATTGCCGGTATTTTAGATCATTTCTTCGCACCGGTTTTAACCGATAGTGTTGAGATTAATAATCTGGCTTTGTTTGTCGAACCGGAGCCGGGCGCGCCATTTGAAGTGCATTCTTTGCATCCATTGGCAAAAGTGAAGGTTTCGGCGCCTTTAGCAGGTCAGAGATAAGCTAAAGGCAATGGTTGGTTATTGAGCAGGATTGGATAGGATGACGGAAACTGTATTAAAAAATGCCCGGCTTATATTGGCTGATGAAATTGTGTCGGGAGCTGTACAGTTTCGAAATGGGGTGATTACGGATATTTCCAGCAATGGCAGTGCTGTTGGTGAAGATATGGTGGGGGATTATATCACGCCCGGGCTGGTGGAGCTTCATACCGACCATCTGGAAGGCCATTATGCGCCGCGCCCGAAAGTGCGCTGGAACCCGATTGCTGCCGTACAGGCGCATGATGCGCAGATTGCATCTTCAGGTATTACCACGGTTTTTGATGCGTTGCGCGTCGGGCTTGATGCGGAAACAGAAATCGGCATCGCGGATATGCGCAAACTGGCGCAAGCGATTAAGCAAGGCGTGCAGGACGAGCGTTTGCGCGCAGACCATTTTTTGCATTTGCGCTGCGAAGTATCAGCTGATGATTGCTTGGATGCGTTTCATTATTTCGACAATGAGCCGCTGGTGCGCCTTGCCTCGCTGATGGATCATGCCCCCGGTCAACGTCAATTTATGGATGTGGAGACTTATAAGGTCTATTACATGCGTAAGCTGAAAACGAGCGAAGAGGAATTTCGCCGTTATTGCAATAAGCGGATGGATGATTCTAAGCGTAATTCGGATAAAAACCGTAAAGCGCTTTCAGCACTCTGCCATGAGCGCAATATTATTTTGGCAAGCCATGATGATGCAACGCTTGCTCATGTGGAAGAAGCGGTGGAGCAGGGTATTCGTATTGCGGAATTCCCGACCACTCAGGTGGCTGCCGAAGCATCGAAAAAGGCTGGCCTGTCTGTGTTGATGGGCGCGCCGAATATTGTGCGCGGTGGTTCACATTCCGGCAATGTTGCTGCACGGGATTTGGCCAGCACCGGCAATCTGGATATTATTTCATCCGATTATATTCCTTCAAGCCTGATGCAATCGGCGTTTCATCTGACCCTTGATGTGCCGAGTGTATCTTTGCCGGAAGCCATGCGCATGATCAGCTATAACCCAGCGCAAAAGGTTGGTTTGACTGATCGCGGCGAGATTAAACTTGGCAAACGTGCCGATCTGGTGCGGGTCAAGCTGGTGGATAATATTCCGATTATCCGCACGGTTTGGCGCGAAGGTTCGCGTGTGATTTAAATCCGCTTAAAGCTTTAGCCTTTTGCGTTCGGATAATGCGGTTGTAAAACAGCGCTTAAATTTTATTGCTTTTGCTGCCCGCTTATAATGTGTATGAGCGGGCAGTTATTTTTGTTGTTATAATCTATATGCAGGCCAGACTGCCGGAGAAAACTGTGTCGTCAATAGCGCAATTATATCAGGCTCAATCAGCATCAGCATCGCAGAACTGGCCGCAAAACTGGCCACGTCTGTCGATCGCGCCGATGCTCGATTGGACTGACAGACATTGTCGTTTTTTTCATCGCATCCTGACTAAAAACACATTGCTTTATACTGAAATGGTAGTGGCTGATGCCGCTATTCACGGGCGTCGTGAGTTTTTGCTGGGCTTTGATGACACACAGCATCCGGTTGCTTTGCAGCTTGGTGGTTCTGATCCGAAAAAGCTGGCGGAAGCTGCCAAAATCGGTGCGGATTTTGGCTATGACGAGATTAATCTCAATGTGGGTTGCCCGTCTGATCGTGTACAGTCCGGCACATTTGGCGCTTGCCTGATGCAAACACCGGGTGTTGTCGCAGCTTGCGTCGCGGCGATGAAACAGGCAGTTTCTATTCCTGTGACGGTCAAATGCCGCATTGGTGTGGATGAGCAGGATACGGAAACAGCACTTGGCGAGCTGGCGCGGTTGACAATCGGTGAGGGCGTGGATGCTTTGTGGGTGCATGCGCGCAAAGCCTGGTTGCAAGGCCTGTCACCAAAAGAAAACCGTGATATTCCGCCTTTGGATTATGATCGCGTCTATCGCTTGAAACAGCAATATGGTGCGCAGTTTATCGGCATTAATGGCGGCATCAATAATTTGCAGGAAGGCTTGGAGCATCTGCAAGCAGTTGACGGGGTGATGATTGGTCGTGCGGCCTATCACAATCCGCTTTTGCTGAGAGAAGCTGATGCACTGCTTTATGGCGATGCGCATGAGCCGGTAAGCGATGCAGAACTCATTGATGCAATGTGTAACTATTGCGACAGGCATATCGCGTCAGGCGGTAAGCTCAATCAGGTCACACGTCATATGGTCGGGCTTTTTGCCGGACAGCCGAGTGCGCGTCGTTTCCGCCAGATATTATCTGTTGAAGCGCCAAAGGCCGGTGCGACCAGCGACGTGCTGCGCGCCGCCTATCAGGTGATTGTTGAGGCACGTGAAGAGGCCGAGGCGTATGAGTGCGGGCTGGGCGCTCTTAATCCAGCAGAATAAGCCTGTCGCCACGCACATTGAAACCATGCAAGGTTTCTAAAAAACTCATGCCAAGCAAGCTGCCGCGCATCATGTCGGGCTGGGTGACAAGCGCATGCACATTCTCGCGTTTGATATCGCCGATTTGTAATGTATCAAGGCGCGCATGTGCGGCTTTTGATGTGCCATTGGCGGTCATAATGGGCGCGGTGAAATTGAGGTTGTCGGTGTTAATGCCGGTTTTTTGTGCATCTTCATATGATAAAACGATTGAAGATGCGCCTGTATCTATCAGAAAATGCACATATTTTCCGTTTACCTTGCCGTTAACTTCAAAATGCCCGCCTGAGGATTTTGTTAAAGTTACGGTCAAAGTGCCATCATCGGACAAGCTGGAAATAGCGCTTGCCGGAATAAGCCCTGCCGTGACGCGACTGCCGATATCCTGCAATTCATAGCGATATTGATAACCGGCGACCAGTGCCAGAATGATCACCGCCCAGATCATCAATTGCCGTACGGAATCGACAAGACTGATGCCGGAACCAAGCAAGCCGGCAGCAAGTACAATGCCCCAAATGCCCATATAGGCAGCACGAGCAAAAGCATCATTATCATAGCCTGCGGTCATGCCGCTTTCATGATTGGAAACAAGCAGCAATGTGACCACTGCAATAGCTGCGATAATAATCCAGAGTAAACGACCCATCAGATATCTTTTGCCTGTAACTGTCTGTGGCGTGCCGGTAAGAGCGCCAGTACTTCTTCTTTATGGGCTGCACTCATTGTTGACCAGCGTGCAATTTCGTCCAATGTGCGGGCGCATCCCAGACACAGGCCTGTGTGAATATCCATATTGCAAACCAACACGCATGGCGACGGGGGCGATGAAATGGTTTGCTCCTGATTTGTGTGCATTGTTTCCATATTAAAAAGATGCGCATTTCACAGGCTAATAACAAGTGCCAATAATAGCGATAGGACGGTTATTTGTTGGGCAGCGCCAAGTACATCGCCGGTTTGTCCGCCAATTTTGGCAAGGCTTAAATGGGCAAAGCCCCAAAGGCTGAGGATCGCCACCAGCAAAGCAAAGAGAAATGTCGCGACACTGGCAATTATGGTGAAGCCTATGCCCAAGATTCCGACCCCGATAATGAGGGCTGTTTGAGTGGCCTCCAGCGAGGGGGCGCCAATCTTGTCCGATAAACCGCCGGAGCGTGCGGATGGAAGTTTATACCAGAGGCTCATCATGGCTGCGCGACTGGCTGCTTCAATGGCGATGATTGCCAGAGCTGCCGATTGCGCCCCTGATTTTTCAATGATCGTTGCCAAGAAGATGGTTTTAAGCCCAATCGTGCCGATAAGCGTAATGGCGGCAAAAGTGCCGATATGGGAATCTTTCATGATTTCCAGCCGGCGCGTCTGTGTTGAGCCGCCAAAGAAACCATCTGCTGTGTCGCCTAAGCCATCTTCATGCAAAGCACCAGTGATGAAGGCCAAGGTTAAAAAAGTGATGAGTGCCGCGCCCATTGGCGGTAAGCCCAGCTGGCTGGCAATGATTAAGCTCAAAGCACCGATTGCGCCCAGCACAGCACCGGCAAGCGGAAAAGCGTAAGCGTGATCCTGCAATGATTCGTCCGATCCGCCATACCAATGCGCCGGCAATGGCAGGCGGCTTAAAAAGCCGAGTGTATGGACGATAGAACGGCTGATCGTTGTTTTTGTCACGCAGCTTCTCCGGTCATTTTCAGGACGAATAGTCACTTTACCTCTATAGGCCGTTTGAAAATCGGCTTCAAAGGCTTATAGGAGATCAACAATAAAATTACATCCATCCTGTTTATTTCCCAAGAGCGACTGGACTGAAAGATTATGAGCACAAGCGGCCTGCCTTTTGATGATTTTCGTGAGCTGATCCGTAACCTGCCGGGGCCTAATGAAGATGCGGTTGCGCAGGTTAAAGCGCGCGAAGCACAACTTACCAAGCCTGCCGGTTCGCTGGGTCGTATGGAAGAGCTGGTGGAGTGGCTTGCAAGATGGAGCGGTTTGGGCAAACCGCAGGTTACACGTCCATTGGTAGCGGTTTTTGCCGGTAATCACGGTGTGACTGCGCAAAATATCACCCCTTATCCGGCAAGTGTCACCGCGCAGATGGTGGAAAACTTTGCTGCCGGTGGCGCTGCTATCAACCAGATTTGCATTGCATATGATCTGGGGCTCAAGGTTTTCGATCTGGCGCTGGAATATCCAACAGCTGACATCACTGTGGATGCAGCCATGGATGAGCGCAGCTGTGCCGCAACCATGGCTTTCGGCATGGAATCGATTGCTGGCGGCACCGATCTTTTGTGCGTTGGTGAAATGGGCATTGGCAATACAACCATTGCAGCGGCGATTGCCTGCGCCCTTTATGGCGGAACGGCTGAAGATTGGGCAGGTCCCGGCACGGGTTCAACCGGTGAGCTGATGGATCGCAAACTGGCCGCCATCAATAAGGCCATTGCGCTGCATCAGGATCATTTGAAAGATCCGCTGGAAGTGCTGCGTCGCTTGGGTGGTCGTGAAATTGCGGCAATGGCCGGCGCTATTCTGGCTGCACGCATGGAAAAAATTCCGGTTATCATTGATGGTTTTGTCGCAAGCTCTGCCGCTGCAATTTTGCATGCGCTTGACGCTTCAGCGATTGATCACTGCATGTTCGGTCATGTTTCTGCCGAGCCGGGTCATCGCCGTATGCTTGAAAAATTGGGCAAAAAACCATTGCTGGAAATGGAAATGCGCCTTGGTGAAGGCACCGGTGCTGCTTTGGCTGCCGGTATTGTGAAAGCTGCTGCTCTTAGCCATGCAGGTATGGCAACATTTGAACAAGCTGGCGTAACAAGTTCAAATTAATAGTAATTTCCTAATTAAAATGAAAAAAACCGGCTGATATTTCAGCCGGTTTTTTTAATGATCTGATCAGGAGTTTTCTTTATCGAGAACCATATAATCAAGCGGTAGCTCGGTGGTGTATTTGATCTGCTCCATCGCGAAGGAAGAGGAGACATCGCGGATTTCGATGCGGTTGATGAGGCGCTTATAGAAAGCGTCATAGGCAGCAATATCCGGCACAGCGACGCGCAAGAGGTAATCAATATCGCCGCTCATGCGGTAAAATTCGATCACTTCCGGAAATTCCTGCACCACTTCTGAAAAGCGCTTCAGCCATTCATTGCTGTGCGAATTGGTGCGAATGGAAACAAACACAGTCACACGGGCATTGATTTTAGCCGGATCAAGGATCGCAACGCGCCGTTTGATGATGCCGTCTTCTTCTAACTTCTGGATACGGCGCCAGCAAGGGGTGGTGGACAGCCCGACCTTTTTAGCAACATCTGCAACCGCAAGGGTTGCATCTTCTTGCAGCAAACGAAGAATTTTTCTGTCAAGCCTGTCCATGCGCTCAATTTCCCTTAAACGAAACCCATATTATCATTTGTGCAGTTTCTTTGAAACTTGATACTCTTATGGAGAGCATAAGGCAAAAAGAACAGCAAATAAATTCTACTATTCGCTATATATGTAGAACTTTAATCTGGATTTGGCAAAAGTTCAGCCGTGAGCTTTTGCAATTCGGGTAATAAGTCCCGCTCAAACCACGGATTGCGTTTCAGCCAGCCGCTATTGCGCCATGACGGATGAGGGATTGGCAGGATGCGGCGTCCGTTTCCGTCCGGCGCTTCAAAGAAGTCCCGCCAATGCAGAACTGTTTCGGTCAGTGATTTATGACGTCTTTTGCCTAAATGATAGTTTTGCGCATATTGACCGATAACAATGACGAGTTTGATCTGCGGCATCAGCGGAAAGATACGGTCATGCCAGACTTCTTTACATTCGCGGCGCGGTGGCAGATCGCCACCATTTTTATCATAGCCGGGAAAACAAAATCCCATCGGTATGATGGCAAAATGGTCAGGACTGTAAAAACTCTCACGGGTAACATTCAACCATTGGCGCAAGCGGTCGCCGGAGGGGTCGTTGAACGGAATGCCTGTATTATAGACACGCATGCCTGGAGCCTGACCGCAAATAGCAATGGGGGCAGTGGCGGAAATTGTGCATACAGGACGTGGTGGCATCGCCATGGCTGGCGGATAGCGTGGATTGTCATGGCAGAGGCGGCATTGCGCAATCTCATGCGATAGAGTTGTGATCAATTGCTGCTGGGTTTGTTTATTCATCAGTTCCATCGCTGTTGAATAATCTCTGATAGATTTGTTGGATTACGAGAATTAAACCTTTGAAATCGAAATAGGTTTCATCTGCTTCGTCATTTTCCTGCGTTGTATTTCGTTTGCGCCATTCTTGCGGGAGCTCAAATTCACCAGCCCAGATGCCGCGCTTATTGGCGCGTGCTTCATGTTCTTGCGCAGGATAATCATAATAGGAGACTGCGTGGCCTTCTTCGACGAGCCATTGATTGAGATCGGTTTGGCCAAGATAGCAGTTTGCCAAAAACCGTTTATATTTATCGCGTGCAGTGCTGGTGCAGTAAATGATCTGGCGCGCTGTTTTTTGCTGAAGTGCTTGTTTGGCGCTGACCCCGCAAGCTTGCTCTTGATTATCAATCCGGCAGGTCTGCTTCATCTCCGGCGCATCAATGCCTTTCAGGCGAAGGCGCTGTTGTTGCAGAATGATTGTGTCGCCATCAATGGTGGTGGCAATGCCTGTCCACTGTTGTGTTGAATCAGTTGTTTGCGGAATACGGCTGACAAGAAAAGCTATGCCGCTTAAAATGAGCATAGCAAAAAGCGTGTCAAGAATGAGCGGGCGGCGACGTTTTGATTTCAGTTGTTGTCGATGTGTGCGGGTAGGCGATTTACGACCATAAGGTGGTCTGGACATTACGCCTTACTCCGGCCAATGATGCTTTGCTAAATTTAGAACGAATATAGAACTCTTGCAATGGTATAATTTTAAAGTGAATCTTAAGGCTGTTGCTCTGACTAAGAGGGCGGGATAGGGATTATTTTAGAAGATGAGTGGCGTTATGATCAACGCTCAACCACTGAATTGATTATGGTTTTTATTGATGCAATTTTCAGATGCTGACCAGCAGGTTTTGATTGATATTATGCGTTGGCGGCGTGATGTCCGGCATTTCAAGCAGGATGCAGTGCCAGCGCATTTAATAGCGCAGTTGCAACGTGCCGTTCAGCTTGCGCCTTCTGTTGGCAATTCACGGCCATGGCGTATATTTATGGTGCAATCATCTGCAAGGCGCAGAGCTGTTTACGAAAATTTTCAGCAATCAAGTCAGAAGGCAGCCGGAATTTATGAGCCTGAGCGTCTGGCGCAATATGAAAAGCTTAAACTGGAAGCAATTCAGACTGCACCGGTACAATTGGCGATTTTTACGGATACCGACCCGACACAAGGCCACGGCTTAGGGCGGCAAACTTTGGCTTCAACTTTGGAGCAAAGCACGGCTATGGCGGTTCAAAACCTTAATCTGGTGGCGCGCGCTCATGGGCTTGGTGTGGGGATGGTGTCGATTTTAAATCCGGGTGCCATGGAACAGCTTTTTGAAGCGCCTGAAAGCTGGCGCTTCAGTTTTTATCTTTGCATCGGCTGGCCGGAATTTGAAAGCGATACGCCATTGTTGCATGAACTGGGCTGGCAGGAAAATATCGATCAAAACTGGATTGATATGTAATATTATTAGGTATTGCAGATGAAAAGGTGAGGGACTTAATTAAAATTCCTCAATCAAATCAAAGGTGATTTTAAGCCGCATATTGATGGGCGGCTTAAAAAGAAAATTTAATTTAACTTATTGTTTTGATTGCTTTTTCTCAATCCTTGGAAGGAGAGAATGGTGCGGTCGAGAAGACTCGAACTTCCACGGGTTGCCCCACAGCGACCTCAACGCTGCGCGTCTACCAATTCCGCCACGACCGCACTGTGTGGTAGAAACCGAACTGCTTCGGTGAGGGCGATTTAGCAAATCACTTATGACTGCACAAGCCCTATAATAAAATTATTGCAATTATTTTTGTAAAACATTGCTGCAATTACGCTTTTTGTGTTTCAGCGCCTTAAAAAGCCAGCATTTGCAGGGTTTGCAATCAGTGCTTTATATCTGACAAAAAACATCGGTTTTCCACAGATGGTGCTTTATAGGTTGTGATGCGTTGAGGTGAGACACTGTCAGGTTGATTTTTGGGTGAATCGATTATGTTTGTCCGAATCTAAGAATCTGACTTTTAAAGAAAAAAGACCCCGCCGATGAGGTGAGGTCTTTAAAAATCATTCTGATTTGATTGTTAAACGGGCTTTGCCGTCAATCAGGCTGACTTGCCTGTAAAAGCAGGAGCGCCTTTCCGTGTGGCAGGTAGGGCCGTTGCCTGCGACTTCCACATGCAGACAGAGCGCATCCTGATCACAATCAGTGGTAAGCGATATGACCTTTTGCAAATTGCCAGATGTTTCGCCCTTTTTCCATAATTGCTGACGCGAGCGTGACCAATAATGCGCAATGCCTGTTTCCAGCGTCAGGCTCAAGGCTTGCGCATTCATATGCGCGACCATCAAAATGCTGTTGTCGCGCGCATCACAGACTACAGCGGTAATGAGGCCATTACTATCGAAACGCGGTGCAAATGCAGCACCTTCTTCAATGTCATGTTTCGAGCAGCTGCTTTGGGGTTGAAATTCAACGCTCATGAGGTTCTCTTTATCTTAGCAATCAGGATGCGCGGATCAGGCTCATGAAACGAACCTGTTCGTTGACATTGTCGCGGAACTCACCGGTAAATGTGGTGGTAATGGTGCTGGAGCCTTGCTTGCGGATGCCGCGCATGGCCATGCACATATGTTCCGCCTCCAACAAAACAGCGACACCGCGCGGTTTTAAAATTGTCTGGATGGAGTTAGCGATCTGAGCGGTGATGTTTTCCTGAGTTTGCAGACGGCGGGCAAAAACCTCGACCGTGCGGGCAATTTTAGACAGGCCGACCACTTCGCCATCCGGCAGATAGGCTACATGAGCCTTGCCAATGATCGGCACCATATGGTGCTCACAATGGGAATGGAAGTTGATGTCTTTCACCAGCACCAGATCGTCATAACCGCCGACTTCTTCAAAAGTAGTGCCAAGAATATCTTCCGGATTTTCTTCATAGCCGGCAAAAAGCTCTTTGTAGGATTTGGCCACGCGTTTTGGAGTGTCGAGCAGGCCTTCACGGTCAGGATTTTCTCCTGCCCAGCGCAAGAGGGTGCGCACAGCTGCTTCTGCTTCTTCCTGTGACGGGCGCTGCACAGCTGCCATCACGTCACTGTTAAGTGTGTTATCGCGTGGATTATCCATTTTAAGTATCTCCCGTAGTCTCCTTCGTGGCCTGTGGCTTAGAGGAGACGAGTTGAACGGCAATACAAATTAAACCTGACACAGAGCCAAGTGTGTATTGGAAGGATTTTTGTCTCTCATTATAGTGAGAGCGGCTGTTTTCTTCGTGCTATTGCAAGCATGGCAGTTATTAGCTGAGATGCTTGAAAATTGCACGATAATTCTCGTGTGCCAGCTTAATCGCTGGCACAAGTTTTATCCGCTCATTATATAGTATGGAAACAGCATTTAAAAAGGCATAGCTTTATGATCTGTGCCTGATCGGGTTTGCGAGACAGAGTAAGCAATGATTGACGACCTTTATAATCAGCGGATTTTGGAATTTGCCGGTAGTATTTCCAAGACGGAGCGTCTGGAACAGCCGCAGGCGACAGCCAAAGCACATTCCAAATTATGCGGCTCGACAATTATTGTTGATCTTGATGTGACAGATGGAATTGTCAGCAATTTCGGGCAGGATGTGAAGGCCTGTGCTTTAGGGCAGGCGACGGCTTCGGTGATGGCACGCACAATTATTGGTGCGACACCGCAAGAGCTGAAGGCTTTACGTGAGTGCATGTATGAAATGCTGAAAAATAATGGCGAAGCACCACAAGATCGCTTCGATGATTTTAAGTATTTTGCGCCGGTGCGAGAGTATCGGGCGCGCCATGCCTCGACACTCTTAGTGTTTGATGCGGTGGTAGATTGTTTGACGCAGATTGAGCAGGCTGGCTGATGTGCGGCTGCGGTGATGATCATGCGCCCAAAACCAAGGCAGAGCGCAAGCCCTATCTGGGGCGGAATTTCAATGGTGCATGGCAGAAAACACCGGGGCGCTTGTTCGGCACCGGTTTTGTGCGGCTTTATCAGCTGACATTATCCGGCTTTATCGGCAATTCATGCCGCCATCTGCCGACTTGTTCAGAATATACCTATGAGGCCATTGCTCGTTATGGTTTGTGGAGCGGTGGCTGGATGGGGCTTTTTCGCGTGATGCGCTGTGGCCCCTTTGGCACTGATGGTTTTGATCCGGTGCCGCAAGTGATGCCGGAGGGCTATAGTTGGTATAAACCGTGGCGTTATTGGCTCATTGCCCGCAAAACCAAAGCGTGATGCGGCTTGAAAGCTTTACCTTGGCTGCAAAAAGATTTATGAGCTTGTGCAGACTGTAAAAAAATCGGGTTTTCTTAAATAAACCCTTCATTACAGCGAAGAATAACCAATTCAATGAAGACAACCACCCGCAATCGTTGGCGGGACTGGATAAGGACAAAATTATGTCGAATGTTGTTTCGTTAAAATTCCCTGATGGTTCTGTTCGTGAATATGACAGTGCCATGACCGGCGCGGAGCTGGCAGAATCAATCTCCAAATCACTGGCGAAAAAAGCTGTGGCCTATGTCATGGATGGCACCATTCGTGATCTGAGTGATCCACTGGGCGCGTCCGCTGATGTGGAAATTCTGACCCGCGAAGACCCGCGCGCGCTTGAGCTTATTCGGCATGATTGCGCTCATATCCTCGCAGAAGCTGTGCAAGAACTGTTTCCGGGTACACAGGTTACCATCGGCCCTGTGATCGAAAACGGTTTTTATTACGACTTTGCGCGCAACGAACCTTTTACACCGGATGATCTGCCGGTGATTGAAAAGAAGATGCGCGAAATTATCGGTCGCAATAAAGCGTTCAGCAAGCAGGTCTGGTCACGCGATAAAGCCAAGCAAGTTTTTGCCGATAAGGGTGAAAGCTATAAGGTTGAGCTGATCGACGCTATTCCGGAAGATCAGAACCTTAATATTTATTATCAGGGTGAAGACTGGTTTGACCTTTGCCGTGGCCCGCATATGGCGTCCACCGGTCAGGTTGGAACTGCTTTCAAACTGATGAAAGTGGCCGGTGCTTATTGGCGCGGTGACAGCAATAATCCGATGCTGACGCGTATTTACGGCACAGCCTTTGCCAGTGACAAAGACCTGCAAGCCTATCTGACGATGCTGGAAGAGGCTGAAAAGCGTGACCACCGTCGTCTGGGTCGTGAAATG
Organism: Paenochrobactrum glaciei; assembly: GCF_039522165.1. Classification (NCBI taxonomy): domain Bacteria; kingdom Pseudomonadati; phylum Pseudomonadota; class Alphaproteobacteria; order Hyphomicrobiales; family Brucellaceae; genus Paenochrobactrum; species Paenochrobactrum glaciei. The sequence continues at coordinate 595,873 of NZ_BAAADE010000002.1, forward strand.
GATCTGTTCCATTTTCAGGAAGAAGGTCCAGGCGTTGTGTTCTGGCATTCCAAAGGCTGGCGCATGTTCCAGACATTGGTCAGCTATATGCGCCGCCGTCTGGATACCCATGGCTATCAGGAAGTCAACGCGCCGCAGGTGCTTGATAAATCCCTTTGGGAAACATCAGGTCACTGGGGCTGGTATCGTGACAACATGTTCAAGGTAACTGTTGCCGGTGATGATACGGATGATGACCGCGTCTTTGCACTGAAGCCGATGAACTGTCCGGGTCACGTGCAGATTTTCAAACATGGTTTGAAATCTTACCGCGATCTGCCGATCCGTCTGGCCGAATTTGGGAATGTGCATCGCTATGAGCCATCAGGCGCTCTGCATGGTTTGATGCGTGTGCGCGGCTTTACGCAGGATGATGCGCATGTGTTCTGTACCGATGAACAATTGGCCGCAGAATGTCTTCGCATCAACGATCTGATCTTGTCTGTCTATAAAGACTTCGGTTTTGAAGGCATCACAATCAAATTGTCGACGCGCCCTGAAAAGCGTGTGGGTTCGGATGAGCTTTGGGATCGCGCAGAAGGCGTGATGATGGAAGTTCTGGAAACAATCAAAATCCAGTCTCCGGAAATCAAAACATCGATCTTTGAAGGTGAGGGCGCGTTCTACGGTCCTAAATTCGAATATACGCTGCGTGATGCGATTGGCCGTGAATGGCAGTGCGGGACAACACAGGTAGACTTCAACTTGCCTGAGCGTTTCGGTGCTTTCTATATCGGCAATGATTCCGAGAAGAAGCAGCCGGTGATGATCCACCGCGCAATCTGCGGCTCGATGGAGCGTTTCCTTGGTATTCTGATTGAAAACTTTGCCGGTCATATGCCTTTGTGGTTCGCGCCAATTCAGGTGGTTGTCGCAACCATTACATCTGACGCAGATGATTATGCGCGTGATGTGGCTGCAACGCTGAAAGCTGCCGGTTTGCAGGTCACAACCGATCTTCGCAATGAGAAGATCAACTATAAGGTTCGTGAACACTCACTGCAGAAGGTTCCGGTCATTTTGGTTTGCGGTAATCGCGAAGCAGAAGAACGCACGGTCAATATCCGACGTCTTGGTTCACGCGACCAGTCGTCTATGAGCCTTGATGAGGCTGTTGCGTCGCTGGTTCATGAAGCAACGCCACCGGATTTGCTGCGTTTGAAAAACAAAAACGCCTGATTAGGGCGTTTGCACTTTAAGTGCTGATATGAAATCACGGCATTGGCCGGACTTTAAAGGTCTGGTCGGTGTCGTGATTTTTTGTTGTGGTGACAAGACAGGTGGCCACAAAAATGTTACGGAAATATTTGGTCAAGCTCTGCTCTTCGCCATGATTTGGTGCCGAATTGAATTTATAGCTTTTTCAAAGTGCAACAATGATAACAAACCACGCTGTCCGGGTTCCCATTATCCGCAGATGTGGCTATGAAATTATGAGCTTTATATAGTTTTTTGCCTGATTCTTTGCCGAACAGGCTATTCTTTGATTGGTGGTTTTGATGCGTCTTTCGCAGTTCTTTTTGCCCATTCTTAAGGAAACACCTAAAGAGGCGGAAATCGTCTCGCACCGTTTGATGCTGCGCGCTGGTATGATCCGCCAGCAGTCTGCCGGCATCTATGCCTGGCTGCCTCTGGGTTTGAAAGTCCTTAACAAAGTTAATGCGATTATCCGCGAAGAGCAGAACCGCGCCGGTGGTAATGAAATTTTGATGCCGACGATTCAGTCTGCTGATCTTTGGCGTGAAAGCGGCCGTTATGACGCTTACGGCAAAGAAATGCTACGCATCAAAGACCGCTCAGACCGCGAAATGCTGTTTGGCCCGACCAATGAAGAAATGGTCACCGATATTTTCCGCTCATATGTGCGTTCTTATAAAGATCTGCCGCTTAACCTTTACCACATCCAGTGGAAGTTTCGCGATGAAGTGCGCCCTCGTTTTGGTGTGATGCGCTCACGCGAATTCCTGATGAAAGATGCTTATTCTTTCGACATCGATTATGAAGGCGCGAAAGCGGCTTATTATCGTATGTTCGTTTCCTATTTGCGCACTTTCTCCCGCATCGGTGTGCAGGTTGTGCCGATGCGCGCTGATACGGGTCCAATCGGTGGTGATCTCAGCCATGAATTCATCATTCTGGCTGAAACCGGCGAAAGTCAGGTTTTCTGTGATCGCGCTTATCTTGATCTGGAAGTGCCGGGTGCCGACATCAATTTCTTTGATGATGCAGCCATGGCTGCCATCGTTGACAAGTGGACTGCACCTTATGCTGCCACTGAAGAAATGCATGATGAAGCCGACTGGGCAAAGGTAGATACCGCCAATCAGGTTGCTGCACGCGGTATTGAAGTTGGTCATATCTTCCATTTCGGCACCAAATATTCCGAGCCAATGGGCGCTAAGGTTCAAGGCCCTGATGGTAAAGAACATCTGGTTTCGATGGGTTCTTACGGCATTGGCCCATCACGCGTTGTGGCTGCAACTATTGAAGCATCGCATGATGATGACGGTATTATCTGGCCTAAGGCTATCGCGCCGTTTGATGTTGGCATTGTCAACATGAAGCCGGGTGATGAAGCTTGTGATGATGTGTCTTCGCAGATTTACGAATCCTTGATCAATGCTGGTCTTGATCCGTTGCTGGATGACCGCGACGAGCGTGCGGGTGTTAAATTTGCAACCATGGATCTGATCGGTCTACCTTATCAGGTGATTGCAGGTCCGCGCAGTGTTGCCAATGGCGAAGTCGAAATTAAAACCCGTGCAACCGGCGAAAGACAGACCCTTTCCGTTGAAGCAGCGATTAATTTCCTGGTAGGTCAATAATGACAAAAACGGCGGCAGCACCTGCCAAACGCGTCGAAAATAAAGCATCAAATCTGGAGTCAAAACCGTTTTCGGTGTTTGAACGCATGATCGCTTGGCGCTATTTGCGAGCGCGCCGCCGCGAAACTTTTATCTCAGTGATTGCCGGTTTTTCCTTCACCGGCATCATGCTGGGCGTGGCAACCCTCATCATCGTTATGGCGGTGATGAATGGTTTCCGCAGTGAATTGCTGACCCGTATTCTGGGTATTAACGGCCATCTGATCATGCAGCCGATCGACCAGCCATTGGAAGATTATGCCGATCTGATCAAGCGTGTCGATGAGATCAAGGGCGTGAACTTTGCCATTCCTGTGGTGGAAGGTCAGGCACTGGTGCAGGGTAATGTCGGTGCCGGAACCGGCGCTTTGGTGCGCGGTCTTCGTGAGGAAGATATTGATAAGCTGGAACTGGTTGCTGAAAATATCCGTCAGGGCACATTGGAAGGCTTTGATGGTAGCAGCAGTGTGGCTATCGGTACGCGTATGGCGCAAAATCTCGGGTTGACCATTGGCGATAGTCTCAAAGTTATTTCGCCTGATGGGGATGTGACACCTTTTGGTGTGAACCCGCGGGTAAAATCCTATGACATTGCTGCGATTTTTGAAATCGGCATGTCGGAATATGATGCCTCGATTGTCTTAATGCCATTGAATGAAGCACAGCTTTTCTTCAATCAGGAGGGCCGTGTGCAATCGCTGGAAATCTTTGTCGATAATCCCGACAAGGTGGACGAGTTAAAGGCACCGGTTGAAGAAGTGGCCGCCAGACAGTTGCTGTTGACCGACTGGCGCCAGCGCAATCAGACATTCTTTTCAGCCCTTCAGGTTGAGCGCAATGTGATGTTCATGATCCTGACCCTGATTGTTCTTGTGGCGGCCTTGAATATTATTTCCGGTCTCATCATGCTGGTGAAGGATAAAGGGCGCGATATTGCTATTTTGCGTACTATGGGTGCCACGCGTGGTTCCGTGATGCGTATTTTCCTGATGACGGGCGCTGCTATCGGTTTTACCGGCACATTGGCAGGCGTGGTGTTGGGAGTAGTGATTACACTTAATGTGGAATCGATCCGCCAGTTTTTCTCATGGTTGTCAGGCACCACTTTGTTCAGCCCTGAACTTTATTTCCTGAGCCAGCTACCGGCCAAAATGGATCTGGGTGAAACACTCACAGTGATTATTATGGCTCTGGTTTTGTCTTTTGTTGCAACCATTCTTCCGGCATGGCGCGCTGCCAAGCTCGATCCTGTTGAAGCTCTGAGGTACGAATAATGGCTGCGGAACCGATTTTACGCCTTTCGGGTGTCAGCCGTGCCTATAAAGAAATTGACCGCGAATTGGTCATTCTGAAGGATGCGGAATTTACACTGAAGCGCGGCGAGATGGTGGCACTTGTGGCACCATCCGGCGCAGGTAAATCCACGCTTTTGCACACAGCAGGCTTGCTGGAGCGCCCAGATCATGGCGATGTGTTTCTCAATGGCCGCTCATGCTCTGAGCTGGGCGAGGGAGAGCGTACAGCCATTCGCCGCAATGATATTGGTTTTGTTTACCAGTTTCATCATTTGCTGCCGGAATTCTCAGCACTTGAAAATGTGATGATGCCGCAATTGATCCGTGGTTTGCCAAAGGCAGCTGCGGCAAGCCGTGCGCAGCAGCTACTTGATTATATGAAAGTGGGTAAGCGCGCATCGCACCGTCCGGCTGAATTATCAGGTGGTGAGCAGCAGCGTGTGGCAATTGCCCGTGCCGTGGCCAATGCGCCGCTTGTTCTGCTTGCAGATGAGCCAACCGGTAACCTTGATCCGCACACGTCTTCTTATGTGTTTGAGGCATTGGAAGCCCTTGTGCGTCAGTCTGGTTTGTCCGCTTTGATCGCTACGCATAATCATGAATTGGCACGCCGGATGGATCGGCGTGTGACTTTGCAAGATGGCAAGGTTATCGACGTTTAAGTCATTATTCGGCTTATATTTTTGTAAGATTGCAAGAGGGCTTTTGAGCCCTCTTTTTTTGTGCCTGTTATGGCTTGCAGCTATAAAACGCGCTTTTCCTTCCTTAAAGCTTCCTATGAAAATTTCATAAATCGTAAACTATGACTGGAACATAGGGGGTACAAGGCGCTTGACTTTAGAACAATAATGGAACAAATTAAAAACATAAGAGAACAAACAATGGAGTTTCCCGATGACGGATCTTATTCAGGATGTGATGTCTTTTATTTCGGTCAGCCTGTTCATTGCGACTTTCGCAATCTGGATCAGCGCAATCTGATGTCTGTTATAAGTCCTGCCTGTTGATAATCTGAGGTCGCCGTAACGGATGGCGCTCTCATGGGTTATGAAGCTGGACTTTCTGAACTTATTCTCCGACAGTCATTGTCATGATGGGGCTGTGAGAGTCGTCTTTGAGGTGATTTTTCTGCCCTTTTTAAAGCGCCCGTGATAGGGTGCGCAAAATGACGAATGAAGCATGGGCAAAGCTTAAGGCTTTGCTGCTTCGATGAAGCTCTGGGAATACATAAATGAGTGATGCGCAACATAATATGCCAGCTGCAACCAATGCTCAGGCACCTAAATTTGTGCATTTACGCGTCCACTCTGCCTATTCACTGCTTGAAGGTGCGTTGCAGGTTGGAAAAATTATTAAACATGCCATTGCCGATGATGCGCCTGCTATCGCGGTAACGGATACCAACAATCTCTTTGGTGCGCTGGAATTTGCGCAAAAAGCCTCCAAAGATGGTGTGCAGCCGATTATCGGTTGTCAGGTTGATATTTGCTTCGGCGATCATGTTGAAAATAGCCGCACCGCGAACCGTCGCGATGTGTTGGATCTGGCTCCTGTGGTTCTTTATGCCAGTACTGAAGAAGGCTATGCCAATATGGTGCGCCTTGTCAGCCGGTCATATTTGGAAACCGCCGATGGCGATCCGGTGCATGTCCGCTCGGAATGGCTGGCTGAATTGTCGGATGGGGTTATTCTGCTCACCGGCGGGCCATTAGGGCCGATTGGCAAGTCGATCAGTGCTGATCGTGAAGAACGGGCAGAACAGCGTCTGGCATTTTTGCGAGAGCATTTCGGCAACCGGCTGTATGTTGAGCTGCAAAGATTTGCCAATTATGACAAGGTATTGGAAGCCAAGACTGTTGAGCTCGCCTATAAATATGAATTGCCGCTTGTGGCAACCAATGAAGCTTTCTTCTTAAAATCAGAAGATTTTGAAGCCCATGATGCTTTGCTGGCTATCGCTGAAGGGCAGATCATTTCCAATGATGATCGTCGTCGCCTGACTGCGGATAATTATCTGAAATCGCAAAGTGAAATGGCAACGCTTTTTGCCGATTTGCCGGAAGCGATTGAAAATAGCATCGAGATTGCGCAGCGCTGTTCTTATTTTACGCAGACGCGCGCACCGATTTTGCCACGTTTTACCGGTGAGTCCGATGATCCGGAACTTGCATTGCAGGCAGAAGCGGATGAGCTTGCACGTCAGGCACGCGAAGGTTTGAAATTCCGCCTTGAAACAGCAGGGCTTGCTGAAGGTTATAGTGAAAAAGACTATGATGAGCGCTTGGAATATGAAATCGGCATCATTCAGCGCATGAAGTTTCCGGGCTACTTCCTGATCGTTGCCGACTTTATCAAATGGGCAAAGATGCAGGGCATTCCGGTCGGGCCTGGTCGTGGTTCGGGTGCGGGCTCGCTTGTGGCTTATGCACTTACCATTACCGATGTTGATCCGCTGCGCTTTTCCTTGCTTTTTGAGCGCTTTCTTAATCCGGATCGTGTGTCGATGCCGGACTTTGATATCGACTTTTGTCAGGATCGTCGTGAAGAAGTTATCCGTTATGTGCAGCGTAAATACGGGCGCGAGCAGGTAGCACAGATCATCACATTCGGTACGCTTCAGGCGCGCGCGGTATTGCGTGACGTGGGCCGAGTGCTGGAAATGCCTTATGGACAGGTTGATCGCCTGTGTAAATTGGTGCCGTCCAATCCTGCCAATCCGGTTTCGCTGGGACAGGCGATTGAAACCGAGCCGAAAATCAATGAAGAGCGTGAGCTGGAACCGGTTGTTGGCCGTTTGCTTGATATGGCGCTCAAACTGGAAGGGCTTTATCGCCACGCTTCCACTCACGCCGCCGGTATCGTGATTGGTGACCGCCCGCTCTCCGAGCTGGTGCCGATGTATCGTGATCCGCGTTCTGATATGCCGGTCACCCAGTTCAACATGAAATGGGTGGAGCAGGCCGGTCTTGTTAAGTTCGACTTTTTGGGTCTGAAAACTTTGACCGTTCTGGAAACAGCGGTCAAACTTGTTGCGCGCAAAGGCATTGAGATTGATTTGTCTCACCTGCCGCTTGATGACAAACCGACTTATGACATGCTTTCGCTAGGCGAAACGGTCGGCGTGTTTCAGGTGGAAAGTGCGGGGATGCGTAAGGCGCTGATTGGTATGCGTCCTGACCGTATCGAGGATGTGATTGCGCTTGTGGCGCTCTACCGTCCGGGGCCGATGGAAAATATTCCGACCTATAATGCGCGCAAACATGGTGAGGAAGAAATTGCCTCAATCCATCCGAAAATCGACTATCTGGTGAAGGAAACGCAAGGCGTTATCGTTTATCAGGAACAAGTGATGCAGATCGCGCAGGTCTTGTCGGGCTATTCGCTCGGTGAAGCGGATTTGTTGCGCCGCGCGATGGGTAAGAAAATCCGCGAGGAAATGGACAAGCAACGCGTCCGTTTCGTTGATGGTGCGATGGAAGGCGGGGTCGGTAAGGCGCAAGCCAATACGATTTTTGATCTTCTCGCTAAATTTGCTGACTATGGTTTTAACAAATCGCACGCTGCTGCTTATGCGATTGTGTCTTACCAGACCGCCTATATGAAGGCGCATCATCCGGTTGAGTTTCTCGCCGCCTCGATGACCTATGATATGTCCAATACGGACAAGCTCAACGATTTTCGTCGTGAAGCAAAACGCCTTGGCATTGAAGTGGTGCTGCCATCGGTGCAGACATCTTACCGCCCGTTTGAAGTGGGCGAAAATAAAATCTTCTATTCACTGGCCGCAATCAAAGGGGTTGGTGAAGCAGCGGTTGATCATATTGCTGAAGTGCGTGGCGATAAGCCATTTGAAGATCTGGAAGATTTCTGTGAGCGGATTGATCCGAAACTGGTTAATCGCCGCGTTTGGGAAAGCTTGATTAATGCGGGTGCTTTGGATTGCTTTGGCCATGATCGATCAGTTCTGAGTGCTGGTATGGATCGTGTCATGGGCTATGCGCAACGCACACAGGAAAATGCGCTGAGCGGCCAGTCGGATATTTTTGGACTGAGCGGCGCGCCAAAAGAAAAACTGCAATTGCCATCTGCTGCACCGTGGCTGCCGGCTGAAAAACTGCACCGTGAATTTCAGGCAGTGGGCTTCTATTTGTCAGCGCATCCGCTCGACGAATATAATGAAGTGCTGGCAAAAATGCGCGTGCAGAACTGGGCGGATTTTTCTGCTGCGGTTAAAAAAGGTGCTAATGCCGGTCGTTTGGCCGGTACGATTACCACTAAACAAGAGCGCAAAACCCGCACCGGCAACAAGATGGGCATTGTCGCATTGTCGGACGCTTCCGGCCAATATGAAGCGGTGTTGTTCTCGGAAGGTCTGGCGCAATATCGCGATCTGCTGGAAACCGGTAAATCTGTGGTGATTACGGTGGCCGCGGAAGACCGGCCTGAAGGGGTGGGTCTGCGCATCCAGACGGTTGTTTCACTGGAAGATGAAGCCTGCCGGATGCAAAAAGCGCTGCGGCTTTATTTGCGCAGTGCCGAAGCGCTCAAACATATTCAGCCGCATTTCACCACGCGTGGCGATGGACAGGTGAGTTTCATCGTCATTAAAGAAGACGGGCAGCGGGAAATTGAAATTGAATTGCCGCACCGCTACCGGGTGAGTCCGCAGGTTGCCAGCGCGATGAAATCCATTCAAGGCGTGGTGGATGTGGAGCTGATCCATTAATTTTTTCTGCTTTTTAATGCGGGATTTAGGGCAGTTTCTGCTGAATTGTTTGCATATGTTTCGCAAAACACAGTCACAGTTTTGCGAAACATGCTTTAATCATTGGAAAATGTACCAGAAGGTACTATGAGTGTGGCATCTTGTCATAAACAGAAAATGATTTTTCCAATGTCTGCCTTCACACAATCTGTCACCCAAGCCGTGGATGCAATGCGCGCATTGTTTCCTGAAACCCCTTTGCAGCACAATGATTTCTTGTCGAAAAAATATGGCGCGGAAATTTGGCTCAAGCGTGAAGATTTAACACCGGTTCGTTCATACAAGATTCGCGGCGCTTTTAATTTCATCAGCGCAGCCCTTGATAAAGTTGATGAAAACGCTGTTTTTGTTTGTGCTTCTGCCGGTAATCACGCGCAGGGCTTTGCTTTTGTTTGTCGTCATTTTGGCCGCAAGGGCGTTGTTTTCATGCCGGTCACCACACCGCAGCAGAAGATTGATAAAACCCGCACATTTGGCGGTGAATTTATCACTATTGTGCTGGTGGGGGATATTTTTGATGAATGCTATGCTGCCTCGCAGACCTATGCCCGCGAAAATAACGGCGTGATGGTGCCGCCCTTTGATGACGCAGCAATTATTGAGGGACAGGCCAGTGTGGCACATGAAATTTCTGCCCAATTGCCTGATGGTGTTAAGCCGGACATGGTTTTGCTGCCTGTTGGTGGTGGTGGTTTGTCTGCCGGTGTGACGCATTATTTGACTGATCTTGGCTGGCCGACAGCATTTTATTTTGTTGAGCCGGAAGGTGCATCAAGCTTGAAGGCAAGTCTGATTGCCGGTGAGCGCATCAAACTGAAAAAGGTCGATAACTTTGTTGATGGTGCGGCTGTTGCAGAGCTTGGTGCGGAAAACTTTAAATATTTGCAACAGTTTAGCGTTGATCAGGTGCTGACAGTGCCGGAAAACCGGCTATGCGCAACGATGATTGAAATGCTGAATGTGGAAGGCGTGGTGCTGGAACCAGCAGGTGCGCTTGGCATTGATGCGCTTAAAGGTTTTGACAAGGCGGAGCTGCGCGGCAAAAAAATCGTGATTGTCGTGTCGGGCGGTAATTTTGACTTTGAACGTCTGCCGGATGTGCGCGAGCGCGCCATGCGCTACAAAGGTTTGAAGAAATATTTCATCTTCCGCTTTCCGCAGCGCCCTGGCGCTTTGCGCACATTCCTTGATTTGCTGGGGCCTGATGATGACGTGGCGCGTTTTGAATATTTGAAAAAATCTGCGCGCAATTTTGGTTCTGTGCTGATCGGTATTGAAACCAAAGATGCTGAAAATTTTGACAGGTTGATTGAAAAATTTGATGCGTCGGGCTGGGCTTATGAAGATATTACCGACAATCAGGTTCTGGCTGATTTTATTATATAAGGAACGAATCCATTGAATTTTAAACGCATCGTGGTTTTAAAATCACGATGCGTTTTTTATTGAGCAATAAAAAAACCGGCTGATTTGCATCAGCCGGTTTTTGTGTTTTTAAGCTAACGTTTATTAGAGCGTGTCGCACTTAATTCTATCCACTGCGCTCGCTCTAATATTTTGTTTTCACGCATGTCTTCGTCCCAAAACCGGTGCCCACTTTTGGGAGACATGCTTTAGCTGCAACCGCTTGTCGCGCCGCAAGTGTCGCATTTCAGGCAGGTGCCGTTGCGCACCATGGTGAAATTCTGGCACTCGGAGCAGCTGTCGCCGGTATAGCCCTGCATCAGCGATTTCATACGTCGGTCAGCTTCCAGTTTCTTGGCAGAATTTGCGCTTTCGGCTTTTGCCGCAGCTGCATCGGCAGCCGCTTTGTCGGAAAACAATTCTGTCGCTGAAGGCTGTTCCGGTGTTGTTTCAACAGCCGGAATTGCGCGTTCTTCATAGTCACGCTTGAAAGCTGTTGCGCCATCGCTCACCAGACCAACTGTTGTCGTGCGTGATGTTGCAGTGGCAGTTGTTGTTGTGGTTTTCAGCGTCGTCACATTTGAAGTCTGGGTCGTCTGTGTACCAGCCGAACCTTTGGCTCCCGATGGATTACTGTCACCACTTACCAGTGTTGGCTTGTAGCCACGTGTCCAGCCGGTTGCCAGGAGATTGGTTTTACCTTCTTTGATGCCTTTACCCAAAGCGGTATTGCCAAAATCTGTGGTGTCAACATGTGCCAGATCATGACGGCCGAGATAGGAAACAGCCAATTCACGGAAGAGGTAATCCAGAATAGATGTTGCGTTTTTAATCGCATCATTGCCCTGAACGATACCGGCAGGCTCGAATTTGGTGAAAGTGAATGCTTCCACATATTCTTCCAAAGGTACGCCATATTGCAGGCCGAGTGAGACCGCGATGGCAAAATTGTTCATCATTGCACGGAAGGCAGCGCCTTCTTTATGCATGTCGATGAAGATTTCGCCCAAACGGCCATCGCCGAATTCACCAGTGCGCAGATAAACCTTATGGCCGCCAACCAGTGCCTTCTGGGTGTAACCCTGACGGCGGTTTGGCATTTTATCGCGTTCGTGAACAACCTTTTCGACCACTTTTTCAATGATGCGTTCGGTTACCTGAACGGCACGGGCTGCTGCCGGTGCTTCGATCAGGGTTTCGACTGCATCATCTTCGTCGTCTTCATCCGAAATCAGCGAAGCATTCAAAGGCTGTGACAGCTTGGAGCCATCACGATAAAGCGCATTGGCTTTCAGTGCCAGCTTCCATGAAAGCATGTAAGCATTCTTACAGTCTTCAACGGTTGCTTCATTCGGCATATTGATGGTTTTGGAGATCGCACCGGAGATGAATGGCTGTGAGGCAGCCATCATACGGATGTGACTTTCAACCGACAGATAACGCTTGCCGATCTTGCCGCAGGCATTGGCGCAATCAAAGACAGGGTAATGTTCTTCTTTGAGATATGGCGCACCTTCCAGCGTCATCGCTCCGCAAATATGGATATTGGCAGCTTCGATGTCTTTCTTGGAAAAACCAATGGCAGGCAGCATTTCAAACGAGAAATCGTTTAGCTGTTCGTCAGTGAGATTGAGCACATCTTTACAGAAGTCTTCGCCGAGCGTCCATTTGTTGAAAGCAAATTTGATGTCAAAGGCGCTCGCCAATGCAGCATTCAATGCTTCAATTTTCTCGTCGGTAAAGCCTTTGGCGCGCAATGTGGAAGGATTGACACCAGCTGCCTGATTAAAATTGCCGTGACCGACTGCATAAGCTTCGATTTCAGCGATCTGGTTTTCAGCATAGCCGAGTGTGCGCAATGCTTCCGGCACAGCACGGTTGATGATCTTGAAGTAACCGCCGCCGGCAAGCTTCTTGAACTTAACCAGTGCAAAGTCAGGTTCAATACCGGTGGTGTCGCAATCCATGACCAGACCAATAGTGCCGGTAGGCGCGATCACTGTGGCCTGCGCGTTGCGGTAGCCGTGCTTTTCACCAAGCTCCAGAGCCTTGTCCCAAGCTGCACGTGCATGGGTGATCATTGCTTCTTCAGGGCAATCTGCTGCAATGAGCGCAACCGGATTAACGGAGAGGCCTTCATAGCCTTCAGTTTCACCGTAAGCGGCACGGCGATGGTTGCGGATAACGCGCAGCATGTTTTCAGCATTTGGCTTATAAGACGGGAACGCGCCCAGTTCTTTAGCCATTTCAGCTGAAGTTGCATAAGAAATACCGGTCATGATGGCAGTCAAGGCACCGCCGATAGCGCGGCCTTTATCTGAATCATAAGGAATACCGGAGGTCATCAGCAAGCCGCCAATATTGGCAAAGCCTAAGCCCAATGTGCGATATTCGTATGAACGGGTCGCAATTTCCTTGGACGGGAACTGCGCCATCATCACCGAAATTTCAAGCACGATGGTCCACAGGCGGGCTGTGTGCTCATAAGCGCTGATATCGAATGTGCCATCTGCATTGCGGTAGGTCAAAAGGTTGATGGAAGCCAGATTACAGGCTGTATCATCAAGGAACATATATTCCGAGCAAGGATTGGATGCGCGGATCGGACCTTCGGCGGGGCAGGTGTGCCAATCATTCATGGTGGTGTTGTAGTGCAGACCCGGATCAGCTGATGCCCATGCTGCATAGCCGATTTTATCCCATAATTCGCGTGCTTTGAGGGTCTTGAGGGTGCTGCCGTCTTTGCGGGCAGTCAGGTTCCACTCGCCGTCATTTTCAACAGCGCGCAGGAACTCGTCTTTCAGCGAGACGGAGTTGTTGGAATTCTGGCCGGAAACAGTGAGATAGGCTTCTGAATCCCAATCGGTGTCGTAGGTCTTGAACTGAAGATCAGTGTAGCCCTGACGTGCAAACTGGATAACGCGGTTGACGTAGTTTTCAGGAACCTGATTTTTCTTGGCCAGCTTGATTTCACGCTTCAAGGCAGGGTTTTTGGCCGGATCAAAGCAATCATTATTGTCAGCCTCGCAATTGATGCAGGCTTTCATAATGGCGCTGAGATGTTGCTTGACGATTTTGGAACCGGTGACGAGGGCAGCAACTTTCTGCTCTTCTTTCACTTTCCAGTCGATATATTCTTCAATATCCGGATGGTCGACATCAACGACAACCATTTTGGCTGCACGGCGTGTGGTGCCGCCTGATTTGATCGCGCCCGCTGCACGGTCGCCGATCTTCAGGAAGCTCATCAGGCCGGACGAACGACCGCCGCCGGACAGGCTTTCACCTGCACCGCGCAAATGCGAGAAGTTGGAACCTGTGCCGGAACCATATTTAAACAGACGTGCTTCACGAACCCAAAGATCCATGATGCCGCCTTCATTGACGAGATCATCGGCAACGGACTGAATAAAGCAGGCATGTGGCTGCGGATGTTCGTAAGCGGATTTGGACTTGGTTAGTTTGCCGGTTTTCCAATCGACATAATAGTGACCCTGACCAGGGCCATCAATGCCGTATGCCCAATGTAGACCGGTGTTGAACCATTGCGGGGAGTTTGGCGCAACGCGCTGGGTTGCCAGCATGTAAGCCAGTTCATCGCGGAAAGCCAATGCGTCTTCTTCCTTGTTGAAGTAGCCGCCTTTCCAGCCCCAGTAAGTCCATGTGCCGGCCAAACGATCGAAAACCTGGCAAGCATCCATTTCAGAACCATAGCGCTCTGCTTCTGGCAATTCGGCCAAAGCTGCCTCATCGGCAACCGAACGCCACAACCATGACGGAACGGAGTTCTCTTCAACTTTTTTCAGCTTTGCAGGCACACCTGCTTTGCGGAAGTATTTTTGCGCCAGAATGTCAGCAGCAACCTGACTGAACTGCGCCGGAACATTGATATTCTCAAGACGGAACACAATTGAACCATCGGGATTTTTGATCTCACTGGTAGCAGTGCGAAACGCTATCTCTGCGTATGCCGATTGGCCTTCTTTGGTAAAACGACGCTCGATCTTCATCTGTCCCATCCAACTTCTTATGCACTATAGCAACTACATATAGTGCGGTTCGTGTGTCATGCGGTCTAAACAAGGGGCTAAGCCCGCTCGTAAAATTTAAGGTTTAAAACAAGTTCTGGTCATTGCCATTGACGGACTTTGACCAGCAATTAGTGATGGATTGCCACCTCTCAAAGCTTTGAGAGACAGGCGCATCCTCATTGTGAAAAACGTTTGAGCGCAAATGCGGTTGCAAACGGTTTTCATAATAAGCCATGCACTGTATGCGGAAAATGACTCGACACAGATGATTACATCAAATGGTGTCTAAATAGTTTACACATACTAGATGTTGTGTGTCTAGTGCGTTCTTTCACTAAAATGCCATATTGTTGCAAACGATATTTTTCTTTGCGCACAGCATAATGCAGACATAAAAAATCGTTTCGAGAACAGCGTTTTGCGGCGCTTATTGTCGATTGAAATTACATATGTCTGCGAAAGAACGGCCGGAAGAAGAAAACGCCCGGCAAATCACTGGATACCCAACTGACTTCTTATAAAGATGACTCGGCGCTCAGGGTCAAGCATTGGTTTAAATTAAACTAACATGCACTAGATATTGTGGATAGGTGTTTAAAAATGTGGATAGTGGGGAGAAGATAAAAAATGACGACAACGAGCTTGAAAATCAGGAAAGGTTGGAAATGAAGCCGGTTTAGCCAGCTTCATTTGTATTATTGTACATCTTAGTTGTCGGAAAGCGACACTTGTGGTGCAAAATTGTGAATGAGTTTTTTCAGTTCCGGTTCTTCAACGCGTTCGGCAGCCAGTTCCGGTGAGACCCATTCCAGAATGCGTTCACCGCGTTCGGGCCATTGATCCACCTGTTCGGTAAAAGCAACGGCATAAACCGCAACTGTAAAACTGCTGACGGCTTCAGGCGGCATATCATATTTTTGGTAATCATAAGTGCCGACAGGCACCGGATCAATCACGCCGCGGATACCAGCTTCTTCAAATGCTTCACGCATAGCGGTGCGCGCCAATGTGCGGCCTGTTTGCGGCCAGCCTTTAGGGATTATCCAGCGACCTGTGCCACGGCTGGTAATGGTAAGCAATTGCAGTTCACCATTTTCCACACGCCACACCAAAGCTGCCACTTGTTGCAAGCGACCGTTTGGCAGCAGGTTCTTTTTCTGAGTGGCGATACTATCTGGAGCAAGCAAGTTCATGGCGAATATTCTCTTTATTTTTATTGTGGGACGATTCGCTAAAATAACAATAGTCTGCTCGTTCCGTATCCTAATCGTAAATGACAGTTTTTTGCTGGCGCAAATCATCTCGCGCTTCAGTTAAAAACTGTTTTTCATATGTGAATATCATTGAAGAACATTCTCTTCAAATCAGTAATTGTGACGTTAAGTTATTAATATGGCTAAATTATAACGAGTGCCAGCGCCGGAACCCATCAATTTTGGTGGGAAAATGGACTGCTGATGTAATTTGCTCGCGGGCACATTATTATATATGCAGCAATGAGCAAAAAAATGTGGAGTTTGACTATGGCGACCTATGATTATGATCTGTTTGTTATCGGCGGCGGTTCCGGCGGCGTGCGGGCAGGGCGATTGGCGGGCGCTATGGGTAAGCGCGTCGGGCTTGCAGAAGAGTACCGCATGGGCGGCACCTGTGTTATCCGCGGATGCGTACCGAAAAAACTCTATGTTTATGCTTCACAATTTGGTGAAAGCTTTGAAGATGCTGCCGGTTATGGCTGGAGCGTGGGAACAAGCACATTTGACTGGCGCACACTTGTTGATGCGAAGGAAAAAGAAATCACGCGGCTGGAAGGTCTTTATCGTAAAGGTCTTGAAGGCTCAAAGGTTGAGATTTTTGCCAGCCGTGCAGAACTTGTTGATGCCCACACAATTGAACTGAAAAGTACCGGTCAGCGTGTGACGGCAGAGCGTATTTTGATTGCGACCGGCGGTCGCGTAAACCGCAACACCTCAATGCCTGGGCATGAATATTGCATCAGCTCTGATGAGGCTTTTGATTTGGCCGAACTGCCAAAATCCATTGTGATTGCAGGCGGTGGTTATATTGCAGTAGAATTTGCCAATATTTTCCACGGGCTTGGTGTTGAAACGACACTTGTTTACCGTGGTAAAGAAATTCTCTCGCGCTTCGATCATGATCTGCGTGTTCTCTTAAGCGAAGCAATGACTGCCAAAGGCATCCGCATTGTGACAGAAACCGTCTTTAATGCTGTGCGCAAAGAAGGTGATCGTCTGGCGGTTGAATTGTCCAATGGTGAAACGCTGATCGTGGATCAGGCTATGCTGGCAATTGGCCGCTTGCCGAATAGTGAAGGTGTTGGTCTTGATAAAGCTGGTGTGGCTTTAAGCAAAGGCGATCATGGTGCGGTGATTGTTGATGAATATTCTCGTACCTCGCAGCCGCATATTTATGCTGTTGGCGATGTGACCGACCGTGTGCAGCTGACACCTGTCGCCATTCATGAAGCCATGTGCTTCCTTGAAACGGTTTATAAAGACAATCCGACCCGTCCGGATCACGATCTTATTCCAACTGTTGTGTTCTCACAGCCGGAAATAGGCACTGTCGGCATGTCGGAAGATGAAGCGATCAAATCCTATCCGGAGATTGAAGTTTACCGTGCACATTTCCGCCCGATGAAAAATACGCTGTCGGGTCGTGCCGATAAAATGCTGATGAAGCTGGTGGTGGACGGCAAAAGCCGCAAAGTGCTTGGTGCTCATATTCTGGGACCAGATGCGGGTGAAATGGCACAGCTCATCGGTATTGCTTTAAAAGCAGGCGCTTCAAAGGATGATTTCGACCGCACAATGGCGGTGCATCCGTCGGCGGCAGAAGAGTTTGTCACCATGTATAACCCGACTTATCGGGTGGTGAACGGCGAGCGTATTTAAGGCAAAGCTAAAGCCTCAAAATATCAAGCTGTTACGAATTGCGCTGGTATATGTCGCGTCTTTAGACTATATCAGCACGATCACGCGTGCCCGAGGAGGAGCTTCGGGCTTTCGTGAAAGGAGGACTTGAGTTCGTAAAGGTTTACGAATTTTTATAACAGGTGTTAACATGACGAAGAACTGGACCCCACATTCCTGGAGAAACATGCCAATCAAGCAAGTGCCATCTTATCCGGATGCACAGGCATTGGCTGATGTCGAAAACCGTCTTCGTAGTTATCCACCCTTGGTTTTTGCAGGGGAAGCACGCAAGCTTAAAGAGCAGTTGGCAGATGTTGCCGAGGGACGTGCATTCTTGTTGCAGGGTGGCGATTGCGCAGAAAGTTTTGCTGAACATGGCGCGGATAATATCCGTGACTTTTTCCGCGTCTTTTTGCAAATGGCTGTCGTGCTTACTTTTGGTGCCTCCAAGCCGGTTGTAAAAGTTGGCCGTATTGCCGGACAATTCGCCAAGCCGCGCTCATCCGATTTTGAAACATTGGATAATGTTGAGCTGCCTTCATACCGCGGCGACATTATCAATGGTATTGGTTTTGACAGTGCATCGCGCATTCCTGATCCGATGCGTCAGGATATGGCTTACCGCCAGTCTGCCGCAACGCTCAACCTGTTACGCGCTTTTGCACAGGGTGGTTATGCCAATCTTGAAAACGTGCACCAGTGGATGCTCGGTTTTGTTGGCAACAGCCCTGCGGGCGAGCGTTATGCAGCCCTTGCCAATCGTATTTCTGATACGATGAACTTCATGAAGGCGATCGGCATTAATGCTGATGCACAGCGCAATCTGCGTGAAACTGATTTTTACACCAGCCATGAAGCATTGCTGCTTGGCTATGAAGAAGCACTGACCCGCGTGGATTCCACTTCCGGTGACTGGTATGGCACATCCGGCCATATGATCTGGATTGGTGACCGTACCCGTCAGGCTGATCATGCGCATATCGAATATTGCCGCGGTATTAAAAACCCGCTCGGTCTGAAATGCGGCCCGTCTTTGCAGCCGGATGATTTGCTGCGTCTGATTGATTTGCTCAATCCGGAAAACGAAGCTGGTCGTCTGACCCTCATTGCACGTTTTGGTTATGATAAAGTGGCTGACCATTTACCAAACCTTATCCGTGCTGTTGAGCGCGAAGGCCGCAAGGTTGTTTGGTCATGCGATCCGATGCATGGCAATACAATCAGTGCCGGTGGTTACAAGACCCGTCCGTTTGACCGCGTTCTGAAGGAAGTTGAAAACTTCTTTGCCATTCATCAGGCAGAAGGCACGCATCCGGGCGGTATTCATATCGAAATGACCGGTAAGAACGTAACCGAATGCACCGGTGGTGCGCGTGCAATTTCTGCTGATGATCTGTCTGATCGTTATCACACCCATTGCGACCCGCGCCTTAATGCTGATCAGGCGATTGAACTGGCATTCTTGCTGGCAGAGCTTCTGAAAAATGAACGCGACGCCAATCCGGTTGCCAGAGCGGCAAACGCTTAAAAATAAAGAAGAAAAGGCGGAAAATGAGTTTTCCGCCTTTTTTCTATTCTGATTATCCAGAGATTATCAGGTCTCATTTTAATTATCGGATTGGCAGAGCATAACTCTTTCGGGTAAAGGCCAGCTGAAATTTCGTAAACTTGGATATGAAATGCGTCGTATTTATCTGGCCTTCATCAATTCACTGAGAGCTCTCAATCATATGGCACGCCATGAAAAGGCTGTGCAGCAGGAATTGGTTTTATTGCTGCTTGCTTTGCCGGTGGCATTTTTTCTGGCGCCAAGCTTTTTGAGCTTTCTGGTGCTGATCGGCGCTGTTGTGCTGGTATTGCTGGTTGAAATTCTCAATACTGCGATTGAAGCAACCTGTGATGCTGTCACTACCGATTTTAACAAGAATATCCAGATTGCCAAAGATGCAGGCTCATTGGCTGTGCTGATTGCCATTATCGTTGCGGCAACCACTTGGGGATATATTCTTATCAATACATATTGGTTGTCATAACCATCATGACGGTATCTGCTTTTCAGCTAATCGCAGATGCTGACAATTGCATCAATGGCGCGCGCGGGGTAAAGATTTCTCATGAGTCATATTGATGAGAATCCTGCCATGTTGCGTATAGCCATTGCACAGCTCAATCCTGTTATGGGTGATATTGCCGGAAATCTGGCAAAAGCCCGCGCGGCGCGTGCGCAAGCCGCGAAAAGCGGCGCTGATCTTGTGCTGTTTACGGAAATGTTCATCAGCGGCTATTCGCCTGAAGATCTGGTGTTGCGTCCAAGTTTTGTTGCCGCTTGCGAGCTGGCGATAAAAGAGCTTGCTGCTGATACTGCAGATCAAGGGGCAGGTGTCGTTATCGGCACCCCGCTTTTGCGCGATGGTAAGCTTTATAACGCTGTTGTCGTTCTTGATGGCGGTGCGGTGCTAGCCGAACGCTTCAAGGTTGATTTGCCAAATTACGGTGAGTTTGACGAAAAGCGTGTTTTTGCCAGTGGTGACTTGCCGGGGCCGGTTAATTTTCGCGGTGTACGGCTTGGTATTCCGATTTGTGAAGATATTTGGGGCGATCTCGGCGTGGCCGAGACATTGGCTGAAAGCGGCGCAGAATTGCTGTTGGTGCCCAATGGTTCGCCATATCAGCGTGATAAATTAGATCTGCGTCATCAGGTTGTTTTACGACAGGTGATCGAAACCGGTCTGCCGCTGATTTATGCCAATCAGCTGGGCGGGCAGGATGAGCTTGTCTATGATGGCGGCTCGTTCATCTTTAATGCTGATCGTTCCCTTGCATTGCAAATGCCGCAGTTTAAAGAGGAAATCGCGGTGACTGAATGGTCGCGGGGCGAAGATGGCTGGCATTGCGCACAAAGTGACATTGCAACGCTGCCGCAAGATTTAGAAGCGGATTACACCGCCTGCATGTTGGGTTTGCGTGATTACGTCAATAAAAACGGCTTTAAGGATGTGATCCTCGGGCTTTCGGGCGGGGTGGATTCTGCCATTTGCGCAGCGATTGCTGTTGATGCACTTGGCGCTGAGCGTGTGCGCGGCATCATGCTTCCTTATCGTTATACCACGGAAGAATCCTTAAAAGACGCAGCCGATTGCGCTAAGGTGCTGGGCTGCCGCTATGATATCGTGCCGATTGCCGAGCCGGTTGAAGGCTTTTTGAGTGCATTGTCACCGCTCTTTGCCGGAACACAAAGCGATGTCACGGAGGAAAATCTGCAAAGCCGTGCGCGCGGCACCATATTGATGGCGCTTTCCAACAAATTTGGCTCAATGGTGATGACCACCGGCAATAAGTCAGAAATGGCTGTTGGTTACGCCACCCTTTATGGTGACATGAATGGCGGTTTTAATCCGATCAAGGATGTTTATAAAACCCGTGTCTATGCGCTGTGTGAGTGGCGCAACAAACATGTGCCTGCCACATCACTGGGGCATGCAGGTGAGGTGATACCGGTCAATATCATCACCAAAGTGCCGACTGCGGAACTGCGTGAAAACCAAACCGATCAAGACAGCCTGCCGCCATATCCGGAACTGGATGATATGCTGCAATGTCTCGTTGAAGGTGACATGAGTGTCAGCGAAATTGCGGCTCGCGGGCATGATGCGGCAGTGGTCAAGCGCATTGAGCATTTGGTGTATATTGCGGAATATAAGCGCCGGCAATCTGCACCGGGGGTAAAGATTACCTCGAAGAATTTTGGTCGTGATCGGCGTTATCCGATTACCAATCGCTATAGAGACGTTTTAGAAAAGTAAATTAAATGACTGTTACAGTGCGTTTTGCTCCGTCGCCGACGGGCTATATTCATATCGGAAATACGCGTCCTGCTTTGTTTAACTGGTTGTTTGCCCTGAAAAACGGCGGCAATTATGTTTTGCGTTATGACGACACCGACGTTGAGCGCTCCAAACAAGAATATTCGGAGGCAATCGCTATTGATCTTGATTGGCTGGGCATCAAGCCTTCACGCGTAGAATATCAGTCAAAGCGTTTTGATGTTTATCAGCGTGCAGTCGATAAATTAAAAGAAGCTGGACTTCTTTATGCTTGTTATGAAACAGCGGAAGAGCTGGAGCGTCGCCGTAAAATTCGCCTTACACGCCGCATGCCGCCTGTTTATGGCCGTGAAGCGTTGAAATTGACTGAAGAAGAAAAAGCCGCTTTTGAAGCTGAAGGCCGCAAGCCGCATTGGCGTTTCCTGCTGCCAAATTTTGCCGAAAATCCATTTGAAACCCAGCGCACGGAAGTGCATTGGGATGATTTGGTGCGCGGGCCTCAAACTGTTGATCTGGCTTCGATGTCTGATCCGGTGCTGGTGCGTGAAGACGGAACCTATCTCTATACGCTGCCATCTGTTGTTGATGATATTGATATGGGCATCACCCATATTATTCGCGGTGATGACCATGTCACCAATACCGGTGTGCAGATTGCGATTTTTGAAGCACTTGGCGCTAAGCCGCCGGTGTTTGGTCACCATAATTTGCTGACCACCGTATCGGGCGAAGGTTTGTCGAAGCGCAGCGGTGCATTGTCAATCGGCAGTCTGCGTGACAGCGGCTATGAGCCAATGGCGGTGGCTTCCTTGGCGGTGTTGATCGGTACATCTGAAAATGTGGTGCCTGTTGCAACAATGGCCGAGCTTGCGACAAAGGTTGATGCAGCTGCAACATCCAAATCCTCGGCAAAATTTGATCCGTCTGATCTGGATGCTTTAAATCGCGCTTTGATCCATCAATACACTTACGCCGATGTTGCTGATCGTTTGGCAGCGATGGGCATTGAAGGTGAGCAGGCAGAAAGCTTCTGGCTGCTTGTGCGTGGTAATCTTGAGCGCGTTGCCGATGCGGCTCTCTGGTGGCCGGTCGTGTTTGGTGATCTCAATGGCAAGCCTGAACTCTCCGATGAAGATCGTGATTTTGTGCGCGCGGCGTTTGAACTTTTGCCAGCTGAGCCATGGGACAACACCACATGGAAAACCTGGACAAAACAAGTGCAGGCTGAAACAGGACGCAAAGGCAAAACATTGTTCATGCCTCTGCGTCAGGTGCTGACACTTAAGGATTCGGGTCCTGAACTGGCAGAGCTGTTACCGCTGCTTGGCCGGGAAAGAACCCTGAGCCGATTACCCTGATCTTCGGATTTGGCTGATAGGGGCGTTCTGCCCCTGTCGCCACAGCTTTAGGATTTTGTGCAGCAGGCGCGAAATCCGTTTTTTGTATTTCTGTTTCCTGTTTTTTATTCAGGCTTTCCGGCGTAATTTCATGTGTGATTTTCACTGATGCCGGCGGCGTATAAACTTGATATTCCGCATCTTCCAATGGGTGTCGCATTAGCTTTTCAGGTGGCGCTTTGCTTTGTGCTGCTGACACTGCTTGTGTTTGCCGCTTGCTTTTGGTTTGCTGGCTTTTGAGCGTGATTTTCTCTCTTTGCCTTTTCGTTTTCAGCTTAGATGTCGGGTTGCTGAGAATAGCACAACCATTTGGCGACAATGACGGATGTTCAATCACGGCACCATGAATGACAGTCTGATAGATCGATGATTGATGGTGCAGGGCGCTGATTTCAGCTTCGATAGTTTGTGCCTTGGCTAAACTGTTTTTACAAATTTTTGAAAAGTGATCTGCTGTCAAAAATGGCGATCGGCAATTGTGAATGTGTAATGATTGTTGCACTTGAATAAGTGCCTGACGTTTTTGAATGATTTGATAATTTAACTGATTGGTTTCTTTTATCAGAATGTTCTTTTGAGTGGCTGTGCAACTGTTGATGCGGGTGGTTTGTGAGCAACCAGCTAAAAACATACTTATCGTGAAAAATATAAAAATAATAAAAAAGCGTACTGAAAGTCGTGAAGTATATTGCACGTCGATATTCCC
Source organism: Paenochrobactrum glaciei (assembly GCF_039522165.1). NCBI lineage: Bacteria > Pseudomonadati > Pseudomonadota > Alphaproteobacteria > Hyphomicrobiales > Brucellaceae > Paenochrobactrum > Paenochrobactrum glaciei. The sequence goes on from NZ_BAAADE010000002.1 coordinate 619,134, forward strand.
CCAGAACGATGAACGAAATCTGGGGGAATATTTGCATAGTATAGTTAATCAACTACTAATAGTTGTATTTTACAACTATAGGTTTATTTTTGTGCGGCGCGCTGGGATGCCTCAACAACAGCAAGAGCTGTCATATTGACGATACCGCGTGAGGTGACCGATGGTGTCAGAATATGCGCCGGACGTGCCGCACCGAGCAGGATCGGGCCGACATGCAGAGCATCTGTCATCATCTTCACCACGTTCATGGTGATGTTGGCTGCATCCAAATTCGGGAATACCAATAAGTTGGCTTCGCCTTTCAGGCGTGAATTCGGGAAGACGCGATCACGCTGAATTTGCGACAGAGCCGCATCACCGTGCATTTCACCATCCACTTCGAGTTCCGGTGAAATCTGTTGCAGGATGTTGCAGGCTTTACGCATTTTCGCAGCACTTTCGGAATCGCGTGAGCCGAAGTTGGAATGCGAAAGCAGGGCAGCTTTTGGCTCAATGCCAAAGCGGCGGATTTCTTTTGCAGCCAAAATGGTCATTTCGGCGATTTCTTCTGCGGTCGGATCAATGTTCACATAAGTGTCAGTGAAGAACAAAGTCTGGCGCGGGGAAATCAGCAGGCTGAGTGTGGAGAGATCACGCAATGGTGCCTCAACGCCCAAAATCTGTTTCACCAGTGTCAGCTGGCGTTCAAAACGACCTTCCAAGCCACAAATCAGTGCATCTGCTTCATCACGCACGACTGCCAAGGCGGCAATCACGGTCGGGTTGGTGCGAACCAGTGCGCGTGCGGCTTCCGGTGTAATACCCTGACGACCAGTCAGCTTGTGCATCAGGTCAACATAGTCACGATAGCGCGGATCATCTTCCGGATTGATGATTTCAAAATCAACACCCGGACGGATTTTCAGTGCAAAGCGCTTCAGACGTGCTTCAATGACGCTTGGGCGACCAATCAGCGTTGGGATGGCAATGCCTTCTTCCAGCACAACCTGTGCTGCACGAAGTACGCGCTCATCTTCACCATTGGCATAGATCACGCGCTTTTTGCTGGCTGAACGGGACGCAGCAAAGACAGGCTTCATGATCAGGCCGGAGCGGAAGACATAACGGTTGAGCTTATCGATATAAGCTTCCATATCTTCAATCGGACGGGTGGCAACACCGGTTTCCATCGCAGCTTTTGCAACAGCCGGTGCAATACGCAGGATGAGGCGCGGATCAAATGGCGATGGAATAATATAGTCAGGGCCGAAGCTTGGTGTGTCGCCCGGATAGGCTTTCGCCGCTACATCGGACACTTCTTCGCGTGCCAGACCAGCAATCGCCATCACGGTTGCCATCTTCATTTCTTCATTGATGGCCGTTGCGCCAACATCCAATGCACCGCGGAAGATGTAAGGGAAGCAAAGAACGTTGTTAACCTGATTTGGATAGTCGGAGCGGCCGGTGCAGATAATGGCATCTTCTCGCACAGCGCGGGCAGCTTCCGGCATAATTTCCGGTGTCGGGTTGGCAAGCGCCATAATGAGCGGGTTTGGCGCCATTTGGCTGAGAAGTTCAGGCTTCAAAACACCTGCGGCTGAAAGGCCAAGGAATACGTCAGCGCCACCAATCACATCGGCAAGCGAGCGATGGTCGGTTTTTTGTGCGTAAACGGCTTTCCAGCGATCCATCAACGTGTTGCGGCCTTCATAAACGAGACCGTCAATATCATTGACCCAGATATTTTCACGCTTTGCGCCCATGGAAACCAGAAGGTTAAGGCAGGCAATCGCGGCAGCACCGGCACCGGATGTGACGATTTTAACATCACTCAGCTTTTTACCGGCAAGTTCCAGACCATTCATCACAGCCGCAGCAACGATAATTGCGGTGCCGTGCTGGTCATCATGGAAAACCGGAATATTCATTTTTTCACGAAGCTGTTCTTCAACTTCGAAACATTCCGGTGCTTTGATGTCTTCAAGATTGATGCCGCCGAAGGTCGGCTCCAATGCGCTGATCGTATCAACCATCTGATTGACTTTAAGCGCATCGATTTCGATATCGAATACATCAATATCAGCAAATTTTTTGAAGAGAACCGCTTTACCTTCCATCACTGGTTTGGAAGCAAGTGGCCCGATATTTCCAAGACCTAAAACCGCAGTACCGTTGGAGATAACCGCCACGAGATTGGCGCGAGCAGTAAAGTCGGCAGCCAGTGACGGGTCTTCCTGAATGGCGATACAAGGCGCTGCAACACCTGGCGAGTAAGCGAGCGCAAGGTCACGCTGGTTGCCTAAAGGTTTTGTTGCCTGAATTTCCAGCTTGCCCGGCTTAGGGTAGCGGTGGAAATAAAGTGCTGCTTCGTCGAAATCTGAACGGCCCGTTGGGGTTTTAGTCGTCATGTTCGTCTCGCTTTCATAATATTACTCTGGCAGCTATCCCGTTTCATATGCGTGGTCTGAAACTGACCGGGATCCGCTTTCTGCCTCGACGGTTTTTCCTCAATGACGGTCAAGGCAATATATCAGGGATTGCATGTGTGATTAGAGCCAGAATTGATAATCACCTTTAACGAATATTCATGTCACTTAAAGGTGATGATTTGTCGCCCAGTTGCGCGCGCCCTTTTGGCAAACACATATGAAGATATGTGTCCGGCTTATGATATGACGCAGACGGTGGCATCAGGAGTGCTCCGGTATTATTTGTAAAGTTCCACATCATGCAATAAAGCTTAAATCAGCATGCAGCAAGCATTGAGAGGTTATAATCATATCTTTATTGTAGGATTATCGTCGCTCCTATGACAGCCTTTTACTGTTATGCTAAATATGCATAAGAGATCAGTTGTATCTTGATCAAAATAACGCCAATTTTAAGCCACTTTTAAGGTTTTAGCGACTCGTATATAGAAAGCTGCATGTTGACCGACACTGTAAGTGATGCAAACAAACAGATGCGTGCCGCCCCTCAAATCAGCGTCACCAAACAGGAAAATGGCGCACTGCTTTGTTTAAGCGGTCGCTGGACGACTCATAGTGTCAATCAGATTGACCTTGCTATGCGTAAAATCGAGCGTTCGCAGCGTTCGGGCTTTTTCCAGATTGATATGAGCGATGTGCAGGGGCTGGATACAGCCGGTGCATGGCTGATTGAGCGTCTGCGTCAATCACTTGAAAGTGACAATGTACAGGTGGAAATTACCGGCTTGCAGGATAGCTGGCAGCCTTTGATGCTGGAAGTGGCAAAAGCCTATGCGCCGATTACGCAGCGCAAAAAGGATAAAAAAGATTTCTTTTTAACAACGTTCTTCGCCGCCATCGGTGAGGGCGTGTTTTCAATGTACAATGACTTTAAAATGTCGATGTATATTTTAGGCTCCACCATTCGTGGTTCGCAAATGAAGCAGGGGCGCGGCACTGGTATCAGTATGCCGGCGATTGTGCATCAGATGCACCGGATGGGCGTTGGTGCTATTCCTATTGTCATGTTGATGTCGACCATTGTAGGCGCGATTATTGCGCAGCAAGGTGCGTTTCAGCTGCGCTATTTCGGCGCCGAGATTTTCGTGGTCGATCTGGTCGGTATTCTGGTTTTACGTGAGCTGGGTGTTTTGCTGACAGCGATTATGATCGCAGGGCGCTCAGGCAGTGCGATTACTGCTGAAATCGGCTCGATGAAAATGCGTGAGGAAACGGACGCTTTGAAAGTGATGGGGCTTAATCCTGTCGGCGTTTTGGTTTTTCCGCGTCTTGTTGCGCTGGTGATTGTATTGCCGCTTTTAACGATCCTTGCTGATGTGGCAGCCCTATTGGGGGCTGGCGGCGTTGCATGGTTCTATTCCAATATTTCGCCGGAAGCTTTTGTTTCGCGTTTGCATGATGCCGTGGCTTTGAACACTTATTTTGCCGGTCTCATCAAAGCGCCTTTCATGGCGATGATCATTGGCATCATGGCTTCTGTTGAAGGCTTGAAAGTGGGCGGTAGTGCAGAGTCGCTGGGTCGCCGCGTGACCGCTTCGGTGGTCAAGTCAATTTTTGTGGTAATTGTGATTGATGGCTTGTTTGCCATGTTCTATGCAGCGATCGATTTTTAAGGTGGGGGTTGAATAAATCCGTGTTTTACATGGCCTAAGTGCCACAGTCTGTGGAATAATGGGTTTTTAATATTATCTATATTCGTAAAATACGACAGCTTGAGATAAAGATATTCTATGGAGCAGCAATATCACGATGAACAGAAAGCATATTCTTTGAGCGGTAAAGAGCGCGAGCCGATTATTTCTGTGCGTGATGTCACTGTGGCTTTTGGCAAAAACACTGTGCTGGATAAGCTCGACCTTGATATTTATCCGGGCGAAGTACTGGGCTTTATCGGGCCATCGGGTTCGGGTAAGTCGGTGTTGATGCGGGCGATTTTAGGGCTGACCCCTAAAAAATCCGGCAAAATTGAAGTGTTCGGACAAAGCCTTGATGGCTTGAATGAACGCTCCAAAATGGCTGTTGATATGCGTATGGGCGTTTTGTTCCAGCATGGTGCGCTGTTTTCTGCGCTGAATGTTATGGAAAATATTCAGGTGCCAATGCGTGAATATCTGGATTTGTCGCCAAAGCTGATGGACGAGCTGGCACGCGTTAAGATCGAGCTTGTTGGTTTGAAACCGGATACTGCGGAGAAATTTCCGTCTGAGCTTTCTGGTGGTATGATCAAGCGTGCAGCATTGGCGCGCTCATTGGCACTTGATCCGGATGTAGTGTTTCTTGATGAACCGACCTCTGGGCTTGATCCGATTGGGGCTGCAGAATTTGATGATTTGATTGCCAATTTGCGCGATACAATGGGACTGACTGTTTATATGGTTACGCATGACCTCGACAGTTTGTTTGCAATTTGTGACCGGATTGCGGTATTGGGCAATAAGAAAATTCTCGTCAGCGGCAGCATGGAAGAAATGCTGGAGTTTGATGATCCGTGGGTTAAATCTTATTTTCGTGGCAAGCGGGCGCGGCAGATTGATCTTTCCGCACCGAGCCGGCGCAAGCCCGGCACTTTCCGCTCGCAGGCAGGGTAAAATATGGAAACGAAAGCCAATTACGTTCTGGTGGGTGTTTTTACGCTGGTCGTCAGTCTTATTGCTTTCGGCTTTGTGTATTGGATTGCGCGCTATGGTGAAGCACGTGATTCACTGCCGCTGGAAATCAGAATTCCGGGCTCAGTCACAGGGTTGGCGCAAGGCAGTCAGGTTCTGTTCAACGGGATCAAAGTGGGCGATGTGCGCCGTCTCCATCTGGATGAAACCAATCCGGACATGGTGATTGTGCTGACACAGGTAAACTCCACCACGCCGATCACCCGTTCAACCGTTGCAACGCTTGGCTTTCAGGGGCTGACTGGTCAGGCTTATGTTGAGCTTAAAGGCGGGCGTCTGGATGAGCCTAATTTGCTGACCACCGCCAATGAGGGCGGCTATGTCGCGCGTATCAATGCCGATCCTTCCATCGTTAATAACTTGCTTGCTACGGCGCAGGATATTTTCGCCCGTGCCAATAGTGCGATTGGCGCTTTGGAAGGTTTCATTCAGGATGTGCGTGAGCCGCTGACTGATACGGTTAAAAATACTCGTACCTTCACCGATGCGCTTGCTAAAAATTCGGACATTGTTGAAAAGCTTGGTTCTAATGCTGAAGACATTCAGCTCATGATTAAAGATGCGCGTGAAATGATGGCGCGTTTGAATAATGCGTCTGTACGTGTTGAAGACATCATGAAGAAGGCTGACAATATGTTGTCGGCTGATGATAAAAACGGTGTCGTGGCGCAGCTTAATGCAACGCTTCAATCCATTCGTAAAACCTCGGACAGCCTGAACACACGTATGGCGCCGATTACCGATAATTTACAGCGCTTCTCAGGGCAGGGATTGCGTGATGTGCAGTCGGCTGTCAATGAAAGCCGCCGCTCGATCCAGCGTATTGAGCAGGCTATTACGGATCTTGAGAAAAATCCGCAGCGTATTATTTTTGGCGGTCAGGGTAATGTGCCGCAATATGACGGGAGATCACGTCGATGAGTATGTTTGATGTCAAGCTCCTGCGTGGTGCAAAACTTGGCCTGATGGTTGCGGGTCTTGGCGGTTTGCTGGCCTCTTGTGGCACAACAACGCCGCTTGATACCTATAGTTTGAGTGCGCCGCGTCCGGCAGTAACGGCCAAAAGCCGTAAATCTGTGCAGCTGCTGGTGGCCGCTCCGACTGCTTTGAAAGCGCTCGATAGCGAGAATATTGTGGTCAATCCGGCATCCGGTTCCATCGCTTATCTGAGCGGTGCGCAATGGGGTGATCGTCTGCCGAATATCATCCAGTCACGTTTAGTGCAGAGCTATGAAAATACCGGTCTGCTTGGTGGCGTAGGGCGCCCTGGTGATGGTTTGGCCATCAATTATCAGGTGCTGACCGATGTTCGTGAGTTTGGCATCCACGCCTCTACATCGCCGCAAACCGCTGTGGTGGAGCTGGCTGTAAAGCTGATGGATGATAAGAATGGCAATGTCCGTGCCACCAGAGTGTTCCGCAATGTGGTTGCGGTGCAGGGCAGCGGCAATGCTGCTTATCTCAAGGCACTGGATCAGGCATTTGAGAAAACCGCAGCTGAAATCGTCAGCTGGACATTTTCTGCAATGTAATCAATTGCGTATAAGTGCTTTTAAAAGCCATCCTGCGGGGTGGCTTTTTTATTGGACAGAATCAGGGAGAAAAATATTGCAGCAATGATTCTTGTGTGCTGGTTTTCGCATGAAATTCACATACGGATATGTGTCAGATAAAACATCTGATCATTATCTTTGGCAGTGACAATTTGGAAATTTACAGGAGATAATCTCAACTGCTGTTTTTAAAATGGCGCGAGTGACGGGGCTCGAACCCGCGACCTCCGGCGTGACAGGCCGGCACTCTAACCAACTGAGCTACACCCGCGCATTTTAAAAGAGGCTTTCAATTTGAAGGCCTTAGCTGTTTAGCATTGCTGCTGAACATGTGTGGTTGTTTAATGTTATATATTGCATTCGTCAATGCTGTATTTTGCACAATATGACAAAAGTTTTAATTGCCCACAGGCTAATCATTCACAACGCGCTTAAATTGTCGGAAAATGGCATGAAAAGGGAGTTTTCCCTTTTCAAATTGCCTTTGCGATTGGTTTAAGCATTTGAAACTGCGGCAATAATGCCCAATTCACGCTTATTTATAAACCAGAACCGGAATCGGGCTCATCTGCAAAACTTCGTTGGTCTGGCTGCCTAAAAGCTTTCTGACAACGCCACGTCGGCCATGCGAAGCCATAATAATCAAATCGCAGCCCAATTGATCAGCTGTATCAACAATGGCCGTGGCGGCAGAGACTTCTGAAATATGGCGGGTTGCCATGACAATCCCCGAAACCGCAGCAATCTCGCGTGCTTCTTCAAGAATCTGGGTCGCAGCCTCTTCGATGCTTTTATCGTAATCATCGCTATCAAGCGGTGCATTTTGCCAAGCAACAGAAAAGCTTGAAAGCGAATAGGGGATGGTAACTGTGAGCACCGTCAGCTCGCACTTGTGCTGCTTTGCCAGTTCGACCGCATATTTGATGCTTTTATTGGAGGTTTCCGAGCCGTCAGCTGCGACTAAAATATGCTTAAACATTCAATCCCCTTTGGTGTGATGTTCATGCTTTAAGCGTTTTGCATTGGCATGACATTGATCGGAATCAAGCTCTTCAGAATGTGAGATATTTAAAAGCCGCTTTTCTTGGCTTGCTGCCAGAGTGCTTCCATTTCTTCCAGATCGGATTGCTCCGGTGATGAGCCGTTTTGTTTGAGGCTTTTCTCAATATAGTGAAAACGATTGAGAAATTTGTCATTGGCGCGCATCAGGGCAATTTCCGGATCGATATTTAAATGACGGCCAAGATTGACCATCGCAAATAGCAAATCACCATATTCTTCTTCGATATGGTTTTGATTGGCAGAAAGTTTTGCCTGTTTCAGTTCTGCGATTTCTTCTTCAATCTTTGCCAGTATAGGTTCCGGCTCGCTCCAATCAAAACCGACCTTGGCGGCTTTCAATTGCAGCTTCAAAGCGCGCAAAAGTGCAGGGAAGGCGCGCGGAATATCATCAAGATAGCCATTTTCTTCCAATGTCGGCAGACCGGCTTTAGCGCGGCGTGCCTCACGTTCGGCTTTTTCTTCCTGCTTGATGCGGCCCCATGCACCCTTGGCCATGCCGGCACTGCGTGCTTCCTCATCGCCAAACACATGCGGATGACGGCGGATCATTTTATGCGTGATAGCCTGTACTACATCGGCAAAGTTGAACGAGCCTTCTTCTTCGGCAATGCGTGCGTGGAACACCACTTGCAGCAGCAAATCGCCAAGCTCTTCACGCAAGTCATCTTTGTCCTGCCGCTCGATGGCATCCAGCACTTCATAGACTTCTTCAAGCGTATAAGGAGCAATGGTTTCGAAACTTTGTTCGACATCCCACGGGCAGCCGGTTTCAGGATCGCGTAAGGCTGCCATAATTTCAAGCAGCCGTTCAATTTTGCCGGAAGGTTGCAAAATAAACTCCAAATCTATCCGTTGCGATACTATTCGATTCTTAATATGTCTATCATGGTTGGGCACGGCTTTATGTGTTTTTTGACGTGTTCTTTTAATTTCATAAAAAAGAACAATATAACATAAAAGCCACTGTTTATAAGCGGCTGAAAAGGCCCCGGAAAGGCGAAAATCATGGCTGTTATGGTGACCGGTGGTGCCGGTTATATAGGATCACACACATGTGTCGAGCTGTTGGAAGCTGGCTATGATGTGGTGGTGGTTGATAATTTTGATAATAGTCATCCGGACGTGTTGCGCCGCGTGGAGGAAATCACCGGACGAACATTGTTTCGCGAAGCTGGTGATGTGCGTGACCGCACGTTCTTGGAACAGGTTTTAAAGCGCCATAAATGTGATGCAGTGATGCATTTTGCCGGACTGAAATCAGTTGCAGAATCGACTGAGAAACCATTGCATTATTATGATTGCAATGTGGTCGGCACTATCCGCTTACTTGAAGCAATGCGCTCAGTTGATGTGAAAAAGATAGTCTTTAGCTCATCGGCAACCGTTTATGGTGAACCGGAGCAATTGCCTTTTAATGAAGATCACCGGTTGGCGCCGGCAAATACCTATGGTCGTAGTAAACTCGTTGTTGAAGATATTTTGCGCGATATTCATCGCGGTAATAAAAACTGGCATATTGCAATTTTGCGTTATTTCAATCCGGTTGGTGCGCATGAAAGTGGTTTGATTGGTGAAGACCCGAAAGGTATACCTAACAATCTGATGCCACTGATTGCACAGGTTGCCAGTGGCAAACGTGAAAAACTGATGATTTGGGGAAGTGATTATCCGACCCGTGATGGTACGGGCGTGCGTGATTATATCCATGTTGAAGATGTGGCTAAAGGCCATGTGCGGGCACTGAAAAAGCTGGCTGAACCGCAATGTCTGACACTTAATCTGGGTTCAGGGCAGGGTTATAGTGTTTTTGAGGTGATCAGAGCTTTTGAAACGGTGACTGGTCAGATAATCCCTTATGAGATTGCGGAACGCAGAGCCGGTGATATTGCTGAATATTATGCAGATCCGACACAAGCCAACGAAATATTGAACTGGACAGCGCAAAAAACGCTTTCTGAAATGTGCCAGGACATGTGGAACTGGCAATCTAAAAACGTTGTATAATTATTGAGTTAATCTCAAAAAAAGCGCGACTATGCGGGTGCGGATCATCCGTTTAAAGGAAATTTTGATGACAATGAATAATGAAACCCCTGCGGCTTTTGATGAAGAAGCGCTGGAAGAAGCTTATGATCGCGCTTTAAGACTTGAAAAAGCAGGTGATTTTGAAGCGGCCAGTCTGGCCTATCAAGAAGTTCTCAAAATTGATCCGTCCGATCATGGTGGCGCAGCCGTGCGCCTTGCCAGTATGGGCAAGGGCGAAGTGCCTCCAAAGGCACCAGATGCTTATGTCGCAACATTGTTTGACCAGCATGCGGATATGTTTGACACGATTTTGGTCGATCAGCTTGGTTATGATGTGCCGTTGCAATTGCGCGAAGTGTTGCTGGGGCTGGATGAAGACTGCAATTTCACGCGAATGCTTGATTTGGGTTGCGGCACCGGTCTTTCCGCTGATGCGCTCGACGATATGGCTGATCATAAAACCGGCGTTGATTTGTCGGAAAACATGATCGAAATCGCTTATGAGAAAGGCGATTATGACGAGCTTTTTGTCAGTGAAGTCGTGCTGTTTTTGCAAAAGACGACCGCAGATAACTGGGATTTGATTGTTGCAACTGATGTACTGCCTTATATGGGGGCGTTGGAGGCTTTCTTTGCCGGCTTGAAAGCGCGCATCAATAAAGGTGGCATGATCGCTTTTTCATCTGAAACACAATCGCAGGACGTTTTTCAGGGGCGTGATTTCATGGTTGGCGCTTATCAGCGCTTTGCACATGCCGAGAGCTATCTGCGCAAGCTGATGGAGGTCAATGGCTTTGAGTGTCTGGCTTGCGAAAATATTACGGTGCGCCACGAACAAGGCCATCCAGTGCCAGGACAATTGATCGTCGCACGGGCGCTTTGACGGCACTTTGACGCTGTATGGTTGAACTTTGGGCTAATAATACGTATCTGGTCAAACAAGATAACAAGTTTGACCGGATAATGGCCGGATAATTTTAAAAGTTTGAGGCAAGTAATGACGAAGATTACTTATATCACTGCGGAAGGCACTCCCTATGAGGTGGAGAGCCCGAATGGCTCCAGCGTTATGGAAGCGGCAATTCGCAATGGTATTCCGGGGATTGATGCTGATTGCGGCGGTGCATGCGCCTGCGCTACCTGTCACGTTTATGTGGATGATGCATGGCTTGAGGTCGTTGGCGAACCTGACGCGATGGAAGAGGATATGCTGGATTTTGCCTATGATGTGCAGCCGAATTCCCGTCTGTCTTGCCAGATCAGAGTTCGTGATGAAATCAATGGTCTTGTTGTGCGGTTGCCTGAACGTCAGGGTTAAGTTATTTCATTGAATAAATAAAAAAGCCGGAGTGCGTTTAACACTCCGGCTTTTTTTATGTCTGTTATATCAATGCTTAAATGTCGAGCTTGTCGGCAAACTCGGCATTTTCCTGAATGAAGCGGAAGCGGGCTTCCGGCTTGGTGCCCATCAGATCATCAACTGTTGCTTTTGTTGCTTCTTCAATGCTGTGATCAATCTCAACGCGCAAGAGTGTGCGTTTGGCCGGATCCATCGTCGTTTCCTTCAACTGCTCAGCGCGCATTTCGCCCAAGCCTTTAAAGCGACCGATTTCAACTTTGCCACGGCTGCTGAAATGTGTCCGCAGCAACTCATCCTTATGGGCATCATCACGCGCATAAGCCGTTTTGCCGCCTTGGCTCAAACGGTAAAGCGGCGGAACAGCCAAATAGAGATGGCCGTTGCTGATGAGATCAGGCATTTCCTGATAGAAGAAGGTAATCAGTAGCGAAGCAATGTGTGCACCATCCACGTCAGCATCCGTCATGATGATGATGCGGTCATAGCGCAAATCTTCTTCGCGGTATTTGGAGCGTGTGCCACAACCAAGCGCTTGAATAATATCTGCAATCTGTTGGTTTGCAGTGAGCTTGTCACGTCCGGCGCTGGCGACGTTGAGAATTTTACCACGCAGTGGCAAAATTGCCTGATTGGTACGGTTACGTGCCTGTTTGGCTGAACCGCCCGCGGAATCACCCTCAACGATGAAGAGTTCGGCATTATCTGCCGAGTTTTGTGAACAGTCGGCAAGTTTACCCGGCAGACGCAGTTTGCGCACGGCCGTTTTGCGATTGACTTCTTTTTCCTGACGACGGCGCAGACGTTCTTCCGCGCGCTCAATCACCCAATCCAGCAGCTTGGAAGCTTCTTGCGGGGAGGCCGCCAGCCAATGGTCAAACGGATCACGAATGGCATTTTCAACAATGCGCTGTGCTTCAACCGTTGCAAGCTTGTCTTTCGTCTGACCGACAAATTCCGGCTCACGAATAAACACCGAAAGCATCGCAGCAGCTGAGGTCATTACGTCATCAGTGGTAATGACAGAAGCGCGCTTGTTGTTGGTCAGCTCTGCATAGGCTTTCAGGCCGCGTGTGAGCGCGATACGAAGCCCTGCTTCATGCGTGCCGCCATCGCCGGTCGGGATCGTATTACAATAGGAATGGACGAACGCATCGCCGCCATACCAGCTAACAGCCCATTCCATCGCACCGTGACGGCCTTGCGCCTCGGTTTTACCGGCAAAAATTTCGCGCGTGACCTGAAAGTCTTTGCCCAGAGTGGTGGCGAGATAGTCCTTCAATCCGCCCGGGAAATGGAAGACGGCCTTTTCAGGTGTATCCTGTTTCGGGTCGAGAAGTGACGGGTCACAGCTCCAGCGGATTTCAACGCCGCCAAACAAATAGGCTTTCGAGCGCGCCATGCGATAAATGCGCGTCGGGTCAAATTTGGCATTTTTGCCGAAAATATCCGGATCAGGATGGAAACGCAGACGTGTTCCACGGCGGTTATGCACTTCGCCGAGCTCTTCCAGCCCGCCTTGCGGAATACCGCGTGAGAAGCACTGGCGGTACAGACGGCGATTACGCGCGACTTCCACTTCCAGCACATCGGAAAGCGCATTCACAACCGACACACCAACGCCATGCAAACCGCCGGATGTTTCATAGGCCTTGCCATCAAACTTACCACCGGCATGCAGCTTGGTCATGATGACTTCAAGCGTGGATTTTCCCGGAACCTGCGGGTGATTGTCGATCGGAATACCACGACCATTATCGCTGACCGACAAGAAACCATCAGCATCAAGGCTGACTTCGATAAAATTGGCGTGTCCCGCAACGGCCTCGTCCATCGAGTTGTCGATGACTTCAGCAAAGAGATGGTGCATCGCCTTTTCGTCGGTGCCGCCGATATACATACCCGGGCGCAGACGTACCGGCTCCAAGCCTTCCAGAACACGGATGGCGGAGGCGTTATAATCACCATTATCAGCTGCAAGTGTTGCGCGCTTAAACGGCTCTTCCGGTGCGGGAGGGGGGGGGGCGGCGGAAACCGGCTTTGTTACTGTTGCGTCTTCAGCTGCAGGGGCAGGCGCCACAGCACTGACAGCCGGCGCAGCAGCGGTCAGCGCCTCGCTATCAGCTTTTGACGCTGTTTGCCTTTCACGGGCTTTACTCACAACACTTGAAAAAAGATCGTTGTTGTTGTCCATGTGCTTCGGTTCAGCCTATCTATTAAATATACCGCTTCAAGAGCTGCAAATTATTCGTCACTGTCTATTGTTTTGTAACATGAGCATTGATTTCAGCAATGCGTACTTTCGAATCACCCATATCATGCCATGCCAATTCATAAAAAGCGAATAAGGTTCGCTTTATGTTCTGTCGCATTCCCACCAAAACGTCAAGTTTTGCACGGACTTTTCACACACAAACCCTTTTGCGCTGATTGACAGCGGTCAAGGAATAAGAAAACGACTTTCAATGCGGGTGCATTAAAATGAAGAAATCCGGCATGTTTGAAATTACATGCCGGATTTTTGTTTATTTGATCAGATGCCTTAGAACCTTATGGCTTGGGCGCCTGATGCTGAGATGCAAACAGCTTGCCGCGTTCTGCAATCAGCATGCAGATGAAGCTGATAATGCCAAGAATGGTAAAGCCCAGTGCGATTGGTGTCGTGGTACCATCAAAGGATTGGCCGATGATGGCGCCCAACGTCGCGCCCACGGTTGTCTGGGTGAAGCCAAGCACCGACGATGCAGTTCCGGCAACAGCTCCCAACGGCTCCATCGCAAGCGCGTTGAAGTTCGAGGTGATCTGCCCGAACGAGAACATGATGACCATGTAAAGCGGCAAAAGCAGGAACAGCGGCACAGGCCCTTCAAAGCTCAATGACAACACGAACCACAACAAGCTGAAGCAGATAAAGACAAACAGCATTGTTTGTGAAATGCGGCGCATACCATAACGGCCGACAAAGCGTGAGTTGAGGAAGGAAGACAGCGCCATTGTGGCTGCGACAACCGCAAAAGCCAGCGGGAACAATTCACCCAGTTCATAAATGCCGACATAGATCTGCTGCGATGAGCCGATAAAGCCGAACAAAGTGCCTAGGATGAAGGATGTGCCGAGCATATAGAAAAAGGCCACACGGTTGGTCAGCACGAGGCTGAAGGACTGTGCAAGGCTTGTAATCGACAGTGAACGTCTTTTTTCTTCAGCCAGTGTTTCCGGCATGCGGAAATAAACCCACACCATTACTACCGCCGCTGAAACTGCCATAAAGACAAAAATCAGGTGCCATTCACCAAACAGCATGATGAACTGACCGGTTGCAGGTGCAATCACCGGCAGGATCATGAAGACCATCATAATCAGCGACATGACTTCGGCCATCTGACGGCCGCCGTAGAGGTCACGCACAATAGAAACGGCAATAACACGCGTACCTGCGGCACCAATGCCTTGTAAAACACGCAGCGCAATCAACATGGAAAAGCTGGTGGTGAAGGCGGACGCCAATGCGGTGACAATATAAATGCTTGTGCCGACAAAAAGTGGAATTCGTCTTCCGAAACGGTCACTCAATGGCCCGTAGAATAATTGCGAAACGCCTAAGCCCAGCAAATAAGCCGTAATGACGAATTGCCGATGGTTTTCAGATTCAACACCAAGGCTGGCACCAATTTCCTGTAGTCCCGGAAGCATGATGTCAATTGCCAGAGCGTTAATCGCCATAACCGCTGCAATCAGAGCAATAAATTCGCCACGACCGCGCATGCCGGTCGTTGGTTCGGAGTGACCCTGTTTTATATCAATTGGCAAAATACTCTCCTGTCTGCGGCATACATATGATCAACCCGAAATAGCACTTAAACCGTATTGTTTAAGTCTATCGTGCCCGTGAAATGCGGTTGGGTTGACCAGAAATTATCGTTTGACCCCCCGATCTTATGAATGACCAGTATAATCAAGCAATAATATTTTAAAAACATATTTCAATGATTGGTTGAATCAATTGAATAGTGAAATTAGGTCGTGAATAGCAACATCTGTATGAATGTGCATGTTCACGAGGTCGTGAAGATAAAGAAAACCTCAATATGACATTTAATAACACTGAGGCTGAAAAACAGCAAAGGTGCCGGAGACCGGCACCTTAAAACATTCATTGAAGAAGAATGATGGGAATCAGGCCGCTTTAATAGCGATGCCTTTTTCTTCAAAGAGCGCTTTCAGTTCACCGGACTGGAACATTTCACGGGTGATATCGCAACCGCCAATGAACTCACCTTTAACGTAAAGCTGAGGAATGGTTGGCCAGTTGGAATATTCTTTAATGCCGTTACGCATTTCGTCCGATGCCAACACGTTGATTCCTTTGTAATCAACGCCGATGTAATCCAGAATCTGTACAACCTGTCCGGAAAAACCGCACTGAGGGAAACCAGGCGTACCTTTCAGGAAAAGTACGACATCATTATTTTTTACTTCACTGTCAATAAGTTCGTTGATGCCGCTCATATTCTTCGTCCTTTTCTTTTTCCGCTCAATCAGCAGAAATTTCTGTCCGAATTGTCGGATGTGATCAAAAAATGATCAGGTCTGTTCGATGTTAAGCTGTAAAAACCACTTTTTTAAGTTCAATGCAACATTGTCTTAAACACTGCGGCAATTACAGCTCACATAGAAAGCTTCAGGCTTATACCTTTTCAGGCACACTTGTTTGCAAGGCGAGGGCGTGCAGTGCATTGCCCATATTGCCGCTTAAAGCTTCATAGACCATCTGATGTTGCTGTACGCGCGATTTACCACGGAAGCTTTCCGCAATAACTTCGGCGGCGTAATGATCACCATCTCCGGCAAGGTCACGGATCGTCACCTGTGCGTCAGGAATTCCGACGCGAATGAGTTTTTCGATCTCGTGAGCATCCATAGCCATGTTGTTCTCCGTCAATTCAAAGAATTAAACTGTAATTCGCATATTTGCTGATCAGATATGGGAATTAGGATTGATAATGACAATAAGCATGAGCCAAGGCAAGGCCTGCACCGGTTTATGGACGGGGCGGTTCTTTTGGTCGCGGCTGATGATTAATATCGGGGTGGGGAATTATAAAAAAAGCCACTCGTGAAGAGTGGCTTTTTAACGCTTTCAGGAACAAGATTACTTGATCTTGGTTTCCTTGAATTCAACGTGTTTTCTTACGACTGGGTCGTATTTAGTCTTTGTCATTTTTTCCGTCATCGTACGGCTGTTCTTCTTCGTTACGTAGAAGAAACCCGTATCTGCGGTTGACAAAAGCTTGATCTTGATCGTGTTAGCCTTAGCCATTTCGCTATACCTGCTCTTTTAAAATTGAAACCGCCAGCGATTCCGGCGACTTCACCCGGTAGCGGAAATTCGGCGCGACACTACGAAAAACCAGAGAAAAGTCAACCCCGCTTATTGAATCTCATCAAACGTATTGCAGCAATAATGGCATATCCGGCAAAAAAGATGCCCAGAACGAGCGGAAAACCGTTTACGCCCACCACATCCATGCCAATACCGACCAGCTGAGGGCCGGTTAGCATGCCGATTGCATAGCAAAAAACGAAGGCCGCATTGGCTGATGCAAGCTCACGTCCTTTGAGGGAAGAGCCCAGATGGGCAAGGCCGATCGTGTAAAGACCTGCGACAACACCGCCCCATAAGAAAAGGCAAATAGCCAGCAAATACCAGTTGCCGAGTAAAAATGGCATGCCAATCATTCCGCCAAGGCCGGTGACTGCGCAAAAGAGCAATAGCTTGCGTCTGTCCGAAATACGGTCACTGACGAGGCCAAGCGGAATTTGCATCATCACGTTGCCAAGGCCGATAATGGTCAGCAGCAGGGCTGTGTCGCCTTCCGGGTAGCCGATTTTAGCGCCAAAGACCGGAAAGAGTGCAAGGCCGCCGGTTTCCACCGCACCAAAGACAAAAACGGCCATTGTGGCGGTGGGGACAGTGAAGATGAAAGGCAGAAAAGGTACATGTTCGCCTTCTTCAAAATCAGGACTGTCACGCCATGCGATCAGCACGGGAATGATAGCGAGCATGATAATGCAGAAGCCAACGCCAAACGGCATCATACCGGCACTGCCAATTCTTGAGAAGAGCCATGGCCCCAACGCAAAGCCCATCGCGAAGGAGGTGGCATAAAGACCAAGCACAAAGCCGCGCTTCTCCGGCGGTGCGGAGGCGTTGATCCAATATTCGGACAAGACAAACAGGACGGTGAGCGCAAAGTGCAAAATGACACGCAGCACAAACCACATCCAGATATCCTGGAAGAAATGGAAGCCGATAAAGGCAGCGCCACCAATCAGCAGCATGATAAAAATGGTGCGCACCACACCAAGCTTTGAGGCAATGGGGGAGGCAAGCGGTGCTGCGGCAATAGAGGCTAGGCCTGCAAAAGCCGTATTGGCACCAATGACAGTGGAGGAATAGCCACGGCTTTCCAGAAGTACGCTTAATAGCGGAATTCCTAAGCCGATGGCAGCGCCAACAGCACTGATTGTTGCAATGGCAGCGCCCAGCGAGCGCCAGTTGAAGATTACTGCTTCATCAGAGGGTGGCAGATTTGTCATTAATCAGATTACTTCACGCAGATAGCGACCATAACGGGGGCTATATTGCACCACCGGAATGGAGGCAGGCAATGATGACCTGTTATCGTCTAACAGTACTTGGGCATGTTTTAAAATAGATTCGGTAATTTCGAGAATATCAAGTTCAAGCGCCTGATTGAATGTAATCCAGCTCAAATCTTCCAGTTCACCACTGGGTTTCAACTGCTGAATGTGCAAATCCGGCAATGTGTCGCGAAAAGCCATGAAAAAACGGGTGTCAAAACGGCGCACATGATGCGGCGGCGTAATAGCACGCGCAAAATAACGCAGTTTGGAAAGATGGGGCAGATCGCCGGATTTTAAAAATTCACCCCAATCGGGATGATTGTGATCCGACACATTGGAATCATCAATGCGTGCCGGAGTGGAAAGACGCAAGCCGGTTTCTTCAAAGGTTTCACGAATCGCACATAAGCCTAAAGCACGCGCACGCCGCACTGACGGGCGCGAGCCCATACTTGCCAGAAGTTTGTTTTGATCTGTTTCTAAAAGTTCGGATGCAGCCGCAATGGAGCCGTCTTGCAGGTCGGTACGGCCACCGGGAAACACATATTTACCGGGCATGAAGGCGAGTTTGGCGTTGCGCCGCCCCATTAAAACGCGAGGTTGTGACTGCGAGCGGTCGATCAATAACAAAGAAGCAGCGTCTTTAGGGCGTTTTCTTAGGCCGGGCTTATCCGACACAGGTTTTTGCGGAAATGATTCTGCATAGCGCGGATTGTGATGAGACGCCGACATGAAATAACTGCCCTTTTAAACCACCCGTAAGCCGGAAAGCCGATGCTGCTTTGCTGCTCTGAGCATTTATTGCAACGGTTTCAAACAGATTTTACGTGCTTTCAAGAAAACGGCCAGCTTGAATGACAATGATTAAGCCGGCCGTTTGTTATTTTTGACAAGAGGAGAGGCGTTTTACGCGTCGCCTTTTTCTTCACCGCCGAAGCCGTGCATATAATTTGCCCATTGTAACCCGATGATGGAACCTTTGATCGGTTGCAGCATTGCGAGAGACAATAAAATAGTCAGGGGTGACCAGATGGCCAGGTGCACCAGCAGCGGCCATGTGGTCGATGCTTCCATGATCATTGCACCAGCAATGACAATATGGCCGACGATCACAACAGTTAGGTAGGCTGGCAGATCGTCAGCGCGCTGGGCACGATAATCTTCGCCGCAAACTGCACATGCATCGACGGATTTCAAATATTTACGGAAAAGTTTGCCTTCACCGCAATGGGGGCAGCGGCAAAGCATTCCACGCCACATGGCTTGCCCGAGCGAACGGGCAGGGCGTTGTGTATGTTCATGGTCACCGCCGAAAACCTGCGGTGGTTCAACTGTTTTTACCTGTAACGCGCTCATCAGCGACCTCTTTTTCGGCTGCCTGGAAATGCGGCTGAGGGACCGGATTTTCCACGGCTCATGCGACCTGCCCGTTTTGACTTATGGAAAGATTTTGTCGTTGTAGGCAGCGGACGCGGTTCAGAAACCATTTCAAAACGAAGCGCACCGGCAACCGGCAGTGCTTCGATAAGCTTCACATCCACAATATCGCCGAGCCGGTACCCTTTACCGCTGCGCTCACCCGCTACAGAATGATTAGCCTCGTCATATAAATAGTATTCATAACCTAAAGTTGAAATGGGAATAAAGCCATCTGCACCATATGTCGCAAGTGCTACAAACAATCCGGCTTTTGTTACGCCTGAAACGCGCCCCTGAAATGTGTCACCAATCTGGCCTGCCAGATGGTGCGCAATCAGGCGATCCACCGTTTCACGTTCTGCCAGCATGGCGCGGCGTTCCATTTGCGAAATCTCGGCGGCAATTTCTGCTAAACTTGCTTCTTCATGCGGCGTAATTCCGCCAGCACCCAAATGCAGCGAGCCAATAAGAGCGCGATGGACGATCAGATCGGCATAACGGCGGATTGGTGAGGTGAAATGCGCATATTTGTGTAAATTCAAGCCAAAATGGCCGATATTTTCAGGGCTGTATTCCGCCTGACTTTGCGAGCGCAACACCACCTGATTAACCAGCTCTTCGTGATCGGTATCTTTGACCTGAGACAGGATGCCGTTAAACTGGGCGGGTCTGAGTTCAGCACCGCGTGCAAGGCTGATATTGAGGCTGCGCAAAAATTCACGCAAACCTTCCTGCTTCGCCATGGACGGAGAATCATGGATGCGGAAAATCAAAGGCTGTTTTTTCTGCTCCAAGGTTTCGGCAGCAGAGACATTCGCCTGAATCATGCATTCCTCGATGAGCTTATGCGCATCAAGACGCTCAGGGATAATCACCTTGTCAACTTTGCCCTCAGGGGTGAGGAGGATTTTCTTTTCCGGCAGGTCAAGTTCAAGCGGCTGGCGATTGTCGCGGCCGCGCTTCATGACAAAATAGGCTTCCCACAGAGGCTTCAGCACGCTTTCCATGATTGGTGCTGTAACATCATCAGGTGCGCCATCAATGGCAGCCTGTGCTTGCCCATAGGCAAGATGTGCAGCCGAGCGCATCATCACGCGGTGGAATGTATGGGACTTTTTGCGACCCTCAGCGGTGAAAATCATCCGTGCCGCAAGTGCCGGACGATCTTCGCCCTCACGCAAAGAGCAAAGATTATTGGAAATACGTTCCGGCAACATAGGCACAACACGGTCTGGAAAATAGACCGAGTTACCACGGCGCAGAGCTTCTCTGTCCATTGGTGAGCCGGATGTCACATAGGCTGCCACATCGGCAATGGCGACATAGACAATATAACCGCCAAGATTATTCGGGTCTTCATCGCGCTCAGCATAGACTGCATCATCATGATCCTTGGCATCTGCCGGATCAATGGTGACAAGCGGGATGTTGCGCCAGTCTTCGCGTTTGCCCAGTTCCAGCGGTTTGCATTTTTCAGCTTGCTCCAGCACTTCTTCAGGGAAGACATGCGGAATATCATGCGCATGGATGGCAATCATCGAAAGCGCTTTTTCGCTGTCGAGCGCACCAACCACCTGCGAGACCTTGCCACGCGATGGGCCGAAACGCTTGGAACGAGTGACTTCAACCTCAACCAGATCACCGGCTTTTGCTTCGCCGATCTGATCTTTATCAATAAGCACTTCCGGTTGTTTTCTATCAACCGGCTCAAGACGCCAATCACCTTTTTCTGTCTGGCGCAAAACGCCAAGCACAGAATTTTCATGACGTTCTAAGCGTTTAATCAAACGCGCTGTAAAGCGAGGGCCGGAATTATCCGAGTTGCGGAAGATTTTCGCCATGATCCGGTCGCCAATGCCAACCGCAGGGCCTTTATCTTCACGGCTACGGCGAATGAGAACAAGCGGTGCTTTATTCTCATCATCTGCTGGCCAATCAGCAGGACGCGCCATCAGACCGCCATCGCTGTCGCGGCCTGTGATGTCGAGCACAGCAATGGACGGCATGGAGCCCGGACGTGACAATTTCTTGGAGCGCTTCTCCAATTCACCTTCATCGGTGAGGTCACGCAGAATGTCTTTCAGATGGATACGCGCATTGCCTTTAAGATTAAAAGCTTTGGCAATGTCGCGTTTACCGGCGCGATCAGGATTTTCTTCAATGAATTTGAGAATATCTTCACGCGTCGGCAAATAAGCAAGGCTTGTATCTGCCCGACCAGACTCATTCGAGCCTGATTTGGCTTTCGAGGCACGCCGTTCTGTACGCATAGATTTGCCCTTTTCGGGACTGGTGTGGGAGCGACGTGCCAATTTTTATTCCTCTTCAGCCGTTGCGGCTTTCTTTTTCGTCGTCGTTTTAGCTGCTGCCTTTGGCTTGGCAGCAGCTTTCGCCTTGGCCGGAGCTTTAGGCTTTGCTTCTGCTTTAGCCTTAGCCGGTGCTTTTTCTTTTGCAGCAGCTTTTTTAGCCGGAGCCTTCTTGGCCTTTGACTTGGATGAGCCAGCCTTGTCGGTAATCAGCTGCAAGGCTTCTTCTAAAGTCACGGTTGCCGGATCTTTGCCCTTTGGCAATGTGGCATTGATCTTGCCCCAATTGACATATGGGCCATAGCGTCCGTCACGCACAGTGATGGAGCCGCCATCCGGATGGTCGCCAAGTGTTGCCAAAGCCGCTGGTGTTGAGCGCGTGCGTCCGCCACCTTTGGAAGCTTTGTCAGCAAGAACGGAAACAGCGCGGTTGATGCCGATGGTGAAAACTTCATCGACATTTTCAACATTGGCATAGGTGCCGTCATGCATCACATAAGGACCATAACGACCAATACCGGCTGAAATCATTTTAGCCGTTTCAGGATGGACGCCGACATCGCGCGGCAAGGCGAGCAGTGCCAGCGCTTTTTCAAAATCAACCGTATCCAGCGTCCAGCCTTTCGGCAGGCTGGCGCGTTTGGCTTCTTTACCTTCGCCACGCTGCAAATAAGGGCCGAAACGACCCGTGCGCGCGGTGATGTCTTCCTGTGTTTCCGGATCCTGACCAAGCACTTTTGGTTCATTGGAACCATTGGCGCCATCAGCACCTTCTTCACCGCTGAACTGGCGGGTGAATTTACATTCAGGATAGTTGGAGCAACCAACAAAAGCGCCATATTTGCCAAGTTTCAGCGACAGCTGTCCAACACCGCAGGTCGGGCAGCTGCGCGGATCACTGCCATCGCCCCGATCAGGAAATGCCATTGGTGCCAAAGCTTCGTTAAGCGCATCCAGCACATTGGTGACGCGCAGTTCTTTGGTCCCGTCGATTGTGCCGGAGAAATCTGTCCAGAATTCACGCAGCACGTCTTTCCAAAGCAGTTTGCCATCGGAAATCAGATCGAGCTTTTCTTCCAGATCAGCCGTGAAATCATATTCCACATAGCGCTTGAAGAAGTTTTCCAAGAAGGCAGTTACCAGACGGCCTTTAGCTTCCGGAATAAGCTTACGTTTTTCAATCGTAATATATTCACGGTCACGCAAGGTTGCGAGGGTGGCTGCATAAGTGGAAGGGCGGCCGATGCCGAGCTCTTCCATCTTTTTGATGAGTGATGCTTCCGAATAGCGCGGAGGCGGCTCAGTGGAATGCTGGGTTGCATCAATGGTTTGACGCACCAGTTTTTCACCGGCAATAATTTCCGGCAGACGTGCGCTGTCTTCGTCTTCATCCTCTTCTTCGCGGTGATCCATATAGGCCGCCAGAAAGCCGTCAAAACGTGTGACAGAACCGGTTGCGCGCAGCATAGCAGCGCGGGAGCCGTTGGTGGCTTCAATATCAACGGTTGTGCGTTCAATATCAGCCGACTGCATC
Source organism: Paenochrobactrum glaciei (assembly GCF_039522165.1). Lineage (NCBI taxonomy): Bacteria > Pseudomonadati > Pseudomonadota > Alphaproteobacteria > Hyphomicrobiales > Brucellaceae > Paenochrobactrum > Paenochrobactrum glaciei. Next base: position 642,172 of record NZ_BAAADE010000002.1, read on the forward strand.
TGGGAGGCAATCGCACGCTTCCAGATCAGCTCATAAAGACGTGCCTGATCATCATCGAGATAACGGCGCATTTCTTTTGGATGGCGTGAGAAATCCGTCGGGCGGATTGCTTCGTGCGCTTCCTGAGCGTTTTTAGCTTTTGTCGAATAATAGCGTGGCTTCTCCGGTACATATTTGTCGGAGAAGGTTTTGCCGATAGCAGAGCGTGCGGCCTGAATTGCTTCCGGCGCCATCTGCACACCATCGGTACGCATATAAGTGATAAGACCGGTGGTTTCGCCGCCGATATCAATACCTTCATAAAGGCGCTGCGCTACCTGCATAGTGCGTGATGCACTAAAACCAAGCTGGCCGGATGCGGCCTGTTGCAGTGTCGAAGTGGTGAACGGAGGGCCCGGATTGCGCTTTGTCGGCTTTGCTTCAACGGATGCCGCTTTAAATTCAGCGCCTTCCAGCATGGTGCGGATAGCGGTTGCCTGCTCTTCATTTTTAATGTCGAGCTTGCCTAGGCGCTTGCCGTCCAGTGAGGTGAGGCGAGCGGTAAAATCATCGCTGCGCGGTGTTTGCAGCTTGCCGGCAATGCTCCAATATTCTTCACGAACGAAACGCTCGATTTCGTTTTCGCGGTCGCTGACGAGACGCAGTGCAACAGATTGCACACGGCCTGCCGAGCGGGCACCGGGCAGCTTGCGCCACAAAACCGGCGACAGATTGAAGCCAACGAGATAATCGAGTGCGCGGCGTGCCAGATAGGCATCCACCAGCGGCATGTCGATATCACGCGGATTAGCCATTGCATCCAGCACAGCCTTTTTGGTGATCGCGTTGAAAACAACGCGTTTGACCGGCTTGGAGCCAATGGCTTTTTTCTTATTTAAAACTTCCAGCACATGCCATGAAATGGCTTCCCCTTCGCGATCAGGGTCAGTTGCCAGAATGAGGCTGTCACTGTCTTTCAGTGCTTTGATAATATCAGCAAGCCGTTTGGAAGACTGACTGTCAACTTCCCACGACATTTCAAAATCTTCATCAGGGCGGACAGAGCCGTCTTTGGCAGGCAAATCGCGCACATGACCAAAGGATGCCAGAACTGTATAGTCTGACCCCAGATATTTATTGATAGTTTTAGCCTTGGCAGGCGATTCGACAACGACGACGTTCATTACAACAGCCTAAATTCCTGGTCCCCACAGTGTTTTTATGCACATGCCCGAATGGCGAGGGTTTCCCATCACATGAACAGCGCAGACCATTTGGTCAAGAGTGCGCCATGATTTTTATTCAAATTACAACCAATGGTTTTATATGTTGATAAGTACTAGTAACAAGAGTATTCAGATTAAAGCTTAAAAGAAAATGCGATATTATGTGCCATGCTTAAAATTATTTCAGACATGCAATTTTAAAATGACGGAGCGGGGGAGATAATGGGCGATGTACGATTTAACAAAATTGATATTCTGCAATATATTGAAGATATGCTGTGCAATATGCGGGTAATGGCAAAAAGCACAGACAGTCAGGTGTTGGTTTATTTGCTGGAAATGGCCGTTCTTGAAAGTCGCGATCAGATAAAGGCGCAAGAACAGCAATTGCAGTCTATGGGACGAATGGTCAATTAGGTATTGAATATCACTGTTTCAAGCTTAATTCATTCATTGACCGGTACCAAAGCCACATGGCCGTTGGGATAGCGCGTGAGTTGGCCTGCCAGATCAAGCTCCAGCAAAATCAGGAAAACCTGTGCAGCTTCAATGCCTGTATGGCGAATGATTTCATCCACAGAGACCGGAACAGGGCTTAGCAGACTGGTGATTTGCTCCCTGTCTTTATCTGAGGCTGGTGGCGTTGGTTTGACCGGCTCAGGTGTTACATGTTGCATTGAGGGTGACTGATAATTTTGCTCTGCTTCCTCAATTGTAAAACTTAGCTGACCGGTTGGTTGTGATAATGGACTGTCTTCACCTTGTCTGATGAGCTGCGGGGATAAAGCCTCGATAATGTCATTGGCTTCGGTCACCAGAAGCGCGCCGTGTTTAATCAGGTCATTAGTGCCGCCCGCCCGCGGATCAAGCGGGGAGCCGGGAACCGAAAATACCACGCGCCCCAATTCGCCTGCCATACGCGCTGTGATCAATGAGCCGGAACGTTTGGCAGCTTCCACAACGAGTAATCCGGATGAAAGAGCGGCGATGATTCGGTTGCGGCGCGGGAAATCTTGCGCGCGTGGCTCCCAGCCCAGCGGCATTTCACTGACTACTGCGCCGCCATTTTCTGGGATTTCATGATAAAGGCCAATGTTTTGTGGCGGATAAGGGCGGTCTATGCCGCCAGCCAGCACCGCAACCGTGCCTGTTTTCAAGCTATATTGATGGGCGTTCGCATCAATACCGCGCGCCAGACCGGAGATGATGGCAAATCCGGCCTTACCTAATTCAGCAGCTATTTGTTGCGTGAATCTTGCCCCTGCAATCGAGGCATTGCGCGAACCGACAATGCCAACGGGCGGCTTGGCAAAAACCGATAAATCACCTTTGACAGTGATTAAGGGGGGCGGAGCATCACAGTTCTTCAAATAGAGCGGATAATCCGGCTCACCCATGCCGATAAGCCGTGCGCCCAAACGCTCGACGGCTTCCATTTCGCGGCTGACCTGATCAAGGGAGGCGAGGCGGATGCGACGGTAAGCACCGCCGCGTCGGCTGAGTTCGGGAATCATTTCCAGTGCATTACTGGCAGAGCCGCAGTGTAAAATCAGATCCCGGAATGTGACAGGGCCGATATTCTCACTGCGGATAAGACGTAACCAATTCAGTCTTTGCTGGTCGGACAGGCGTATTCCATGGGATGAAACCGCCTGATTATTCATTTTTTAGCGCCGATCTTGCTTTCACTGCCATCAATCAGGCGGGTGATATTGGCGTGATGCTTGATAAAGATAAGGACGGTTAAAACACCCATCAGCATGGCCGTATAGATATTGCCCTGCAAATAAAGCGCAATCGGTGCAATGACACAGGCCACCAATGCGGAGAGAGATGAATAGCGGGTCAGAACTGCAATCAGCAGCCAGACTCCGGCAAAGATCAACGCAACCTGCCAAGCAAGTGCAATCAGCACGCCCAAATAAGTGGCAACGCCTTTGCCGCCTTTAAATCCAAGCCAGACCGGAAATGTGTGGCCTATAAAAGCGCCAAGCCCTGCTGCCAAGGCAGCATTGCCGCCAAAATAACTGGCAATCAGCACCGCCGCTGTGCCTTTCAGCATGTCACAAATTAAGGTGGCACCGGCGAGCTTTTTATTGCCGGTACGTAGCACATTGGTCGCACCGATATTACCGGAACCAATGGAGCGAACATCGCCAAGCCCTGCCATTTTGGTGAGCACAAGGCCAAAAGGAATGGAGCCCAGCAAATAGCCCAGGGCAAGAGCTGCAATAATTAAAAAAATGTGGGCCTCCCATGAGGTATTCTTATTATGTGCATCGCCCATATTGGCGCGATTGAATCGATGCAAGCCAGTTTACAGGCTATCTTGTTACGATAGCCTGTTTATTTTTTATATTACAGTTCGAAAACTGTTTTTCCAGCAACCATTGTTTGTAAGACACGTCCGGTTAAGCGCGCACCTTCAAAACAACTGTTTTTCGACAGTGAATGCAGATCTTTTTCATGCACAACCCAAGGCTCTTCCAGATCGACTACAATCAGATCTGCCGAAGCGCCCGGTTTGAGTGTGCCTGCATCAAGGCCGAAAATACGCGCTGGTGCGGTGGAAAGCACTTCTGTGAGACGCAGCAAGCTCAAATCTTCATTGTGATAAAGACGCAGAGCCGCTCCAAGCAATGTTTCAAGTCCGATTGCGCCGGCTTCCGCATCCGCAAATGGCAGGCGCTTGGTGTCAACATCCTGCGGGTCATGGGCAGAGACGATAATATCAATCGTGCCGTCCTTGATGGCTTCAATCATTGCCAAACGATCTTCTTCTTGTCGCAGCGGTGGCGACAGACGGAAGAATGTGCGGAACTCACCAATGTCATTTTCATTGAGTGACAAATGATTGATGGAAATACCAGCCGTTACATTAGCTGCATCCGCTTTGGCTTTACGAACCGCATTGGCCGACATTTCGCATGAAATCTGGCTGGCATGGTAAAAGCCTTTGGTGAGGGCAGCCAAGCGCAAATCACGCTCAAGCGGAATAAGTTCGGCTTCCCGCGGGGTGCCGGAAAGACCAAGCCAGCTGGCAAGCAAGCCTTCATTCATCACGCCACTGGCACCCAAATAGGGGTCACGCGCTTCACAGGAAATCACTGCATTGAAGTCACGGGCATAGGTGAGGGCACGACGCATTGTCTGGGTGTTGACAATCGTATTGCGGCCTTCGCTGAAAGCGACAGCGCCTGCGGCACGTAACAGGCCAAATTCGGTGAGTTCTTCACCTTTCAAGCCGCAAGTGATGGCTGCTGCCGGATATACATTCACAACTGCGGTGTCACGCGCTGTGCGCTTGACGAATTCAACCAGTGCCACATCATCAATCACCGGATCTGTATCCGGCATCATGATGAAGGAAGTAACACCACCTGCGGCGGCTGCACGGCTGGCAGAAGCAATCGTTTCACGATGTTCGGCACCAGGTTCGCCCACAAAAACGCGCGCATCAACGAGGCCGGGCAGAATAGTTTTGCCTTGCAGATCGATGGTTTCACAACCATCCGGTACGCCTTGATTACGGGCATCTGCGCCTGAAGCCAGAATCTTGCCGTCTTGTACAATAAGAGTGCCGGTTTCATCCATCTGACGGGATGGGTCAACGATACGGGCATTGGTAAAGCAAACCGGTTTCATCGATTTTCTCCCGTGCTTTGAGTGCGACGCGGATCAAGCAGGGCTTCCATAACAGCCATGCGCACTGCAACGCCCATTTCCACCTGATTTTGAATGGCGCTTTGCGGGCCATCTGCAACATCAGAGGCAATTTCAACACCACGGTTCATCGGGCCCGGATGCATGACCAGCGCGTCAGGCTTGGCATATTTTAGTTTTTCTTTATCAAGACCGTAAAAGCGGAAATATTCACGCACTGACGGCACAAAAGAACCAGCCATGCGCTCACGCTGCAAACGCAGCATCATCACGACATCGGCGTCTTTCAAACCTTCTTCCATGGAGTTGAAAACTTCAACGCCCATATTCGCAATGCCGGCCGGAAGAAGTGTTGACGGGGCAATCACACGCACACGGGCGCCCATGGTGTTGAGCAGCAAAATATTGGATCGCGCAACGCGCGAATGCAGCACATCGCCGCAAATCGCGACAATTAAGCGGCCGATTTTGCCTTTGGCACGGCGAATGGTGAGTGCATCAAGCAGGGCTTGGGTTGGATGTTCATGGGCACCGTCACCGGCATTGACTACCGAACAGCCGACTTTTTGGGCAAGAAGAGCAGCAGCACCGGCAGACGCATGGCGGATAACCAGAATATCCGGCTGCATTGCATTGAGCGTCATGGCTGTATCAATCAGTGTTTCCCCTTTTTTAACGGAGGAATTACCGACAGACATGTTCATAACGTCTGCACCCAAGCGCTTGCCTGCAAGCTCAAAGGAGGATTGCGTGCGCGTAGAAGCTTCAAAAAACAGATTGATCTGTGTTCTGCCGCGCAAGGTTGTTTTTTTCTTTTCAAACTGGCGTGAAACAGCCACTTCCTGATCAGCAAGATCAAGCAGGCAATCGATGTCCAGCGGCGATAGTCCCTTAATGCCAAGCAAATGGCGATGAGGGAACAGCGGGGAAACGTTTTGTGATGTCATGGCAAGTTATCCCTATAAGACGCTGTAAGGCGCGCCGCAAGCAGACTTATCGTGAGTCTACGTAAAAATCTTGAATTTAAAAAGTGAAGATGGTGCGAATGCATTGTTACAAGCAAAAAAGGCTCACTCAGAGCCTTTGAAAATTAGTTTGCTGCTGCGTGCAATAAAAAGAACTCGGATGACAAAGCTCAATTGGTTTCGACAATGAACATTCTTGCTTCCTGAGCCTGCATGCGTTCCAGCTTGATGGGCATGTATTTTTCGGAGTTATAAAAAGCTGTTGCTTCAGCAAGTGTGGGAAACTCAAAAATACCAGCCAGCGGGAGAGGTGTGTCATCGCCTTCAAGAACCTGCACTACGGGCCCGAAATGGACTATTTTTCCACCTGCATCATGCAGAGCTGCCTGGAAGCGTGGTGCAAGTGCTGCTTGTTTGGCGGGGTCTGTGACACGAAGATTGATATGAACATATGCTGGCATTGTTTTATCTCCATATTGTAAAATAATGTATATACAGTATTTATGTTCTCTTGAATTGTCGAGGCGATATAAATGAGTGAATGGGATTCTGCATCTTTGGAGAGAATTGCTTCTGAATGTCCTGCATTTCAGGCACGGGCAACGGCGCGTGCAATCACGCGTTATTATAATATATGTTTCAAACCATTTGGATTAACAGCTGAGCAGTTTGCTCTTTTAGTAGGTGCCGGTGCTCATAAAGACGCGACAGTGGTTCAGCTGGCAACAAGTGCAGGTGTTGATGCAACCACCCTTAGCCGTAATGTGCAGCATTTGGTGACACGCGGTCTGATATTTACGGAAGGCGGGCGGGGTCGTTTAGGCAAACGATTGAACCTGACCGATGCCGGACAGGCTTTAATGTCAGATGTTGTGCCGGTCTGGAAAGCGGCTAAACAAGAATTATCGCATCAAATGGGCGACGACAGATTATCTTCTGTGACGAAGGCAATGGCAGCGCTGACAAAAGCGCTCAGTTCGTTGTGACGTTTTTTGATCAAGCGGTCTTGAAATCTCTTGTCACTTATATCCGGTCGTGCATTGGTTGCGGCCGGAGCCGCAACCTTGATGACGAAAAATTAGAACATCCCAACGAAGGCTTAATCAGCCCATTCCGGTTCGGTGGTAAAGGCAATTGTCAACCAACGGTCAGGGCTTCGCTCGCCCAAGGCATCAGCCAGCTCATCGCGGATGGCATCCCATTCTTCCAGCTTCTTGGCTGGCCAGTCGGATGGCACAATAAAATAAAGCTCGATTTGAGTGCCGCGGCCAACTTTAGCGACATATGCACGGTAGGAGAGAAAGCCATAACGCTCGACAAATTCCTGCGCGACTGTTTCGGCATTTTCTTTCAGTTCGATCGGTGTGAATAAAAGCATGTCTGCCAGCGCTTGTCTGATGGTGGCAAACGGCATTGGTATAATAATAAGACATACAATTGTTAGTACGGCCGGATCGATATAGGGAAGCAACCAGTCCAGACTTGTGCCTTCTAGCATCATCCCGATCAAAAACGCGATAAAGAGCGCTGCGGTAATGCCTGCTGACATATACCATGCCTTGGCATCCAGCGCGACGAAATCTGATTGCAGTTTGCGGTTGGCGCGCATTTCCAGCCAGCCCATCAAAATACAAACCACCAAGGCAAAAGCTGCATAAAACACGGCATAGCTGAATTCGAGGTGTCTGCCACCCGACATTAAGCTGCCAATCGCATTAATCAGAGCATAGATAGAGACACCGGTGAGCATCAGGCCATTGAGGCCAAGCACCATTGGTTCCAGATGCCAGAAGCCCATGGTGAAACGGTCACGCAGTTTGCCGCTTGGTGGCTCGGGCAGGGTGGAGAGGCTGATCAATCTTGCGACAATTAATGCAAGACCACTAAGCGCTGCATCAATGAGCAGATAGACACCATCAAAGACAATAGAGAAGGAGCCTGCGAGCAGACCGAAAAGTACGCCGAATCCGGCCAAAAATATTGTAACAGTAATCGATGTTTTGAGAATGGATTGTTCGCTATGCAAAATTCACTCCGGCATTATGCAGTTCAAATAAAATTTAATTGTTTACAAACAGGGTATATTTTTAAAGTTGATCAGGATCAATGCGTGAACATCGTTTATAATATTGAATAGTTCTAAATCTCACGATAGTTTCACGCTAGAAGTGATCTGTTTTGCCCCTTTACGGAGTTGTTATGTCTACTCAGATGCAGATGTCGTTATTTCTGGGCTCCATCGCCTTTATGGTTATGGTCGGTTCTGGTTTTATTGTAATTCTGACGGTGCCTGCTTTGGCGAAGAGCCCGATCTATCCAATGATCATTCTGGCTGCCGTGAGTTTTGTTGTAACACCAATTATCGGCTGGTTTGTTGCCGGAAAAATCCAAAACCTTCAAAAGAAGTAAAACTTACCACGATGGTTTTAAAAAGGGCGCTTGTTTCAAGCGCCCTTTTTGTTTTTTCGAAGCATTTTTCAAAATTTTTTAGAATCGTACAGCTGTTACAGACGAATCTTTTGCAGGATTCGGCAAAGAGATTCGTGGAATCGATTAAAATGATGCGATTTCAATGGGCTACAGGAATCATTTTAGCAGGAAGTTTGACGGGGTGTGGATAAAATTCACAACCAATCAGTGTTTAAGTAATGTTTATGTCAATCATAGATAGGTGTTTTGGCGTGAAAAACGAAATAAAATGCGATTTCTTACGATTTCTGTTTTTTGGGTGTTGACCAATCCGAAAGTGCGCCTTATGTATCGGCCAACTTCTGAGGGAGACAACAACTTCTTCCACAAGGGAGCGCGTAGCTCAGCAGGTAGAGCAACTGACTTTTAATCAGTAGGTCCACGGTTCGAACCCGTGCGCGCTCACCATTCTAACAATGATTAGAATGGTTTAGCAGAAAGTGAAAAAATCCCGTTTTACAGTTGGTCATTCATTTTACACTTTGACCTCACTTCGTTCCCTTTCTGATTGCGTCAATAACATCCCCGCCAGCTAAATAATTCTTTCTAATTATCGTTTCACATTCCGATTTGGAATGACCTGATATCTCTGCAATCCGCTCAATATCCAATCCGTGCGCATATGCATAGGTAATCGCAGTTCCTCGTAAATCGTGAAAAGTCACCCCTGAGATTTCTAGACGCTTCATTTCTTTGCGGAAAGAAGTGTCAAAGCCTGATGATGTCCATACTTCACCAAAACTGTTTAGAAGTATGCGCGTTCTATTTTCTTCTTTAGCTTTTCGAAGGAGGGGGTTGATTTCGTCTGCCGGCTTGATTCTGACCCTTGCGCCTGTCTTGGCCTGTGTGATCCAAAGCAGGCCATCATTATACGCAAGTGTAGTTAGCCCGAGCACGTCACCTTTTCTCTGCATCGTCCATAGCGCGAGCCTTACAACGTCAGCCAGATGGGGCGCAGCTTGATGTAAAAACTTATTCACTTGGCTTGGCATCCATATGATGTCTTTACGGCTGGCTTTATGAAGCTTGCCGACCTTCTCTAGCGGATTTCGAATAATTATTTCACGGTTTTTAGCCCATGAAAGCATTCGCGCTAACACGGTTAGATGCAAATCGGCAGATCGAGGGGTGGCACTCATCTCGTCGCGCCAGTCCAAAAATAAGCGCCTTGCACCTCTCGCCTCTAATGCTGGAACGGGCAGGGTGCCAAATCTTACCAAAATCACGCCCATCATTCGCTCATAGTCACGTTTGGTTGAAGGGCTTAGTTTTTGATAGTCTGCACCAGATGTATATTCTTTGACGAGCCATGAAAGAGTTTGAGGCTTTGCTTCAGCCTTCTTTCTATCTTTTGTCAGCCGTACATATTCCTGAGTGAACGCAAGTGTGCCAGGCTTTGTTTTCATACGGGGGCCACCCCGCCAAGCATAAAAATAATAGCCAAGCTCACCAGTGGCGAGCTTAACTTTCACCTTATGCACTCCGACGAGATTTACCTTCATTCATCCACCGCGCGAGAGCGTTGTCTGGGCTGTCGCTTTCTTCATTTGTATCATTGTTTGTGATGCCGTGGAGAAACTCTATATCTCCTGATTTAAGTAGTCTTGCCGACATTCCAGTTTCAGCAGCAGCACGTGCCGCATCCATTATTTCAGCCTTTGAAAAAGTTCTAGCTCTACTCACTCCCCACCTCCTTGCGCTAAGGCTGCGCGGTCTATTAATCTTGCATGCCTGGGTGTTCGGACTGCAATTGCGCATTCTTCAACGAAGCCAATTTCAGGTGGCAATGTTACAGGGTCAGAATGTCGACGAGCTCTGACCAACCAACCATCGAAATCAATTCGCCAACCATTGAACCAGTTTAGTAGCACTGTGATCATAGCCCTTCCTCCGGTGTCGGGGCGGCGAGTTGGAGTGCCGACATCATGACTTCCTCGCATTCCGGATAATGGTTAGAGCTTGCTCTTCATCACCTGTTACGGCGAAGAGCGCTAAAGACACGCGGCAAGGGTCTATCCCGTGCTTGAGCCAGAAGGCGCGTTCATTCATTGAGTGCTGCTCGCGGTGCATTTCTGGCGACAGTGGTATTGTCCACCGGTCGTCTGGCTTTTCACCCATGCCGGTTTCATTCTTGCCGTATTGCGGGGCTGCATACCGGATATGTGCAGCTTCAACGCCATAAGCTCCGGTGATGATGCAGGGCAGGGTTCTTATCCATTTCAGGTGGGTTTCATCGTGTTTACGTGGCCGCTTCTGTCCTTTGGATGGTGAAGCGGTGAAAGCTGTGTCGTATCGAACTACTCGAAAGCCAGCCATTATTGCCCCCATTCAAACTTACCATTACGGTATGGGATGCCGCGCTCAATCGTCATGATGATAGCTTTGACCGAGTAAAGCTCGTTCTGTAGGTGGCTATATTTCTTTTTGTCGCGTTTGGCTTTTTCGATGGCGGCCGTTAGTTCGTCAGCTTTTTTATTAAGCGCTGGAAGTGGATCGTCATTGAAGCCAAACAGCTTGCGCAACTTTGAGATAAGGAAAGAAATAATCATGCCACTCTCCGGTCATCGTGAAAGGTGATGCTGTTTTCTGCGCCCCAAGCAAACATGAACTCAATCAGATCAGTCATTTCTTGTTTGCTGAGGTCTGATGATGATTGCCCGTAGGGAATGAAACCTTTGCCATCGAGTGACGGCAATAAACGGATTTCACGGCCGCAGGCATGCATGAAAATCACTTTCCACTCGTCTGTGGTGTAATCGGTTCCGCGTTTGCGCATGATTGCAGCTATGTCAGTGAGCATTGCCCACATACGATCATTTTGCGGTAATGTGCGCTTTGGCATTTTAAACTCAAGGCGCATGCCGTGCGGTGCTTGGCGTATCCAATTAATCGCTCTCTGAATGGCAAGATCATCAGATAGGATGTGCGTCCATCTGCTCATTCTGCTGCCTCCATCCTTGGTTCTTGTCCGTAGGCACGGATACGCTCTATCAACGCGGCTTTTTCATCATTGAAGCGGTCAATTTCGTCGGACATGGTTTTAATATATTCCTCGTCCCGATAGACCCGTACGATCAGCATCGGCAATCGCGGCCAATAAGATACGAAATCCCACCATTCACGCTCTGCAATCCATAAGTTGCCCTGCACTTGCGCCTTATGCTCTGGGGGAAGGCGGTTGCGTTCCAAGCGGTCAATCTGGATGCGTGGCAGCGCTGTTTTGATCTCCAAGCCGCCATCTGTGCCGATAAGGCTATCTGGGCTTGCGCCTTTATCACCATTGCGGATGAAGCCAACTTGATACGGTTCAACTGAGTTGATGAAGGCGTAAGTTTCACGCGCTTCATCTTCCATCAGCTTGCCGCGCTCCATATGCGGGGACGAGAAACTTTCCTCGATTTCACCGGTGATAACTTCACCGGCAAGTGTTCTCATATATTCAGAGCGTGTTTTACCTTCACCTTTTGCCATGACGGTTGAAAAGCGTGAGGCTGTTGGGATGCCGGCGCGAGCTTCAAACCATTCAGGCGAGCCTTGCACGATATCGTTGAATACCTGCATCATTGCGCCATCCGCTTCTTTTTTTCTTCAAGCAGATAAACAGCGTTTTCATAGTCTGCGGCCAGAATATCCGGCAGCGCTTCTACTTTGCCACGCTTGCAGAACTGCTCAATATCGGTGTCAGTTTCTTCAATCAGGCGAAGCAGGTTTTTCACTTGCTCTTTTGATATTGTTTCGGCATTTGCCAAACCTGACCTACGGCCATCATCATCATTGGCTATTGCAAGTCCAAAAGCCTGAATAAGTGAGTAGCGTTGCAAATAGGTAAGCGTTGAGCCAATGGCTTGAATGGCGTTCTTATTGCCGGTGTTGTCCGATGGTGCTGAAAGTGTGTTTTCTTCTGAGTGCCCGTCTACATGTTCAATGATGCAGGTCACCTCGGCACGGTTGTCTATCTGTCTTGTGCGGAAGCGATAAGAAAGACCGTGCTTGGTGATGACTGGATCAATTGCAGATGCGATGGCTGCAAAGTCAGCATATTTGGTGTTGTGACCATCACGATTTTTAACGATAGGGCGTAATTCAGCTTTCGCGCCGGCAATTGCTACTGAGAATGAGCGCTTTGCTTGCTCAGCTGCAAGTTCTTTACTTACAGCCAGCATTTCTTTGACTGAACCTAAGTCTGCTCCACCTTGAATAAGCTGATAAGCCATTTGCATGGGAGTTAAGGCAGCGCTGCTTTGGCTGGATGACTGCGCAGGTACTGTTTCAGTATGAATTTCAAGTGCTGCGCTCATGCTGCAAGCTCCTTATTGTCGACGAAATCAAGCGGGCTGATGCTGTACCAAAATCCTGCGGCCTCTAAGTGTCTCAGCGCCGCTTCAATGCCGTAGTTGATGCCTTGGCTAAAAAGATCATCAGGGGCGGCGGCTCCGCCCTCTGCTTCAATGGTTCGGTACAATTCACGCAGTTTTTGATTTTCTGCTGCATTCATGACAAATGCTCCGCCCAAATTAAAAATGAGGTGATGAAGAGAGAGACAGCAATGAATGCTGCAAAATCTTGGAGGAGGTCTTTCATTATGCGACCTCCCGCATTTTCATCAGGCAGTCAGAACCGATGAATTGTGCTTCTTCTGGTGTGATGTAAACGGAGCTTTGTTCACGCTTAGCCATGCGAAGCTGTGCGAAAGCCCGTGAAATGAATTTGCCGCGATGGCTGGCAGACATTGGTTTGCCTGAGTACGCCATCCACTTACGGATACCTTCCCATGCCATTTTCATGGCTTTTGACTGGGTAGAGTAATCGCGGGGGCGCTTTGCAGGCTGCACAGCATTCGTGGCAGTAACCTTTTGTGCGCCTGTTAAATCTATGTGTGCAATCTGCAAAGCTGAGGACATTTTTTAACTCCATCGTTTAGCGGATCGGCGGGTGCTTCTTCGCGCTGTTGTGATTGGAATTTAAATCCATATTATTTATATGTCAACAGTTATTTGGATTTAAATTCCATATCGATAATTGCGCTCGACAAGATTGCGAATCTTGGTATCAATGAACAAAAGGAGAACATTATGGGGGAATGTTTAGATCCCGAATACAAAACGTTTACGCTGCATGTCCGCTGTGAGAACTGTATGCGCGAAAGTTTTATGGGCGTGGCAGTGCCTAAAGCAGATGGTTCGCCGTCTGATGTTGATGAGCTTTTGGAAAGCGCAGTGTTGAATAACCTGCCATTCAAATGCAGCAAATGTCCGAGCTTAATCGGGAAGGTAATCGGAGCGAAGGAGGGGGCAGGGAAGCAATGAGTAAGCCAGTCACAACATTTATAATTATGCCGCCAGAGGATATTATGAGCGCTGTTAAGGCCGCAAAGGAGCGGTTTGAAGCGCATCTTGAAATGGAATTCTCAGGGTATGAATTTAAGATCGTCGATCCCGTAGAGGCTTTCGAAAGGCTGGACTTTGTAGTCATGCCGATAATGAATTATGAGGATGCCAACGGGGATAACAGGATGTGCGAAAAGCCCGAAGGCTGGCTCATGGAGAATATTTATAAATTTTGCCGAGGGTTCAACTTCTCGCCCGATAGAAGGTTGCTGCAGTAGCCCCTTGGAGCTGGCGGGCAAGGATGGGGCAAGGTCAGTTAAGTTTGATGGTTGGCCTCTACCCATGCCCTGAGAATTTTAAGCGAGACTGGCCCAATGTTGACGATTGTGCTTTGTCGAAGGCGTGTGAAGTCACACAGTTCCGGCTCCCAATCAGCTGGCATACAGCCGATTGGGTAATCAGGGCATTTAGTTTCCCAGATCGCATTCCTTATGCGGGTGTAGACTGATGCGCTATGGCAAAATGATTTAAGTGTTTTCTTCATACGAACATCATCACGACAATGCCGCCGATGATAACCAATATAAGCCCACCTATCAGCATAGGGATCAGCGTACTGCCTTGGTCACCGCCACTGGCCTGATCACCTGTAATGGTGACTTCATCGTGCTCGTCTTGCTGCTTAGCCATGACTGCCTCCATGAAAGGGCGTTCATGCAGTCTATTCCAAAAGGAAAGTTTGGCAAACGATATCGGTAGATATTGTGCTATAGTGATTTAGTGGTCAGCGGCTTTCATCTGAACGGGACTTACACGTTCAGGTGCGGGATTGGTTTCGTTGCTTTCCGGCGGCCTTCCTTGGCTGACTTCTGTCTTTTGGAGATGGGAGGTGAATAGCTATGATGATCAGAGATATGTCAGTTAATGAAATCACTGCAATGCTAGAAAGAGTTGAGATCGGGCATATTGCGTGCTCAGTTTCAAACCAGCCTTATGTCGTTCCAATTAGGTTCGTATATAATGGCGGGTATCTTTATGCGCTCACTACACTTGGCAAGAAAATGGAGATGATGCAGCTCAATCAGCATGTCTGTGTTAACTTCACCGAGGTTAAAGCTTCCAATGATTGGAAGAGCTTAGTTGTATCGGGCAGCTTTGAGAAAATACCAGCTTCTGATGATCCAGACAGCCTGTATTCGTTCGCGCATAAGGTTTTATCGCGTAGCGCTGAATGGTGGGTGCCTGCTTATACTCGGACGATTTTAAGGGGTGATGAGCGCCCGTTGGAGCCGGTTTACTTTAGGGTGTCAGTCGTGCAAACAAGCGGTCATGCAACCGAGAAATGACAACAAAAACATTCTCTTAGGAGGTGGTGTTTTATCAAATTAGGTTGGACTTATGTTCTGTGCTATAGTGCCTCTGTCTTCATTGGGTATCCCATAACGAAGGCGGAGGGATAAAACTATGTCATCCAATAATGTAATCACCCAGCTGTATTCTACGGATATTGCGATTATCAACGCCGCTCTTTTGCAGGTATGTACGGCTACACTAATTAAAATAGATAGTACTGAAGGCCAAGCATTGGCTAATTCGGCAATGCGCCAGTACTTGACTGGTAAATTTAACCAGAAAAAACTCGTAGATTATCTTCTAACTTCTATCAATATGACCGATAGATTGCAGAGGCGAGCTGAAAGAATTTCCGAAGGAAATACGGATAAGCCAACCGCAAATAGCTTAAATAAGCAACTAAGGCTTAGGTCAATTAGGCACAAGAAAAAATTGGCTTCCACTGGCTTTATTTAAGCTATGAAGCGAAGCCCCGCAATAACGGGGCTTCATATACGTATAATTTAATTGGTTTGAATTTTTTTCTTGTCCGGCTGCACTTGAGCCTTTGGCGCAACGTCTTTTTTCTTTATGCTGCTGCCACGAACTCGGCAAAAATATTCAGCTTGAGCGTGGGTAACCTGTAAATGTGACCCTTGTGATGTGACGCCATTTTTACACTCAATGACATAAACGCCATCATTTACGTGGATAGAGTAGGCGAAAGCCTGCGGCAAAGATGCAATCAATAATGCAGATGCGATAGCCAGTTTGGTAAGTTGTTTGCGTTTCATAATCGTTCCTCCCATTGAACTGATCTCAGATTACATTTGGGAGAGTGAACGCTCGCTGAATGGGCTGTTCAGGATTTAGTTAGGTATTTAGCCAAAGAAAAACCCCGCCGGAGCGGGGTGATATTTGTAGGTTTATCCACATGCTGTTTTAGGAGGAGTGTGAACTGTCACGCGTCCATGAGCACCCTCGTTTTTAGACAAATGAATATCAATGTTGAATCCAAGCGCAATTAGAAACCCAAGTAAGCGGTCTACACTAAAGCCGCCTAATCGTCCTCTTGTAATATTGGATACTTTTGCTTGATCTGTACCTAGCATTTGGGCTGCTTCTTTTTGCGTGAGCCCCCGAATTTCAATTAGGTCTGATATTTCAGACGCGATGGCTACTTTTAGCTCATCTCTTTCATTCAGCTGGATGTCTAGATCAGCAAATACATTCCCAGAGCCTTTAATGATTGGGGTGGTTTTATCCATCTGTTCCGACATTTTGTTTCTCCAAGGCAACTTTTTGCAGCTGAATGTAGTGTTGTTCTGCTGCTTTAAGGCGCTCCTTTATCAGGTTTATTTCTTTTTTTGGCGTAGCGATGCCACGTTTAGATTTTTTCTGGAAAGCATGTAGTACATAAACCGCATCTGAAAAGCGAATTGTATATACAGCTCTATAAGTGCCACCATCACCGTTAGAGATGACTTCTAATACACTTGCTCCACCAAACCCCACTAATGGTGTAACATTTACTGCTTTCCTTCCCTCCTGTGCGAGGTGAAGCGAAAAACCTATTTCTTGACGCACTTCAATTGGGAAGTCTCGTACCTCCTCAAGGGTTGCCCCCATCCAAAAAACATCTTTCACTTCTAAAATCCTTTACGATTTTTTATTAATTATGTTCCCCATCACGTCCTCCCTCACTGATGTGCATACAAGATATAATTATGCCAATTTTGGCATAATGTCAAGGTCTAGGAAAGTGGTTCAAGCGGCATATTAAGTGATATAGTCAGCTTACATCATCTCTTCAGCCATACCCACAGCATAAAGCAGAATAATCCTACCGATATCACACCCTCTATGGCGTACACCCAGCTCATTCAAAGCCCATCAGTTTAGCCGCGACCGCCGCGACAAAGATCAGCGGGAAGGCATAAGCGTCAGCTTATTATTCGCTCAACTGCATCAATGAGAGTTCTTGAAGCGTTAGATTAAGCTTCTGCTGATCCAGATCACGGCGGCGCTCGTATTCTTCGCGTTCCTGCTCATACGTTTTTGGATCTGGATTTGGATGCCGTTTAATGAGTTCCAGATGTTGTGTGTGACGCTCAACGTCTTCTTTCAAAGCTTTAATACGGCTTTCAAGGTATTCACGAATGTGCGACATGAAATTATCTCCCCCCAATTTATGCTTTTAAAACTCGATGTCGTTTACCACGCGCCTTACGATTGCGATGACTTCAACGCTCATCCCGCTATCTGTATCGTGGTCGCGCTCAATGACAATTGGCTTATAGTTTGAGTTCGTTGAACGTGGCGCGAAAACAGTGCGATCTTCGTAAAGCTCGATCTGTTTGATTGACCATTCGCGTGTATGCCCGCCGTCTCGGGTGCGCTCTACAACCACTACCATGCCATCACGTAAAGGCACTTCATGCGCTACATCGCTGTACGCAACGCATACAGCTCTGTCGCCGGACAGGATAGGGCGAGGCCTGAGGTCATTCATTGAATCGCCGGACACGTTGAATGCCATCTGGCGCGCATATGGGAATTTATCGTCACGTGGCACGGCTATTTCGACAGGTTCCGACTGGTCGAGTTCGTCAACTTCACGGAATGTCCCAGCTTCTACCGTGCCAACCACCCGAACAGTGGTTATGGCGGTTTGAACTACCGCGTCTACCGGTAGCTCTAATTCAATGCCATCACGGAGCCACAAGATTGGCCTATCAATTGTGTGGGCGAGCTTTTCAAGAATATTCCCACGAGGGTTGTCGATGTCGCCACGCAAATATTTATTGATGCTGTCGTACGTGATGCCAGAACGGCGCGATAACTCAGCCTTTGACCAGCCGAGTTCGGTAATTCTTTGATCTAATCTGTTCCACCATTTCATAGAGACTATCATATATGCGGATTTAAATTCCTGTTTGGATTTATTTTACCTTGTAATTGGATTTAAAATCCAATAAGATAAAACCATGAAAACCAACATTTCAATTAATGACATCATTAAAAAAGCGGGCGGCGCAGCATCAATTGCGCTTATGAGTAAAGGTGCTGTCAAAAAAGATGCGGTTTATAAATGGCCGTCAATTGGCATCCCTGACCGTCATTGGGCACCAATCATAAAGGCGACTGGTCTACAGGCGGCTGATTTATATCAGGCAAATTTAAACGCCCGAAAGACCAAGAAAGGTCGCGCAGCATGAGCCACGCGACCCTATCATTCAGTTTCATTTCACCGGCTTCCCCCGCCGGTGTTAAGGCCGAGGCGGTTACTCCCTCCCACTTTATCGTCTCGGCCACTTATTCCCGTCTTTTGGCGGTGTATTCGTGCGTGTCTGGCTTTGTTCAGAACACGCACAGCAATCTTACCAACTGGCTCCATTCATTGCCTCTCACTGTTTCGTTTGTCCCTCGCAAGGTCAAACTTAGCAAAGGAGTCACCCATGAACGTGGGCGTTTCAGCCAAGAACGTGGATATTTTAGCCACGAACGTGGATTTTTCAGCCAAGGAGCCGACGATGACTGATGTCGATATGGCCGCTTCTTTGCTGGATGAAATCATTGGTCAGCGCGGTGTCCGC
>NZ_BAAADE010000003.1:0-419739 GCF_039522165.1 Paenochrobactrum glaciei
GAACTATCCGAAAACAGTTCAGCAAACTATGCCGCCCACGTTTCTCTTTCTTCTGTATGTAATTTTCAAAGAACGGACGAAATCAACTTTCGTCAAAAACTAACTTCAATCACCAATCAGCGAACTCGCGCTCAACCGCTCAGCAATCTCACCACCCTCACTCTCTCGAGCTCCGAAGTGGTTCGGGGCTTCTAACCCCTCAAGTAATCACTGTCAAGTGAAAACTTGCAAGAAAATCATTTACTTATCAAACAATCTTCTCAAATTCCTAAAACCGGATTTCTCCAATTTCAGCCAGAACAATCAACCAATCTCACAACCGATCAATCACTCTTAAGGACGAAGCTTCCTGCCGCTAGCAGCGCCGCCGCCCTCGTTGTTCGCCTTATAGGGCAACCAATCTAAAACTGTCAACGACAATCTAACAAAAAATGCAAAATTCTTTTCAACAGGGAAAACAAACAAAATTAACCAAAACGAAACCAAAAAACAGAACCAAGAAAGGAATCGAAACTACCCTTTGATTATCCCCAATTAGTAGGGGAAGCCGCACTCTATATATAAAGGGCTTGTACCGGACGCTTATTGCTCCTAATCCTGAAATTGCGGGTATTATAAGGGAGTCCAGTACAATGCTAACAAAAAAAGGGAAATATGGCCTGAAAGCCATGATCCATCTGGCCACTTCGGAACAGGAAACTCTGGTATCGGTTGGGGAGATTGCCACCAAACATCAGATCCCGCGCAAATTTCTGGATAATATCCTGACAGAACTGCGCAATGCCGGCTTTGTAAACAGCCGTAAAGGCAAAGGCGGCGGCTTTTGCCTTGCCCGTCCGGCCAGTGAAATTCACATCGGCAATATTATACGTGTGCTTGATGGAGCGCTTGCGCCAATTTCCTGCGCCAGCAAAACGGATTATCGTCCTTGCGACGATTGCAATGAAGAGTTTTGTGAAGTGCGCCACGTCATGCTGGACGTGCGCAAAGCGATTGCCGATGTTCTCGACAATCGCACTTTAGAGCAAAGCGCTAATCCGGCGATAGCAGCACTTCTTAATTAAGACACTTATTCAGCGAAGCGGCCAGATCACGCAACAAATTCAGATATAGATCTGGCCCATCCTTCAGTTCCGCCCCCAAAGGATCCAGAACACCGGTCTTTGCCGATGTGCCATCAATCACTGTCTGTACCAAGCGCGACTCGAATTGCGGCTCTGAAAATACGCAGACCGCATTAAGAGCCGAGAGTTTATCGTGTATCTCTTTTATACGGGCTGCACCCGGCGCATTTTCCGGACTGACAGTGATTGAACCAACCGTATTCAAGCCATAACGTTTTTCAAAATATTGATAACCATCATGGAAAACGACAAACGGCTTGCCTTTTACAGGCGCCAGCTCATCCTTCAGCTCTTTATCCAATTTTGCGATACGCTCTTTATAACTATCCGCATTGGCATGATATGTTTTTGCATTGGCAGGATCTGCTTCACTTAAAACATTGGCGATTTCCTCAACCATCGTTTCGCCATTGGAAGGATCAAGCCAGATATGTGCGTCATGGCCATGCTCATGAGAATGATCGTGCCCGTGACCATGGTCGTGACCTTCAAAAGCGCCACCCTCACGGAAGCCATAAGTGGTCAGACCACTCACCTCACCCAGCATAATTTGCTCAGCTTTGGTGCCGAGCGTTTCCAATGGCTTGCTTAAGAACATTTCCATAGAAGGCCCTGTCCAGAAAATGAGCTTGGCATTTTCCAGCATATTAGCATCTGACGGCTTCAAACTATAAGTATGACCAGAGCCAGCGCCTTTCACGATCAGCTGCGGTTCAGCCACATCTTTCATCACAGCAGAAACCAGTGAATGCAGAGGCTTGATTGAAACGACAACGTCCGTATCGGTTAAGGCATAACTTGGCTGTACGGCTAAAGCAGTGCCGGCACAAAAAACCGATGCCATCAAAAATTTACCCATAAATTTCATAATAAACCTCTTGAAAAGACATGACTCACATCACTAATTGCGATATGTAATTGTATAACAATTCTATGTAATGCTATAACGTCACGAATTGCAACGTGCAAGCTATTTTCGGAAATATTTTATGCCCCATACCCGCCCGACCACACATACCGGCTCCATAAAGCCCGCCAACCCGCCTTTGATCGAACTCAAAGATGCAGGCGTTTTTCGTGACGGCCGCTGGCTGGTGCGCAATATTAATCTGACAGTCAGCGCCGGTGAGATTGTAACGCTGATCGGCCCTAATGGTTCGGGCAAAAGCACCACGGCAAAAATGGCCTTGCATATTACCAAGCCGGACGAAGGGTCGGTTACACACCAGCCCGATCTCCGCATCAGCTATGTACCGCAAAAGCTCAATCTTGACCGCACCTTACCTTTATCGGTTGAACGCCTGATGACCCTGACCGCCAAGGTCAGCAAAGCAGATATTCTCAAAGCACTGGAACGTGTCGGCATTACTCATCTCTTAAAAGCGCAAATCGCCAATCTCTCCGGCGGCGAATTACAGCGCGCCTTAATTGCGCGCGCCATAGCCCGAAACCCGAACCTTTTAGTGCTGGACGAGCCGGTGCAAGGCGTGGACTTTAATGGTGAGGCTGTTCTTTATGAGCTTATCCAGAAAGTACGTGATGAAACCGGCTGTGCGGTTTTGCTGATCAGCCATGATCTGCATCTGGTTATGTCTGCAACGGATCGTGTTTTCTGCCTTAACGGGCATATTTGCTGTAGCGGTACACCGGAGGAAGTCAGTGCGAGCCCTGATTATATGCGCCTGTTTGGCGCGCGCGCCGCTTTGCCTTTGAGTGTCTACCAACACAAACATGACCACACGCATCTGGCCGATGGTCGTGTTTTACATTCTGACGGCACGATTACCGATCACTGCCACCATGAAGACGGGCATCACAATCACGAAGGTCAGCATCATGCTTGATGATTTTTTCACCCGCGCTCTCATTGCCGGCATCGGGCTTGCTGTTACCACCGGCCCGCTTGGTTGCTTTATCATCTGGCGACGGATGGCTTATTTTGGCGATACCATGTCCCATTCCGCCCTGCTTGGTGTGGCGCTCGCCTTGTTTTTCAACATCAACATGATTGTCGGTGTTTTTGTCGTAGCGCTTTCCATCTCTGCCATTTTGCTGCTGTTGCAACGCAAACAGAGCCTGTCATCAGATTCTCTTTTGGGGATACTGTCCCACTCCACGCTGGCACTTGGCATGGTGATGGTTGCCTTTATGACATGGGTGCGTGTTGACCTGATGTCCTTTCTCTTTGGCGATATTCTCTCGGTCTCCAGAATGGACATATTGCTGATTTATGGTGGCGGCGCTGTTGTGCTTGCTATTCTGGCATTTCTCTGGCGGCCATTGCTGGCTTCAACCATCAATGAAGATCTGGCTCGCGCAGAAGGTATGAACCCTGACCTATCGCAAGCCGTCTTCATGATTCTGCTTGCTGTGGTGATAGCAATTGCGATGAAAATAGTCGGCATCCTGTTGATTACCGCCATGTTGATTATTCCGGCAGCCACGGCACGCCGCTTCGCGACAACCCCTGAAAAAATGGCTGTCATTGCCTCACTCGTCGGATCACTGGCGGTTACCGGCGGGCTTTTCGGCTCGCTCCATTATGATACACCATCCGGCCCGTCGATCGTGGTGGCGGCATTTGGCATTTTCATGCTAAGCCTGCTATCATTAAACAAAAGAATGCTGAAACGGATATAAAAACAATGAGTGCACATCATCATCACGCTGCAACCGAGCTGACGCGCAATCAATCTCTTGTTTTTGACGTCCTCAGCAAGGCGGAAGGCCCGCTTAGTGCCTATACGATTTTAGATCAGCTGCGCGATGAAGGTATTCGCGCACCCCTGCAAATTTATCGTGCGCTGGATAAGTTGCTGGAATATGGCATGGTACACCGTGTGGAAAGCCTCAATGCGTTTGTCGCTTGTGCCGATCCGCACTGCTCCGCCCACGGCATCACCGCTTTTGCTATTTGTGAAAAATGCGGACAAGTAGATGAATTTGCTGATCCGCTGATTGAAGACCGCGTGCGCCAATGGGGTGCGCAGCATGGCTTTAAGCCAAGCAAAACCACTTTGGAACTGCGTGGTCTTTGCGCACAATGTCAGGCCGCAGCCTGATATAAAAAGAGCGGTTGCGTTCATTACAAACCGCTCTTTGAAGTCTGATTTTATGTCAGATGCGACACTTCCGGCTCTTTAATAATGCCTAAGGTCAAAGCCGCAGCAACGGCTGCCGTGCGGTTGGAACAACCAAGCTTGATCTTGGCATTTTGCAAATAAGTCACCACTGTCCAGCGAGCGATAGATAAAATCTCGGCAATCTCACCGTCAGTTTTGCCGATTGCTGCCCATGTCAGACACTCAATCTCACGCGCTGTCAGCAGTGCTGCTTGCGATGTTTGCGAAATCCCCTGCCCTGCCAAAGCCAAATGCAATTCCTTGCTGGCCTTCAATAAGGATGCGCGCATACGATTGATAAATGCGCAACGGTCTTCCTCGCCTTCATCAAATGAAAACAGCGAACACCCCGCAATGCCATTGGCATATTGCGCCGACACCGCCAGAAAAAGCGTACCAGCGCCATGTTTGGTCGCATCATTATACATCGCAGCTATGGACGGATTATCATAATGCTGCCCGCCCAGATCGAGCAGCAGTTCGCAATCTCCAGTCGTGACCACAGGAATATTGTCATTAAACAACGGATCAATGGCAAAGTAGTTTTTTGCCGAATAACGCTCCACCCATTTAGAGGGCATTGTAATGGCAACAGTAATATCGCTATCGGCGATTTTTGTACCCTCAAATCCGCAATTACAAAAAGCATGCAGAATATGTTTGCAGTTGATTTCCTGTTTAACGCGCTGAAGTTCAGTTAAAATATCGCCTTTGAACGTCTGCCCAAAAAATGTTTCTTTGAAATTCGGAAAGTGAATTAAATCATATTTCATCATAATTATCCTTGCTAAAAGCAGCACCTAATCCACACCATGATGTCTCATAAGCAGACACTGCCACTTCACTCGGCCAAACGCCTGGGAGGATGGACGGAGCCCTAAAGGCATAAATTTTTGTCAGTTAGCAACACTTTAGATAAGCAATAGCTAAAATAACCTATGTTTTATGACTTAAAATGAACAATTTGAAAAGAAAAAATAAAGCGGGAAACAGCTTTTAAATTAAAAACTGAATATTCTCATAAATCCTGTAAATAGCTATCAAGTACTTATAACAATATATATAGCAATTTATTGATCCCAATTAATAGGGATTACTTGAGATAGGCTTAAAAATCAGCGCGGTGCATAACCGCGACAAAACAAATCAACTGCACTTTTAACATTATGTTCAATGCGCTGGAAAACCTCTTCCTCGCTCAAAACACCAAACAAACGTGGCCGGTAAAGACCGGCAAAATACAAATCCACCAATTGAAAAGCCGCCAATTGCGTATCAGCAATTTCCAATTCCTTGCGTGCCACCATCTGATCCAGAAATCCGGCCATTCTTTGCAGCATATGTTTAGGACCACTGCGATAAAAGCCACTAGTCACATCCGGATTACGGTCACGGATGCCAAGCACAATGCGCTGTGCGCTGACAGCAGATTCAGCGAGAAAACGCTGCGAGATCTGCATGCCGAATTCAATCAACTGTTCTTTATTATAGGGGCCGTTATCCAAAATTGCTGCGAGCTCTGAAAACATTTCACGCCGATATTCATAGCAAATCGCTTCAAACAAAGCGTCTTTATCAGTGAAATACACATAGAGCGTACCTTTGGACACACCAGCCTGACGCGCAATATCGCTCATGCTGGCAGCTTCAAAGCTCTTGGTGAAAAACACTTCCTGTGCACCGGCCAAAATCTGCGCACGCTTTACCGGATCTTGCCCCGCACCATGACGATTGCCTGATGAGAGAACCTCCTTGGCATTATCATCAGTTTCAGCAAGGTTTTCCGGTTTCAGACACATGGCACACTTTCTTCAGGGTTTTATCCTCTATAACCCCGACAATCATCACTACACAAGTTTTTAGAACCCGCGGGTTCGATTTCTCTTGATATGATAGCTCCGATGCCTTATGTCAACATCGAACCCGCCGGTTCAATCGGTATATCTCCCATATACCACAACTCATTTTTTACGTACCTCTTGAAGAGAGCTCCCCCATGACGGCTCAATCACCAGCGCATTCATCCAGCTCAATGCCAGCTCAGACTTCTGCAGAAGAAGCCGAAATCCGCGCCTTTCCGGGTGTAACAGCAGAGCAGACAAAACGTCAGAATCCAGTGCAAAACGAAACGCCTCCTCCAAGCACAGCCCCATCATCGGCTGAGAAAAAGAAAAAAGGCGCAGGCAAACGTGTCGTGCTGCCTGTTCTGCTCGTTGCGGCATTAGGTGCCGGCGCATGGTATGGCTATAATTGGTGGACTGTCGGCCGTTTTATGGTTTCCACTGAGGATGCCTATATTCAAGGCGATATTTCCGCCATTTCGCCCAAAGTCAGCGGCTATATTGAAGAAATTCCTGTGCATGCCAACCAGTCGGTTAAAGCAGGTGATCCGATTTTCATCCTTGAAGATGGCGATTACCGCATCGCGCTTGATGAAACAAACGCCAAGCTTGAAACGCAAAAACAAACTTTACTGCGCATTGATGCCCAGACCCTTGCTGCTAAAGCCAGTTTGAAGCAGGCAGAAGCCGGAAAACTTTCCGCAGAAGCCGTGCTGACCAACGCCAAAGCCGCGATGGAACGCACCCGTCAGCTGCACAGCACACGCATTGCCTCAAACTCTGATCTCGATAATGCCACTTCCGCATTGGATCAGGCGCAGGCTAATGTCGCCAGTGCAGAAGCAACTATTGCGGCTGCAACAGCAAATATCGGTGTCTTGGAAGCGCAATATAAAGAAGCCGAAAGCACAACACGTTCGCTGGAGCTTGCCCGTGACAAAGCCGAACGTGATCTTTCTTTCACCGTGCTGAAAGCACCATTTGACGGTGTGATTGGCAATCTTTCCGGCAAAACCGGTGATCTTGTGAATGCAGGCCAGCGTATTGCCGCACTTGTGCCCGTCAAAGAGCTTTATATTGAAGCCAATTTCAAAGAAACACAGCTTGCCAAAATCCATGGTGGCGAAAAAGCCCATATCACCATTGATGCACTGCAAGATCAGACTTATGAGGGCACAGTTACCTCTATCGCACCGGCATCGGGCGCAGTGTTTTCACTTCTGCCGCCAGAAAATGCGACTGGTAACTTCACCAAGATTGTCCAGCGTGTACCGGTGCGGGTCACCATTCCGGCAGATGCCATAGCATCAGGCAAATTGCGTGCCGGTTTAAGTGTGGTTGTCGATATCGACACCCGCACTTCGCCTGCTCAATAAGCGTGATTTGACCTTAAAAGCCTGAACGGAGCGCGTCATTATGGCCGCCGATATAACAGCCGGATCATTGCCTGTTGCCGATGATCGTATAGATCCCAAAAAAGCTATCGCCTTTCTGGCGATGGTTTTCGGGATGTTTATGGCGATCCTCGACATTCAGATTGTCTCGGCCTCTTTGGCCGAAATTCAGGCCGGCCTTGGCGCCAGCTCTGATGAAATTTCATGGGTGCAGACCTCCTATCTGATCGCGGAAGTTATCATGATTCCGCTATCGGGCTTTTTAGGTCGTCTGATGTCCACCCGCGTGCTTTTCACATTGTCTGCGGCGGGCTTTACGCTTGCCAGTATTCTATGTGCGACCGCCACCAATATTGAGCAGATGATTGTCTATCGTGCGTTGCAAGGTTTTATCGGCGGCGGCATGATTCCAAGTGTTTTTGCGGCAGCTTTTACTATTTTTCCGCCGTCCAAACGCTCCATCGTCTCCCCGATGATCGGCCTTGTCGCCACGATGGCGCCAACGGTCGGGCCAACTATCGGCGGCTATCTCAGTCACACATTTTCATGGCATTGGCTGTTTTTGGTCAATGTGATCCCAGGCATTATCGTGGCTGTCGCCGCATGGAAACTGATTGATTTCGATAAAGGCGACAAATCCCTTTTGTCAAAATTTGACTGGTGGGGCTTAGCCGGTATGGCAGCTTTTCTGGGTTCGCTTGAATATGTGCTGGAAGAAGGCCCGCGCAATGACTGGCTGGATGATCAAACCATTTTTGTTATGTCCATCGTACTGACTGTCGGCGCTGTGATCTTTTTCTATCGTGCATTCACCGCACAAGAACCCATTGTCGACCTGCGCGCCTTTAAAAATGTCAATTTTGCTTTCGGTTCGCTGTTTTCCTTTGTCATGGGGGTCGGGCTTTATGGCCTGACCTATCTCTATCCGCTCTATCTCGGACGGGTACGCGGTTATGATTCTCTGATGATCGGTGAAGCACTGTTTGTTTCAGGTCTTGCCATGTTTATGACAGCCCCGATTGCCGGTATTTTGTCCAATAAAATGGATCCGCGTCATATGATGATGGTCGGTTTTATCGGTTTTGGCGCTGGCACATGGCTGGTCACCGGCCTGACAGCTGACTGGGATTTCTACGAATTATTGCTGCCGCAAATTTTGCGTGGTTGCTCTTTGATGATTTGTATGGTGCCGATCAACAATCTGGCGATGGGTACGCTGCCGCCTTCACGCCTCAAAAATGCGGCAGGTTTGTTTAACCTGACGCGAAACTTAGGCGGTGCTGTCGGCTTGGCGGTTATCAATACGATTCTCACCGATCGGAATGCCATGCATTATCAACGCCTTGCTGAGCATATTCGCTGGGGCAACCGTGAAGCAGAAGATATGCTTGCCAATTTGACCGCCAAATTTAATGCAGCAGGCCTCGATGGCCCAGTCATTGCGCTCTCCAAACTCAGCGGCATGGTGCATCAACAGGCAACACTTTTGTCCTTCATTGATGTTTTCCACATCTTAACGGTGCTGTTCAGCGCTCTGGCCGTGCTTTGTTTATTCGCCAGAAAACCAGATAAAGCAGCCAGTGGCGGCGGTGGCCATTAAAAAAACTGTCATAAAATCAAGGCGGTCGGTGCTTCATCGGCCGTTTTGACGACTAAAGCCTGATTGCCAAGCGCTTAAAAACATGGTTCATTTTCCGACAGCCTTGGGTTTATCCGGTGCCCTTCATGCAACCGCAATGCATTTATGAAAGATGTCATGCAGGTGTCATGCAGTGTGATTATCGGATTAAATATGAGCATTGGAATCATACCAGCGCCATAAAACTCAAGCCTGAACAGGGAGTTTAATTATGTTGTCTCATGCAGCGCGTTTATTGTCATTATCGACTGCAATTGCGGTTGCAGGTGTGTCCATTGCGGCCGCCGCACCATCTGAAGAGCTGATCGCAGCGGCTAAAGCTGAAGGTGAGCTCACCACAATCGCTCTGCCCCACGACTGGTGCGGCTATGGCGAAATCATTCAGAGTTTCAAAGATAAATACGGCATTAAAGTCAACGAACTGAACCCTGATGCGGGCTCAGGCGATGAAATTGAAGCTATCAAAGCCAATAAAGACAACAAAGGCCCGCAGGCTCCTGACGTGATTGACGTCGGCTTCACCTTCGGCACCACCGCTAAAGCGGACGGTTTGTTGCAGCCTTATAAAGTGTCAACATGGGATTCGATCCCGGATGATGCCAAGGACGCAGAAGGCTACTGGTATGGCGACTATTACGGCGTGCTGGCTTTTGAAGTTAACAAAGACATCATCAAAGATGCCCCACAAGACTGGGCAGACCTGTTGAAGCCTGAATTTGCCAATGCGGTTGCACATTCCGGCGATCCACGCGCCTCGACTCAGGCAATCTTGAGCGTTTACGCAGCCGGCCTCTCGCTTGGTGGTTCGGCTGGTGAAGATGCCGCCCAGAAGGGTCTGGAATTCTTCCGCGATGTTAATAAAGCCGGCAATTTCGTTCCTGTTATCGGTAAAGCCGCTTCGCTGGCACAAGGTTCAACCCCAATTGTTATCCGCTGGGATTACAATGCGCTGGCCGACCGTGACACACTGAACGGCAACCCGGAAGTTGAAGTTATCATTCCGAAAAGCGGCGTTGTTGCAGGCGTTTACGTGCAAGGCATCAGCGCCTATGCACCACATCCAAATGCAGCCAAGCTCTGGATGGAACATCTTTATTCCGATGAAGGTCAGGTCGGTTACCTGAAAGGTTACTGCCACCCGATTCGCTTTAATGCGCTGGCAAAAGAAGGCAAAATCCCGCAGGATCTGCTCGACAAACTGCCACCAGCAGAAGCTTACGAAAAAGCTGTCTTCCCTTCATTGGAAGAGCTGGAAAAATCACAGGCTGCGATCACTAAAAACTGGGATAGCGTTGTCGGTGCCAATGTCCAATAATATTTGCTAATCCTCATGTCCTGCGGCTTGTCTTTTCAAGCCGCAGGATTTCTCTTAAAAGAACAGCATGAACGCAATCAGCAACGATTATCTCGACGGCGAGCCAGCTGCCTTACCAAAACGCAAACGAAAACTTTCCTTTGCTTGGGTTGGGGTCACGCCTTTTTTCCTTTTTGCCATTTTATTTCTGCTCTGGCCGACCATGTTTCTGGTTGTCGGCGCCTTTCAGGACGGGCAAGGCAATTTTACCTTCCAGAATATTATTGATCTGTTTCAGGCCAATATTTTAAGCGCCTATTGGGTTTCGATCAAAATCAGTTTCGCCTCCGCATTGGGTGGCGCGGTGATCGGCTTCTTTCTGGCATGGGCAATCGTGCTCGGTAATTTGCCCAAATGGCTGCGCCCGACAGTGCTGACCTTCTCCGGTGTTGCCTCCAACTTTGCCGGTGTGCCACTGGCTTTTGCCTTTCTGGCAACCCTTGGACGCACAGGTTTCGTAACGATTCTTCTGCGCGAATGGTTCGGCTTCAATCTTTATGGCACCGGCTTTAATCTTTTGAGCTTTTTCGGTCTCACCCTCACCTATCTATTTTTCCAAATTCCGCTGATGGTGCTGATTCTCACACCCGCCTTAGACGGTTTGAAAAAAGAATGGCGTGAAGCTGCCTCGATTCTTGGTGCCAACCAGCTGCAATATTGGCGCATGGTGGCCTTTCCCATCCTCTGGCCAAGCCTGCTCGGCACATCGCTTTTGCTGTTTGCCAATGCTTTTGGTGCCATTGCCACAGCTTATGCCCTAACCGGCTCGACACTCAACATCGTACCGATCATGCTTTACGCACAGATTCGCGGCGACGTGCTGCATAACCAAAACTTAGGTTACGCGCTGGCGCTCGGTATGATTGTCATTACAGGCATTTCCAACCTGCTTTATATTTGGTTGCGTATGCGTGCGGAAAGGTGGCAGCGATGAAAAAGACCCGCTATTTCACCCCGCAGCGCATTGGTGCATGGGTCGCCTTTCTGATCGGCGCGATTTATTTTCTGGTGCCACTGATCGGCACATTTGAATTTTCGCTGCGTATGCGTCGCGGCGAATATTCTTTTGATGCTTATCGCGTCGTTTTCACCGATCCGAATTTTCAGTCAACCTTCGGCTATTCGATACTCTTAGCTATCATGACGATTATCTTCGGCATTTTGCTGGTGGTGCCAACGGCCTATTGGGTGCGTTTGCGTTTGCCAAAATTGCGACCCGTAATCGAATTCATCACGCTGATGCCATTGGTCATTCCGGCCATCGTCATCGTTTTCGGCTATTTGCGCATTTATAACTCATCATCATGGTTGCCATTTACCGCTTCGACACAAGCAACTGACCTGTTGTTAATGTTCGGTTATGTCACCTTGTCATTGCCTTATATGTACCGCGCCATTGATACGGCCATGCGCACGATTGATGTTCGCACGCTAACGGAAGCTGCCGAAAGCATGGGGGCAAAGCTGCCGACAATCATGTTCCGGATTATTTTCCCGAATGTGCTTTCCGGCGTGATGAGTGGTGCTTTCATTACCTTTGCGATTGTGATCGGCGAATTTACCCTTGCCTCCCTTCTCAACCGTCCGGCTTTCGGGCCTTATCTGCAACTTGTCGGCGCCAACCGCGCCTATGAACCATCAGCACTCGCCATTATTGCATTTGGCATAACATGGGCAAGCATGGCATTGATCCAGCTTGTCTCACGCCTCAACAAATTCAAAACCACGGGCGGGTAATTCATCTCATGGCCTTTTTAAATTTAAAAAACTTACAAAAAAGCTTTGGCACCAATACGGTGGTGCATGATTTCAATCTCGCCGTTGAAAAAGGCGAATTTGTCTCCTTCTTAGGCCCTTCGGGCTGCGGGAAAACCACCGTTTTGCGCATGATTGCCGGTTTTGAAACACCTGACCGCGGCATGATCGAAATTGACGGTAAGGATGTGGTTGATCTCAAACCCAACCAACGCAATATCGGCATGGTGTTTCAGGCCTATGCGCTGTTTCCCAATATGACAGTTGCGCAAAACGTGGCTTTTGGCCTGCGTATTGCCGGTAAATCCAAACAAGAGCGCGATGCAACGGTCAAAGAAATGCTGAGCCTTATCCGGCTTGAGCATCTGGCCGACCGCTATCCGTATCAAATGTCCGGCGGTCAGCAGCAGCGTGTGGCTCTTGCCAGAGCTTTGGCAACCAAGCCGCAAGTGCTGCTGCTTGATGAACCGCTTTCTGCACTTGATGCAAAAATCCGCATTTCTTTGCGTGAAGAGATTCGCGCCATTCAGCAAAAACTCGGCATTACCACAATCTTCGTCACCCACGATCAGGAAGAAGCTTTGTCAATCTCTGACCGAATCGTCGTGATGCATGAAGGTAAGGCCGATCAGGTTGGCACACCGTTTGAGATTTATAATCAGCCATCCACACGCTTTGTGGCGTCCTTTGTCGGAACGCTCAATATGCTGGAAGGTCATGTGGAAAATCTCTCCGCCAATCAGATCAATCTGGATGGCAATCTGATTACATTGCCTCAGCCAATCACGGGTGTAGCCGATAAAGCATCAGTCACTTTGGCATTACGACCAGAAGCCATCCGGCTCAACAATCAAAAGCCGCAGGATGTTTCTGTGCCTGCCGCGATTGAAGATGTGCATTTCTTGGGCTCAGTGATCAGAACACGTGTGAAGCTCGGGCAGAATCAATTGTCGCTTGATAGTTTCAATGATCCGGCTGTGGCACCGCCAAAGCGTGGCGACGAGGTGAAAGTTTCCTTTGCCGCCCACGACCTGCTGGTCTTACAAGATTAACAAAAAAGCCGCTGATACAATCAGCGGCTTTTTTAATCTCACTTAAGCTATTATCACGCGCCCCAAGGGCCGTGGAAATCACCCTGTTTATCAAGGCGTTCAAAACCATGCGCGCCAAAGAAATCACGCTGCGCCTGAATAAGATTGGCTGTGCCGCGTGACTGTTTGAAACTGTCAAAATAGCTCAAAGCAGCGCTCAATGCCGGCATTGGCAATTCGCCAAGGGCTGCTTTTGCCACCACCTGACGCAATGCACCGGATGATGCTTTCATTTTTTCAACAAAAGCCGGTGTCAGCAGCAGATTATCGGCCTCACCATCATCAAACGCTTTGGCAATATCATCAAGGAACTGCGAGCGAATAATGCAACCGGCACGCCAGATACGGGCAACTGTTGCCAATGGAATATTCCAGCCATGCTCTTTAGAAGCGGCCTGCATCACCACAAAACCCTGCGCATAGGCAGCAATTTTACCAGCCAGTAATGCTTGTTCCAACTGATTAATGAACGCGGCCTGATCTTCCAGCTCTACCGTATGATCGGCAGTACCATAGGTTTTCTCGGCCAATGCACGTTCTGCTCGCATCGAAGAAACAGCACGCGCACCAACAGCTGCTTCAATGGCAGATGCCGGAACACCCATCATCTGCGCTTCAATGGCAGCCCAGCGTCCGGTGCCCTTTTGGCCAGCCGCATCAAGAATGATATCAACCATCGCCTGACCGGATTCAGGATCCTGTGTGCGCAACACTTCAGCCGTGATTTCAATCAGATAAGAGTTGAGTGCGCCTTCGTTCCATTTGGCAAAAATATCGCCAATCGCAGGTGCAGAAAGGCCAAGACCATCACGCAGCACGCCGTAAATTTCAGCAATCATCTGCATATCGGCATATTCAATACCGTTATGAATGGTTTTCACAAAGTGACCAGCACCATCCGGCCCCATCAGGGCAACGCATGCTTCACCTTCATATTGCGCAGCAACAGCATTCAAAACCGGTGCAATACGTTCATAGGCAGCTTCCGTGCCGCCCACCATCATAGACGCACCATGGCGCGCACCTTCCGCACCACCGGAAATGCCCATGCCAACAAAGGTCGGGTCATTGGGTCCAAGCGCTTTTAGACGGCGAACCGTATCGCGATAATCGGAATTGCCGGAATCGATAATGATATCCTGCTTATCAAGCAGAAGCCGCAAACGGGCGGTTTCATCATCCACCGGCTGACCTGCTTTGATCAGAAAGATGAACGGGCGCGGTTGACGGGTGTTTTCCACCAGCGCTTCAAAAGTTTCACAAGGAATAATTTTATCGCTCAGCGCACCGGCATTTTTGTAAAACTGCTGCACGACGGCCGGATCACGATCATAAACCGCAACGCGGAAACCTTTTTCAGCAATGTTCAGTGCGAGGTTAGAACCCATCACGCCAAGCCCAACCATGCCAATATCGGCTTTTTCCATGATATGTCCTTCTGTCAAACGTCAATTTACCTGGCGATATAGCCTAAACATGATCGCAGGCCAATGGTTTATAAGCATCAGCGAAAATACAAAGCTGACTTCCGCCGTCCTGATTAATTCTTCAGACCTATATATGACCGGCTGACAGTTTGTTCAATTTACAAATGGAAAAAGCACCCAAGAAAAAGCCGCCTGATTGTGTCAGGCGGCTTGTTTTTTTAAATCACGTAAGAGCGGAGTGGCTCAAAACCGTTGAAAGCAACGGCCGAATAAGTGGTGGTGTAAGCACCGGTGCCTTCAATGAGAACCTCGTCACCGATCGAAAGTGAAACCGGCAACGGATATGGGTTCTTTTCATAAAGCACATCTGCGCTATCGCAGGTAGGTCCTGCCAGTACGCATGGCTGCACTTCATCACCATCGCGTGGTGTCACGATCTGATAACGGATCGCTTCATCCATGGTTTCAGCCAAACCACCGAATTTGCCAATGTCGAGGTAAACCCAACGCACATTGTCATTGTCGGCTTTGCGCGAAACCAGCACCACTTCCGCCTTGATCACACCGGCATTACCAACCATGCCGCGGCCTGGTTCGATAATGGTTTCCGGCAGACGGTTGCCGAAATATTTGCTCAAAGCATCAAAAATCGCCATACCATAGGCCTGTGCGGTTGGCACATCGCTCAAATAGCGGGTCGGGAAACCACCGCCCATATTAACCATGCGAAGGTTGACACCTTCTTTTGCCAATTCGCGGAATACCATTGAAGTGTCGGCCAAAGCGCGATCCCATGCGCCCAGATCGGTCTGCTGTGAACCGACATGGAAAGACACGCCATAAGCATCCAAACCCTGTTCTTTAGCAGCGCGTAACACATCAACAGCCATAGCAGGCACACAACCAAATTTGCGTGACAACGGCCATTCAGCGCCTTCACCATCGGTTAAAACGCGGCAGAATACGCGAGAACCCGGTGCAGCGCGGGCAATTTTTTCAACTTCTTCAACGCAATCGACAGCAAAGAGATCAACGCCATGAGCAAAA
This sequence comes from Paenochrobactrum glaciei, assembly GCF_039522165.1. Taxonomy (NCBI): domain Bacteria; kingdom Pseudomonadati; phylum Pseudomonadota; class Alphaproteobacteria; order Hyphomicrobiales; family Brucellaceae; genus Paenochrobactrum; species Paenochrobactrum glaciei. Next base: position 15,795 of record NZ_BAAADE010000003.1, read on the forward strand.
GCACGCGCAATATCGCGTTCTTTCTTGATGGTATTGCCATAAGAAATACGGTCGGCGGTTGCACCTGCATCCAGCGCCATTTCAATTTCTGCAACTGATGCAGTATCGAAGCATGAGCCAAGGGAAGCCAGAAGACGCAGAACTTCCGGTGCAGGATTTGCTTTAACTGCGTAAAAAATACGGGATTCCGGCAATGCTTTTTCAAAGCCGAGATAGTTTTCGCGCACAACATCCAGATCCAGCACGAGGCATGGGCCTTCAGGGCGGCGGGTGTCGAGAAAATCAATAATACGCTGTGTAGCCATAGTACAAACTCCCATGCGGGCGTACTTCTAGCGCACCGCTTCACGAAGGGACAAAGTAAGTATGAATCACTCCGCACGAGACCAGCCTTTGGAGACACTGAAATCATGTGAAAGTTCATAGCGATGATGGGACAACGCCGCTAAGCGTTATTCCGCTTTGTCTGCCTTGGATTGGAAGAGTTGACCGCTTCCGCACTACCGGCAATGAAGGTGTGCCTCTTTGAGTTCCCGACTTTTGGACAGCCGAAAGACACCAGAAAGGCCCGCACCGTCGTTGCTTCAAGATGTCCTTGATCTGGCGGTTGGCCATCAGATCAACTGGAGCGGTTAGGTCCAGGTACCGTACCGGTTTTCCCTCACCATTTGAGGACCGGCGGACACCCACAGGCACGTGCGACTTTGGGCAATTGCGATATAAGAGATAAATCATGTCCATTCAATGACAAATATCCGGTTAATGAAATTAATTTTTTTAAGATTTCTTACTGATGCAAATAAGTCTCAAAAATGCACAAAACCTCATAAAAAACCTATATTATTTCTATATTTATCGCTTTCCACCGGCATGAAATCCGCTGTAGGATGAACAAAGCATCACGATTTTTTAGCGGAAAGTGAACAATGGCGGCTCTTGATCCTTATAATGCGCTCATTAATACGAGTTCTGCCGAGGTGGCTCATGCCACGCACGGCTCCCTTTCAGGCGCGACACTCGCTGTTAAAGATATATTTGACGTCCAAGGGCTCATCACAGGTTGTGGTAATCCGGCGAAAGCTGCCGAATCAAAACCTGCCACCCAAAATGCGGTCTGCGTACAAGTACTGCTGGATCAGGGGGCACAATTTATCGGCAAAACCCAAACCGATGAGCTGGCCTTTTCGCTGATGGGGCAAAATGATCACTTCCCCCACCCTATCAATGCAGCTGCACCTTCACGCGTAACCGGCGGCTCATCCTCCGGCTCGGCCGCAGCCGTTGCCGGTGGTCTTGCAGATATTGCCTTGGGCTCCGACACCGGCGGCTCAATCCGTGCACCGGCAGCATTTTGTGGCTTGATCGGATTGCGCACCACCCATAGCCGTATTTCCAAAAAAGGCGCGATGCCGCTTGCGCCTTCGCTCGACACCGTCGGCTGGTTTGCCAAAAACATCGACCTCTATGAAAAGGTCGGCGCAGCACTGCTTGGTGAAGATCAGCATCAAACAGCATTGACCAAGCTGTTCTTCATGCCAATTTTAGAGCATCTTTTGCTCAATCAGCAATCGGCAGATGCCTATAGAGCCATGTTTACAACGGTGCGTGACCAGTTCACCAACCTTAAACCAGCTTCTCAGCCAACCAGCTCACTCGCAGAGCTTTATCTCTGCTTCCGTCAGATCCAAGGTGCCGAAGCCTGGGCAAGTCATGGCAAATGGATATCATCGGGCGACAAGCATTTAAGCAAAGGTGTGGCTGAGCGTTTTGCCTATGGTGCCAAGGTAAATGCTGAAGATTTGGCTGCTCAGCAGCTCAGACGCGCACGCTTTATTGCAGAGTTTGAAGATATATTGGGCGATGACGGTGTTCTGGTTCTGCCAACCGTTCCGGGCATTGCGCCATTAAGCGCAGAACCTTTTGAACAACAGCAGATTTACCGCGAGCAAGCCTTGCAACTTTTATGCTTATCCGGTCTTTCCGGCCTGCCACAAATCACATTGCCATTAAGCACGGTTGATGGCGCACCTTTTGCCATTTCACTGATCGGCCCGCGCCATAGCGATATGGCACTTATCGCCTTAGCCAAACAAATTCTTCACGTTAAAGCCTCATAACAGGAGCGATCGATGGACACTCTCACCCGTATGCGGGCTTTTATTGATGTGGTTGAGGCGGAAGGTTTTTCTGCTGCCGCCCGTAAAATCGGCCGTTCCAAAGCGCTGCTTTCCAAATATGTGCGCGAACTGGAAGATGAGCTGGGTGCACGCCTGCTTAATCGCACCACGCGCCAGTTTTCGCTGACCGAAGCAGGGCACACTTATTATCACCGTGCGGTTGAGATCATCCGTGACATTGAAAATCTGCAAGATGCCGTGTCTGAAAGCAGCGGCGATGCCCGCGGACGCATCAAGCTTTCCGCCCCGCGCACCTTTGCCGATGCGGTGATCGGTCAATCTTTGATTGAGTTTTGTCTGGCACATCCAGAAATTACTCTGGATGTCAGCCTTGATGACCGCTTTGTTGATCTGGTGGAAGAAGGTTTCGATCTGGCAATCCGTATCACCCGGCTACAGGATTCATCGCTGATTGCCAAAAAACTGGCGCCTTTTCACACCGTGCTTTGCGGCTCACCGGAGCTGATTGAACGTGTAGGCAGACCGGAACGCCCCGAAGATCTGGCCAGCCGCCCTTGCATTATTGATACCAACAGCCGTTCACGCAATAATTGGTATTTCCGCAATCCTGATGGCTCTGCCGTTGCGGTTTCCGTCAGCGGCCCTTTGGAGGTCAACAGCCCGATCAGCACCAAACATGCAGGCCTTCGCGGTTTGGGCTTCTGCTCGCTGCCGGTTTTTGTTGCTGAAGAAGAAATCGCCAAAGGCACATTGGTTTCGGTGCTGGATGAGTTCCGGCTCACCGATGGCGGAATTTATGTAGTTTATTCCCATAAGCGCTATTTGCCAGCCAAAGTGCGCGCCTTAGTGGATTTTTTAAGCCAATGGTTCAAAGACCATAATGAGAACGTTTCCCGACAAGGGTAACAAGCATTTTCAACAAGAACGCGGCAATACAAAATGTCAGAAAATGGGTTGAGTTTTTAAAACACCAGCCTCACTTCTGCCGCGTTCAACACGTTTGATATGCGCCTTCTTTCAGGATTCCTTCATGCTCAGCTTTCTTCTGCGGAACACAAGTTCAACACCGTTTTTTACCGGTTTTATCACGATGGTTGCCGCTTCCACGATGACGGCGCTTCCCGCGCATACCCACCCGCATGTTTTTGCTGATGCACGGCTGGAATTATCCATTGATAAAGACGGCATGGTCGAGCATTTAGCCCATGTATGGCGCTTTGATGATGTGTTTTCCAGCACTGTTCTGATGGAATTTGACAAGAATGGCGATCTCATTCTTGATCAAGGCGAGCTCGACACTTTGTCGAAAACAATCGGCGATTCATTACAAGAGTTCAACTATTTCCAGACCATTATGGACAACGGCAATGATGTCAAAATGAATGAGCCAACGCATTTGCGTGCTGATTTTATTGATAATCAACTGCTGATTATTTTCGAAACCAAACCGGCACAGCCTTTGAATATCAAATCCGGTCATGTGGTCAGCTTCGGTATTTATGATCCGACCTTTTATACAGCCATTGATTTTCTCACCGATGAAGACCTGCATGTCGATGGCCTGCCAGAAGGGTGCCATGCAGAGGTCGTGCGCCCAGATCCTGATGAAGCACTGGCGCAAAACCAAGGCACATTAACAGACGCCTTTTTCAATGACCCAATGGGGACTAATATGTCAAAAATATTCGCCACCCGTTTAGAGTTAAGCTGCGGAGCCAAGAAGTAATGCCGCAGAAACGTCTCTTTTATACACTCAGCCTGCTCCTCCTCATTGCCTCCTCCCAATATGCTTTGGCACAATCTTCGCTTGGTATCGGCAGTAATGAAGCAGCCTTAACACCCACCGGCCCGTTCGCACATCTGATCCTGTGGCTCAACGAGCAACAACGCGCTTTCTATCTGGCGATGACCAATGCTTTGAAAGCCATGCGTGAAAGCCCATGGAATGCGCATATTCTCATCGGTATTTCTTTTGTTTACGGCGTGTTTCACGCAGCCGGCCCCGGCCATGGCAAGGCGGTGATTTCTTCTTATATGATAGCCAATGAAACCGCTTTGCGACGCGGCATTTTACTATCCTTCATCTCATCGCTGTTACAGGCTTTGATGGCGATATTCGTCGTAGGATTAGGCTGGTTTGTGCTGCGTGGCACCGGCATCAGCATCAATGACACTGCCCGTTTCATGGAAGTTGCGAGTTTCGGGCTTATTATGTTGTTTGGCTTCTGGTTGCTCTGCCGCAAATTACCAGTGCTGATCAAAGGCAATCCGCAAACCATCAGCCCTGTGGTGGCAGTCCCTGAAACCGCTATCGCGACAAGCTCGCTTTCAACTGCTGCACAACAACAAAGTTTTGGCAGCGCCAAACCGGTGCGCCTCAATTACAGCGCCAGCAAAGCGCAAGAAACCGGTTTTGATCATGCTTTTGTCGGCAGTGAATTAAACTGCGCTGCCTGCGGTCATGCCCATATGGCTGACCCGTCACAATTAAGCGGTGATTTCAACTGGAAAACCGCATGGTCGGCGATCATGGCTGTGGGTTTGCGCCCCTGCTCGGGCGCTTTGATTGTGCTGACTTTTGCCGTTTTAAACGGCCTGGTAGTCGGTGGTTTAATTTCGGTTTTTGCAATGGCCTTCGGCACATTCTTAACCGTTGCAGCGCTGGCAACACTGGCGGTAACCGCTAAAAATGTCGTCCTGAAACTGATGGGACATAAGGCCATGTCCTTCCGTGTTCAGGCTTTGATTGAAGTGGGGGCAGCACTGCTGATTACCCTTGTCGGTGCTTTGCTATTTGCCGCGGCCTTGACTGGATAAAAAACTATTTCTGGCTGCGGGCACGGAGCCAGAAAACACCAAAAAATGCCAAAACAAAAAGCACTGCGAAAACGGCCGCAGCTACCAGTGAATATTCACCGAGCCACAGCATAATCGGCGGCAATAAATAGCCGAAAAACGCAAAGCCAAACATGATGCAGGCAGCAGCAATAGCAGGCCCCTGCCATTCAGGCTTTGTTTTGTTGTTCTGCTGCACTTTGCCAGACTGTTGCTTGTTCATTATCTCTCCTCCGGCAAGGGCATAAAATCATGCGTCAAGCAGATGCCAATATTGGCAGGCCTGCTTATAACTTGGCCTGCCATTTTCTTGCATGATTGGGTGGCTCAGAGCAAGCTCCTTCTTCAGGCGCTTTGTTCCGCCTTAATAAAGCTTTCCAACTTGCGGATCTGCTCACCGTTTTCATTAAAATTATCAGGATTGAGCCAAGCCTGATAAGCACGCTTCAAAGCCGGCCACTCACTATCGATAATTGAAAACCACGCACTGTCGCGATTAAGGCCTTTGGCAACCATATGTTGACGGAATATGCCCTCAAACGTGAAGCCAAAACGCAAAGCCGCGTGTTTTGACGGCTCATTATCATTGTTGCACTTCCACTCATAACGGCGATAGCCCAGCCCGTCGAACACATATTGCATAAACAAATATTGTGCTTCTGTTGCCCCGCGTTGACGCGAAATGGCAGGCCCCCAATAGATATTGCCAATTTCAATCACACCATATTGCGGCTCAATGCGCATCAAAGCCTGCCGTCCGGCAACCAAGCCTGTTTTCTTGTCAATGACAGCAAAAAATATCGTTTCCGTATTGGCTGCACTTTGCTCAAGCCAAGGCGTGAAAGCTTCACGGCTTGCCGGTGGTTGATCAAACAAATAACGAAAACGCTGATCGACATCAGCGACCGACGAGGCAGCGTAAAGCTGATCGCCATGGCGTTCGACATCTAATGGTTCCAGACGAACATATTGCCCGTCCAAAATTATGCGTTGCGGTTTTTCACGCGGCGTCCAGTTCGTCAAATCAGTCATTTCATATGCTCCAGCTGTTTTTAAAATGGAGCAATAAAACCGCATTAACGCAATGCGGTTCTATCAACTGAAACGGCTTTCACCATCGCATAAACATCATCGCCCGCTTGCAATGACAAATCTGCCACGGATTTGCGTGTCAATCTTGCTCCCATTTGCTGTCCAGCATAGGAAAGTGTGAGACGTGCAAAAGAGCCGCTTTCGTCATTAATAGCGGTGATTTTTACCGGCAGTATGTTGCGAATGCTTAAACCTTCCGGCTTGTTACGCGCGATCGACACATCACGCTCACGAATGCGCAATCGCAGCCGCATCCCCTTCTCCACACCCTGATCGGTAATCTGAAAAGCAGTGCCGTTCAGATCAATCGTTGCGATCTGATAGGCCGCATCGTAATCTGTCACTTGACCTTCCAAAAGCACCCCGCTGCCGTCACCCTGATTATCAATCAGCGGGAAAACCTTAGCCACAGGGCCGCTTGCCACCACATTTCCACCCGCTAAAAGCACCAGCGTATCGGCAAGACGCGCCACTTCATCAATCTCATGGCTGACATAGACAATCGGCACGCCGCTTTCATCACGCAGCATTTCCAAATAGGGCAAAATTTCCTGCCGCCGCATCCGGTCAAGCGAGGACAAGGGCTCATCAAGCAGTAACAATGCCGGATCAGACAGAAGCGCCCTGCCGATTGCCACGCGCTGGCGCTCCCCGCCTGACAAATGTGTTGGTTTGCGGGTGAGCAGATTTTCCAGCCCCAAAAGTTGCACAATATCATCAAATGAGCGCGAAGCCCGTCTTTTGTCCGCCCCCCACCTTTTGCCAGCCCAACGCGCATAAGTGAGATTACGGGCAACCGACATATTAGGAAAAAGCCGCGCATCTTGAAAAACATAGCCGATACGGCGTTTTTCAGGGGGTAGAAAAATGCTTTTTTCTTTGTCAAACAGCACATGATCGCCTATGGCAATGCGTCCTGAAGCGGGGCGCAATGTGCCGGAAATCATCTTCAACAAGGTGGTTTTTCCAGCGCCTGAATGACCGAACAAAGCAGTTACGCCCTGATCGGCGGTAAAATTCGCTTTCACCGGAAAAGCGCCATTAAAACCGGTAAGCGAAACAACAAGACCCGTCATTTTGCACCTGTCGACAATTTGCGCTGCAACCATTCGGACAATATCACCGCACAAATAGAAAGGGCTGCCGAAACCAAAATGAGCTTAAAGGCTGCACTATCGCCGCTTGGTGATTGCAACAAAGAGTAAATCGCCAAGGACAATGTCTGTGTTTGCCCCGGAATGTTGGAAACAAATGTGATGGTTGCACCAAACTCGCCAAGCGCCTTGGCAAAGCCAAGCACCGCGCCGGCAATAATACCGGGTAAAAGTGCCGGTAAAGTTACCGTGCAAAAACTCATCAACCAGCTTGCACCCAATGTGCGCGCTGCTTCTTCCAAGCCTTGATCAAGGTTTTCAATCGACAATCTGATCGGGCGAACCAGCAGCGGAAAGGCCATTGTTCCGGCCGCCAATGCAGCACCCGTCCAGCGGAAGGAAAAGCTCACCCCCAGCCATTCCTGCAAAGGTGCACCAAGCGCCCCTTTGCTGCCGAATAAAATCAGCAATAAATAGCCCGTCACCACCGGCGGCAAGACCAGCGGCATGGTGACCACGGCCTGCACAAAGCTTTTGCCCGGAAAGTTAAACCGTGCCAACACCCAAGCAACTGCAAAGGCCAATGGCAATGCGAACAGGATCGCGGTTAAGGCGATCCTGAGCGACAGAGCTATAATCTGCCAATCTTGTGGTGAAAGATTCACTGACCTGTCTCAGCCGCCTTGACGAAACCTTTATCTGCGATGATTGCCTGTCCGGCATCGCTCTCCAAAAATGCCAGAAAAGCCTTGGCTTCATCATTTGCACCTTTGACCAAAGCGGCCGGATAAAGAATGGCTTTGTGGCTATCGGCCGGAAAACGATAGGCTTCCACCAGATCAGTTGTCACCGCACGGTCGGACGCATAAACAATCGCCGCATTGACCTCATCACGGCTGACATATTGCAAGGCCACGCGCACATTTTCAGTGAAAACAGCATTGCCTTCAATTTTGCCCCAGATGTTCAAATGCTCAAGCGCTGCCTTGCCATATTTACCGGCTGGCACATTGGACGGATCGCCCATCGCAAAACGTGCGCCTAACAGCTTTTCCAGATCACTGTCAGCTTTATCTTTTTGAGTGGCAATCACCAGCGCATTGCCTGCAATAACGACGCGTGATTCATCTTCAATCAGCTTGCGCTCTTGCAGATAATCCATCCAGTCGAGATCGGCAGATACAAAGATTGATGCAGGCGCGCCCGCTTCCACCTGTTTGGCCAAAACAGACGATGCCGCAAATGATGCAACAACATCAATGCCGTCTTTTTCTTTGAATTGTTTGGCTGCTTCTTCAATCACATCTTTCATGCTGGCTGCGGCAAAAACAGTTACCTGCTCGGCGGCAGACGCCCAAGATGTCACCAAACAAGACAAAGCCACGGCACAGCTGAATAAAATTTTCTTCATTGATCTCCACCTCGGAATGCTGGCAACAGCACCCCTCTCCCATTATCAAGATTAAACCACCGTTATATTCTTAGCGATATAATGAACTAAGCATAAAATCTGTGCTTCACCAAACAAAAAAAGCTCCCCGAAGGGAGCTTTGATCTTTTAAGCAATGATGCAGATAAAACCTCTCTTAGCTGCCAATGTGACGGGCGCGACCGTGTTTTTTCGCCAGCATGATTTGTTTTTCGCGTTCGGCATAGCGGGCACGATCTTCATCGGTGCGTTCGTCATAGCAAGCCTCGCATGAAATGCCGTGCTTAAATTTCGGTGACAGCTTGTCTTCCGGCGTAATCGGTCGGCGGCAAGCGCGGCAAAGTTCGATATCGCCTTCCACCAGACCATGGCCAACCGATACGCGCTCGTCAAAGACGAAACATTCGCCTTCCCACATGCTTTGTTCAGCCGGAATATCTTCCAGATATTTCAAAATGCCACCTTTGAGATGGTAAACATCATCAAAGCCCAAGCCTTTGACAAAAGCCGTTGCTTTTTCACAGCGGATACCGCCCGTGCAGAACATCGCGATTTTTTTGCCCTCCAGCTCATCACGATGTTGCTCCACCCATTCCGGAAATTCGCGGAATGTTGTGGTGCAGGGGTCAATCGCACCTTCAAAAGTGCCGATCGCATATTCGTAATCATTGCGCGTATCAACGAGAATGGTGTTCTCGTCGCTGATCAGATCATTCCAGTCTTCAGCTGCCACATAGGTGCCAACACTTTGCAGCGGATCAATACCTTCGACACCCATGGTGACGATTTCGCGCTTCAGCTTAATCTTCAGGCGATAGAACGGCAGCTTGCTGGCGGTCGAATATTTAAGCTCCAGACCTTTAAGCTCGGGAATCGCTTCAATATAATCGATAAGTGCCGCAATACCTGCTTCTGTACCTGCAACCGTGCCGTTGATGCCTTCGCTTGCAAGCAGCAGCGTGCCTCTGACATCGTGCTTGTTGCACAATTCAGTCAAAGGTTCGCGCAACGCCTCAAATTGCGGCAGTTTCGCAAATCGATAGAGTGCGGCAACGGTAAAAACGGGTGCAGACGTGTTCATATTTTTCAGTGCCAGTTCGATTTTTTAATGCAAGGATTGCGTCAGACATTCTTAATTGTCGCAAAATATCTCTAACGCATTGATTTTAATCAATAGTCACGTTCCATCCATAAAACGTGCTTGTTTCTGCCTCTGACGTAGCGCTGAAAAGCACAATTTTCAAGCTCACATTTATCCCCCACCTGCCAAGATAGACGACAATGGTCTTTTTCAAGCCAGAAAAGGAACCTCAATGTTTAACAAGGATACAATCAACGCAGTTCTGACAATCGCTTTTGAATATCAGCTTGATCCGGCGGCTTTGCTGGCTGTTGCCGAAATTGAATCAGGCGGCAAAACCGCTTATCTGGTCAATGGAAAATTTGAACCGGCAATCCGGTTTGAAGGCCATTATTTTGACCGCAGACTAACGGGCTCAATCCGTGAGCGGGCGCGCACGGAAGGTTTGGCACATCCCTCAGCTGGAAAAATCCGCAATCCTGCCAATCAAACGGCTCGATGGGCACTGCTGGAACGCGCCATAAAAATTAACCGGAAAGCCGCGCTCGAATCAACCTCATGGGGCTTAGGGCAAGTGATGGGCGCCCATTGGCAGTGGCTGGGTTTCAAAAATATTGATGCTCTTGTAGTCCTTGCCCGCAGTTCTGTCTCCGGCCAGATCATGCTGATGACACGGTTTATTCTCCAATCCGGTTTGCAGCAAAGCCTGCATAAACAAGACTGGGCGCATTTTGCCAAAAGCTATAATGGGCCGGCTTATGCCAAAAACCAATATGACCTGAAGCTCGAAGCCGCCTGGATCGGCTGGAAAATCCGTCTGGCTCATGAAATGCCGCGGCTTGAAACCAGTATCAGTGTAGACAAACCCATCCCAGCCATTTAAATCGGTTCGTATAAATTTGCAGATGCGGAACAGTTCATAACCACCGGAGCTCACATGTCTCAAAAGATCGATCTTCTCAAGCCAGTGCTTACAGGCCAGCCGGTCATTCCGGTTTTGCTCATCGAAAAGGTAGAACATGCGGTTCCGCTTGCGCGTGCGCTTGCTAAAGGTGGTTTGCCTGCCATTGAAATAACGCTTCGCACCGCTGCTGCACTGCAAGCAATCAAAGCTGTGGCCGATGAAGTGCCGGAAGCCATTGTTGGTGCTGGCACAATTCTGGATGCAAAAAACTATCAGGATGCAGTGGCCGCAGGCTCACGCTTTATCGTCAGCCCCGGCGTTACCCGCAATATCCTCGATGCTGCCAATGATAGTGCCGTGCCATTATTGCCAGCCGCCATCACACCAGGCGAAATGCTGAGCCTTCGTGATGAAGGCTACCGCTATTTGAAATTCTTCCCTGCCGAACAATCCGGTGGTGCAGCATTTTTGAAAGCCATGTCTTCGCCATTGGCTGATCTTTCGTTCTGCCCGACCGGCGGCATCAGCCTTGCCAATGCCAATAATTATTTGAGCCTGCCAAATGTGATTTGCGTGGGTGGCTCATGGGTTGCACCACAAAATCTGGTTGAAGCCGGAGATTGGGATGCCATCACCAAGCTGGCCAGCGATGCCTGCAAGCTAAAAGCTTAAAACTAACAACGAAAAAGCCCTGAAAATTCAGGGCTTTTTTTATCGCTGCAATTTCATGCCGACATAAATGCTGTTGGAACGATAATCGCGTGAAGCCAGATCGCTTTTCATCTGTTCATGACGCAGGCGCGCATTGAGCGCTACAAAACGGTTAATCCAATAGGTCGCGCCAATTTGCGCACCATACATATAATCAAAGCCGGTATTATCTTTATTATCGCGGATACGCGTATCAAGCCCTGCTGTCAGCATCAGGTTGGAGCGAATATTATGGTTCACTTCAAGGCTTGCCAGATATAAGAGCGAGCCACTGACATTGGCCGTTGTCGCCCCTTCCACAAGGGTGCGGGCATTGAGTGCCACATCCGTGCCACGGCGCGGCGACCAGTTCACAAGCGCATTAAACGCCAATCCATCCACATTGCGCAAACGATCATCATCCAGTTGCGCGCGTAAATAACCGACCGATAATTCACCGTTGAATTTCTCGCCCAGATCAAACATTAGCCCTGCATTGGCAGCATATTGATTGCCGCTGCGCTGAAAACCATTGTGATCATATTTGTCATCATAAATACGCTTGCCAGCCTCAACCTCAACAAAAGGCTTCAACGCGGCCGACACCTGAAAACCACCGCGAAGCTTCGCACTGACATAATTATTATTGCGGTCACTTTGGCTGATACTACCACCGCCGATCAAATCCGCATCGCCGTAAAAATTACGCTCAAAGCGTGCATCAGCACGGCCAAAAAGCAGGTTTCCTTCGCGCTCAATGCCGACAGTGCCGCTCAATGTGTGAAAAAGCGGGTTTTCATCAGCAACATCCAGACTGTTTGGACTGGAAGCACTTTCACGGCGCAACATATAATCAAAACCCAAATTCAAACGGCTTTGATTATCCAGATCAAGACGCAAGCCACTGTTCAGAAGCAAAAACGGCTCTGATACATCATCGCCGGAAATTGTTTTGATCCAATTGCCCGTCAGATTTAAAAATGCCGCATGGCGCGGTAAATCAGTTTGAATATCCATGCGCAATTGCGTCTCTGACAAAACCGCATTTTTACCGCTACTGCTGTTTTTGGAATTGCTGGTGGCACGTAAGCCCTGCTCCAGCGACGGGCGCAACATAAAGTTACCGCTGCGGATACCAAGCGGTGCAAAAGGATTTGCTTCCGGCCTTCCGCCCAAACCCTGTTCCGGATTTTGCGGCAGATTTTCGCGGCTCGCACGGCTGGGCTCTTCATCCTCATTCTGGATAAAGCGTCCCGCTTTCGTGCTTTCCCAAAAGCCTGGTTCTTCAAGCACTTGGGGCAGGTTTTGAGCAAAAACAAAGCTTGATGAACCCGCCAAAAAAGCCACAAGCAGAGCCAGCTTCAGTGGCACTTTGCGCACTGAGCCTTTCAAGCCAGTCGTGTTTTTTCGCGTTTTAACCATCAAAGCATTCTGCAAACCGGTCAATTCATGGTTTATAAGATCTAACTCTTTATGGTTAATATTCAGTTGCAGGATTTTCTGCGGAAAAATAATTTAAATAATAATTTGAATATGTTGCCTGATATATATCTTTACAAATACCTATATGGGAGAAAAGCAGTTCACGCAGGCGCGTGAACTTCTGCATGCTTTATTATTGGACAAACCCACACGAAAAGCTTATCGGTTCAGACCATGCAAGACTTGATCAGACCTTCCGTTAAAGACGATGCCGAGGCAGCTCTTGCTTCCGCATTAAGAACCCTGAACACCGAGAAAAACGGTTTGTCGGCGCTTGAAGAAGCCCTACAAAACGGCCTCGCGGCACCTTTTGCCGAAGCTGTCAGAGTGATCGGCGCCAGTAAAGGGCGTCTTATTGTAACCGGTATCGGCAAAAGCGGCCATGTCGGTTCCAAGCTGGCGGCAACATTTGCCTCCACCGGTACTGCCGCGTTTTTCGTCCATTCTGCCGAAGCCAATCATGGCGATCTTGGCATGATCAGCTCTGACGATGTGATTCTCGCCCTTTCATGGTCGGGTGAAACAGCAGAGCTTAAAGGCGTTGTGCAATTTGCCACCCGCTACCGCATTCCGCTGATTGCCATCACCGCAGGTGAAGATTCAGCCCTTGGCCGCGCCGCGACCACATGCCTGCTGATGCCGCGTGCCACAGAAGCCTGCCCGCATGGCTTAGCACCTACCACCTCAACTTTGATGCAGCTTGCCATCGGTGATGCACTGGCAATTGCCCTGCTTGAAGCCCGCAACTTCACCCCAGGTGATTTCCGCACCTTCCATCCGGGCGGTTCATTGGGGGCAAGCCTGACCCATATCAAAGAAGTCATGCATAAAGGCGATAATATCCCAACCGTTCCGCTTGGCACATTGATGCCGGAAGCGATGAAGGTTCTTTCACATAAGCGTTTTGGCTGTGTGGCGGTTCTGGATAGTGACGGTTTGCTGGCAGGTATTGTCACCGAGGGTGATCTGGCGCGTAACCTGCACCGTAATCTGTCGGAACTCAGCGTTGATGATGTGATGACCCGCTCACCGAAAACGGTCAGCCCGAAAGCATTGGTCAGCAGCGCGATGAGCATTTTGGAAGAGCACAATATCAGCGTGCTGATTGTAACAGAAGAAAACCGCCCTGTCGGTGTTATCCACTTCCACGATTTGCTGCGCATTAAAGCCGCATAAAACAAAAAGCCCGGGAAACCCGGGCTTTTTTATTTGTCTCCTGAAAGCCTTATACCAGTGGTTCCACCACCAAAGTGCCCTGATCAAAAGCGGTAATCAGCACAGATGTGCCAGCTGGCATATCAGCGCCTTTAACGCGCCAGATCGTATCATTGATTTTCAATCGGCCATGACCGTTGACAACGGCTTCAATCAACACAGCACGCTGACCAACCAATTGATCACCACGACGATTGAGCAATGGCTGGTCAACTTCGCGCTTGCTGGAGCCGAAAAACCGACGTCCAACCAGCGGAAAGATAACCGACAAAACCAAAAACACTAACAGCGACACCTGCCAGCCAAGTCCGAGTGCACTGCCAAGCAAAAGCACAAAAGTGCCGGTGACAAGAGCAGCAGCACCAAACCATACCAGAAAGATCCCCGGCAACAGCACTTCCAGAACAAGCAGAATAAGCCCCAGAACGATCCAGCTCCAATGGCCTGATTGCTCAATCAAAGTCACAATCATGATCTGCTCCTGTTCTGAAACAATGGCTTATTTCTTGCCAGTGGATGGAACCGAACGACCACGCTGAGGAGCTGGATCATTCGTATTATCATCGCTGCCGGAACCAAAAACTTCCTTGGCAATCGCGCCAATACCACCGAGCGAGCCAATCAATGAGCTTGCTTCCAATGGCATCATAACGATCTTATTGTTCTTGGAACTGCCGATCTCTATCAAAGCTTCAGTATATTTCTGTGCGATGAAGTAGTTGATCGCCTGCACATTGCCGTCGGCAATCGCATCGGAGACAAGCGAAGTCGCTTTCGCTTCCGCTTCAGCCAGACGTTCGCGGGCTTCTGCCTCACGCCATGCAGCTTCACGCTTACCTTCAGCCTGCAAAATCTGTGCCTGTTTCAAACCTTCAGCACGTAAAATCTGCGCATTACGGTCACCTTCAGCTTCCAGCACCTGTGCACGTTTATCGCGCTCGGCCTTCATCTGTCGACCCATGGATTCGATCAGGTCTTTCGGCGGGTTGATGTCTTTGATCTCAACGCGGGTCATTTTAATGCCCCATGAATGCGCCGCATCATCCACCACGTGCAACAAACGCTCATTGATAGTGTCGCGGTTGGAAAGCAGTTCATCGAGATCCATCGAACCCATGACTGTACGGATATTGGTCATGGTGAGGTTAAGGATCGCATAGTTCAGATCAGAAACTTCATAAGCCGCCTGTGCTGCATTCAGTATCTGATAAAAAGCCACACCATCAACGCTCACTGTCGCATTATCACGGGTAATGACTTCTTGTGTCGGTACGTCCAGCACCTGCTCCATCATATTAAGCTTGGCGCCGATACGATCAAAGAAAGGCACGATCAGGTTAAGACCCGGTGCGAGTGTGCGGGTGTAACGACCAAAGCGCAACACCGTAAAATGATAGCCCTGCGGTACAGTTTTTACGCCGGCAAACAGCGTAATCAGTACCAAAAAGCCAAGAATAACCAATACGATATCAAAACCAGTCATCGTAAAACCTTTTTAAACAGCCTCTGCATGCAAGATGCAGAGGCTCAACAATTAGCTTTATACCCAGCCTTGCAATTCACGACGCACCAGCGTCTCAATAACTTTCATACCATCTTCTGTGTCATTAAGGCACGGAATATGGCTGAAATTAACGCCACCGTTTTCATGGAATTCTTCTGCGGCTTCATTGCCGATTTCATCAACGGTTTCGAGGCAGTCTACCACAAAGCCCGGATTAAACACGGCCATGGATTTGACACCCTGTTTGGCAAGTTCCACAACGGTTTCATCCGTATAAGGCTGCAACCATTCTTCCGGCCCGAAACGCGATTGGAAGGTGCTGCGATATTTTTTATCATCATAGCCCAAACGCGCCTGCAACAAACGTGATGTTTCGTAGCATTGCTCCGGATATGGATCGCCCTTTTTGGCATAGCTCTGCGGAATGCCATGATAGGAGGCCAAAATCACTTCCGGTTCAAAATCAAGACTGGCGACATGCTTCTCAATTGAGCGCGCCAAAGCTTCGATATAAACCGGTTCCGTCTGATAAGAAGGCACCACCCGCACCGCAGGCATGAAGCGTTTTTTCATCAGAGCTTCAAAGAACTTGTCATTGACGGTCGCGGTGGTAGTCGCAGAATATTGCGGATAGAGCGGGAACATCACAATACGTTCACAGCCCTGCGCCAATAATTTATCGGTCACGCTTTCAATAGAAGGCTGGCCGTAACGCATCGCCCAATCAACAATGACGTTGTCGTGATCTTTCAGCGCTTCCGCCAGTTTCTCACTTTGGGAGCGCGTATAGGTGCGCAGCGGCGATTCATTCTTTTCGCGATTCCAGATACGGGCATATAAAGCACCGGATTTTTTCGGACGTGTCATCAACACGATACCATAAAGAATCGGCAACCAAATTGCGCGCGGCCATTCGATGACGCGCTTGTCTTTCAAAAACTCAGCCAGATAACGACGCATTGGCTTATAATCAGTACCATCCGGCGTTCCCAGATTAACAAGCAGCACGCCCACTTTGGGTGGCGGCACCTGCTCAATATCCGGGTTGATGTAAGCTAAATCATTCACGCTCATTGTCTGTCTCCTGTATTGCCGGAAAACTAGACCAATCCGGACAAATTTCAATAGCGCCCCGAGCCGATCTGGTAAATATGCTAATCTTTACACATTCATCCAATTAAAAAGCCGCCCTTTTGATGGAGCGGCTTGATAAAATTCAGTCAAACGCTTGAAACTCAAGCGCTGCGCTGCAACGAGAACTGCGCACCGGCAGAAGATGTGCAATTGAGCTGGCTTTGTGAAACCATCGCGCAGTTCACTTTAGAAACCGTGCCACGTACCAGCGAGCGCATTTCAATTTCCACCAAACGCGGTGACTGATAGCGATAGCTGCCTTCAGCCAATTTTTCGTTGGTATCAGTCGTACGCGTAGTGAAAACACCACCGTTAAAGCTGGAGGTAATGCCGTTGGCATCAACCCAATTGCCATCAATACCGGCTGCATTGGCTTGCGGAGCAATACCGCCGCCATCATAAATCGGTGCCTGCGTCTGACAAGCTGCGACAGAGAAACCCAGCGCGGCGAGTGTTGCAATAGTGCGGAAGCGTTTCATTTTATGCTCTCCCGAAAAAAACTTCATGTGTTGATGATACCAAATTCATTACAAAACAAGACCTCTTTTTTAAGGGGCATGCCTGTGTTGCAGTTCTGCCGCACCGCTTTAAGCGTGACGAAGAGCCTTATACTGTCACGAAAGAACAAGGCAAGTCAGCTTTTATCATACCACGTAATGAATTGCCGACGAAAATTTTATCCGCATTCAAGAGATCATCTAAAGTTAGAACCGCTTCAGTGACGATCTTTTTACGCAGTAATTCTTCACGCAAAACCCCGGCCAGCAACCCGCAAGAAAGTGCAGGCGTTACGCAAGCCTTATCCCCTCTATCTAAAAATACTGTCGTAATTGTGCCCTCGCACAATTGCCCAAGGTCATTAAACAGCAAAACCTCGTCGACTTCCTCGCGTGAAAATTCTTCACGCGCAGCGACATAAAGCTCGCGTCTGGTGGTTTTGTGGCTGAGCAACGGATCATCATGACAAAGCGTTGTTTTAGCAATACCAAGCCGCCAAACGGTTTCTGCAGGCAGCGCTTCAAAAGGCGCCGTCTCAATATCAATCACACCATCAGGATCAAGCGTCAGACGCACACGTAAAGCTTTGTTGCCCTGCCCTTTAGCTGCCAGTTGGCGTCTGACTGCCGGCATATCTAACGGAAAACCCAAAGTGCGGGCGGAATTTTCCAACCGTTCCAGATGCAGTTCCAGCCGTAAAAAATCTGCATCAGGTTCATAACGCAGTGTTTCAATGAGCTGGAAAGCCGGCTTCACTGCTGCAATTTCTGATCCATCACATAACGGGCTTTCAACAGACATTCTGCATATTCCTCCTCTGCGGTTGAATCAAAGATAACACCGCCTCCGACATTTAAAATAGCCTGTCCGTCGTCAAACAGCGATATGGTTCTGATTGCCACATTGAAGCGCATCTCACCACTGGGCGCAATCCAGCCAAGTGAACCGCAATAAATATCACGCGGGCTTTGTTCCAATGCTCGCAATATACGCATCACACTGATTTTGGGGGCACCGGTAATGGAACCACAGGGAAAAAGTCCGGCAAAAATATCGCGTAATTTCAAATCCGGTTTTAACCGTGCCCGCACACGGCTGATCATCTGATGCACGGTTTCAAAACGCTCAACCGCAAAAAGTTCCGGCACATCAAGGGTTCCGGTTTCGCTGATCAATGAAATATCATTGCGCAGCAAATCAACAATCATCCGGTTTTCAGTTTGATTTTTCGGATCATTTTTCAAAAAATCACGCCAATAATCATCTTCTTCAGCAGTTTTACCGCGCGGGGATGTGCCTTTCATCGGATGAGTTTCAATCCAGCCTTCTTTATCCACTTCGAAAAACAATTCCGGAGAGCGCGAAAGAATAACCGGTGCAGCGCTTGATGCTCCAAAATTACAATAACAGGCATGGCCAACCTGCTGACGTTTCGACAATTCATTAAAAAGAGCATAAGGATCACCATCCCATTGCGCTTTGATCGGAAAAGTCAGATTGCCCTGATAGCAATCACCAGCGCGCAAATGACAATGTAATTGCTCAAATTTTTGGCGATAGTCTTCCAAAGTCCATTGTGGCTGAAAATCATAAATGCGTGCCGCATCACCGGCTGGCATGAGCGGCATATCAACCGGCTTTTCAAAAACACCAAAGGATAAAAGCGGCGCTTTTCGCCCCTCAGGCAGGCTTTGCCGCAATTGCGGCTCTAATAAATAGCCCGCCTCATAAGACAAAAATCCGGCAAGCCAAAATCCGTCCTCATGGGCTTGCTGGCAAGCTTGAAAAGCGGCCTCAAACGCCTGCGGTTCATTGGCTTCAATCATAAAGCGAGGAGCCGCGAAAGATATTTCGCGACCCTTTTTCTCGTCTCTAAAAAGAATAACGGGGTCGTTCATCATTTAAAACAACACTTTACCGCTTAATTCTCCATTGCTTCCAATTCATCGATGATCGATTCAATCACTGACAGGCCTTTCTGCCAGAAATTAGGATCAGTCGCATCAAGGCCGAAAGGTGCAAGCAATTCACTATGATGTTTGGTGCCGCCTGCCTTCAACAGATCGAAATACTTCTGTTGGAAGCCTTCTTCCGCATTTTGATAAACCGCATAGAGCGAGTTTACCAAACAATCACCGAAAGCATAAGCATAGACATAAAACGGTGAGTGGATGAAATGCGGGATATAGGTCCAGAATGTTTCATAACCCGGATTGATATGAACCGCTTCACCTAAGCTTTCGTGCTGAATTTCAATCCAGATTTCACCAATGCGCTCAGCCGTTAATTCGCCCTGCGCACGTTCGGTATGAACGCGGCGCTCAAACTGATAAAACGCAATCTGACGCACAACCGTATTGATCATGTCTTCGGCTTTTTGCGCCAGCATAGCTTTGCGCTCACGCTTATCAGTGGTTTTAGCCAGCAATGAGCGGAAAGTCAGCATCTCACCAAAGACCGATGCGGTTTCAGCCAAGGTCAAAGGCGTTGACGCCATCAAAGCGCCCTGACGCGCCGCCAGAACCTGATGCACACCATGACCAAGCTCATGCGCCAAAGTCATCACATCACGCGGCTTACCCATATAGTTAAGCAACACATATGGATGAGCAGAAGGCACAGTCGGATGGGCAAATGCACCCGGCGCCTTACCTGCACGTACTGGTGCATCAATCCAGTTTTTATCAAAAAACTCTTGCGCAATATCAGCCATTTCTGGTGCAAAACCACGATAGGCCGAAAGCACTGTTTCACGTGCTTCATCCCAGCTGATCAGCGCCTGCGGAGTTTCGGGCAATGGCGCATTGCGATCCCAGTTTTCCAATCGTTCGAGGCCGAGCCACTTGGCTTTCAAAGCATAATAACGATGTGAAATACGCGGATAAGCATCGGTCACAGCTTGTGCCAAAGCATCAACCACTTCGCGCTCAACGCGGTTGGCCAGATGGCGGCTGTCGGCAATATCTTCAAAACCGCGCCAACGATCAGAAATTTCTTTATCTTTGGCAAGCGTGTTGGTGATCAGCGTAAAGACACGCATATTGGCCGCAAAGGTTTTAGCCAAAGCGTCAGACGCCGCTTTACGCACCGCACCATCGGCATCCTGCAACATGTTCAAGGTTGGCTCAATCGCCAGTTCCTGACCATTTACCTCAAAGCGCAAAGACGACATGGTTTCATCAAACAAGCGATTCCATGCGCTATAACCGGTCACCGACTTTTCATGCAGCAAATGCTCAATGCGGTCTTCCAGCTGGTATGGTTTATCTTTACGCAGATCCACCAGCCACGGACGATAATGGCCGATAGCCGGATTATTGTCGATCGCTTTATCCAGCACCACATCATCAATGCGGTTGAGTTCCAGCGTGTAAAAAATCAGTGGTGTGCTGGCATCGGTCAGTTTCTGCTGCACATCACCATAAAGCTTGGCGCGGTTTGCATCACTGGTATCGCCATAATAATAAAGGCCGACATAAGAACCGATGCGCCCCATCAATTCGCTTAAATTTTCATAAGCCTGAATGCTGAGGGCAAAATCACCGCCATTGGGCTTCAACAATTCTTCATTAAGCTTACCTGCCCAGCGCTGTTCAAAAGCCTTGGCATCGGTAAAGCACTTTTCGATATCACGCGACAGTTCCGGCGCATCAGGACCCTTATAAAGATCATCCAGATTCCATTCAGGTAAAAGGCCGAGTTTACTGTTTGCACCACTCATTGAGGGTCTCCTGTGATCGATTCCATTGAAGGCAGATAAGGCCATCGTCTTCTTGTTCAAGCCTTACACTGCTTCGTCTGATTGTTGAGCAAAATTAATCATTTTCTCAGTGATTCGCACAAACTATGCCCCGTCAACGGCTTTTTCTGGCCATAGAAGCGCATTTGACGCAGGCATTTCGATTTTTTCTTAAAAATAATGTTGTACCCTGTAAATCATGGCATTTCAGGCAAAAACACTGGTAAATTGCGGCGAAATCCTGTTAATAGTTTGTTAACTACAGCGAAAATAGATGCTGAACTGTGTCTTTTTCGCCATAGTACCAACGCAATTAATGTTCACTAAGCCTCCATTAACCAATAAATCCGATACTGGTCAGTGATCCGACTGGAAGAACGGTAAGGCTATACGAATTGATGGACAGCACCTTGATTATCAAAACGGGATATAACCGCATCAAAGCAAAATTTCTGCGCTGCATGATTGCAGGCGCAGCTTTCGCGGTTACTGCTACAACAGTTATGATGCCAAATGTTGCCTCGGCTGAAACGCGCAGTCTGAAACTCTATTAT
The DNA here is from genome assembly GCF_039522165.1 of Paenochrobactrum glaciei. Classification (NCBI taxonomy): domain Bacteria; kingdom Pseudomonadati; phylum Pseudomonadota; class Alphaproteobacteria; order Hyphomicrobiales; family Brucellaceae; genus Paenochrobactrum; species Paenochrobactrum glaciei. The sequence continues at coordinate 37,184 of NZ_BAAADE010000003.1, forward strand.
GTGCATACCGGCGAGCGCGCCGAAATCACATTTAAAAAAGACGGCCGCTACCTGAAAGACGGTCTGCAAAAGCTCAATGTATTTTTGCGTGACTGGCGCCGTAACGAGCCGACGAAAATGGATCCCCGTCTGTTCGATCTCGTCTGGCAGGTTCATAAAGCGTCCGGCTCATCCAATTATATCACTGTCGTATCCGCATATCGTTCTCCGGCCACCAACTCCATGTTGCGCTCCAAAACCAGCGGTGTTGCTAAAAACAGCCAGCACACGCTTGGTAAAGCCATGGACTTCTTCATTCCGGGTGTACCACTGACCAAATTGCGTCAATTGGGTATCCGCTATCAGATTGGTGGTGTTGGTTATTATCCTAAATCCGGTTCGCCATTTGTGCATCTGGATGTCGGCGGTGTTCGCGCATGGCCGCGTATGAGCCGCAAAGAATTGCTTGCCCTCTTCCCCGATGGTAAAACCGTTCACATTCCTTCCGATGGTAAACCTCTGCCTGGCTACAAACAGGCTTTGGCCGAAGTAGAGCGTCGTAAATCTTCTGGCGGCGACATCGTAGTTGCCAGCGCAGCACCATCCAAAAAACGCAACAATAACACACTGTTTGGTGCATTATTTGGCGGCGGCGCTGATGAAGAAGAGGACGTAAGCGAAGACAATATCCGTGCAGCGACACCCGCACGCCGTCCGGCCACTGCCACAGCTGCACCGCGTCCTTCTGCTCCAACAGCACCGGCTGTCGTTCCAACGCCTGCGCCAACTCCGGCTGAACCTCTGATTGCAGCCCTGCCAACACGTAATGTGCCGCTTCCTGTCGGTGCACCGCGTCCGGCAGCTCCGGTTGCAGCCGTACCAGCAGCACCAGTTCAGCCGGCAGAGCCTGAAAATATTCCTTTTGCCGTTGCAGCTGCACCAGTGGAAGCACAGAATAATGCAATCGCACACAGTATCATTCCGGTTCCGGCGCGTCGCCCTGCCACTGCTGTTGAAAATGCTATTGCAATGGCAGCAGCAATCGATACGGAAACACCTGCTGATAATGTCGCGCCGACAATGCTGACCGGTTTTGTACCGGTTCCTGCGAACCGCCCGGCAAGCCTTTCAGGTGAAGTGCAAATGGCAGCTGCATCCAACAATGATGCGATTGCCGATCTGCTCAAAAACGACCAGACCGCCACCGCTGCACCTGTACCGGCAAATCGCTCGGCCAGCCAGCAAGTTGCAGCCCTGTCTTCTTCGCAGGGTGAGCTGATTGCACCACCTGCCGACGATGATTTTGCACCGGCTAAAGCAGTACCGGCAACCAAACCAGTTGCTCCGGCACAGCAACCAGCCGTGGTTGCACACACAGCACCAAAGAATAATGTTCAGGTTGCAAGCCTCAATACGCAGTCACGCACAACTGCAAAATCGGCAAAGCCAAATGCACATGGTGCAAAAGCTAACAAGGCGGCTATTGTTCAGCCTGCAACAGCACCGGTTTCACAATTGGCGATGTCGTCTGAATCGGTTGCCAATGCTGTACCTGTCACCAATCCGGTTTTACGTAATGATGCAATGCGTGAAGCGCCAGCCATGGTTTATACCGCTGGCTTCCAGCGCGATATTCCAACGACAGACCGCGCCCATAGCTTCAGCGGTCAGGCAGTTACCTTCCTTTCAGTTGCCAAGTTTAAAACTGCCAACTGATCATAAAATCACAAACGAAAAAGGGGCTCTTAAGCCCCTTTTTTTATGCCTGTCATCAAGGTGAACTGATCATTTTGCCTTGATTGTCTTGAGCAAATGCTCAATCGAATATTCGACATTCGGCCGGATATCATTGCGCCACAAAGCAAAAGCCACATTGGCCTCAATGAAACCTTCTTTTGAACCGCAATCAAAAGTCAGTCCCTGATAATTGAAACCATAAAACTTCTGTTCATCAGCCAGTTTCAGCATCGCATCAGTGAGCTGAATTTCGTTGCCCGCACCTTTTTCCTGCTTGCTGAGCAGATCAAAAATTTCAGGCTGCAAAATATAACGACCATTGATGTAAAGATTGGAAGGTGCGGTGCCTTTTGCCGGTTTCTCCACCATTTTGGTAATTTCAAAACCATTGGCAACGCTCTCGCCCTGCCCGACAATTCCGTATTTATGCGCGTCTTTCGGATCACATTCCTGCACAGCAATAATATTGCCGCCGGTTTGTTCATAAAGCGCGACCATATCAGCTAAGCAACCACGTTCCGACTGCATCACCATATCAGGCAGCAGCAGCGCAAAAGGCTCATTACCAACCAGTTCGCGTGCGCACCAAACGGCATGACCAAGCCCTAACGGCACCTGCTGACGGGTAAAACTTGTCGTACCAGGCTGCGGCTGCAACTGTTGCATATGCTCCAGTTCTGCTGTTTTGCCACGTTCCTGCAAGGTAGTATAAAGCTCAACCTGAGCATCGAAATAATCTTCGATAACCGCTTTGTTACGCCCAGTGACAAAGATCAAATGCTCAATACCGGCTTCACGCGCCTCGTCGACAACATATTGAATAACCGGCTTATCAACCACCGTCAGCATTTCTTTCGGGATGGATTTGGTCGCAGGCAAAAAGCGCGTTCCCAAACCAGCAACCGGAAAAACAGCTTTACGGATTTTTTTCACTGAACTCATGCCATTCCTCAGTTATCAAACAAACAGCGTTTCGATTAGACTTAGCCTATTATATAAGGATTTCTACTACTTAATGGTAAAATGCGATTATTCAGCACTTTGTTCCATCACTTTAAATATGCGCCTTTAACACTAGATCGTGTCCGGCTCTTAAACTTCATACGAAAACGAATTATTTTCAATTTTCAGGTGCATGGTAAACTAAATGCTAACCAGCATATGTTAAAACCTGCTAAAGTGAGGTCACACAGGCTTCATCCGTTTGACAGCCCCTAAAAGAGAAGGGAAACACAGAAACATGCTGCGATTTCCATTCACAGTGAAAACAGTCTCTAAAACGAAATTAGCGTTTTCCGGCGCGATGCTGGCTATTTTAATGGGATTATCAACTGCGCCCGCTTCCGCCGACGCAAAATTTCGTCAGTGGGTCGCAAGTTTTCGCACAACCGCCATTCAAAATGGTGTCAATGCGCGCATTTATGATCAGGCTTTTGCCGGTGTGAATACGCCAGACCCGGAAGTTTTGCGCAAAGCCCGTTATCAGCCGGAATTTGTCGACCCAATCTGGAACTATATCGATAATCGTGTGAACGAACAGTCGGTTGCCACCGGTCAGGCAATGGCACGTAAATGGGGCCCGTGGCTGCAACGGATTGAACAGCGTTTTGGTGTTGACCGTAACATCTTGCTTGCCATCTGGTCGATGGAGAGCAATTACGGTGAAATTCTCAAGCGCGATGATGTGATGATGGATACTATCCGCTCACTGGCAACGCTTGCATATGCGGATCCAAAACGCGGCAAGTTCGGCCGCACCCAGCTCATTGCTGCAATGAAAATTTTACAAACCGGCGATATTGATCGCAAACATCTGTCTGGTTCATGGGCAGGTGCTTTAGGCCATACCCAGTTTATTCCGACAAGCTATCAAGCTTATGCTGTTGATATGGACGGCAATGGCAAACGCGACATCTGGAACTCTGTCCCAGATGCCTTGGGCACAGCCGCCAATCTGCTGGCACGCAATGGCTGGCAACCAGGTCAAACATGGGGTTATGAAGTCATTCTGCCTGCGGGTCGCAAATTCCCGTCCGGTTCGCTGACTGTTGCCGAATGGGAAAAATTGGGTCTGAAGCGCGCAAATGGCCGCCCGTTCCCGCGTCCAAATGAAAGCGTTACATTACGCGTTCTTGATGGTCGTGAAGGCCCTGTTTTCCTGATGGCGAAAAACTTCTCAGTCATCAAACGCTATAATAATGCCGATAAATATGCGCTGGCCGTTGGCTTGCTGGCAGACCGTATCGGTGGTTATCAGGGCTTGGTACGTGACTGGAACCGTCCATTCACACCGATCACCATGAACGAGCGTGAAGAGCTGCAAAACCACCTGAAAGCGCTTGGCTATTATGATGGAAAAATTGACGGCAAGATCGGCTCAAGCTCACGTTCTGCGATTGAGGCTTTCCAAAAGCGCAATGGTTTGAGTGCAGACGGCCATCCAAGTAAAGAAGTCTTGAACGTCCTACGCAGACGTTAAAACACCATGTTTCGTTTGCTTAAAACGGCCCGCTACAAAGCCACGCTGACATCTATTTTGTCGGCGGGGCTTATGGTTTTTCCGCTTCTTTTACCTCAATCAACCCCTGCTCACTCACAAACACTTTTCGACATGCTGTTTGGTGAAAAAAAAGCGGCTCCTCCCGCGCCGCCTGCGCAAAAGAAACCAGCGCCACAGCGTCAGGTGCGCCCGAAAAAACCGGCACCACCGGCACCTCGCAAACCATCTGCCGCACAAATTCCCATTCCTATCCCTGCACCCAAACAACTGGTGCAAAAACTGGATGACGCCAATAATGTGCTGGTGCTGGGTGATTTCTCAAGCTCCGGTCTGGCAGACGGTCTGATGGAAGCTTTTAGCGACAACCCGTCTGTGCAGATCAGTGATTTATCCAATGGTTCTTCAGGATTTGTGCGTCAGGATTATTATAATTGGAATCAATCCATTTCCACATTACTTGAACAGGAAAAGCCAGCTGCTGTTGTTATGATGATTGGCGCGAATGACCGCCAAGTGATGGATTCAAATGGTAAAATCAGACTTTTTGCCAGCGACGAATGGAAAGCAGATTATAAGTCTCGCATTGAGAACTTTACCAAAACTGTGCAAGCTGCCGGCTATCCGCTGATCTGGGTGGGGCAACCGCCCTATGCCGCACGCGCCATGTCCAAAGATATGTTGGCGCTTAATGAAATATATCGTCAAACGGCTGAAAAAGCCGGGGCAAGCTTTGTCGACATATGGGATGGCTTTGCCAATGAAGACGGCGATGTGGTCATTACCGGCCTTGATATTAACGGGCAAGAAGCACAATTGCGCAGTCCCGATGGTATAGGTCTTACCACCGCAGGTAAAAGAAAACTGGCCTTTTATGTTGAAAAGCCGTTGCGCAAAATTTTAAGCGATAGTGAACAACAGGATGAACCGGCAGCAACATCCAGCAGCGAAGCTGTCTCCACTGCACCATCCCGTATAGACCGTGTTCCTGCCGTCAGCTTACGCGACTATGGTGCCGACCATAGTGGCATTTTACTTGGCAGCGCACCCGCCCCTGCCCAACCAAATGCGCACAAACACGATAATCCTTACAGCCCCTATCCAGAGCGCGCCGATTATTTTCGTTCCATCACGAATAAATGATCATAAGCTTATAGAAGCTCTGGACGGCTTTCATTTGCCAAGGCATAACACTTGGCAATACGTGCCGGAAGGCTGATACAACCGGCAATCAAGCCTGATATATATGGAGACAACCTTGCATTTTGCATCCGATAACTGGGCAGGCGCTCACCCGACCATTGCAGAAAGTCTCGCACAACATGCCGGTGGTTTTGCTGCCGCTTATGGCAGTAGTGAACTCGACAAAAAGGTTGAACAGCGCTTCAATGAATTATTCGAACGCGAAGTCGCCGTTTATTTTGTTGGCACCGGCACGGCTTCCAACTCGCTCGCGCTCGCCAGTGTCAACCGCCCGGGCGGCGTCACCCTTTGCCACCGTGAAGCGCATGTGATTGAAGATGAATGCGGTGCACCGGAATATTTTACCGGTGGTGCGCGTTTACATCCTGTCGACGGCGCCCATGGCCGTATTGATCCAGCTAATCTGCGCAAAGAGCTCAAGCGCTTCAATCCGGCTTTTATTCATGCCGGACAGCCGATGGCAGTGACCTTCACACAAGCCACAGAAGTCGGCACGCTTTATTCGCTTGACCAGATTGCCGAGCTTTCATCCATTTGTAAGACGCATAATCTGCCGCTGCATATGGATGGCGCGCGTTTTGCTAATGCGCTTGTCTCGCTTGATGTGTCGCCTGCCGAAATGACATGGCGTCAAGGCGTTGATATTGTTTCTTTCGGCGGCACCAAAAACGGTTGCTGGTGTGCAGAAGCGCTTGTTTTCATGAACCCTGACCGCGCCAAAGACCTGCCGTTTATCCGTAAACGTGCAGCGCAACTCTTCTCCAAAACCCGTTTTATCGCGGCACAATTTGACGCCTATTTGCAAGATGATTTGTGGCTGGATCTGGCACGCCACTCCAATAAGCTTGCGCAAAAACTGGCAGCCCATATTGATGCTTCATCGCAAGTGCGTCTGGCTTGGAAACCACAAGCCAACGAAGTTTTCGCAATCATGAAACAAACCACTTATGACCGTTTGCAAAAAGCGGGCGTTATTTTCTATGATTGGAACCCGCCGCATTCCGAAGCAGATAAAATCAGTGAAGGGGAAATCTTCACTCGCTTTGTCACCAGCTTTGCCAATACGGAAGCAGAAGTTGACCAGTTCGGCGCTCTGATTGCTTAAATAATAAAAATGACAATAAAAAAACGCCCCGATGACATCAGCCATCGGGGCGTTTTTTTAGTGGCTTATTAATGCTTGGACGAATTTACATTCGCTTCAATCTGCGTGCCATTAGGTGAGCCTTGGGTCACCTCAATTTTGCGCGGTTTCATCTGTTCAGGAATTTCTCTGATCAGATCAATATGCAGCAAGCCGTTTTTCAGGCTGGCACCGGAGATTTCCACGAAATCCGCAAGCTGGAAACGACGCTCGAAAGCACGAGAAGCAATGCCGCGATAAAGCACTTCGCCAGCATTTTCGCCCTGATCTTCAGCCTTTTGACCCTTCACGGTCAGCTGGTTGCGATGGGCTTCAATTTCGAGTTCGTTTTCAGAAAAACCGGCCACAGCCATGGTGATACGGTAATTATTTTCGCCTGTGCGTTCAATATTATAAGGCGGATAGCTCTGCGCGCCTTCTGCTGGCTGCGCCAGTGAATCGAACATGGAAAACAGACGGTCAAAACCGACAGTGGAGCGGTAGAGTGGAGAAAAATCTACGTGACGCATGAGTAAAGCCCTCCTTAAGAGCGACAAAGTTTGCGTAGTTGGCGGCAGAACTCCCGATGTGGCGAATTCTTCTTGCCGGTAGCCCCTTAAGTGGCGGCTACAACAATGATGTGGGAACCGGTTTTAAGCTTTTCAAGTCTCTCGAAGGCCAGATTTTTTTACAAAGAATTTTCATTACAAAAAACACATATCCGGCAGATGAACATGAAATGAACAAGGACTTCTGCTTTCATTCAGACAGCAGCTTTTATATTGGCATCATCAACAAGACGGGCAAGCGACCTCCAAAATGCCCAACCATCGTAAAGCCTTAAACATTTGAAGCTGAAGGACATTGAAGATGAAAAAAGCTCTTATCACTTTTGCAGCCCTTGCCACTATCGTCACCGGTTTCTCGCTGCCAGCAGCTGCGGCTTCCACCAATGAGCTCACCGTGCAGGTTCATTCTTCATGGAATGATCATGGCCGCCATAATCAGCGCCATGGCTGGAAAAAGCAGAACAACTACCGTCATCAGATTATGCATCCGGGCGAAGTGAAAAGAATGCTGCATCGTCAGGGCTATCGCACCAACGATATCCGCCAGCAGCGCGGTGATTATTATGTCCGTGCCCGTAACCATAAAGGCCGTCAGGTGATGCTGATCGTCAACGGCTATAATGGCAAAATTGTTGGACAGCGTTACATCGGCCGCCCGCATTTTACCCGCACATAAGTTTTCGTTGCCTGATAACGTCCCTTATCAGGTAACTAAACCACCGGAGCGAATAGTTTTTCTATCCGCTCCGGTTTATTTTTTAAAAAAACAAGCTAAAATCCGGTTGAGTTTCACTGGTTGAAAGCTTGGCAATATTTCATTTCTTATTTTTATAAATACCAAACGAAATCAATTTCTTCACCCGAAAGGCCTTCATGTGACAACGCCCGCCCAAACAGATACACATGAAAGTCCGGAAGAAATTTTATTCGATACCCCTGACAATCTGAAACCGAAAGAATTTCAGGCCGGTTTTCTGACCACCAAAGACCATAAAAAACTGCGCTATGCGCTGGTGCCCTCCCATCCCGAGCATAAGCAAGGCACCGTCATTTTGCTGCACGGGCGCAATGAATGTATCGAAAAATATTACGAAACCATCGATGACCTGCACATGCGTGGCTTTCATGTCGCCACGATGGATTGGCGTGGTCAGGGCCATTCAGACCGCCTGATCAAAGACAAAAACCGCGGCTTCGTACACCGGTTTAAAGATTATACCGATGATTTAGAACAATTCCTCCATGAGATTGTGCTCAAAAACTGCCCTGCCCCTTATTACATTCTGGCGCATTCGGCAGGTGGCCTGATCACGCTCAGCGCGATGGCACATCTTGCGCCGCATATTGAACGCATTGTGCTTGCCGCACCACTGCTCGGCTTTCCCAATAAAAAGCTTTCCGACAAGAATTTACGGCGTGTAAGCCGGTTGATGCAATTTTCAGGTCTTGGCAAAACCTATGCCAGACGTGGTGTTCCGCCCGGCAATAAACGTGAATTTACCGGCAATGTGCTGACATGTGATGAGCAGCGCTACCAGCGAAACCAGCAAATTATTTATGACCGCCCGAGCCTCGGGCTTGCCGGTCCGACATTCACGTGGGTTTTCAATGCACTGCGTGCTGCTCATAAGCTGAACTTGCCGAAGAATTTAAATGCTCAAAAAATTCCAACGCTTTTTATTCTGGCAGGTGCCGACACAGTTGTTTCCAGTCGGGCAGCAGAAGATTATGCCCGCAAAATTCGTGGCGCAACATCCATCACTATTGATGGCGCCCGCCACGAACTGATGCAGGAAGACGATCACTACCGGCAACAATTCTGGGCTGCATTCGATGCCTTTATCCCAGAAAAGCAGCAACAAAAGGACAATCAGCCCAAATAGGTAGCAATCGCAATTTTGTGGAGTTCCGGCGTTGCAGCGGCAATAATATCGCCACCCTTTTCCGCAGGTCCGCCATCAATTTGCGTAATCACACCGCCCGCTTGCTCGATGATCGGAATAAGTGCAACAATATCATAAGGTTGCAAACCGGTTTCAATCACCACATCCGCAAAGCCTGAAGCCAGCATGGCAAAAGCATAGCAATCCACGCCATAGCGTGTCAGCCGTGCTTGGCTCTGAAGACGTTTAAAACCTTCATATTTCTCATTTTTGAACAATGACGGCGTGGTGGTGAAAACTGTCGCCTCGCTCAATGCAGTCGTGTCACGGGTTTTCAATGTGCGCAGCGGCGCCGATCCATGGCTCAGATAAGAACCTTTGCCATCGCTGAAATAAAGCTCACCCGTAAAAGGCTGCGACATCATTCCGGCTTTGGCATCACCATCAATGGTGAGCCCCACCAGCGTGCCCCAAACAGGGAGACCTGAAATGAAGGCGCGTGTGCCATCGATCGGATCAATCACCCAGACATGGCTCTGATCGGTATTATGCGCACCATATTCTTCACCCAAAATGCCATGATCAGGAAATTCTTCACCAATCACCGCACGAATGGCGCGTTCAGCCGCACGATCTGCTTCCGTCACAGGGTCAAAACCAACCGTGTATTTATTATCAATTTCGTTAAACTGACGAAACCGTGGTAAACTTTCAGCCGCAGCCGCATTGGCTAATTTTTCAAAAAACGCCTGATTAATAAGCACACCCGCTCTCCCTGTATCAAAACTCAACTTTTGATTTATACAAAGCTGCAGGCTTTGGCCACTCATGAAGTATCAGCTATTCCGCGGCCAGCTGCGAATAGCCCAGAACACTATCCGGCAGCGCAGTTAAATCACTTAAAAAACTATATAAATCACGGCGCAGCAGATCAAAACTTACCAACTTTTCCAGCGTCTTTTCATTCATATAAAGGCTGCGATTCATCTCCAGCTGCAAAGCATGAATATTTTCGGCAGGCTTGCCATAATGCTCAGTGATAAAACCGCCCGCATAAGGCTTATTATAAGCCACTTCAAACCCGTAATTTTGCAATAAATCTATTGTTGCGGCTGCAAGACCAATATGACAAGCGCGACCAAAACGATCGCCGATAATAAAATCGGCGCGTCTTGAGCCTGACTGCTCAGCACCTGCTGGCATTGAATGACAGTCAATCAGCACCGCGTAGCCGAATTTCTCACGCGTTTTATCCAGCAATTCACGCAATAGCGCATGATAAGGCTTATAAAGCTTCTCAATACGATCAAGCGCTGATTGCAGCGGGATTTTGCCCGGATAAATCAGCCGCCCCTCGCCGACATTTCGCGGCACAGTACCCAAACCACCAGCCACACGCGCCGAATGTGTATTGGCATAAGCAGGCACAGCTTCAAAAAACATCCGCTGATCAAGCTCATAAGCCTCACGATTAACATCCAGATAAGCCCGTGGAAAACGCGCGCACAATAAAGGCGCCCCTAACAACACTGCCGAGGCATAAAGCTCATCAACATAACAATCTTCAGACGATCGGATAGTCAGCGGATCAAGGGCAGATGCTTCCAGAAAACTATCGGGATAATGCGAACCGCTATGGGGCGAATTAAATACGAACGGAATACGCTGTTCGGCCGGAGCCAAAACATCAAAAGCCGGTGTCATTAAAAAATCATCATACACAGCAGCTGATCCGTTTGTTATGCGCCTTCCTTCTTTTCCGGGCGCCTTGCTCAATCAACGCCAGAAAATCAGGTATTTTCGATTTTACGAATATTTAGAGCATCCAAACAAGCTTTGCATCTTCAATTTTTTATCATAATTTCGTCAAATCTCGGCTTTATGCGCTCAGTTTTAAAGTTTTTTGCGTTGTTTTGACGAAAATTCATTCCATATTTACCTAAAAAGGTTTTGCTAGAGGGCAAAATCTATTGAGTCGCAACAGGTGCGCGCCCCCAAAGCATAAGCCTGAAGCGACAAGACACTCGGACGGAACAATGAAGAGAATCCTTCTTGCTGAAGACGACAATGATATGCGCCGCTTTCTGGTTAAAGCACTGGAAAAGGCTGGCTATCATGTAACCCACTTTGACAACGGCGCCAGCGCTTATGAGCGTTTGCGGGAAGAGCCATTCTCTCTTCTTTTGACCGATATTGTCATGCCGGAGATGGATGGTATCGAATTGGCGCGTCGTGCGACCGAAATCGATCCGGATCTGAAAGTGATGTTCATCACCGGTTTTGCGGCTGTTGCCCTTAATCCCGATTCGGATGCACCGAAGGATGCAAAGGTACTTTCGAAGCCTTTCCACCTGCGTGATCTGGTGAATGAAATCGAAAAGATGCTGCTTGCGGCTTAATTCATGAAAAAACAGCGTGTTTTTTCCACGCCTTTGAAAAGACACGCTAAAAAATTGAGAATTATTGATAAAGGGCATTGACGAGCGCATCCTGATATGGTGTATGCGCTTCATCGAATGGGCGTATAGCTCAGCGGGAGAGCACTACATTGACATTGTAGGGGTCATAGGTTCAATCCCTATTACGCCCACCATTCGATCCTATTAAGTCTCATTGACTTTCTCCCTTTAAAATTTCGCTTATTAACTGATATCCCCGACGCGGATTATTGGTAGCTCATATTCATTATCAGTTTTGGGACAATTAAACGTACATCTTGATGAGATGATTACGAATAATTAGGCGCATCAACTCTTCATTTCATTAAAAATAAACATAAAATCATAAATATCAAAGCTAATTCAAAATGTATTGCTTAGTTAAATATAAAAAATTCATATCAAATATAAGTAAGATATTATATTTAATATGAATAATTAATTTTAAATAGTTACTTCACTTGTAAAAAAACTTCCAAAGCACGGTTGAACCGATAAAAATATTTCTTCACTATAAGCAGTGGAGGTTCATTTCTTCACATTATTTATCATAAGCTATGAATAAAGATGTGAGCCCCCGAATGAAACAGACAATGCCCCGCAAGAGGAAATAATGAGAAATTCGGATTTCTGCAAAATCATCGCACTCAATCTATTGGTATCCGTATCAATGTCATCTCCGACACTGGCCAGTTATGGCTTTTATGTTGGGAAAAACCTGACCGAAGACGGTTCTGTACTGATCGGAGGCACCGGAGAAGAGGTATCCGGCCACTGGTTAACTGTTGTACCTGCGAAGAAGCATGCAGAAGGCTCTACCATTTCTGTCGGCGCGACAGAAAAAGCATATATGCCAGGCAAATTGATGGAAATTCCACAAGCGCCTGAGACATTCAAATATATCAACATGAACTACAGCGACTTTGAAGGCTTTCCGGCACCGCTGACAAATGGTGGCCTGAATGAGCACGGCGTCGCAATTCGTGACATCTGGTCTAACTCGCGTGATGAACTTGTCGAAATGACACCCGATCCGCAGACAGGCCCGCAATATAGCGATCTGGCACGCATTGCGCTTGAGCGTGCCAAAACAGCCCGTGAAGCTGTTGAAATCATTGGTGATCTCATCAATAAGCATGGCTACACCACCTATGGCGGCAATTCACACCTCATCGCTGATAAGGATGAAGGTTGGGTCATGCTGCAATTTGCCGGCGGCAAAGGCCTATGGGTTGCCGAGCGCTTAGGTCCAGACGATGTGCGCGTTTCTTACCCAGGCTATATTGGCGATATTCCAGCCGATATCAGTGACAGCAAAGACTATATGGCTTCGCCGAATTTCTATGATGTTGCCATTGAACAAGGTTGGTGGAAACGCGATGGCGACAAGCCATTTAATGTTCATGATGTTTATAGTGAACAAGATCGCCCGATGCGTACCGGCCAAAAACATTGGACAATTGACACGGTCGAAAAAGAACTGCGCGACATGGCACCGGTCACATTGAAAAAAATGATGAAAATGGTGCGCGATCCACGCGTATCGACCGAGCGCTCCGGCTATGGTGAAGTGGCACAATTGCGTGAAACAACCCGCCCAGAACTCAACCTGCTTTGGGTTGCGCCAACCGGTTCCGTCACCGCGCCATTTGTCCCTTATCATATTGGTATCAATAAGGTTATTCCGGAATACGGCATTCACAGATACTTGTTCCGCGATGCAGGATCTACCTTCCTGAATGCTGAATATCAATCACAGGAAGCGACCCAGTTTGCAGGTCGTTTGTTCAAGCGGATTATGTATCACAGCTGCGCCCATCCTGAAGCTTTCCTGCCGGAAATAACGCAGGCACTGGAAGCATTTGAAGATCGACAGATTCAAGACATCGCCACCATCCAGACGACAGCCGATATTCTGTACAAGGCCGACCAGCCGGAATTGGCATCAAAATATTTGACTGATTACAGTGTGCGTCAATCAGAACGCGCACTGGATCTGGGTAACGCGCTGCTCGCTTCTATCGAAGCACGCGTAAAACTCCTTTACGGTATTGAAACCATTGACGGCACAGCCATCAATGCAGAAGGCACCGACATGCCGTGCCGAAAAAAATAAAGTTTTGTACCATTAAATTATAAAAAAGGGCGTTTGCAGATAGGCTGCAAACGCCCTTTTTTGATAGTTTTGCTATCTCTAAACAGTTGGTTTATGAAAGCTTCAAGAAAATATCATCTTTCTCTGCGCCAGTTCACACTTCATCGCAGCTGTTTTCTATCGCTTCAATTGAAAGTAAAACATCCATGACCATCGATAACGTCATTAAAAATCTGCTGAAAGATCAGGAATTACGGGCAGCAGCTTTTATTGTCACAGTCTATGGTGACATTGTTTTACCGCGTGGCGGCGTGTTTTGGACAGGCTCTTTAATCGAAATTTGCAATCGTGCGGGTTTGAGTGAATCAGTGGTTCGAACTGCGGTTTCGCGCTTAGTCACTGCCAATCGCCTCAAAGGCGAGCGCAACGGACGCCGCAGCTATTACAGCCTTGATGTTTCTTCACGCGCTGAGTTTGAACAAGCGGCCAAGCTCCTCTACCAACCGGATCAGGAACCCAAAGGCTGGCAAATTATTTATGCGCCTGATTTAACCGATGCCGATGCCGCACGCCTTCGTATGGGGCGGATGGGATCAGCCATTTTTATCCGCCCTGATCGCGGACAGACTTTGCCGGAAAACGCACAAATCCTACGCGCACAAGACCCCGATGACATGGGCTGGCTGGCGCAGTTCTGGGATTTGAGCCAGATCCATCAGCGTTATTGTGATTTGATTGCCCGCTTTGAACCGCTTTATCAACGCGCCGATGCGCTATCGCCGGAAAACGCATTAATGGCACGGCTCATTCTCGTACATATGTATCGTGGTGTTTTGCTGCGCGATCCGCGCCTGCCGCTCAACGCATTGCCGCAAGACTGGCAAGGGCATACAGCGCGTAATTTATTCCGCAATCTCTATCTGGCACTTAGCCCGAAAGCAGAAAACTGCATCGCTGCTCTTTGCGAAGGCATTGACGGTGCTTTACCGGCCAGCACCGATGAAACCCGCTTGCGTCAGCAGGGCCTGTTAATTGCCGAATAAAAAAGCTCTGAATTTCAAAACATTACAACAATTCTAAAAATTCTCTTGCATTGTAATGTCTCATCCCCTTATACTCTGACCAAGCGGTCGATGAATGAGGAGATTCTTCCGCTCTCTGGGTAGGAAGGAAAATATCCATGCAAGATGCTTTTATCTGCGATGCAGTACGTACACCAATTGGTCGGTATGGCGGAGCGCTGGCTTCCGTGCGTGCAGATGATCTTGCTGCACTCCCCCTCAAAGCCCTTATTGAGCGTAATCCTTCGGTCAACTGGTCAGCCGTTGATGATCTGATTTATGGCTGTGCCAATCAGGCAGGCGAAGACAACCGCAATGTCGGCCGTATGGCAGCCCTCCTCGCAGGTTTGCCAATCAGTGTTCCGGGCACCACGGTTAACCGTCTTTGTGGTTCCGGTATGGATGCCATCGGCATGGCAGCCCGTGCTATCCGCGCAGGTGATTGCGATTTCGTGATTGCCGGTGGCGTTGAAAGCATGACCCGTGCACCATTTGTTATGCCTAAAGCAGAGAGCGCATTTTCCCGCAGCAATGCGGTTTATGACACCACCATTGGCTGGCGTTTTGTCAATCCTGCGATGAAAGCAAAATTCGGCGTTGATACAATGCCGGAAACCGCCGATAATGTGGCTGGTGACTTTAATATTTCGCGTGAAGATCAGGATGCTTTTGCTGCGCGCAGTCAGGCACGCTGGGCGCGAGCGCAAGCCGCCGGCCTCTTCAATGATGAAATCGCACCGGTGACCATTACACCACGTCGCGGCGATCCGATTATTGTTGCTGAAGATGAGCATCCGCGCCCTGGCACAACTGTTGAAGCGCTTGCTAAACTGAAAGCCATCAACGGCCCTGATCTGACAGTTACAGCCGGTAATGCATCCGGCGTTAATGACGGTGCAGCAGCCTTAACAATCCTCTCAAGCGAGGCTGCGAAAGCGCAGGGTCTTACCCCTAAAGCGCGCATCGTCTCCATGGTTGCAGCCGGTGTTGAACCGCGCATCATGGGTATCGGCCCTTCACCTGCAGCCAAAAAAGTTTTGGCGCGTGCGGGCCTCACCATTGATCAGATGGATGTGATCGAGCTCAATGAAGCTTTTGCCAGTCAGGCATTGGCAACATTGCGTGATCTCGGTCTGCCGGATGATGCAGAACACGTTAATCCGAACGGCGGCGCGATTGCGATCGGCCATCCGCTCGGCATGTCGGGTGCACGTCTGGTTGCAACCGCCATGTATCAGTTACACCGCACCGGCGGACGCTATGCATTGTGCACAATGTGCATCGGCGTCGGTCAGGGCATTGCAATCATCATCGAACGCGTGTGAGCAGGAAGGACATCTTAATATGTATGCACAGCTCGTAACGTCTGAGGGCGCCAAAGACCGCACTGATATGAGCCCGGAGGAAATTGCGTTTCAGGAACGCATTGACCGTGGTGAAAAGATTGAACCAAAAGAGTGGATGCCGGAAGGCTACCGCAAAACCCTGATCCGCCAGATCGGCCAGCACGCCCACAGTGAAATTGTCGGTCAGCTGCCGGAAGGCAACTGGATCACCCGCGCACCGACGCTGGAACGCAAAGCCATTTTGCTGGCTAAAGTGCAGGACGAAGCCGGTCACGGTCTTTATCTCTATTCAGCCGCTGAAACCCTCGGTGTTTCGCGTGATGAATTGCTGGAACGTCTGCATGCAGGCAAGATGAAATATTCCTCCATTTTCAACTATCCAACCCTCAA
Source organism: Paenochrobactrum glaciei (assembly GCF_039522165.1). NCBI lineage: Bacteria > Pseudomonadati > Pseudomonadota > Alphaproteobacteria > Hyphomicrobiales > Brucellaceae > Paenochrobactrum > Paenochrobactrum glaciei. The sequence continues at coordinate 53,505 of NZ_BAAADE010000003.1, forward strand.
CTGGGCCGATATGGGCGCGGTCGGCTGGCTGGTTGACGGTGCAGCGATTATGAATCAGGTGCCGTTGCAGCGCACATCTTACGGCCCTTATAGCCGTGCGATGATCCGTATTTGTAAGGAAGAATCCTTCCATCAGCGTCAGGGCTATGCCGTGATGATGAAGATGGCTTCCGGTACACCTGAACAAAAGCGCATGGCGCAGGATGCTTTGAACCGTCTTTGGTATCCGTCGCTGATGATGTTTGGTCCGTCGGATAAAGATTCCGTCCACTCCGTTCAGTCGATGGCGTGGAAGATCAAGATGAATACCAATGACGAACTGCGTCAGAAATTCGTCGATCAGACTGTGCCGCAGGCCGAATATCTGGGTCTGACCGTTCCGGATCCTGACCTGAAATGGAACGAGGAAAAAGGCGGTTACGACTTTACCGAGCCAAATTGGGAAGAGTTTTTCAACGTCATTAACGGCAATGGCCCGTGCAATGCCGATCGTCTCGGTGCGCGCGTCAAAGCTTGGGATGATGGTGCATGGTTCCGTGAAGCGCTGGTTGCGCATGCGGAAAAAGTTGATGCACGCGCTGCACGTGTAGCCGCTGAATAAGCGGCTTACGGGCAAGCAAAAAATTTAAGTGCCACAAAGTCAAGGAACACACCTATGTCAAAAGAATGGCCACTCTGGGAGATCTTTATCCGCGGTCAGCACGGCCTCAACCATCGTCATGTCGGCAGCCTTCATGCGCCCGATGCTGCAATGGCCATCAACAATGCCCGCGATGTTTACACCCGCCGCAATGAAGGCGTATCAATCTGGGCTGTGCGCTCTGATGATATCGTTGCTTCAAGCCCGTCGGAAAAAGGCCCGCTTTTCGAGCCTTCCAACAGCAAAGTTTACCGTCATCCGACATTCTTCGATATTCCTGAAGAAGTGGGGAGCATGTAATGAGCGCAGCACACGGCAAAACAGCGCCGGTACGTGACCGCGCAAGGCAGGAAGAGATTGTGCGCAATGTGCGCCCTCTTGCCGAACCAAAAGGCGATGCTCTCGTTGAAGCTTTGCTGCGCATCGGCGATAACACACTGATCCTCGGTCATCGTGTTTCGGAATGGTGCGGCCATTCTCCGGCTTTGGAAGAAGATATCGCGCTGGCAAACGTCGCGCTTGATCTGATCGGCCAGACCCAGCTTTGGCTGGAATTGGCCGGTGAAATTGAAGGCAAAGGCCGCACGGCAGATGACATCGCATTTTTGCGCGATGGCTGGGATTTCAAAAACCTGCTGATCGTCGAGCGTCCGAACGGCGATTTCGGCCACACATTGATGCGCCAGTTCCTGTTTGATGTCTATCATCTGGAACTGTTGAAAGAGCTGAAAAAATCCTCTGATCAGCGCATTGCCGATATTGCGGAAAAATCAGCCAAGGAAGTTGCTTACCATCTGGAGCGCTCTTCCGATCTGGTTATTCGTTTGGGCGACGGAACAGCAACAAGCCACAAGATCATGCAGGATGCACTGGATGCATTGTGGTCTTACACCGGCGAAATGTTCCTTTCCGACGAAATCGACGAACAGGTTGCCGAACAGGGTCTCATGCCAAATCCGGCAGATCTGCGCGGGCCTTGGGAAGCCGTTATCCGTTCTGTGCTGAATGAAGCAACATTGCGTATTCCGGATGGAACTTTTGCCCATAAAGGTGGTCGTCAGGGCGTGCATACCGAGCATTTGGGACATTTGCTGACCCATATGCAATGGTTGCAGCGCGCTTATCCTGGCGCCAGCTGGTAAGCCCATGCAGAACACTGCCCGTCCCTCCGTTGATGAAGTCTGGGGCTGGCTCGCCGAGGTTCCGGATCCCGAAATCCCGGTTATCAGCCTGACAGACCTCGGCATCATCCGTGATGTCGAATGGCAGGATAATGAACTGGTCGTCACCGTCACGCCGACTTATAGCGGCTGTCCGGCGACCGGCATCATCAATCTTGATATTGAAACGGCATTACGTGCCAAAGGCATTGAACAGTTGCGGCTGGAACGCCGCCTGTCACCGGCATGGACAACAGACTGGCTGACCGATGAGGCACGCGAAAAACTGCGTGCCTACGGCATCACGCCACCGGTTGAGGGCACTGCCGCAGACGGCGTTTTGCTTGACCGTGCCCGCAGCCTTTCCGGTGCCAATATGACGATCAGCTGTCCGCGCTGCTCGTCGATCAATACCGAGAAGATCAGCCAGTTCGGCTCCACACCATGTAAGGCCAGCTATCGCTGCAAGGATTGTCTGGAACCTTTCGACTATTTCAAATGCATCTGAGGATGCAATCCAGTTCGAATGCATCTTCAGATGCAGCCCAGTTTTAAGTGCATCCGCAAGATGCAGGTCGGTTTTAGGAAAGATACCTAATGGCACGCTTTCACACCCTTAAGGTCACTGATATTCAACGCGATACGCGTGATGCTGTCGTCCTGACACTCGCACCGCGTGATGAAGATCGTGAACATTTCAACTTTACCCAAGGTCAGTATCTGACCTTCCGCCGCGCTTTTGACGGTGAAGAACTGCGCCGCAGCTATTCCATCTGCGCCGGTCTTGATGACGGTGTTTTACAGGTCGGCATCAAGCGCGTGGATGGCGGTGCATTCAGCACATGGGCGAATGAAAATCTCAAAACCGGCGACGAAATTGAAGCCATGCCGCCAATGGGACGTTTCTTCGCGCCGCTTGAGCCTAACCAGTCCAAGCAATATTTAGGCTTTGCTGCCGGTTCCGGCATCACGCCTTTGCTTTCGATCATCAAAACCACCCTGGCGCGCGAACCACAATCCCGCTTCACATTGGTTTATGCCAATCGCCAGATCAGCTCAATCATGTTCCGCGAAGTGCTGGAAGACCTGAAAAACACCTATCTCGGCCGTTTTTCCGTCATCCATATTCTGCGTCAGGAAGGGCAGGAAATCGACCTGTTCACCGGTCGTATTGATGAAGCGAAAATGAAAGATCTCTTCCGCGCATGGATTGATCCGAACAGCATCGACACTGTCTTTATCTGTGGCCCAGAGCCAATGATGTTAAGCGTTGCGGCAAGCCTGCGCGATCATGGCCTCAAAGACGAGCAGATCAAATTCGAACTGTTTGCCTCCAGCCAGCAGGGGCGCGCCAAACAGCGTACCGTTTCCAAACAAGCGGTTACAAGCAGTGCCGGTGTGCAGGCAACCCTCACCCTTGACGGCACCACGCGCAATTTTGAAATGCAGCGTAATGGCGACACTATTCTGGATGCGGCGCTCGCCAATAATCTCGATGCGCCTTACTCCTGTAAAGCCGGTGTCTGTTCCACCTGCCGCTGTAAAGTGCTCGAAGGTGAAGTAGAGATGGCCGTCAACCATGCGCTCGAAGATTACGAAGTGCGTGCAGGCTATGTGCTTTCTTGTCAGGCTTCCGTGCTAAGCGACCGCGTTGTCGTCTCTTACGACGAATAAAGGAACATGCCATGACTGATCTGATGAATATTGAAGACTATCTGGCAAAAGGCGGTGTTTTAACCGCACCAAACAATGTGCCAGCGCGTTATCGCGGCGAGCTGATGCGTATCATGTCGAGCTTCATCGACAGCGAATTGGCAGCTTCTGCCGGTTTTGCCTCCTCCATCAACTTTGCCCCTGCCATTAAAGAACGCATCGCAGCCAGCCGCATCACGCTTGAAAAAGCCGATCACGCTGAACGTGTGCTAAACATTATGGGCGATTTCGGCACAGACAAACGCCGCTACCAATCCCAATATGACTGGGCAGCGCGTGTCGAACGCGACAGCGATTTAGGTCAGGTGCGCAAAGAAGGCGATATGCGCGTTTCGGTTTTTCATTACCCGATCATCAACTGGACTGATGCGGTGGTAATGAATGTGCTGCAAGGCTTATCAACCAGTGTTTTAATGACCGAGCTTACCCGCATTTCTTATGCTCCGCTGGCTGAAGTTTTCCGCGAAATTGCCCCGCGTGAAACCCGCCATATGCAGCTTGGTCTTGAAGGTTTGACCGAAATTGTCGCTACGGAAGAAGGTCGCGCTGAGGCTAAAACTTCAGTTGCTTACTGGCTTCCTCGCGTTGAAGCCGGTTTTGGTGCACCAAACTCCAGCCGCTTTGAAATTTTAGCCCGTTTTGGCCTGCGCCACAGCTCCAATAAAGAATTGCTGGCGCAGTGGAACGCTGAATGCAGCAAGACGCTGGCAGCGCTCGGTCTTTGATAAGGGCGCTTTCACAGCGCCCTGCCCCCATGAAGAATTTGGAAGGAAATGGAATGAGCAATACGGCTGTTCAGCCTCGCCGCCTTGAAAGTTATGTCTATGGCAGCTGGGTCGCAGGCACCAAAGAAGGTCAGACACTTCTCGATGCCGCAACAGGCGCACCGGTTGCACAGATCGATTCAACCGGCATTAATTTTGCTGATGTTTTGGATTATGGCCGCAAAGTTGCAGCACCAAAACTGCAAGCAATGACCTTCCACGAACGCGCTCAGCTGCTCAAAGAACTTGGCCAGCTGCTGATGACGCAAAAGGAAGAGTTCTACACCGAAAGCCTGCATACCGGTGCCACCCGACCGGACGCCTGGGTCGATATTGAAGGCGGTATCGGCACGATGCTGACCTTCTCATCAAAGGGTCGCCGTGAACTGCCAAACACCCGCGTGCTTACCGAAGGCGATATTGAGCCGCTTTCACGCGATGGCAGCTTTTTAGGCCAGCATATTCTCACCCCGCTTCAAGGCGTGGCCGTCCACATCAATGCTTACAACTTCCCGATCTGGGGCATGTTGGAAAAAATCGCACCAACGCTCATTGCCGGTGTGCCTTGCATTGTTAAACCAGCCAGCCAGACCGCCTATCTGACCGAGCTGATGATACGCCGCATTATCGAAAGCGGTATTCTGCCGGAAGGTGCTTTGCAGCTGATCTGTGGTTCGGTCGGCAATATGCTTGACCATGTGACCGAGCAGGATGCGGTAACGTTCACAGGTTCGGCAAAAGTTGGCCGTATGCTGAAAAACCATCCGGCAATTGTTGCAAATTCCACCCGTTTCACCATGGAAGCCGACAGCCTGAACGCCTCGATTTTGGGAGAAGATGCAGTTCCCGGCACACCGGAATTTGATCTTTTCGTCAAGGAAGTCGCGCGCGAAATGACCTCGAAGGCAGGGCAGAAATGCACCGCCATTCGCCGCGTTATCGCACCGCGTGCGCAAATTGATGCATTGATTGATGCGCTGCGTGACCGTCTGAGCAAAACCGCCGTTGGCTTGCCAGGCGCAGAAACCACCCGCATGGGCGCGCTTGCAAGCCTTGATCAGCGTGTGGAGGTGCGTGAACGCATTATTGAGCTGCAAAAAGGTGCCAGCATCGTTGCGGGCAATCCGGATCAGGTCAATGTTACTTCAGGTGATCCAGAAAAAGGCGCCTTCCTCAATCCGGTTCTGCTTTATGCTGACAAGCCGTTTGAAGCAGAAGCCATCCACGATGTGGAAGCCTTTGGCCCTGTTTCAACTGTTATGGCTTATGATGATCTTGATGAAGCCATCGCGCTTGCACGCAAAGGCAAAGGCTCGCTCGTTTCATCCGTTTTCACCAATGATCCCAAGACTGCCGAGAAAGCCGTTCTCGGTGTCGCTGCGTGGCATGGCCGTGTGATGATTGGCAATCGTGATACTGCCAAATCATCCACCGGCCATGGTTCACCGCTTGCCGGTCTTATTCATGGCGGCCCGGGTCGTGCAGGCGGCGGCGAAGAAATGGGCGGCATTCGTGGCGTCAAACATTTCATGCAACGCACCGCTATTCAGGGCTCTCCGACCCTGCTTTCAGCTGTCACCGGACGCTGGATTGAAGGCGCGCCAAGCTATCAGGGCGAACATCCGTTCCGTAAATCATTGGCAGAGCTTAAAATCGGCGATCAACTGGTTACTGAAAAGCGCACCATCACTTTGGAAGATGTCGAGCATTTTGCTCATTTCACCGGTGATACTTTCTATGCGCATATGGATAGTGAAGCCGCCAAAGCCAATCCGTTCTTTGATGAGCGCGTAGCACACGGCTATCTGATTGCAAGCTTTGCGGCCGGGCTTTTCGTCCATCCTGATGCAGGGCCGGTTCTTGCCAATTACGGCGTGGATAATCTGCGTTTCCTCGTGCCGGTTTATTTCGGTGATACTTTGCAGGTGCGCCTCACCTGTAAGCAAATCAATCCACGCATGAACAGCCAGCACGGCGAAGTGCGCTGGGATTGCCGCGTCACCAACCAGCGTGATGACGTTGTTGCGCAATATGATGTTCTCACCATGGTTGCCAAAACCTGGCCGCTGGCCGCAACACCTGCATAACAACAAAAAAGCGGAGCGCCTCCCACAAGCGCTCCGCTTTTATCATTCAGCCAGATAAAAAAAATTAACGGACGGATTTGATGCCTTCCAAAATCAGCGTTGTCGCCACATCGGCATAATCTTCACGCGTGATCTTGCCGCCGTCTTTGAACCACATATAAACCCAGTTGATCATACCAAAAAGTGACATGGTAACGGGGGTAAGCAGCGGGCGCTCTGCATTGTCCAGATCAGGGTTAATCTCGCGCAAAACTCTCGAAAACCGCTTAACAATACCGCGCTCGATCGTATAAATCTGCTGGCGTTTATCATCCGGCAAAGCCCATGCTGCATTCAGCTGCACTTTATGGGCGTTATCCGCTCCCTTATAGCATTCAAGCACAGTGCCAACCAATTGGCGCAGACGTTTTTGCGGTGGCAAACTCTCATCATCGGCCTCTTCAATCGCTGCAACAAGGTCTTCCAGATGGGTGGAGATGATGGCAAAAATCAATTCTTCTTTGCTTGGATAATAATGATAAAGCAAAGACTTGGATACACTGGCATGTTTTGCAATCAGAGACATGGATGCTTTTTCCATCCCCACTTCTGCAAAAACCTCCGCGGCGCTCATCAGTAAACCACGTTGTTTTTCTTCAAAATCTGTGGCTCTGGTACGAGACATATTGCCCCCCTTATTCTTATAGTATCGTGCTTCATCAGCAAAAGATAAGGGGGCTAAAACTGCCCCCTGATGTGATTATTAACTTTTCATATCAAATTAGCCAAGTTGACTTGGCCAAATTATCGGGGTCATTATTCAACAGGGCGGTCGTCCACAACGCGCTTTGCTTTGCCTTCAGAGCGCACCATTGAATTCGGATCTTTAACGACCACTTGTGCCGAAACACCAACAACGCTTTTAATATGATGTGACAATTCACGAGCTGATTTAGCACGTGCATTCTCATCTGTCATATCGGTTGTGCATTCCACATGAACAGTCATGCAATCCATACGACCTGTACGGGTCAGCTGGATTTGGAAATGCGGTGCAAGACCAGAGCATTTAAGAACCTGTTCTTCGATCTGGGTCGGGAACACGTTCACCCCGCGCAGGATGATCATATCATCGCTACGGCCGGTGATTTTTTCAATGCGGCGCATCGAACGGGCAGTGCCTGGCAAGATGCGGGTCAAATCGCGGGTGCGATAACGAACCATCGGCAGCGCTTCTTTGGTAAGTGTCGTGAACACCAATTCACCGACCTGACCATCAGGCAGCACTTCACCGGTCACCGGATCGATAATTTCCGGATAGAAATGATCTTCCCAAACATGCAAACCATCTTTGGTTTCCACACATTCCATCGCAACACCCGGTCCCATCACTTCGGAAAGGCCATAAATGTCGACCGCATGCATGTTGAATGCATCTTCGATTTCTTCACGCATGGAATTTGTCCATGGTTCTGCACCGAAAATACCGATTTCCAACGAGCTCTTACGCGGATCAAGACCCTGACGACGGAATTCATCGAGAATGGAGAGCATGTAGCTCGGTGTCACCATGATGATGCGCGGGCGGAAGTCATTGATCAGGGTTACCTGACGCTCGGTCTGACCGCCGGACATCGGAATAACCGTACAGCCTAAACGCTCCGCACCGTAATGCGCGCCGATACCACCGGTAAACAAGCCATAACCATAAGCATTATGCAGCATATCGCCGGAACGACCGCCACCGGCACGGATGGAACGGGCAATCAAGTTCGCCCAGTTATCAATGTCGGACTGCGAATAACCGACAACTGTCGGTTTGCCGGTTGTGCCGGATGAACCGTGAATACGCACAACCTTGTTTTGTGGCACAGCAAACATGCCGAACGGATAAGTGTCGCGCAGATCCTGCTTATAGGTAAACGGAAATTTGGAAATGTCGGAGAGTGTTTTCAACTCTTCGGGATGCACATCAGCTTCGATAAAACGCTTGCGGTAGAACGGGGAATTTTCATAGCAATGCTTCAATGAACGCTTCATGCGATGGAACTGCAACGCTTCGATTTCATCGCGTGATGCAGTTTCAATAGGGTCAAGGATCTTGGGATCCGGTGCCATCGCTGTCATAATAACCTCCCTAGGGTAATAACTTGATGCGGTATCAGATGAGTGTCAGGTCAAAGACATTCACTCAGGCACATGCGTTCCTTTAACGCTGCGCGACAAACCGCGAAATTCTGCAATATGCTCACCATCCTGATTGGAAACCCGAATATCATAGATGCCTGAGCGGCCGCGTCGGGAGACTTCACGCGCAACGGCTGTTAACCGATCCCCGATTTTTCCCGGATTAATAAAACTGACCGAACAGCTTTGCGCTACAACCAGCTGATTATAGCTGTTGCATGCAAACGCGAAAGCGCTGTCGGCAAGTGTAAAAATAAAGCCACCGTGACAATTACCATGTCCGTTCGACATGGTTTCAGTGAGTGTCATCGCAACACTCGCTGCGCCCGGTGCCACATTGATAAGCTCCATGCCCAAATTCTGGCTGGCTTTATCACCTGCCCACATGGCTTGTGCGGAGGCTTCGGCCAGTTTCTGCGGGGTCATATCTGCAACTTTTTTCATTTGCCCTTAAACTCCGCGGCACGTTTTTCCAAAAACGCCGTAACACCTTCAGCATAGTCAGCGCTTTTACCCGCTTTTTGCTGGGCATCCCGTTCCAGATCCAACTGCTGATCCAAAGAATTGGTCGCAGACGCCTGAATAAGCTGCTTGGTCAAACCAAGGCCGAAGGTTGCTCCCTTGGCAAGCTTGCGAGCTGTCGCCAATGCTTCATCAAGCAATGTTTCATCATCAACAGCCTTCCAGATCAGCCCCCAAGAAGCTGCATCTTCTGCCGATAATGGCTCAGCTAACATGGTCAATGCCTTGGCGCGCGGCTCACCCAAAATACGGGTGAGGTTAAATGTGCCGCCAGCGTCGGGAATAAGCCCGATTTTGGAAAAGGCTTGAATAAAACGGGCAGATTTTGCGGCAAAAACAATATCACAAGCAATGGCAATATTCGCGCCTGCACCGGCTGCCACACCATTGACAGCGCAGATAACCGGCTTGTTCAAAGCACGGATCAAACGCAATGTCGGATTGTAAAAAGTTTCGAGCGTATTGCCCAAATCCGGCGCTGGCGTTCCTTTACGTGGATCGCGATCGCCTAAATCCTGTCCGGCGCAAAAACCACGTCCCGAACCTGTAATCAGCACTGCACGAACAGTCACATCATCATGCGCGCGCTGGATGCCGGCGCGCAGCGCCATGTGCATTTCTTCGTTAAATGAGTTCAGCTTTTCAGGGCGATTCAACGTCAAAGACAGAACGCCATCAGCCAGCTCTACAAGAACCGTATCCGACATATTTCAACTCCCTGCTCCATGATATTTGTGGAGCCCTCTTTTTTTTGTTGCATAAACTGACCGGCCGGTCAATAATAATATGAAGAACGAGGAGGAACGTTTTCACGATGTTTTGGGATCGCCATTTACCGACACTCAATGCTGCTGGTGCGGCACTGTTAGCCCGTGAGTTCTGGACACCATATCCGGAAGTCCCGTCAGGCAAGATCTATGGCGAAACTGCCCGTGACGACGGATTAGCAAGCTATCAGGCACTTCTCAATAAGCCTTTCGATATTGCTGACCACCCGGAAACGGCCCGTATCGGCACCGAAATATCTCCTTATGGCGACGCACTGGGAATCACTTATCCGGCCGCAGAACCGCAGGTATTAATCGATGCAGCCAATAAGATTGCCGACGCCTTTGCCGCTTCTGATGTCAAAATCCGCATTGGTGCGCTGCTTGAAACTTTAGCACGTTTAAACGCACAAAGCTTCCTGATGGGCAATGCGGTGATGAACACCACCGGACAGGCATTTCCGATGGCCTTTCAGGCCGGTGGCCCGCATGCACAAGACCGTGCCTTAGAAGCTGTTGCAGCTGCCTGGGCAGAAATGCAGCGCTTTCCGGCACAGGCTATCTGGGAAAAGCCACAAGGCAAACAGGCACCTTTACGTCTTGAAAAACACTGGACACTGATTCCCTCCGGTCTCTCACTTGCTATCGGTTGTAATACATTTCCGACGTGGAATTCATTCCCGGGTATTTTTGCAAGCCTTGCCACCGGCAATCCGGTAATCATCAAGCCGCATCCATCAGCTGTGCTGCCGCTGGCACTTGCGGTTAAAACATTGCGCGAAGTGTTTATTGAGGCAGGCCTGGCTGCTGATGCTGTTCTTTTGGCCGTTGATCTTGTCGATGCACCGATTGCCGACAAGCTGGCAACGCACAGCGATATCAAGCTGATTGATTATACCGGTTCAAATACCTTTGGTGACTGGCTGCGTGGCAATGCTGTTCAGGCTAAGCTTTTCACCGAAGAAGCCGGTATCAACACGATCACCATCGCAGGCACTGATAATTTCCTGGCCATGGCCGATAATCTGGCTTTTGCACTCTCGCTTTATTCCGGCCAGATGTGCACCGCACCGCAGAATATTTATATTCCTGAAGGCGGCATTGAAACTGACGAAGGCCATAAAAGCTTTGACGATGTCGCCAAAGGTTTAGCCGATGCGATTGACCGTCTTGTCGCGGATCCGGCACGCGCTGCCGCCATTTGCGGTGCCATTGCCAATCCGGCCACATTGAGCCGCGTGGAAAAAGCCCGTTCGCTTGGCCGCATCATTCGTGATTCTGCGCCGCTTGATTATAAAAACAGCGCCACACCTTTGCTCATCGCCATTGAAGCCGGTGATGAAGCCACCACGCATGAATGGTTCGGGCCGATCATGTTCATTATTCCGGCCAAAGATGGCGATGTAGCCATCCAGACCGCATCCGGACTTGCGCGTAAAAAAGGCGCCATCACAGCCGCCCTTTACGACACCAATGAGCCACGCATTCAACGGGCGGCAATCGCCTTTGCGCGCGCTGGCGTCAATCTGTCGGTCAATCTGACAGGCAATATTTTCGTCAACCAGTCAGCAGCCTTCAGTGATTTTCACGTAACCGGTGCCAATCCTGCGGGAAATGCCTGCCTGACCGATACAGCATTTGTTGCCAGCCGTTTTCACCACGCCATGTGGCGCCGGCCGGTTACAGAATAACAAACACTCTGGGAGGAGTATCACCTTGATTAACTTTCTGAAAACAACTGTTCCGGCCGCCGTTATTGCTCTTGCTATGGCAGGTGCAGCCCATGCCGAAATCCGCATCGGCGCATCTGTTTCGGCCACAGGCCCGGCAGCATTCCTCGGCGATCCAGAATTTAAAACACTAGAAATGCTGGTTGCAGAGCTGAATGAAAAAGGCGGCATCAACGGCGAACAGATCAAACTCATCATGTATGATGATGGCGGCGATGCCAACAAAGCACGCACTTTCGCCACCCGTCTGATCGAAGATGACGAAGTGGTTGCCATTATCGGCGGCACCACCACCGGCACATCCATGTCGATCCTGTCCGTGGCTGAAGATGCTGAAATTCCTTTCATCGCGCTTGCCGGTGCAATTGAAATCATTCAGCCAGTGCGTCCTTACACTTTCAAAACCCCGCATACCGATCGTATGGCTTGCCAGAAAATCTATGAAGATATGGTCAAGCGCGGTTTCACCAAAATCGGTATGATTTCCGGTACTGACGGTTTCGGCGCTTCCATGGAAGCCCAGTGCAAAAACGTTGCACCGGACTATAAAATCGACATCGTCATCGACGAAACCTATGATCCAAAAGATGCGGACATGACCGCTCAGCTGACCAAAATCCGCAATGCGCCGGGCGTCCAGGCTGTGCTCAATCCGGGCTTTGGTCAGGGGCCTTCAATTGTAACCCGCAACTATCATCAGCTCGGCATCGAACTGCCAATGTATCAATCGCATGGCGTTGCATCTTCCGGCTTCATCAAACTGGCCGGTGAGCAAGCCGCTGAAGGCCTGCGTCTGCCGGGCACTGCCCTTCTGATTGCTGATCAGCTTGATGCGAGTGATCCGCAGCAGCCGCTCGTCACTGCGTATAAGGCAAAGTTTGAAGAGCGTTATAAAATGCCGGTTGATACATTCGGCGGCTATGCCCATGACGCTCTTTTGATCGTGACCGATGCGATTACCCGTGCAGGTTCTGCTGAGCCTAAGGAAATCCGTGACGCCATTGAAAAAACCAGCGGTTTGGCCGGTGCAACAGGTATCTACACTTTCTCACCTGAAGACCATCTCGGCCTTGATCTGACAGCATTCCGTATGCTCCAGATCAAAGACGGCGGTTGGACTGTAGCCGAATAATAATGACACCTGCATCCCGCCTGCGCCGTTAGTTCCGGTACAGGCGGGATCATGTCATCCGGCCTGTTATTTCTCCATTCACACGCGGAGAGCTCATGTCAGAGTTTATGCAATTTCTCTCTTCAGGGGTAACTGTCGGTGCTGTTTACGCACTGATCGCCCTTGGTTTCACGATCATTTATAACGCATCCGATGTGGTCAATTTTGCTCAGGGCGAATTTGTCATGCTGGGCGGTATGATCACTTGGGCAGCTTATGCAGCGGGTCTTCCCCTGCCGCTGGCGGCTCTGATTGCCATTGTTCTGACAGCGGCACTCGGCGTTGCGATCAATAAATTCGCAATCGAACCGGCGCGTGGTGCGCCTGTTGTTTCGCTGATTATTATCACGATCGGTGCCTCCGTCTTCATTCAAGGCGCGGCACAGATCATCTTTGATAAGCAGATCCATAGTTTCCCTGCTTTTTCCGGCGACAAGCCGCTCAATTTCTTAGGTGCTACCATTCAAACCCAGAGCTTGTGGGTTATCGGCGGCGCTTTGGTGGTGTTTATCGGCCTGTGGCTTTTCTTCACCCGCACCCTGTTGGGGCGCGCAGTGCTTGCCACATCTAATAACCGTCAAGCCGCGCAATTGGTCGGCATCAATACCACTTTCATCATGACCCTGTCTTTTGCATTGTCAGCAGGTATTGGCGCACTGGCTGGTGTACTTGCAACGCCAATCACCCTTGTTGCTTATAATGTCGGCATTGGTTTTGCGCTCAAAGGTTTTGCCGGTGCTATGCTTGGCGGCATGGGCAATCCGAAAGGCGCACTGGCTGGCGGTTTTCTGATCGGTCTCATTGAAGCAATGACGGCTGGTTATATTTCATCGACCTATAAAGAAGCCGCTGCCTTTATCGTTATTCTTCTGGTGCTGTTCCTGATGCCGCAAGGTCTCTTCGGCAAGAAAACCACGGAGCGTGTCTGATGTCATTCATTTCACGCAAAAACGCCACTCTTTTGGTGCTTTTCGCACTGATTGCAATCGCACCTTTCTTCTTTCCGTCCGGTTTTTATTTCCGCATCGGCGCTATGGTTTTCGTCAATAGCCTTGCAGTGATGGGTATTGTCATTCTCACCGGTTATGCAGGGCAAATCAGCCTCGGACATGCAGGCTTTGCCGGTATTGGCGGTTATGCCTGCGCACTTGCACCGGTGCATTTAGGCATTCACCCCGGTGCTGCCGTTTTCCTGGGCGCAGCTATTTCTGCGATTATGGCCTATCTGGTTGGCCGTCCGATTTTGCGCCTCAAAGGCTATTATCTAGGCGTTGCCACCCTTGGTTTCGGCATTTTGATCTCAATGGTTTTAAGCAATGAGCGCGACCTTACCGGCGGCCCTGACGGTATGTCGGTACCGGAGCTGGGCTTGCGCGCAGGCTTGAAAAATATCGGCATCAACCTGTCGAATGGTGAATTCTGGTATTATTTCTGCGGTTTTGTGCTGCTGATCGGCGCATGGATTGTGCTTAATCTTTATAACAGCCCGATGGGGCGCTCATTACGCGCGCTGCACGGCTCAGAAATTGCTGCCCGCACTGTCGGTATTGATGTGGCACGCTACAAGTTGCTGGCCTTTGTTATTTCAGCCGTATTTGCCTCCGTTGCAGGTTCGCTGATTGCTCTGCAAAACAAGTTTATCACGCCTGATATTGCCGGTTTCATGCATTCGATTGAAATGGTGACCATGGCTGTTCTTGGTGGTGCAGCTTCTGTGCTCGGTGCGATTTTGGGTGCAGCGATTTTAACAATCCTGCCGCAAATCCTCACCGTTTTTGCCGAATATGAACAGCTGATTTTAGGTCTTGTGATGATGCTGGTGATGATCTTCCTGCGTGAAGGTTTGCTGCCGTCCATCGTCCGTAAATTCAAGGGAACCGGCGAATGACCCTGCTCTCAGTTGAAAATATCGGCATCAGTTTCGGTGGCCTGAAAGCGGTCGACAATGTCAGCTTTCAGGTTAAACAAGGCGAAATCACATCCGTTATCGGGCCAAATGGTGCTGGCAAAACCACGCTGTTCAATATGATTTCCGGTGTTTATCAGCCATCACAAGGCCGTGTGTTGCTTAAAGGTGAAGATATTACCGGTATGCGTCCGGATTTGCTGGCACGCCGGGGTATGTCACGCACCTTCCAGAACCTGCAAATTTTTCAGAATATGACCGTGATTGAAAACGCCATTGCAGGCTTTCACTTAAGTGAACGCGGCTCGGTGCTGGCTGACCTTCTCAGCCTTCCATCCTCGCGTCGTAGAGCATCCAAAGCGCGTGAAGGTGCAATGGAACTGCTGAAAAAAGTAGGGCTTGAACGCGCAGCAGAACGCGAAGCTGGCAGCCTTTCCTATGGTTCGTTGAAGCGTCTTGAAATTGCCCGCGCATTGGCACTCAATCCGGCAGTGCTGCTGCTTGATGAGCCTGCTGCTGGTTGTAATGCCGTGGAAACCGATGAAATCGACCAGCTGATCGCCGATGTGGCTGCGTCCGGTGTCGCGATTTTGCTGGTGGAACATGACATGAAAATGGTCATGCGCATTTCCAATCATATCGTCGTTCTCGATCACGGCCAAAAGCTTACCGAAGGCTTGCCAGCCGAGGTCAGCCGTAATCCGGCAGTGATTGCCGCTTATCTCGGCGCAGATTTCAACGAGGAGACCGCCCATGCTGACAGTTGAGGGCTTACGCTCACGTTACGGGCGCATTGAAGTTTTACACGGCATCAATCTCACCGTCGATTCCGGCGAGATTGTTACCGTTGTGGGTGCCAATGGTGCGGGTAAAACCACATTATTGCGCTGTCTTTCAGGCTTGCAGCCTGTTTCTGAAGGTTCAATCAACTTTCGCGGCGAGACAATCACCAATCTGGCAGCGTTCCGCCGCCCTTCGCGCGGGCTTACACAATCCCCCGAAGGCCGGCAGATTTTCACCAATCTTTCGGTAGAAGAAAACCTGCGTCTCGGCGCTTTTCTCTTCCGCGATGATCAGGTGGAAAAAGATATGGCCGATGCTTTTGCCATGTTCCCGATCCTGAAAGAAAAGCGCAATCTGCCAGCCGGTGGTCTTTCCGGCGGTCAGCAGCAAATGCTTGCCATGGCGCGCGCTTTGATGGGGCGTCCGGCTTGTTTGCTGCTTGATGAACCATCCATGGGGCTTGCACCAATCATTGTTCAGCAGATTTTTGATGTAGTCAGCAATTTGAAAACTTTAGGCGTCACCATTCTGCTGGTGGAACAAAATGCCTATGGTGCCTTGAAAATTGCTGATCGGGGTTATGTGATGGAAACCGGTAACATCACAATGCAGGGTTCTGCCGAAGAGCTGATTGCCGACCCTAAAATCCGGGAAGCTTATTTGGGAATTTAATATGTCTGTGACCATTACCCGCGACGAAAATATTGCCATTGTGACGGTTGATAATCCGCCGGTGAACGCTCTCGGCCAAGCCTTGCGCCAAGGTCTTTGGGATGCGGTAGAAACGCTGGATCAAGACCCTCAGGTAGAGGCCGTTGTGCTTATCTGCGCTGGCCGTACTTTTATCGCGGGCGCAGATGTGCGCGAATTTGGTTTGCCCCCACAGCCACCGCATTTGCCTGATGTCGTGGCAAAAATTGAAAATGCACAAAAGCCTTGGGTTGCAGCCATTCACGGTTCGGCTTTGGGTGGCGGTCTGGAAGTAGCCCTTGGCTGCCGTTTCCGCATCGCGGTTGCAAATGCTTCTCTCGGTCTGCCGGAAGTCACCTTGGGTGTTATTCCGGGTGCTTCAGGCACCGTGCGTACGCCGCGCCTCATCGGCCTTGAAAAAGCAATCAGCATGATCACATCCGGCAAGCCGGTGCGTGCAGAACAGGCTCAAAAAGATGGCCTGATTGATGCGGTCATTGATAGTGACTTGCAAGAAGGTGCCGTCGATTTTGTGCGCCGCGCCATCAAACAAGAGCTTCCAAAGATTTTATCACAACGTAACACGCCACAAGCCGATGACGCGTTTTGGGAACAGCAAAAAGCTGCTGTGAGCAAAGCAGCCAAGGGTGCAAGCGCGCCTTTGCTGGCCTTTGAATCCATTCGTCAAAGCACGCTTTTGCCATTTGATGAAGCAATGGCCTATGAGCGCAAAACATTTCTGGAACGTCGCGATTCCAAAGAAGCGGCAGCTTTGCGCCGTATTTTCTTTGCTGAGCGTAATGCGACCAAGCCTGACTTTGTCAAAGACATCACGCCGATCGACATTAAAAAAACCGCTGTTATCGGTGGCGGCACCATGGGTGCAGGCATCGTTATGGCACTCAGCAATGCCGGTTATCCGGTTGTGCTGGTCGAGCAGGATGCGGAAGCTGTTGCCCGCGGCCTGACCAATGTGCAAAAAATCATCGATGCCAGCGTCAAACGCGGTATTTTGAGTGAGGCGCAGGCCGAAGAGCGCTTGAATAGCATCAAAGGCACCAGCGACTATGCTAATCTGGCAGATGTCGACCTTGTCATTGAAGCCGTCTTTGAAGAGATCAATGTCAAGCGCGATGTATTTGCCAAACTCGGTCAAGCGTGCCGTGCGGATGCAATTCTTGCCACCAATACATCTTATCTTGATCCACGTGATATTGCACAAGGTCTGCCACATCCCGAACGTTTTATCGGTCTGCACTTCTTCAGCCCAGCCCATGTGATGAAGCTGATGGAAATTGTGCCGACACCGGAGACATCAGAACCAGTGTTGGCAACCGCTTTTGCTTTGGCCGCCAAGCTTAAAAAAATGCCGGTACGCGCCGGTATTTGCGAAGGTTTTATCGGCAATCGTATTTTGAAACGCTATCGTGCAGCCGCAGAAGATTTGCTGCGTAAAGGCAATCAGATTGCTGATATTGATGCAGCGATGCGTGGCTATGGTCTGGCGATGGGGCCTTTTGAAGCGCAAGATATGGGCGGCCTCGACATTGCATTTTTGCAGCGTGAAGGTGCGCGTGCAACAGGCGCAGATGTGCCGGAAACCTTAGGCGATATTCTGGTGCGTGCCGGACGTAAAGGCCAAAAAACCCAAGGCGGCTGGTATGATTATGTGGAAGGCGAGCGCAAAGGTCGCCCCTCAGCACAAGTTGATACTTTGCTCCAGAATGAAATCAGTGCTGAACAGCCATTGTCACTCGAAGCAATTGCCCAAACACTGGTTGGCGAAATGGCAGCCGAAGGTCAGGCTATTCTTGATGAAGGCATTGCACTCAGTGCCGTGGACATTGATCTGGTCAAAATCCACGGTTACGGCTTCCCGCGTTGGCGCGGCGGTCCGATGTTTGCCAGCAACAAAGCGTAAAAAAATCAAAAGGCTCCGATGTTTTCACCGGAGCCTTTTTTAATAAATAACAAAGTCTATTGCGCTTTGTTCAGGCGATAAACCCCAAACGCAGTCATGAAAACACCCACTGCGGCCACAGCAATCACCACAATAAATGACTGGTCAAAGGCCAGATAGGCATTATCCAGCAATGCGCTGACCTGATCGGCAGGCAATGTTTCAGCTACCAGCTTTGCCCCGTCGAGACTATCGGTGGCAGCTTTGGCGTGAGCCGGATTTTGTGCCGCAAATTCCGGCAACACCAGATTGAGGCTATAGATGGCAGTCATCAGACTGCCCATCACCGTCACACCAATAGAACCGCCAAGCTCATAGGACACTTCTTCAATCGAAGCTGCCATACCGGCTTTATCAGCGGACGCATTGCCCATAATCGCTGTTGATGCACCCGTCATGGCAGCACCGACACCAAAGCCCACGACCATCAGCGGCAACAACCAGATCATGGTCTCCATTTTGTAGCTGAGGAGATATAAAACAATCCCCACGCCCGACAGACCAAGCGACAGATAAAGCGCTCTGGCGGTGCCGACACGGTTCATAAAGAAGCCCATCAACGGTGCGGCCACAAAAGCGGCTAACGGAATAGGCAAGATCAGCAATCCGGCCTGCAATGGCGAATAACCGGCAACCAGCTGCAAGCGCTGTGTGAAAACCAGTTCCACCCCGATCAGCGAAGCCGAGGCAACGGAAGCGGTTAAAACACCAGACGAAAACTTGCTGTTTTTGAAAAGCTGGAAATCAAGAAGCGGTTCGCTACGTTTGTTCTGACGTTTGACAAAGATCACAGCCGCAATCAAACCGATCACCAAGGCGCCAGCAAAATGCAACAGATCGCGGTCAGGCTTACCGAGCTCCTTCAAAGCAAAAGTCAGAGCGATCAGCGCCAGCATGATTTGCACCGAGCCGGTAAAGTCCCATGCGCGCGCTTTGTTGCCGCCGCGCTTTTCCAAAACGATCATGCCAACAATAAAAGCTGCAATCACAACAGGCACATTAATGAGGAAGACTGAGCCCCACCAGAAATATTCAAGCAGAACGCCACCAACCACCGGCCCCACGGCAGCGCCACCAGCTGCAAT
Source organism: Paenochrobactrum glaciei (assembly GCF_039522165.1). Classification (NCBI taxonomy): domain Bacteria; kingdom Pseudomonadati; phylum Pseudomonadota; class Alphaproteobacteria; order Hyphomicrobiales; family Brucellaceae; genus Paenochrobactrum; species Paenochrobactrum glaciei. Next base: position 72,649 of record NZ_BAAADE010000003.1, read on the forward strand.
CGAGCTCCAGATACCAAGCGCCAGCGCACGCTCTTTCTCATCCTGAAACGTAATGCGGATGATCGACAAAGTGGCAGGCATCATCATGGCCGCACCAACCGCCAAACCGATACGTGCACCAATCAAGAAATTAGCACTTGGCGCAAAAGCAGCAGCCGTTGAAGCGAACCCGAAAACAATAAGGCCGCACAAAAACATGGTCCGGTGCCCGATACGATCACCCAAAGTGCCGGTCCCCGGTAACAGACCAGCCACCACCAACGGATAAGCATTGATGATCCATAATTTTTGCGATGCACTGGCATGCAGGTCATGTGTCAGACGCGGCAATGCTGTGTAAAGCACTGTCATATCAATAACAATCAGCAGTAAGGCACAGGAAACAACAGCCAGTACGATCCAGCGATTATTCGTCATTTTTCAACACCATTCATAAAAAAACTACTTGTATCATGCAGCGCTTAATTTAAATCCTCTTGTATGGAAACTAAAAAATTCAAAAAAATCGGCCGCCCGCGTGTGGTTGACCGCAACAAGGTGCTGGATGCCGCTGAACACTTGCTGGTAGAAGGTGGCATTGAAGCCCTCACCATGGACAATGTCGCGCGTGAAGCGGGCATTACCAAGGGTGGTGTGCAATATTGTTTCGGTAATAAATACGGCCTCATGCGTGCTATTATTAATCGCTGGGGCGATATTTTTGATGTGAAGGTCAATGCCTATAAGCAAGGCTCCACTGATCCGCGTGCCCATATTGCTGCGCATATCAAAGTAACCCGCGAGGGTGAACAGACGGACGATTCCCGCTTTTCTGCCATGATGGCAAGCCTCGTGCCCAATAGCGAGCAATTGGAAGAAAGTCGCAAATGGTACAGCCACCAAATCGATGGCCTTGATATGAATGATCCTGCCGACCGCATGGCGCGTTTGGCGTTTATTGCAGCGGAAGGGGCTTTTTTGCTGCGCAGCTTCAATCTCTTTGCCTTTACTGAAAGCCAGTGGCAGGAAATCTATGATGATATTGAAAAGCTGATGGCACCAGAACAGAAAGATTAAATCCTATTTCAAACATGTGCCAAAAGGAATGCAGACCGGTTTTCCGGTGCGGGGATCTTCAAAAAAATCCGCTTCAACACCAAAAACATCGCGCAATACATCAGCACACATAATATCATGTGCCGAGCCTTGGCTGACGATTTTGCCCTGTTTAATCGCAATAATATGATGCGCAAAACGGGCTGCCTGATTAAGATCATGCAGCACCATCACAATGGTTTTTCGTTGCTGCTGATTAAGCTTTTCCAGCAGCTGCATCACTTCCAGCTGATGTGCCATATCCAAAAATGTGGTCGGCTCATCCAGCAGAATAATGTCACTGTCTTGCGCCAGTGCCACCGCGATCCAAACGCGCTGACGTTGACCTCCCGATAAAGAGCCAACCGCCCTTTCCGCAAATTCGGTGAGATTAGTAAGCCGCAACGCATCCGTTATTTTTTGCTTATCAATTGCGCTTAATGTGCCAAAACCTTTTTGCCAGGGAAAACGGCCATAAGCGACCAGATCATATACTTTCAAACCGGACGGCGCTTCGGGAGCCTGCGCCAAAACTGCCATTTTACGTGCAATCGCTTTGGAATTGAAATTGTGCATTTCCTGACCTTCCAGCATCACAGTGCCGCCGGTTGGTTTCAAAATACGGGCAAGGTTCTTCAAAATCGTGCTTTTGCCGGAACCGTTAGCGCCAACAAGTGCCGTTATTTTTCCCTGCCTGATCTGCAAATCCAGCCCAGTGATGATCTCGGCCGCATCATAAGAAAAGCTTAAATTTTTGGTTTCCAATAACATTATGCTCTCCCTAACGCGCCATTCGCATCAGCAAATAAAGAAAATACGGCGCACCGATCATCGCGCAGAAAATACCTGCCGGAATTTCTACCGGAGCCAAGAGGCTGCGCCCCAATGTGTCCGCCACAAGCACTAAAATGGCACCGCATAATGCACAGGCAGGCAGCAATAAAGCATGGCGCGCACCAACCAGTCTGCGGCACATATGCGGCGCTAAAAGGCCGACAAAACCAATGCCGCCCGTTACCGCAACACTTGCCCCCGTCAATGCGACTGCAACCACAATCATCAATAAACGCTGACGATTAACATGGATGCCCAGACCGGTTGCAGTTTCATCACCAAGCGACAAAATATCGAGTATTTTGACCCGCCATGCCAGCACAGGTAACAAAGCAATAAACCACGGCAAGAGCAGCATAATGTCCTTGTAATTTTTACCCGACAAGCTACCTGCAAGCCACACCACCGCCTGATCATAAAGGCTGCGGTCAAGTCGCATTGCCAGCACAAGCGTTAAGGCGCCCAAACCTGCATTAACCGCAATACCGGTCAGCAATATACGTGCCGGTGCCGCCTCACCTTTTTTACGCGCCAATGTATAAATTAATGACGCAGAAAGTGCCACCCCGCAAAAGGCTGCAAAGGGGCGCCAATGCGCTGACACAAACACACCTTGCTGCTGCAAATAGAACAAAACAATAATCACCAGCCCTGCACCGGCACTTAAACCCAGCAAACCCGGATCAGCCAGATCATTGCGAAAAACAGCCTGCAAAACCGCACCTGATAAAGCAAGCCCGCAGCCTGTGATCATCGCCAGCAATAAGCGCGGCATACGGATAGAAAACAACACCAGTTCTTGCTGGGGTGTCCCCTCGCCGCTCATCATTTGATAAAGATCAGTAAGGCGCAACGGATAAGAGCCCAGATGCAGGCTGAAAAGCATCGCGAGCAGCAAAATTGCCGCCAAGCCAATGAAAACAAAATCTGCGCGCATGTTTTTTTGCATCAGATACCGCGCTCATCCCGCCATGCCAGCGCCAGAAAAAACGGCACGCCAATCAAAGCTGTAATCAACCCAAGTGGCGTTTCATAAGGCGGATTGATCATCCGCGCCCCGAGATCGGCAAAAACAAGTAAACAAGCACCAGAGATCATTGAGCCTGGAATAATCCAGCGATAATCAAGCCCCAGCATAAAACGGCTAAGATGCGGAATAACCAGCCCGACAAACCCGATGCCACCGGCAATCGCCACACTACATCCGGCCAGCACCAGAATAACAAGACTGATGAAAATCCGCGCATGCAGAATATTAAGCCCCAAACCGGAGGCCACATCCTGCCCAAGGCTCAGCAATGTTACGCTACGCGATAATAAAAGAGCAGCAACCAGTCCGCCGATAATCCATGGAGTGACAAAGAACAACTGGCTTTCCTGCACGCCCTGCACACCACCGGCGGTATAGAACAAAACATCTTGCCCGATTTTAAAATATACAATGGTGAAACTGGTCAAAGCGCCGAAAAAGGCAGAAACCGCAGCCCCTGCCAAAGCCAGACGCACGGGTGTCAATCCACCACGTTGCGCAGAGCCCACCATAAAAACAATACCGACACCCAGCGCTGCGCCTAAGAAGGACAAGCCTATCAACAAAGTAAAATCAATTGCCGGATAAAGTGCCAAGCCCAAAGCCAGCATCAGCCCTGCACCGGCATTGAGCCCCATCAAAGAGGGGCTTGCCAGCGGATTACGGGTCATGCCCTGCATCAAGGCACCGGCCGTGCCGAGAGCCGCGCCCACCAGTGCAGACGCCAACACACGCGGAATGCGAAACTCGCGCAAAATCAGATGATCATGATTACCTGCATCAAAAGCAAACAACGATTTCAGAATAGTGGAAAATCGAATATCTGCCGCACCGAACCGTGCTGACAGCAATAGACCCGCTATCAGCAAAACCAGTCCGGCCAATAAAATGCAGATCCGTTTCGGCATTAGTCCGCAAGACCAAAAGCACGCGCCACATCATCCATGATAATACCGGCACTGATCGGCCCGCTGGATTGGTTCCACGGTTCGATATTAACCTTGTAAACATGGCCGGCTTTCACCGCTGGCAAGCTCTGCCAAAGCGCGGTTTTCTCAATATTGCCAAGCCGGGCAGCATCTTCCACCATCAGGAAAATACGATCCGCATCCATTTTGCCAATCAGCTCATTGGAAATCGCTTCGTAATTTTTACCCACCGGCACAAGCGCATGCGGCGTCAATTGCAAATCCCGATAAAGCACAGGGCCGGAACGACGTCCCGTGCCATAAACACGAATATCTTTTTGGCGCACCCGCATCAGCAACACGGTTTCATCTTTATAATCAGCATGAATCTTTTCACGCAGGCTTTCAGCCCGCTGATTATAATCATCTACCAGTTTTTGTGCCTGCTCCTGACGCTCCAATACAGCTCCAAGCCCAAGCAACCATGGCCGCCAATCCTCATCCGGCTCACGCAGACTAATGACCGGCGCAATCGCCTGCAAAAGATCATTATTCTGGCTATGAACATCGCCAACCGATAAAATCAAATCCGGTTGTAAGCTTAGAATTTTTTCATAATCAGGGCTGCTTTGATCGCCGACAGAAGATGTATCAGCTAAGGCTTTTTTAAGCTGTTCCGCTGCCCCTTGCGGGCGCTCCACCGCCCCAACAGGCGTGATGCCTAGCGCAATCAGCGCCTCAGAAAAACTGTTATGCAGTGCCACAATATGTTTAGCCGCAAAAGGCACATCGCTTACACCATCAAGATGCTGAACAGTCTTGATTTTATCATCAAACTTCAAAACAACTGCCAGATTATCGCTTGCAGCCGCCGCTTTTTCGTCGGCCCTTGCGGACACAAAAACCGCGCTGTTAAGCGCGGTTAATATGAAAATGATGAGCGATAAAACTCTTACCATTTATAGCTCGCCCGTACATAATAGGAGCTGTAAGATGGTTCTTTAGTGAAAGTCTTATCGACAATTGCGCCATTCACATCAAATGTCGTACGTTCACGTTTGTCTTTTGTGCGCAAAATATTCAACGCACTGAACGAAACCGAGAAGCTTTCGGTGATATCTGTACGCGCGCTCAGATCCAAGCGGTTAAGCGCCGAGAAATGTGTGCGGACATTTGTAATATCTCCGTCTTTGTTCGACTCCAAAATATTTTGCGTATAAGCATAGGTTGTGTTCAGGTTGACACCAAATGTGGTTTTCCAATCCGGCACATAATAGTCCATCCCGATATTGGAAACAAAATCCGGTGTTTCGCTGAAGCGACGTTTCTGGCCTGTGCGGTCATCCGTCAAACGGCTTTTCATGGCAGTCGCATTGGCAAAGACGCTCAAGTTTTCCAAACCGAGGAACTCAAGCGGCACGCGTGTTTCCAGTTCCACACCATAAAGATGGCCGCTGCCGACATTTTCAGGTGTCTTTACCCAACGATCATTATTAGATGCATCACGGCTCAAAGAATCTTCCATCTTATCGTCAAAATGACGGGCATAAACATTGGCCGACAAAATGCCCTGCTGATCAAGGATATACCAATCAAGACCAGTATCAACGCCCCAGATTTTTTCAGGTTTCAGGAACGGGTTACCACGTTTATCAGGTTTACCTAAAGTGCCTTCCTTAGTGCTGAGCGAAGGTGTCAACTCACGCAAATCCGGACGGCGCAATGTGCGGGCAACACCCAAGCGCCAATCCAAACCATCATTGATGTTATATTTATACTGCAAAGACGGATTAACCTGCGTGCTATTCACACTGTAATCATCACTGGAAGAATCTGTGGTTTTCGTACGGCTATGCTCGACGCGCAAACCAGCAGTCAGCTGATCATTGCCAAAGAGTGAAAACTGGTCACTGACATAACCATAAATAATGTCTTCATTCGCGCTATAAATACGACCAAGATTAGGCTCTATAATACCGCCTGTGAAATCATTTTCTTCTTCATCGCGCTTGCTGAAAGAAGCGCCGAAACCAGCTTCAACATTATGCTCACCAAAACGACTATTCAAAACAAAACCAGGCGCTACACGCTGCAGGGAAATATCGTTTTCGCGTTCTGATTCAATAACATCATTGAGAACATTCTTTTTAAACGTATAAGTTACGCTATCGCGGGTGGTGTCTTCACTGCCTTTTTGCAGATCGATAAATAAGCGGGAACGCGTTTCGTCATTAAACTCATGTGCCCATTCCAGATAGCCGGCATAGGTTTCACGCGTGCGTTTACGCAACTCGTCACCCTGTTCTTTAAGAGCTATCTGATCTTTGTCGAACTTAAACTTTGTCTGGTCACGCTTTTCATATGAACGCGAATAGGTCGGTGCAAAAGTTACTGTATCTTTTTCCGAAACATCAAACTCGAAACGACCGGTCACCAGATAATCATCAAAGCTGCGCTCCTGATCCTCATCAGAACCGCCATCTGGTTTCGTGCCGCTTTTAAACGACATCTCGGATGAACTCTCGTTCACACGGCGACGCTGATAATCGGCACCCAGAAAATAACGGAAACCACCTTCTGAACCAGACGCCCAGCCATTGATATCGCCTGTCGGGCCATTCTTGGTCAGATAACCGCCACCAAGCGATATACCACCGCCATTACGCTCAAACTGACGTTTGGTGATAATATTGACCGTACCGGCAGCACCCAATGATGCCATGCTGGCAAGCGGGCTGCGAACAATTTCAATGCGCTCAATCATTGCCGACGGCAGACGATCAACTTCGAAATTACGGCTGGAGTCGCCATCGATAAGTGGGCGGCCGTCAATCAAAACCTGCGTATATTCACGACCGATACCGCGCAACTTAATTTCGCGTGAACGATTGACGCCCGGGAAAGTCACACCAGGCAGACGGCGAATAGCATCACCAGCGCTTAAATCATTAAACTGATTAAGCTGTTCGCCTTCAATAACCGTCATAGCATTAGGCGCTTTGGCGCGTGCATCATAAGCGTTAGCAACAGAGCCGCGCACAAGATCATTAATCACGATCTCTTTAAGCTTTAAAACCTCATCCGCCTGTTGGGCATGTACAGAAGATGCCAATAAAACACCTGCAACCGAAACGGTTGACAATAGTAACGCCCGCACATTTTTCATGACGATCTCACTTCTCAATTAAACTTGAGATCACTTGTCATATTTCTGTCACATTCGTCAAGGCGGTAAAATTTAAGTAACAATTTTTAACAAAAATAGAGAATAGACTGCGATAAATAAGTCGCACTTACTTCTAAACCTTTGTTTTATCAAGCCTGACGCTGCAACCATTTGTGATAAAGTTCCGAAATATCCTTCGAACAAATCAAAGGCAATTCCTGCTTAATAACCTCTATTGACCAATCCCACCATTGCATTTCCATCAATTGCGCAATGTGTTCATCCGCAAACCGATAATGCACATGACGTGCCGGATTACCCACAACCACACTATAAGGCTCCACATCACGGGTAACGACAGCGCGAGCACCAATAATTGCACCATCACCAACAACGATGCCGGGCATAATCAGTGCTTCCTCACCAATCCACACATCATTACCAATGATCGTGTCCCCTAAGCGCTTAAAGGCTTTAGGGGCATTCTCAGCATCTTTAAAATCATCAAACATCGTGAAAGGAAAAGCAGTCGCCCAACCACTATTGTGGCCTTGATTACCACCCATGATAAAAACGGCACCGGAACCGATTGAACAAAACTTTCCGATATATAATTTATCAACATCACGGCGTTCAAAAGAAAGAAAATGCGCACAGTCATCAAAAGAATGGCCATTGTAATAACCGGCATAATAACTATAAGCACCAGCGATAATATTAGGGTTGGTTATCTGCTCTGAAATCGGCACCAGCTTAAAAGGACTATCAAAATAATTATCCATCCCGCGGCCTGCCTTTAATTAATTACAAATTGTATCAGGTAATTATGAGCAGCATTTCGATGAAAATCAATTAAGCCATTCAATAATCGATAAGCATTTCACACCTGCATGAAACATGGCATATCTATTCACTATAATAAAAAAGCACTACATTGATCTATTAATGCTATTATAAAATTCTGAATAAGCAGGCAATTGTAGTCCAATCAAAGGTTGAGCAATGAGCGGCAATCACGACCATGTCGATGCAAGCAGCACACCAGTGTCACGGCTTTGGCTGGCGCTTTTCTTAACCGGCAGCTTTATGATTGCCGAAATTGTCGGCAGTTATGTAACAGGCAGCCTCGCTTTACTGTCCGATGCCATGCATATGGCAACAGATACATTTGCTCTCGCATTAGCGCTGATTGCTATCTATTTAGGCAGACGCGCCGCAGATTTATTCAGAACATATGGCTATTCGCGCTTTGAAATATTAGCCGCAGCCATCAATGCGCTTTTGCTGCTGATCGTTGCATTTTATATCTTATATGAGGCCTATATCCGTATAGCAGAACCCGCTGAAGTTCAGTCGGTCGGTATGCTTGTTGTTGCTTTTATCGGTTTAGTCGTGAACTTGATTTCAATGCGATTGCTGGCGGGTAAAAAAGATGAAAGCCTGAATGTAAAAGGCGCATATCTGGAGGTTTGGGCGGATATGCTTGGCTCTATCGGCGTTATCGCCGGAGCCGTCATTATCTATCTGACCGGATGGCAATTGGTAGATTCCATCATCGCAATTGGCATTGGTTTCATGGTGTTTCCACGCACTTGGATTCTCTTAAAAGAATGCATCAATATCCTATTAGAAGGCGTTCCGGTCGACATTAATTTAGCTGAATTGAAGCAATCAATTTTATCTATTCAGGGCGTTGCTGAAATTCATGACCTGCATGTCTGGTCACTCACCAAAAGTCAGCACTCACTTACCGCGCATGTTGTTATGAATCCTGCAACGGATGGAGAAAATTTACGCCGTAAAATTGAACAACTACTTCAAGAGCAATATCATCTTCATCATACGACATTGCAGATGGAGCGCGAAAATTGCGCACGCTCAGAAGATATTCATTAAATTAAAAGACCTGCCAACACGTCTATCCGTTTAGTCAGCGTCAAAGATTTCGGGCTCCCGCAACCGGTAACCAACACCGGTTTCCGTCAGAATATAATATGGCTGATCAGGAATATCTTCCAGTTTCTGGCGTAATTGACGCACATAGATACGCAAATATTGCACATCGCTCATGCCACCCCAAACCTGACCCAGAATAAAATTATGTGTCAGTACTTTGCCCGCATGCTGCACCATAATGCGCAACACATCATATTCTTTCGGCGAGAGTTTCACCTCCTGCCCTTTGAGCCGCACAATGCGTTTGACCAAATCAACCGATAATTCTCCGGTCTGAAATACTGGCTTTTCACCCTGCTTTTGTAATTTATGCCGCAACGCCACGCGAATACGCGCGGCCAGCTCCTTCATGCCAAATGGTTTAGTCACATAATCATCAGCACCTGTTTCCAGCGCCTTCACGATTCCGGCTTCATCGGTGCGGCTTGAGAGGATAATCACCGGCAGATCAAGCTTTTCTGAACGCCAAAGACTTAAAAGGTCATGCCCCGGCATATCCGGCAGTCCTAAATCCAGCAAAACCAGATCAGGCTTATCAGCTTGCATGATCTCGCGCGCAATCATAGCAGACGGAGCTTCCAGAACGGCGAAACCTTCTGTGCCAAGCCCTACCCGCAACAATTTACGGATCGGTGGCTCATCATCAACGACAAGAATTTTGACCACATTTTGTGTCATTGAATGTTTAGCCTTTCACCTAGATTTGCTTCCAACTGGGCGCAGCTTTCCATCGGCAGCCGAATGGTAAAAACCGCACCGCTTTGGCCAGAAGGCTCCCGTCGGTTGGAAGCGGTAATCGTGCCCCCCATCGCCTCTACAAAGCCTTTGCAAATTGCCAGTCCAAGCCCTGTGCCTGCGCGTACCTGATCTGTTTTTCGCACGCGATAAAAGCTATCAAAAATGCGCTTTTCATCGCCTTCAGGAATGCCGGCTCCTTCATCTTTGATGTTCAGCACAATGTCGCTTTGTTCGCCATGCCCTTCAATCGAGATCAGACTTCCTTCAGGTGCATATTTAGCGGCATTATCCAGCAGGTTAAATAAGACCTGCTCAAACAAAACACCATCCAATTTCAGCATCGGCAAGTCGGCAGCAATATTTGTTTCAATACGATGATGCACCAAAATTTTGCCTGCACGTTTCAAGGCGCTGCCAACAACATCACCTAAATAATGCAGCGATTTATTTGGTTGCATAGCACCTGATTCAATTCGCGTCATATCAAGAAGATTAGCAATAAAGCGGTTGAGACGCTCAGATTCATCCACAACCGTCGTCAGCAATTCTGCACGGTCTTCATCCGGCAATGTCACAGCATAGGTTTTAAGCGTATCAGCCGCTCCCAAAATAGCAGCAAGCGGCGTTTTCAAATCATGCGAAATGGATCTCAGCAGAGCCGAGCGCAAACGGTCTGCCTCCACGGCAAGCTTGGCACGGTCAAGATCATCAACCAGCTGAATACGCGCAATCGCCAAAGCTGCCTGCTCTGCCAAGGCGTCAAACAAACGCTGTTGTTCAGGCGTTAAAATCGGCCCCTGCCGATCATCATCAAGCCCGATCACACCAATTGTATGCCCGAAAGCGCGCAAAGGCAGATAAAGCCGCTTAGCGCCCGGCAATGTATCTGCGCCGCGCCCTGCCGGACGGTCTTGCTCCCATGCCCAGCGGGCAGCCGCGATATCCGCATCCGCCAAACTATCATCAGGCGGATATCCGGCACGCACAGAAATTGTTTTATCAACTGCGCCTTCATCCGGCAGCAACACCACGACACGAACTTTCAAAAGGGCTGCAATCTGATAAACCGTTGCCCAAAGCACATCTTCCAATGCACCGGCACCGGCAAGTTTTTTACTGAATTGATAAAGCCCTTCGGTGGTTCTGGCACGTTGGCGTGCAGCCACGGCCTGCCGTTGCACCCGCGCTGTCAAATTACTGGTAATCACCGCCACACAGATGAAAAACACCAGCGCAATCACACTTTCAGGGTCACTGATATCAAGCGTATATAGCGGCGGTAAAAAGAAGAAATTAAACACAAACGCACTGATAGCCGAAGCAAATAAAGCCGGACGTAAACCAGCAGTCACAGCTGAAACAAGCACGGCCATCAAAAACACCAGCGCAATATTACGCACATCCAGCACACGCGAAAGCAATGTTCCGGCAAGGAGTGCCAGCACAATATAGCCAAGGCTGAACAAATAAGGTTGCAGCGAAACCATTTTACGCACGGCTGCCGCAACAGGTCGCGCAGGCGCTGCGGCTTGCGGATAACCGGCAATCACATGCACACTCAGATTGCCCGCCTTGCGGATCAGATCATGCGAAACAGAACCTTCAATCATTTCGCGCAAGCGTGATTTACTGGATTTACCAATCACGATATGGCTGAAATTATGCGCCAAGGCATAATTGATAATATCCTGCGCCACATCATGACCGGTTAATGTAATAATTTCACCGCCAAGCTGCTCGGCCAATCGTAATGTAGTCGCTATACGATCTTTTTCTTCTTCTGAAAGCGCCACCGCATGGGATGTTTCAACATAAAGCGCCGTCCAGGGTGTGCGTAACCGATCCGCCTGTCTGCGCGCATAACGAATTAAAGCCGCACCATGCGGCTCTCCGTCGATACAAACCAACACCCGCTCACCTGCCGACCATGGCCCTGAAATAGCATTGGCCTGCATATGTTTAAGCAGCTGATCATCGACACGTTGCGCTGTGCGCCGAAGGGCAAGCTCACGCAGAGCGGTGAGATTACCGGCAGAGAAATAATTCTGTGTTGCGCGTTTTGCCGTCTTCGGCAGATAGACCTTGCCCTCTTTCAGACGCTTGATCAAATCCTCCGGCGTTATATCAACAATTTCAATATCATCGGCACGATCAATAATACTATCCGGCACCGTTTCGCGCACACGGATACGGGTGATCTGTGCCACAACATCATTGAGACTTTCAACATGCTGAATATTCAGCGTGGTATAAACATCAATCCCGTTCGCAAGCAGCTCTTCAACATCAAGATAGCGCTTAGGATGGCGACTGCCTGTCGCATTGGTGTGGGCAAGCTCATCGACTAGCACAAGTTTTGGACGACGTGCCAATACTGCATCCAGATCCATCTCGTCCAGCACATGGCCTTTATAATCCACGCGCGCACGCGGAATAATTTCATAACCTTCGGTAAGTGCCGCGGTTTCCTGTCGGCCATGTGTTTCCACAATGCCGATCACCACATCCACGCCATCGGCCAAAAGATTGCGACCGGACATCAGCATTTCATAGGTTTTACCAACGCCCGGAGCCGCCCCGAGAAAAATCTTGAGGCGGCCACGGGTTTCTTGTTCAGCCTGTGCAAGCAATGCATCCGGTGACGGGCGATTGTCTGCTATGCGTGCTGTATCTTCATTCATGCAGCGGTAATCCTGCTGATTTAATGCATCACTTAACCTGATCCAGTGCGAGATTAAGCGCAAGTACATTCACGACCGGCTCCCCCAGTACACCAAGCAAACGTTCTTGTGTCTGCGTTTTCACCAATGCGGTCAGTTTTGTTTCATCAAGCCCGCGTGCTTTGGCAATACGGGGTATCTGGAACAAGGCAGCAGCAGGTGTCAGATGCGGGTCAAGTCCGCTACCTGATGCTGTCACCAGATCCACCGGAACGGGTTGGTTCGGATTTTCTGCCTTCAGCTTGGATACATCCGCTTTCACACGCTCCAACAAAGCAGCACTTGTCGGCCCAAGATTAGAGCCACCCGATGATGTTGCATCATAGCCCTCGCCTGCGGCACTCGGACGGCCATGAAAATACCGCTCGGAGGTAAATTGCTGGCCGATGAGCGCTGAGCCGACAAGCTGATTATCTTTGACAACCAAACTACCATTTGCCTGCACCGGAAATAATGCTTGCGCAACGCCGGTCATCCCCAGCGGATAAAGAATACCAGTGATAACCGTCAGGCCAATTATCATCACCAAGGCTGGACGTAATTGTTTCAACATGAACTTATTCCTTACACCAAAGCCAAAGCCGTAATAGCCATATCAATCAGCTTAATCGTGACAAAAGGCACGATAATCCCGCCAAGGCCGTAGATCATCAGGTTACGGCTCAACAGCGCACCAGCACCAACCGCCTGATATTTGACACCACGCAGCGACAACGGAATAAGTGCCACAATAATCAACGCATTGAAGATAATGGCCGAGAGAATAGCGCTCTGCGGACTATGCAGCCCCATAATATTCAACACGCCCAATTGCGGATAAAAAGCCAAAAACATTGCCGGAATGATCGCGAAATATTTGGCAATATCATTAGCAATCGAAAAAGTGGTCAGCGCACCGCGTGTCATCAGCAATTGCTTACCGATCTCCACAATCTCGATCAATTTGGTCGGATCACTATCAAGATCAACCATATTGCCCGCTTCGCGCGCTGCCACCGTGCCGGTATTCATCGCCACGCCCACATCTGCCTGCGCCAATGCAGGTGCGTCATTGGTGCCGTCGCCACACATGGCAACAAGTTTGCCTTTTGCCTGCTCTTCACGGATCAGAGACAGCTTGTTTTCAGGTGTTGCCTGCGCCAGAAAATCATCCACGCCCGCTTCTGCAGCAATCGCCGCAGCCGTCATCGGATTATCACCGGTAATCATCACCGTCCGGATACCCATGCGGCGTAATTCTGCAAACCGCTCACGAATGCCGCCTTTGACAATATCTTTCAGCGCCACCACACCCATTAATTGCCCGTCTTTGACAACCGCCAAGGGTGTGCCGCCCGCTTTGGCAATCTGCGCAGCAATCGCCTGAACTTCTTGTACCTGTGCTGTTATTGAAGCTTTTGCCCCTACTGCCTCAACATATTTCAGCACAGCATCCACGGCACCTTTACGGATAATACTCCCTTCGATATCCACGCCGCTCATCCGGCTTTGCGCTGTAAAAGGCACGAAACTTGCATGCAGACTGCCCATATCGCGAGCGCGGATGCCATATTTCTCTTTCGCCAGCACAACGATGGAGCGGCCTTCCGGCGTTTCATCCGCCAATGACGAAAGTTGTGCCGCATCGGCTAATTGCTGTTCACTGACACCCGAAACCGGACAAAACTCAGTAGCCTGACGATTGCCAAGCGTAATCGTTCCGGTTTTATCAAGCAGCAATGTATCAACATCGCCGGCAGCTTCCACCGCACGCCCTGACATAGCCAGCACATTAAACCGCACCAGACGATCCATACCAGCAATGCCAATAGCTGAAAGCAAAGCGCCAATTGTGGTTGGAATGAGTGTCACAAACAGTGCAACCAGCACAATTACCGGCACCGAACCGCCGGCATAACTGGCAAAACTTGGAATTGTTACCACTGCCAGCACGAAAATAAGCGTCATACCGGCAAGCAGAATATTGAGTGCAATCTCATTTGGTGTCTTCTGGCGCTCTGCCCCCTCCACCAGCGAGATCATACGGTCAATGAAAGTGGAACCGGCAGCCGCCGTAATACGCACACGTATCCAATCGGAAAGCACCTGCGTGCCGCCGGTTACCGCCGAGCGATCACCACCGGATTCACGTATAACCGGTGCAGATTCACCTGTGATTGCGGCTTCATTGACCGAAGCAACACCTTCAATCACCTCGCCATCAGAAGGAATAATATCTCCGGCTTCCACCAGTACAATATCATCTACTTTTAGGCTGTTGCCAGCAACCACCTTATAATCGGTTTTGCTGTCACCATTCAGCAGTTTAGCTTCTGTTTCGGTGCGGGTGCGGCGCAGAGATTCTGCCTGCGCTTTACCGCGCCCTTCGGCTACAGCTTCCGCAAAATTGGCAAACAAAATCGTAAACCACAGCCACAATATGATCTGGAAAGAAAAACCTAAGTCATCACCGCCACTGACCAAATCGCGCAAAAAAAGCACACTGGTCAGCAATGTCACGACAGCCACCACAAACATCACCGGATTTTTGGCAAGGCTGCGCAGGTCAAGTTTTCGAAAGGCACCACCAATGGCGGGCAGAAGAATTTTAGCATCCAAAATGCTTGAAGATTTTGACTGGCTCATGAGAGCCCTCCGTCTGATTTCGTGCAAAGCCTTGAAGGCTGCATAAAAATTTCATCATCAGTGCTGGTGTTTTTAAAGACCAAAGTGGTCATTTCAAAAACTCCGCCACATAGACACCCAGCAAAACAATCAGCAAAAACAACAGCATCAGGCTCATTGGCTTGGGGTATCCACCAGGCTTACCAAACCATTTTGAGCGCTTTTGCCTCAGTTTTGCCTGGCTGACCGGCTCGGTAGAATTTGGTTTTCTATTCATCATCCACCTTTAAAAAAGTTTGCCGGACAGAAGCGAGAAATGCTCAACAACGGGTCCAAGCGCCAAAGCCGGAAAGAAGGTCAGACCGCCGACAATCATCGTCACACCAAACACAAGGCCGACAAATAGAGCGCCAGTGGTTGGCAATGTACCGGCAGTAACCGGAACCGTTTTTTTAGCCGCCAATGAACCTGCAATCGCCAGCACCGGCACGATGAGCAGAAAGCGTCCCATCAGCATGGCAAAACCAACGGTTAGATTATAAAAAGGCGTGTTGGCGTTCAGCCCTGCAAAGGCACTGCCATTATTGTTGGCACCCGATGAATAAGCGTAAAGCACTTCACTGAACCCATGCGGGCCTGCATCCTGAATGCTGGATAATCCTTGTGGCAAGACCACCGCCAATGCTGCAAATCCAAGGATCGCGAGCGAGGGGCCAAGCGTCGCCAAAAGGCTCATTTTGACCTCTTTGGCTTCGATTTTTTTACCCAAATATTCCGGTGTGCGCCCCACCATCAAGCCAGCAATAAAAATCGCCAGCATGAAAAATAACAGCATGCCGTAAATACCCGCACCAATACCGCCGAGGTTCGGGATTTGCATGTTGAACATCGGCACCAAGCCACCAAGCGGCATCAGGCTGTCATGCATATTATTAACAGCACCGGTGGAAGCCGCCGTTGTCACCTCAGAAAACAATGAAGATAAGGCAATACCAAAGCGTGCTTCTTTGCCTTCCATATTGCCGCCCACAACACCAAGCGCCTGCATCAGCGGATTACCGGTGCTTTCAGCCCAGTAAAGAACAGACGTTCCCAACGCGACCAACACAGCAAAAACCGCAAACAACATCCAGCCCTGACGTTGATTGCCAACCATCCGGCCAAACACATTGGTCATCGCTGTCGAGATCACAAAGATCGACAAAAGATGAATAAGGTTTGTAAGCGCCGTCGGGTTTTCAAATGGATGCGATGAGTTCGCATTAAAGAAACCGCCGCCATTAGTCCCCAGATGTTTGATAATCATCTGTGAGGCGACGGGCCCTTGGGCGATGACCTGCTGAGCGCCTTCAAGCGTGGTCACAGCCGTATAGTCATTGAGATTTTGCGGCACACCCTGCCAAACCAGCACCAGCGTGCCAACTATACAAATCGGCAGCAGCACATAAAGTGTGGCGCGGGTCAGATCGACCCAGAAATTACCAATCGTCGGGCTGGATGAACGGGCAAAGCCACGCGTAATTGCCATAGCACCAGCAATACCGGTTGCTGCGGAAACAAAGTTCTGCACCGTAATACCAGCCATTTGGGTCAGATAGCTCATGGTGCTCTCGCCCCCATAACCCTGCCAGTTGGTATTGGTCATAAAACTCACAGCAGTATTGAAGGAAGAGGTCGGCTCAACCGCCTGCATATTGGCCGGATTAAAAGGCAACATGCCTTGCAAGCGTTGCAGGACATAAAGAAAAACAAACCCGGCAATACTGAACATCAGGAGCGAAGCCGCATAGGCGGTCCAGTGCTGTTCTTCCCTTTCATACGTACCGGCAAGCTTATAAAGGCTTCGTTCAATCGGCGCTAAAAGAGAAGATAAAAAAGTCCGCTCGCCGGTAAAAACACAGGTGAGATACCCGCCAACCGGCTTGACCAGCAAAATTGTGATCCCGAACAGGATCGCAATTTGCAATAATCCGTTGAATGTCATTGGAAGTACTTTCTGCTTTTAGAAACAGATTCAAAAGCGCTCAGGCTTGGCTAATGCATAAAGCAAATAAAGCGTGAGCAATGCGGCCACCGAGCCGCCAAGAACATAATCAAACCACATCATGCGCTCTCAAAGACGATCGCAAACGAGAGCATAAAAATAGCTGAGGCCGATAAATCCGGCGCCTGCGGCTATCATAAGGATATCCATCATTCCAAACTCCTGACATTCAGCCGAAGACATGCAACGGCTGTTGTTGATGGCGTCTTTTTATAAAAACGCTCGCGAAGAGCAGGAATTATGCAGCTAAACCGCATAGTGGTTCGAGAGAGGGAAAGCCGTCAGGATATAAAAATCTCATATATGAAAAGTTCAGTTGCCGAATATTGAAGCACAAAACAGAACCAGCAAAAAAGCTTACCAATAATTTTGAAGCGCGCTTAAATTTTACAAGCTAACGCGCTTCCAACGCATTTTTCATCAAAACGCATAGCTTCTCCGACTATTCGATATGCCCGCCAAGGAATAATTGCCCGACACGCGGATCAGCCAACAGCTTTGATGCCTCATCATGCATACGCGTCTGGCCGAGTTCCAGAACGAGCCCATAGTCAGACATCGCCAAGGCTGCCTTGGCATTTTGCTCAACCATCAAAATGGTGACACCCTCATCACGCAACCGGGTCAGTGTCTGAAACACTTCCTGCACCAGATTGGGTGACAAACCAATGGATGGTTCGTCAATCAAAATAAGCTTCGGATCAAGTAATAAAGCGCGTGCTACTTCCAGCTGTTTCTGCTGCCCGCCAGATAGTTCGATGGCTTTGCGATCTTTATATTGACGCAGCATCGGAAACTGATCCATCACCATTTCAATGCGCTCACGCACTTTGGTCTGGTCACTGGCCGTAATGCCGCCAAGCTCCAGATTATGATAAACGGACAGCTGCGGCACCACATTGCGCCCTTGCGGCACATAGGTGACACCATGCGCAATCATCTGGCGCGGGGTTTGGCGGGTAATATCTTTTCCATCGAGCAGTATTTGCCCGGACTGGATATTCAGAAGACCAAAAATCGCCTTGAAAACCGTTGATTTACCGGCACCATTGGGGCCAATAACAGTGGTGATCGACGCTTTGGGAATGGTAAAAGACACGCCATTCAAAATGGTGATTTTACCATAACCACCATGAACATCTTTAAGTTCCAGCATCTGTTATCCTCCCAGATAAGCGTCGATAACCATCTGGTTTGAGCGAATTTCGTCCGGTGTTCCTTCCGCGATAATGCACCCTTCAGCAAGCACGATAATGCGGGTGCAAAGGCTCATGACAAATTCCATATTGTGTTCAATCACCACAAAAGTCGTGCCATGTTCGGCATTATAGGTCGTCAGTCGCTCTTTCAGATTGCTCAGCATCGTCAGATTAACGCCGCCTGCCGGCTCATCAAGCAAGACAAGGCTTGGCCCCGCCATGAAAGCCATCGCCGCATCAACCAATTTTTGCTGACCATAAGAAAGAGAACCGGCAAGCTCATCCCGCAGATGCTCAAGACGGAAGAAGGAGATCATCTGCTCGGCCTCAGCTGTCAGCCCCGCATCAGCCGGGCCAAACAAGCGGGATGTCATGGTGCCTTTATGCTCCTGACCGGCAAGGATAATATTCTCGATCACCGACATTTTCGGGAAGACCGAAAGCTGCTGAAATGTACGCCCGACCCCAAGCTTATTGAGGTCAGAAGCGCGCATCCCTGAAACCTTATTGCCATTGATACGCACTTCACCACTATTGGGCTGAAGCTGACCAAGGATACAATTAAACAGGGTGGATTTTCCCGAACCATTAGGGCCGATCAAACCAAGGATTTCGCCTTGCTGAACATCAAATGACACATCACGCACGGCATGAATGCCGCCGAAGCGTTTTTCGATATTGCGCACTGAAAGCACAGGATTGCTCATTTTAACCGCGCCCCCTGCTGCATATCACCGCGAACCTGTTGTTTTGGCCAGAACTTGTCGCGCAATTTATCCCATACGCCAATCAAACCGGACGGCACAAAAACCAGCATGACAATAACCAATGCCGAATAGATGATCAGATAATAGCCTTCGGTAAAACGCAGCACTTCCGGCAGCAAAATGACAACTGCGGCACCAATAAATGGCCCGAAGTAAAAGCCTGAACCACCAACGACGACCATCAGCAAAATCTTCAATGAATGGCCTACATTGAACGAACCCGGCTCAATAAATTGCACCAGCGGCGTAATCAAAGAACCGGCAAGTCCGCCATAAACAGAGCCAATCGCAAAGGCCAGCAAAGTGATGCGGCGCGTATCAACGCCCAAGCTTTCAGCTCTTATCGGATTTTCGCGCAGTGCTTTAAACGCACGCCCCCACGGGGAGCGCACAATGCCCCAAAAGATCAAAGCTGCAATCACAGTCACGCTCAGGGTGAAATAGTAAAATGGCAGGCTTTTATTCGCCGAGAACAACCATAAATCAGGGCGCGGCATACCAACCAGCCCGTAATTGCCACCCGTTAGCCATTCTTCATTGCGCAGAACAAGAAAGACCAGCGTGTTAAAAGCCAGCGTTACAAAAGCCAAAAAATGACCTTTGACACGCAAGGCCGGATAGCCAAGCACAAGCCCTACCAAAAAGCACAAAAACAATCCGACAGGCATAGCAAGCAGCCAGTGCCAGCCAGCCAGTGTCAGCAAGGCGGTTGTATAAGCGCCAATTGCCATAAAGGATGCCTGAGCCAGCGAGATTTGCCCCGCATAACCAAGTGTCAGATTAAGCCCCATCGCCGCGATTGAGAAAATCAGCCATGAGGTTAAGATGTAAATAATGTAATTGCCTTGCCCCAGCGGAGCCAGCACCGCCAACAGCAGAAGCACGGCAATGAAAGAATAGCGTTTCGCCGCGCTCATCACACTGCTCTCCCTTCGGACGTGCCCATAAGGCCCTGCGGACGCACCAGAATGATGACGATCAACAGTACCAGCGGCACGGCCGCACGATATTGTGCCGTTACATAAGCTGCGGTCAGATTATCAAGAACACCGATCAAAAGACCGCCAACCAATGCGCCGCGGATCTGGTTAAACCCACCCACAATGGCCGCGATAAAAGCAATCAGACCCAATGTTTCACCATTGGAGAACTTTGCCAGATAAACCGGACTGATCAGATAAGAAGCAACGGTTGCCAAGGCAGCATTAATCAAAAATGTATAGAGGATCATCCGCTTGACATTGACGCCGAGAATTTCTGCCACGGCCGGATTTTGTGCCGTTGCCTGCATTGAGCGTCCGGTGCGGGTTCGGTTTAAAAACAATGTCAGCAAAACAACAATGGCCAGTGACAAGCCAAGATTGAGCATATCGCGCAAGGATAAAACCGCGCCGAAAATTTCAATCGGATCATTCGGGAACATGGATGGGAAAGGCTGCGCTTCAGCGGAATAAAACTCTTTGACGCTTTCTTTCAAAAAGATACCCAGCGCCATCGTCGCAATAATCAACGTGATGCCACCATGTGGCAATATCGGTTCGACCAGCAACTTCTTGAACAGCAGTCCAAGCACGATCATTGCGATCACCAGCCCGATCAGCATAGCCGGCCAGAAAGAAATGCCGAAAATGCCCATTGCCGCCAGCACAAAAAAAGCGGGCAGCATTACAAATTCGCCTTGAGCAAAATT
The DNA here is from genome assembly GCF_039522165.1 of Paenochrobactrum glaciei. Lineage (NCBI taxonomy): Bacteria > Pseudomonadati > Pseudomonadota > Alphaproteobacteria > Hyphomicrobiales > Brucellaceae > Paenochrobactrum > Paenochrobactrum glaciei. Next base: position 93,379 of record NZ_BAAADE010000003.1, read on the forward strand.
GACAGTCTGCGCAGCTTGCCAGACCAGCGTAAAACCTATCGCCGCAAGTGCATAGATAGAACCGGTTGCAAGACCGGACAAAACAACCTGTAGAAACTGGGACATTATACGACCTGAAAGAAGCACAGAGCAGCGCGGCGGCAAAACCGCCACGCCGATTAGGACATAGATTAGTTAGCCGGAACAGTGCCAATGACGGTCGGAACACCGTCTTTCACCTGAACCATAAAGCTCGGGCGTGACATTTCTCCGCGATCATCCCAGCAAGTATCCAGCGCGATTTTTGGATAGTCAGCCGCATTCAGGCACAGGCCACGCATTTTCTCAGCAAAGGCTTCACCATCCAGTTTGCCAACCATGTCGGTGACATATTTGGTCGTCCAAACACCCACATAACCTTTGAGCGCATCATGGGTAGGTTTGCGCTTATAGGCTTCTTCAAATTTCTTTGAAAACTCGCCAATAGCCGGAACATCGGTTGCCGCAGCGGTAATACCCACATGAGCAATCGCACCATCTGCTGCCGGACCTGCCAGTTCCACAACTTTTGCTTCTGTCAGCGTCACTTCACCAATCAGCGGCATATTCAAGCCCTGCTTTTTGGCTTCGATCAAAAAACGAGCCGATTCTTCCTGATTCATATAAACGAAGATCGCTTCAGGATTGCCTTGTTTCAGCTTGGCAACGTCGGCAGCATAATCGGTCTGCGCCTGCTCGGACGCCACATCGATAACCACTTCAATGCCAGCTTTTTTCATCTCTTCGACAAAAACATCATGGCCGCCTTTGCCGAATTCATTATTCAGCCATGCGACGCCAACTTTTTTGGCTTTCAATGTATCAGTGAAATAAGAGGTCAGTGCCGGTACGCCCTTCTGTGCGCCGGTTGAGGTACGGAACACAAAAGGATTGCCTTTTTCAACAATGCTTGGTGCTTCAGAACCCACAAATTGCGGAATGCTGTTTTGCTGTGCAACCAGCATATTGACCATCGTCGAGCCGGAATAAATCGTGCCAAGAATTGCATAAGCACCATCATCGATGGCTTTTTGCACCAATGCACGCGAAACCTGCGGATCGGTCTGCGTGTCATATTCACCAAGCTCAACCTTCTTGCCCAGAATGCCGCCGTCCGCATTGACTTCATCAATGGCAATCTTAATACCATCGCGCCAGTTGGTGCCGGCAGGTGCGCCCGGTCCTGACAGCTCAACAACCATGCCAAGCTTCACAACATCCTCTGCCTTTGCAGAAGACGAAAATGCAACCACAGCAGCCGACAACGCCAAAAGATATTTACGATACATTGAGTTCCTCCCCCGGAATTTCACAATCAGCAACCGTGTACAGAGCGCTTTGCGTTCCCCCTCAGAATATCTGAGCGACAACATAACAAACGCGTATCGCCTCCCAAACACGTTGCGTTCATTTTCTCTTTAATCGGGATACTCGGGGAATTATCGACTGGCAAGCCACAAACTGCTTTATCTGCAACTTTGTAATATTTAAAGCGAGCTAAACGTAATATTCAAAAATAAAATCAACCAATAATGGCTGGAAACAACATGTCCAGCCAGAGGCGTATTACCAATTATCCCCGCACTACGGGATATGAAAGACAAGTTTTATACGGCGCTTTCTTTTTCACACAGTTCAATTTCACACCAACCGCTGAAGCAATAGAAAAAAATTCCTGGGGCGCACGACAAGACGGAACTACACATATTCTGACCACCTTTATTGCCGCTCATGGTAAAGTTTATTTACAAGCCATCGCCGCTGCAAGACAGTCAATTCAAAATGGCATTTCCGGCATCACTGGCATTCATCTTGAAGACCCATTTCTATCTCCAGCCAGACCCGGTATTAGTGATCCGTCTGCAATAAGGCCGCTTGAAGAAGATGACGTTGTCGCATTAAAGCGGAAGGCGCGTGACTTTCCCGGTATTATCCTTTTGACAATAGCACCAGAATGCCAAAAACCGTCTTATCTCAAACGGCTATCGACAAGCGGCATCATCCTTTTCGCCGGACATTCTGAAGCAGCGATGGCTGATTTGGCATATACTCAAGACGCGACCCATTTGTGGAATGCGATGCCTGCCTCAACCAGTCGTAACCCTGGCCTTATATCTGAAGTTCTAGGCGGTGACCGTTAATATGCTGGTATCATCGCTGATGGATTTCACGTTGTCGAGCACGCATTGAAAATGTCGATACGCGAGCAGCAGATCGCCTTTGTCTCGTCACTGATACGATGATGACATTAGCCGGATCTGCAACTGGTTCTGATCTCTTATCAGCATTGAAAATGGCTACTTACAATCCGGCTTGTGCTCTTGGTTTGAATAATAATTTAAACAGCATGATCAATCGCCAGCCTTGCAATCGCACACAGCGTGAAGCTTGGAGTTCAGACCACCTTTAATGCACCCGATACACCGAGGGAGCGGGCCCTTCTTAAGCTGTCTGCCGCTGTGCGATGGACTTTGAGATGTGTTGCATCAATCATGAGCTGATTCAGTGTACCACTTTTGAATGCCAAAACCAAAAAAATCTTGTTAAACATATCCATGCGGTTCCAGCGGATGAACCAGTTGTAAATTGTCTTGTGTGGGCCGTAAGCTGCAAGCGCGTCACGCCATCACAGACCATTTTTGATTACGAAGATAAACGGCGGTCATCGATCAGCAGCGCGCCATGCGATGGCGGTAAATACGGCTCAATCCGGCGCGTTTGTGCCTCCGACAATCAGTTCATTCATGGCAGCACTTTCCTTGTGTGCCGTCATTGAATCAATCAAACAAACGCTATGCAATCAATTAATAGGGCCTGAGCCTAGAGATATGCCAGCAATCACTGTGATTAATCGTATTCCGACCAGCGTCAGGCGCGCTTTTATAATACTATAGCGTAAACGTAGTTGTCATCATCGCCCGGTGCGGTGCGCCATAAAAATCAATGCTTAAACAAACACAATTATTAAAATAGTTTGCTTACTCACCATAAACACAAAAAAATAGAAAAGAGATTTTATTTACTTACAACTCCCCACACATTCCTCACCCAGTGTTAAGCGCGACGTTTAGGGCTACGGCGGGGAAGTTCGCCTGATGGGCGTTCCGGAAATGACTTGAGGTTCTTTGGCTCATACCAAGAATTGACTTTAGGCAGGCGTTTTTTAGCGCCTTGCTGGTGCAAATAGAGCCCAGCCGTCAAATACGCATCCTCAAGCGCTCCATGGCGTTGGCCAATGCGCGAAAGCCCTATTCTTTCCAAGCAGCAATCCAATTTACCAGATTCACCCTGCCACTGCTCCCGAGCCATTTGCATTGTACAATAAACCGGATGATCAAGTTGCTCGACCTCTGCCTTACGAAATTCACGCTGGATATAACGCATATCAAAATCAGCGTTATGCGCGACAACCTCATCCGCCCAGCTAAACCATTTCCGTAAAGGCACCGCTAAATCAGCAAACAAATCCTGAAATCGCGTCATCCAGTTATCAAATCCATGCACAGCCTCAGCCTGCGGCGAACTATCCTTACGAGGATCAAAAATCAGATATAAAGATTGCGGAAGAAGCTCATCACCTTCGATTTTTACACCCCCCAGTGTAATAATCCGATCATAAGGTAATAACCCAGTCGTTTCTGTATCAAAGACAATAACGCGCTTTTTACGTGTATGAACCGCTGGATTATGAATATCTGTCATGCCTCTCCCCATTTAATCAAAAAATGGCATAACTATAACAACTCTTAAAGTATATCTTTTGTATCATTAATTTAATTATAAAATATCTTAAAATTCACACAGATTAATAGGGCTTACAACTCCAGTTTCCGGTTTCATCCGGACAACAAATAATCAATTGACCATCAAGATAATTTATCTGGCATGATTTCAGTTGCTTTTCTGCTGCAATAACCTTTTGAGGAACAACTCCTGAACACAGCAACAAAATAAGATAAATATATTTCATAATATCGACCTCAATTACTGATTTAACGGTTAAGTGGGACACATTTCCAGGAATAATCAGAGCATTCGCCTCACATCGCGGAAGGGCAATATGCAAGGCACATATCTTGCGTTGCATATTGGCACATAGCCACATCATTTTTAGGGGAATAGGCAGGCACGGCAACCGACAAAGCTACTGGTGAAGGTTGGGATTCAACCAGCATTTTTGTAGTATCGAATGACAGTGATATCATTGAAAATATTGTAAAAGCAGCAATACTGGCAGCAAAAATTGAGCCAAACATAATAACCTCCCTAAAAGGAAAATTATCGCCCTGCATGCGTTCACCGTCTATTCAAACTTCATGCGATCATATTTGTGGGATAACAAATTTCTTCCATCAAACTTGGAATTCAGTTTCCGATCATACGCGCTAGATTTCCATTATTTCGCACAAATAATAGGAAATCATGATGAAAGCTATTTTGATTTTATCGCTAGTCAGCGCCGCAAATTTAACATCTGCACCAGCGGTGATTGCAGGTGAAAATCACGACACTACCAGCCGCGTTGTTAATCCCAACACACCAGAAGAATGCAAAACACTAGCTGAAACTTTATGCAGAAAATATATTAAAAACCATAAGAAATATCAGTACTGTCTTCAAGAAGTGTACGGCCAATGCATACACCAATAAACGGTGATCACATTAATACACCATTGCAATGCCAAACAGCAAAAGCCCTAAAATAACGGCTGCTAATGTGTGAATAGTGACCCGCAGACTTTGTTTTAACGGCAACAATGCCCCTGCTCCAATGAAAACAACAATGATGGTCATTGCGCTTTTAGGATAAATAACAGGCAAAAATAAAATCGTAATATACCATGGAAGACTCATCATGCCGTGTCCTTAACGGCATGTTTTCTAAAACACAATCGAACTTTAGATAGTTTTTCAACGCAGTTCACTTATGCGCTTTAACAGCTCAATTCTTTATGCTTCGCATCCATCCAATCGACAAAAGCCAATAGTCTACACGCAAAATCATCAACTTGTGGCGCAGGCGCTCTCGCCTCTTTTAAAAAGAACTGCATTTCAGCTCTTTTCTCTGGAAACAGAGACTGAAACCGCTCCGCATAATCATCAAGTGTCAACGGCCAATCCACATCCGTTTCATGTCGCAAAATATTGGTTGAGCGAATTGCCTTTCTGGCCGCCTCACGCCGCAGCTTTTGTGATAAGGTTGTTGACGTGCAAGCTGTAATTTTCTCACCATAGCGCTCAAGCACCTGACGAAAATCACCATTCACGCTGAGAGCTATCAGCCTTGATGGCTTGAAAGGTGCAATACCAGCATTGAGATCTTCACCATAAATACAACGGCAATGATGTTTGAGCCAAAACCGCCATGCTAAATCCGGTAAAGGCGCCGTGATCTGATCGACTGTACCAATATCAAAATCAACTTTGCTAACCACAGAATGACAGTTTTCAATCATCTGCCGAATATGTTCCAGCCGCTTTTGATCGGCCTCTGTCGCTTGTGCATAAAGCAATAAGGTCAGATCAAGGTCAGAGACCATCGGGATTGCCAGACCGGTCGAAATACTGCCATACACATAAGCACTATGCACCAGATCTGCGGCTTCATTCTTTAAATACCGGCAAACATCTGCAATCACAGGCATAAATTCATCTCGTATCGGCACATTCTGTGGTACTGGAATATAACCCGCTGCTTCAGTCATCATCAGTCAGTTTCACTTATTTCATCATAATGCCGCCCAGAATGCGGATGCAGGGCATTGCCGGAACCATATATGTTACATGTCGCCGCCTTATAAAAAGTTTTAGCGATAATCCTGCAATTCCTGTGCCAATAAAGCGACCAGTTCGGCTGCGGGCATGGCACGCGCCAATGGTGCACCCTGCCCCGCCCATTGCGCGCCAAAGCCGCTTTCACCTTTGGCTTTCGCCGCCGCATGCAATGCTTTGGCGGCATCATAAGCAATCGGATAAGCAGGCGGCAGGTGGCCTTTGAGCACTTTATGCAATGCCGTATAGCGATTGGCCAGTGAACGTGCCGGACGCCCTGAAATAATCGGGGTCAAAAGGGTGTGATAAGCCCCTTCACCTTTTAATGCCGCACGATAAGCATCATCAGCCGCAGATTCCGGACAGGCAATAAAGGCGGTGCCCATCTGCGCAGCAACTGCGCCATAATTAAGTGCCGCAGCAATACCAGCGCCATTCATAATGCCGCCTGCCGTAATCACCGGCATATCCAGTTCACGCGTTAAAATTTGTGTCAAAGCCAAGGCGCTCAAACCATCATCCGCACCAGCGGGATTAAAAATACCGCGATGGCCACCTGCTTCAATGCCTTGCGCAATCACAACATCAAAACCAGCTTTTTTAATCTGGCGAGCTTCATCAAGACTGGTCGCCGATGCCATCAAGGTAATTCCGGCAGATTTCAACGCTTGAATAGCTTCGCCAGATGGTAAGCCAAAATGAAAGCTTGCCACGGCGGGTTTTGTTTCCATCAAAAGCGGCAATAATTCCGGATCATGCTTGAAGCTTTTATAAATTGTTTTGAGTTGCTTTGGCGGTTCAGCACCAAATTCTGCAAATAAAGGTGCCAGCCATTCAAGCCATGCCGCTTCACGCGATGCATTGGCTTCTCCTGCATCATGGGTGAAAAAATTGACGTTAAAAGCGCGGTTCGTGCGTTGGTGCAATTCTTCAATCATCGCACGCGCGCCTGTTGCATCAGTTGCCCCCGCCCCGATAGAACCAAGTGCACCCGCATTCGACACTTCAGCTGCCAAAAGCGGTGTTGCCACCCCTGCCATCGGCGCCTGAACAAGCGGAATTGTTACACCTAATTTATCCAGCATCTGCACAACCCCTTTGAACCGACTCAAGCATTATTATTGGCTTTGATAAATATAACGCCTTTTTCAACTCCCACGCAAAATCTTGCTATCTTCACTTTGACCCTTTATGGCTTGTTAAAGCCGATGCACTTGTCTGAGGAGAAACGATTGTCCGGGATTGCTCTGAACCCAATCATCCGCATTGATGTCTCCGACGAAAAGTCAAATGCCGAGCGCATCGGACGCGGCAAAATCCAATTGCTTGAACATATAAAAGAAACCGGCTCCATTTCATCGGCCGGAAGGGCAATGAATATGTCTTACCGGCGCGCATGGATGCTGGTAAACGCCATGAATACAATGTTTTCCCAGCTGGTAGTGGATTCCCAACGGGGCGGCAAACATGGCGGCGGTGCCATTGTTACCCCTTTTGGTGAAGAGTTGATTGAGCAGTTTCGCGCGATGGAACGCCTGACAGCCGCCGCAATCGAGCCGCAAATGCAATGGTTGCGTGAACATTTGAACGAAACACTTGAGCCGCCAAAAGATTAAGCCTGAAATTTCTCTATTTGCTAATATAAATGGGAAAAACGGGTAAGGTTTGACAAGCGTTATGTTTTGTCAAATATAATGCTAATTATAATAAATCAGCCTTCGTTGCATAAACGCAAACACGGCTTAAACGGGAACCATCAGCATGCGCTTTCTCACCCTGCTTATCGCAGCATTTTTTGCCATTATCGGGACAGTGCACGCCCGAACATTTACCGACTCCGCCGGTCGTAAGGTTGAATTGCCGGACACGGTTAATTCGGTGCTGGCCGCAGGCCCGCCGGCATCCGTGTTGATTTACACAGTCGCGCCTGAAAAACTGGCAGGCTGGGTACGTGAACCTGGCGCAAAAGACAAAGAATATCTGCTGAAATCGGTTGCTGATCTGCCAACTTATGGCCGCCTGACCGGCAAAGGCGGAACTGCTAATATTGAAGCCGCTCTTGCAGCCAAGCCTGATTTTATACTTGATGTCGGCACAATCAGCGACACTTATATTTCATTGGCCGACAAGGTGCAGGAGCAAACCGGCATTCCTTATATTCTCATCGATGGCAGCTTTGATAAAACTGCTGATGTTTTCAAGCTGATGGGTGAATTGCTCGGCACCGAAGAACGCGCTCAGCAATTGGCTGATTACGCCACCAAAACCATTGATGGCCTGAATACAAAGCTTGGCGCTATTGCGCCGGAAAATCGCCCGGCCGTTTATTATGGCCGCGGTGCTGATGGCTTAGAAACCGGTATGGATGGTTCCATCAATTTGGAAATTCTAAACTTTGTCGGTGGCAAAAATGTTGCTGCCGCTACTGGTAAAGGCGGGTTGACCAATGTGTCGCTCGAGCAGGTTCTCACATGGAACCCGCACATTATCTTAGGTTCGGATGAGAAATTTGTTGCCGCAGTCAAGACCGACCCATTGTGGAAGGACGTGAATGCCGTGCAAAATGGTCTGGTTTTCCGCACTCCAATGCGTCCCTTTGGCTGGTTTGACACCCCCCCGAGTGTAAACCGCCTGATTGGCGTGCGTTGGCTGGTACAGATCCTCTACCCCGACAGTTTTGAAGGGGATTTGCGCGCCGAGACACGTGATTTCTACAAGCTGTTTTATCAGGTGGATCTGTCGGACGCCCAAGTAGATGCTTTGCTGCATGATGCGGTGCGCGCCCAATAATGACAGGCAACAAAAAAGGGCTGGCTGCTCATTACCTTCAAAGGCGGCCAGCCCTTATTTTTTATCTTTTTGTTTTAGCAGCACTGGCGGTTTTATCTTTAACCATCGGCAAATATCCGCTGAGCTTTAAAGACATTGCCGATGTGATTATCCATGCCGTCGCACCAAACTCCGCTCAACCGGATGCAATGGCGCAAAATGTCATCTGGAACATCCGCCTGCCACGCATTTTGCTGGCGCTCTTAGTCGGCGCATCCCTTGCAGCGGCTGGCGCCACCTATCAAGGTATTTTTCGCAATCCGCTCGTTTCGCCCGATATTCTGGGCGTTTCTGCCGGAGCCAGTTTGGGTGCCATTTTAGGGCTCTTCCTATATCTGCCGGTCGTGACTGTGCAGATTTTAAGCTTTTGCGGCGGATTGCTGGCTGTTGCCGCCGTTTATTCACTCGGCCTTGCAATCCGCAACCGCGATCCGGTGCTGGTGCTGGTGCTGGCCGGTATCGCGATTGGCGCCCTGGTGGGTGCCGCTATTTCTCTCTTGAAAATTCTGGCTGATCCCTATGATCAGTTGCCAGCCATTACCTATTGGCTGCTTGGCAGTTTAACCGCTGTCACCAGAGCAGATGTTTTATCTGTGCTTCCTGCTTTTATCCTCGGTTTAGTACCGCTGATGATTTTGCGCTGGCGGGTCAATTTACTGACACTCAGCGATGATGAAGCAAAAACCCTTGGCGTTAACACCGCTTGTTTACGCCCTCTGCTGATTGCTTCTGCAACGTTGATGACAGCCGCAGCTGTCTCCGTCACCGGTATTATTGGCTGGATCGGCCTTATCATTCCGCATATTGCACGCCTTCTTGTCGGCCCCGATTTTCGCAAGCTATTACCCGTTTCAATGATTTTGGGCGCTGGCTATTTGCTGATTGTTGACCTTTTAGCGCGTTCTATAGCAACCATTGAAATACCGCTTGGCATTTTAACTGCCACGGTCGGCGCACCATTTTTCATCTGGCTTCTCGCTTCCGGCAAACGAGGCTGGCAATGAAATTAAGCGCAGAAAACCTCAGTTTTGGCTATGGCAAACGCATCATCGCGCAAAATATCAATTTAAGCGTTGCGCAAGGTGAAGTGCTGTGTTTGCTAGGCGCCAATGGTGCTGGTAAAACAACGCTTTTTAAAACGCTGCTCGGCCTCATCAAGCCACATAGTGGCCGTATCACACTGGATGATGAGCCATTAGAGCAATTGAGCCTCCACCAGCGCGCCCGTAAAATTGCCTATGTGCCGCAAGCCCATAATGCACTTTTTCCGTTTGATGTGCTGGATGTAGTCGTCATGGGGGCAGCTGCCCAATTAAGCCTCACCGCCAAACCATCCGCATCAGAAATGCAGGAAGCATTGCACTTGCTTGAGCGTTTCAACATGGCGCATCTGGCCGATAAAGCCTATACGGAAATCAGCGGTGGCGAGCGCCAGATCGTCCTGATTGCCCGCGCTTTGATGCAAAAAGTACAAATTCTGGTGATGGACGAGCCAACCGCCAGCCTTGATTACGGCAATCAGTTACGCATTTTGCAGCTGATTAAAGAACTGTCAAAATCCGGCATCAGCGTTATTTTATCGACCCATAACCCCGATCACGCTTTTATCTGCGCCGATCAGGTCGTCCTGCTGCATCAAGGCGCACTCATTGCCAGCGGCACACCAAAAGCGGTCATCACGCCGGAAAACCTGAAAAAGATTTATCAAATCGACGTCACAATCGGTCAGCTTCACGGTAGCCCCTACCCGCTTTGCGCCCCTGTTTTACCTGAAAGCGAACATCAATGAGCGATCTAACACCCAAACAGGCTGCTGCTGAGAGTTTAGAAAGTGATCTTCGCCTTAATGAGCGTGCTGTCACAGCGCCCAAAGCGCAGGATGCAGGGCTTGAGTTTATCGGCCGTATCACAACCCCTTGGACATCCAGACTTGAATGTCCGCGCCAAGGCCGTCATGACGGGCCTTTATGCCAGATTGAAATTTTTGAACCTTGGGCGCCAGCTCTTGAAGGCATAGAAGAATTTCAACACTTGGAAATTCTTTATTGGCTGCATCAATCGCGCCGTGATCTGATTTTTCAAAGCCCTGCCAATAATGGTGAGATACGCGGCACATTTTCCATCCGCTCACCCATCCGGCCAAACCCGATCGGCACATCTATCGTTTTGCTGGAAAAAAGAGAAAATAATCTTCTCTGGGTGCGTGGGCTTGATTGCCTGAGTGATACACCGCTGCTTGATTTAAAGCCGGAGCGCTCAAGTTTCAAACCACTGGCTGCCCCACAAAAAGGCGATTTTGACATCTGCCCTTAAAGAAAACTGCGCTTGGAATAGAACATCCAAGCGCAGTTTATCAGTCAATTTAAGCGGTTATTTCCGAGAGCTTAACAGCCCGCTTTTCGCGCACCGATTTAAGGGCGGCTTCCGCCAATGCCAAAGCCATCAAACCATCTTGTGCCGAAGGCGATGCAGGGGTTTTATTATCCAGCGCATCAATAAAGGCAGCAATTTCTGCTGCATAGGCCTGCGTGTAGCGTGTCATGAAAAAATCATGCAGAGCGGGACGATTATAGCCGGTTTTTGTTGCCACTTCGATGGAAACCGGACGCTGATTTTCAGCAGATACCGCACCCAACGAGCCATGCACTTCAATGCGCTGATCATAGCCATAGCTTGCGCGGCGTGAATTGGAAATCACGCATTGCTTGCCGCTGGCAGTGGTCAAAATCACGCTGGCGCTGTCAAAATCGCCAAGTTCACCGATTATCGGATCAACCAGCACAGAGGCAGAAGCCATCACGCTGTCAATTTCTTCACCAAGCAAATAACGCGCCATATCAAAATCATGAATGGTCATATCGCGGAAAATACCACCCGAAACAGTGATATATTCAGGCGGCGGCGCACCCGGATCGCGGCTGGTGATGGTCACCATTTCCACATCACCAATGCGGCCATCATCAATGGCACCGCGTACCGCCTGAAAATGCGGATCAAACCGACGGTTGAAGCCCAGCATCACCGTTGCATTGGTTTCAGCAATGGTTTTCAGGCAGTCTCGCACACGCGCAATGCTCAGATCCACCGGCTTTTCACAAAAAACCGCTTTACCGGCACGCGCAAAACGCTCGATCAAATCAGCATGGGTGTTGGTTGGCGTGCAAATCAGCACTGCATCCACATCATCCGACTGCTCAATTTCTTCAATGGTGCGAATTTCGCAATCACCGGCCATTTTTGCTATAGCTTCAGCAGATGGCGCATGCGCATCCGCCACTGCAACAAGACGGGCACGCGGATCAGATGCAATTGCACCAGCGTGAACTTTGCCGATACGACCTGCCCCTAAGAGCGCAAGACGGGTTACCATAAATGTCTCCTCCCATTCACATTCAAGAACCTTTGGCGCACGCAAGAACCTGTGGTCAAAAAGCATCTGCAATGGAACAGTCATGGTTAGCTGTGGAATATTTATTCTATTTTGCTAGATTGTGATATAAGTTATGTCAAGAGGGCAGAAAATTTCATACACATTGCTCGTGTAAATTGCGCTCAACCAACGAAAGAATGTTGACCAGCTTCCTGCTGAGAGTTTCGAAAGAGATATGATGGACGATTTGCTGCCGCCGGAAAGCATAAAAGAATTTGAAGCAAGGCTTCTTGAAATATCGCCTGATCTGCCGAAACGCTTGAAACAATGCGCGGATTTTGTAGCCGCTAATCAAGACAGGATTGCCGTTTCCACCGTTGCCGAAATGGCGGAAGGCGCTGGCGTCCAAAGCTCTGCTTTCATGCGTTTCTGCCAGATTTTGGGCTTTTCCGGTTTTTCGGAAATGCAGCGTCTGTTCCGCAACTCTTATGCAGGCGGCTGGCCGGATTATAATACAAGACTGCATCATTTACGTGAAAGTGCCAGCGGCAGCGCATCTGCCTTATTGGCAGAATTTGCCGAAGCGGGACGCACATCGCTCGAATCTCTGCTTGGCACCATTGATCCGCTTGCTTTGGAAGAGGTCGTGCGCATTCTCTCGCAAGCACAGATGATCCATATTGTCGGCTTGCGCCGTGCTTTTGCCGTTGCCAGCTATCTGACTTATGCTCTGGAAAAAATGCAGGTGCCAGCGATGTTGCACAGCAGCGTTGGTGGTCTTGAAACGCCACATGCCATCCGCGAAGGCGATGTGCTGCTTGCAATTACTTTCTCGCCTTATTCTGCTGAAACTGTTGAATTAACTGAACAAATTTCAAATCGTAATATCCCTATTGTGGCGATTACCGACACCATTGTTAGCCCCTTATGCCGTATGGCCAAACAATCTTTGCTGATTTCAGAGGTTGATTTCGGTGCCTTCCGCTCGCTTTCCGCCACGCTTTGTCTGGCTATGACATTAGCGGTCGCTGTAGGCGGCAACAGGCAGGAGGAAATTTAAAAATATATTTGATTTTGATATTGCCAGCCTAAAAAATAGAATTTAAAATCTATTTTAAAATAAAAATGGAATATCAATATCAAGTCACTCGGAATACCAATGGTGACGGACAGTTAGAATGATGCGGGGAGGCATATGACTAAACCACTGGATCTGATCACGATTGGACGCTCATCGGTTGACCTTTACGGCGCGCAAGTGGGCGGCTTGTTGGAGGACATGGCCTCTTTTAACAAATATATTGGCGGTTCTCCCACCAATATTGCCTGTGGTACCGCACGTTTAGGTCTTAAGTCCGCACTTATCACCCGTGTCGGCAACGAGCATATGGGGCGCTTTATCGCCCGTGAATTGGAACGCGAAGGCGTGAATATTCAAGGTGTTGTCACTGACCCTGAGCGCCTCACCGCGCTTGTTTTGCTCGGCATCCGCGATCAGGAACAGTTCCCGCTGATTTTCTACCGCGAAAATTGCGCCGATATGGCGCTTTGCGAAGACGATATTGATCCGGCTTTCATCAGCCAGTCGCGCTCTGTTTGCGCAACCGGCACGCATTTATCACATCCACGCACTGAAGCAGCCGTTTTAAAAGCCTTGCGCATTGCCCGTGAAAATGATGCCAAAACTGCACTTGATATTGATTATCGCCCTAACCTTTGGGGTCTTTCCGGCCATGATGATGGTGAAAATCGCTTTATCTCCTCGCAACGCGTGACAGAAAAACTGCAATCAACCTTGCATTTGTTTGATCTCATCGTCGGTACAGAGGAAGAATTTCACATTGCCGGCGGCAGCACCGACACATTGGAAGCCCTGCGCAATGTGCGCGCTGTTTCCAAGGCCGTGCTTGTCTGCAAGCGCGGGCCTATGGGTGCCGTGGTTTTTGAAGGCGACATTCCCGCCAGTCTGGAAGATGGCCAAACCGGCGAAGGTTTTCCGATTGAGGTTTTCAATGTGCTTGGTGCCGGTGACGGCTTCATGTCCGGCCTGCTTTGCGGCTGGCTGAATGGCGAAGACTGGCCGACATCCCTAAAATATGCCAATGCTTGCGGAGCATTTGCCGTTTCGCGTCATGGCTGCACCCCTGCCTATCCGAGCTGGGAAGAGCTGCAATATTTCTTCAAAACCGGCATCCGCAACAAAGCTTTGCGTAAAGATGCAGCATTAGAACAAGTTCACTGGTCAACCAACCGCCATGGCAACTGGCCGCATATGCGTGTTTTTGCCTTTGATCATCGCTATCAGCTGGAAGATATTGCCAAGGAATGCAGTGCTCCGCTTGAAAAAATCGGCGCATTTAAAAAATTATGTCTTAAGGCTGCCCAAAAAGTCGCCGGAAATGATGCTCACAATCAAGGCTATGGCATTTTATGCGACAGCCGCCTTGGCCGTGATGCACTTTATCAAGCTTCCGGTTCCGGTCTTTGGATTGGCCGCCCTGTCGAATGGCCGACCTCGCGCCCGCTGACATTAGAGCCGGAGCTGGGCATTGATTATGGCGGGCTTAATGAATGGCCGGTTGAGCATGTGGTGAAAGTTCTCTGCTTCTATCATCCTGATGATAATGAAGCGATGCGCTTATCTCAGGAAGAAACCGTCAAACGCCTCTTTACGGCGGCACGACGCAATCGTTTGGAACTGCTTTTGGAAGTTATTCCTTCCAAAGTTGCCCCTGTTGACGATGAAACCAATGCGAAAATCATCGAGCGTTTCTACGAGATCGGTGTCTATCCCGATTGGTGGAAGCTGGAACCGTTGAAAACCAAAGCCGCTTGGCAAAATGCCTGCGATGCCATTACCCGCAACGATCCTTACACACGCGGTATTGTGGTTCTGGGACTTGAAGCACCACAGGAAGAACTGGCGCAAAGCCTGAAAATTGCCGCTGAATTTGATCTGGTTAAAGGTTTTGCCATTGGCCGCACCATTTTTGCCGATCCGGCACGCCTGTGGTTTGCTGGCCAAATGAGTGATGATGAAGCGGTAAACGAAATGGCAGCACGCTATCAAAATCTTTGCAATATCTGGGATGGTCTGCGCCAACAGCAGTAAGACCAACCCGTGAGCATGCCAAAACATGATTGGGAGTGAGATCATGAAAACAGTCCGATTAACCGCTGCGCAGGCAATGATCCGTTATCTTGCCAACCAGATGACACCGGAGGGAGAGCCTTTTATTGCCGGTGTCTGGGCGATTTTCGGTCATGGCAATGTGGCAGGCATTGGCGAGGCTCTCTATGCCGCGCGCGATGATATACAAACCTGGCGCGGTCATAATGAG
This sequence comes from Paenochrobactrum glaciei, assembly GCF_039522165.1. Taxonomy (NCBI): domain Bacteria; kingdom Pseudomonadati; phylum Pseudomonadota; class Alphaproteobacteria; order Hyphomicrobiales; family Brucellaceae; genus Paenochrobactrum; species Paenochrobactrum glaciei. The sequence continues at coordinate 108,709 of NZ_BAAADE010000003.1, forward strand.
CAAACCATGGCACATTCGGCCATTGCTTATGCCAAGCAGCTTGGCCGCAAGCGTGCCTGTGCGGTTACATCATCAATCGGCCCCGGTGCGCTCAATATGGTGACAGCCGCAGGCCTGGCACATGTTAACCGCTTGCCGGTTTTGTTTATTCCCGGTGATGTATTTGCCAATCGCGGCCCTGATCCGGTGTTGCAACAAATCGAAGATTTCAATGACGGCACTGTGAGTGTGACCGATTGCTTCCGCCCTGTCAGCCGCTATTTTGACCGCATCACACGGCCGGAACAATTGCTGACCGCTTTGCCACGTGCCTTCCGCACTATGACAGATCCGGCTGATTGCGGCCCTGTTACCCTTGCCTTCTGTCAGGATGTGCAAGCGGAAGCTTATGATTATCCGCTTTCGTTTTTTGAGCGCAAAATCTGGCACCAGCGCCGCCCGGAGCCAGACCAGTTTGAGCTGGCAGAAGCTATCAAAGCCATTCAACTTGCCAAAAATCCGGTCATTATTGCAGGTGGCGGTGTGCATTATTCCAGCGCATGTGCTGCTTTACAAGCATTTGCAGAGAAACACTCTATTCCGGTGATTGAAACACAGGCCGGAAAATCGGCTCTGCCATGGGATCATCCGCTTAATTTTGGCCCTGTCGGTGTCACAGGCGCATCAAGCGCCAATAAAATCGCCGAAGATGCCGATCTGATCATCGGTGTCGGCACCCGTTTTCAGGATTTCACCACCGGTTCATGGGCACTCTTCCGCAATCCTGAATGTCGGATTCTGGCGCTGAATGTGCAAGCCTATGACAGTGCAAAACATGACGCATTACCACTGGTTTCCGATGCCAAGGCAGGGCTTGCAGCTTTAACCTCAGGCTTGAATAGTTATCGTGCAGCCACACCGGATGCGGCTTTGAAGGCAGCTTGGTTTGCCAGTGCTGATCAAGATACAGCCGCACCCAAAGACGACAACCAATTGCCGACCGACATGCAGGTGATCGGTGCAGTTCAGCGTCAATCGCGTGAAAACACTGTTGTCATGTGTGCCGCAGGCACCATGCCTGGCGAGTTGCATCAGCTTTGGAAAGCCTCGCGCCCGATGTCCTATCACATGGAATACGGCTTTTCCTGCATGGGCTACGAGATTGCCGGTGGCTTGGGCATCAAAATGGCCGAGCCTGATCGCGATGTGATCGTGATGGTCGGTGACGGCTCTTATATGATGGCCAATTCCGAGCTTGCGACGGCTGTGATGATGGGTATCAAAATCACTGTCGTGATTACCGATAATCGCGGCTATGGCTGCATCAACCGTCTGCAAATGGCAACCGGTGGCGCAGAATTTAACAATCTGCTCGACCACAGCAATCATGTGAACCCGTCACATATCGACTTTGCCGCTCATGCCGCCGCTATGGGAGCCGATAGCTATAAAGTCTCATCCATTGCAGAGCTTGAAGCAAGTCTGGCAACCGTCCGCGCTAGCAATAAGGTCAGCGTTATCGTGATTGATACAGACCCCTACCCGACCCCCGCCACTGGCAGATATTGGTGGGATGTTGCCGTGCCTGAAGTCTCTGAGCGCGCAGAAGTGCGCGAAGCCCGTAAAAATTATGAAGCCGCTCTGAAAGAAAGAAACTGAGTGATGATCCTCTACGGTACAAACCCAATCGCATGGACCAATGATGACGACCGCAGCCTCGGCGCACATATCTCGCTCGACCAATGTTTGGACGAGGCTTCGGCCATCGGCTTTGACGGCATTGAAAAAGGCCATAAATTTCCGCAAGAACCTGTCGCGCTCAAAGCCGTACTGGAACCACGGAACTTACGCTATATTTCCGGCTGGCATTCGCTCAATCTGCTGACAAACAGCATTGAAGACGAGAAAAAAGCCATGCAGCCCGCGCTTGATTTGTTAAAAGCCATGGATTGCAAGGTGATTATCACCTGCGAAACATCCAATGCCATCCACGGTGACAATGACAAAGCCTTGGAACTGCGCCCGCATCTTGATGCTGGCGCATGGGCAAAATTTGGTGCCGGTGTTGAAGAGCTGGCGAAATTTGCAGCCTCTCAAGGCATTACGCTCGTTTATCACCACCATATGGGCACGATTATCGAAAGTGAAGAAGAGATTGACTTGCTTATGCAGCACACCGGATCAGCAACCAAATTGCTGCTTGATACCGGCCATTGCCTGTTTGGTGGCGGCAATCCGCAGCGCGTTGCCCGCAAACATATGGCACGTGTTGCCCATATTCATGCCAAAAACCTGCGCCCGAACATTGCCGCAGAAGTCAAAGAGCAAAAACTTTCCTTCCTCGAAGCTGTACGCCGTGGTGCATTCACGGTACCGGGCGATGCTGAAGGCGGTGTTGATTTCGTTCCGGTTTTGAAGATCGCTGCCGAGCACGGCTATCAGGGCTGGCTGGTAATTGAAGCAGAGCAAGATCCGGTGGTGCGCAATCCGCTCCAATATCAAACCCTTGGTTTGAAATCTTTGAAAGCCTATGCCCGAGAGGCCGGTTTAGATAAAGGATAGGTCATGGCAAATTTGTTACGCAAACCCCAGTCTACCAGCGGTAAAGTGCATGACATCACGCCGGAAAGCGCCAATTGGGGTTATGTCGGCTTTGGTCTTTACAAGTTGAAGGCCGGTGAAAGCGCTTCGGAAACCACCAATGACACCGAGGTCATTCTGGTGCTGGTGGAAGGCAAAGCGAAAGTCAGTGCCACCACCTCCGACAGTGCCCATGATTTTGGTGAACTGGGTGAGCGGATGAATGTGTTTGAGCGCTTGCCGCCGCATTGCGTCTATATTCCGGCGCAAAGCAACTGGCAGGCCGTTGCCACAACCGATTGCACTCTGGCCATTTGCACAGCACCTGCCAAAGCTGGCCGCCCTGCACAAATTATTGGCCCTGACAACATCCAGCTCGAACAGCGCGGCCAAGGTGCCAATACCCGCTTTATCCATAATATTGCAATGGAAGGGCGTGATGTTGCCGACAGCCTGCTGGTGACAGAAGTGTTCACCCCGCAGGGCAACTGGTCCTCTTACCCGCCACACCGCCATGATGAAGATAATTATCCGGATATGACCTATCTGGAAGAAACTTATTATCATCGTCTCAACCCATCACAAGGCTATGGCATCCAGCGCGTTTTCACCGAAGACGGCAGTTTGGACGAAACCATGGCTGTTGCTGATGGTGATGTGGTGTTGGTGCCAAAAGGGCACCATCCATGTGGCGTACCTTACGGCTATGAAATGTATTATCTCAACGTCATGGCAGGGCCTTTACGCAAGTGGCGCTTCCAAAATCACCCTGACCATGACTGGATTTATCAACGGGACAGCAAAAAAAGCTAAAGATCAATTGAATGTGATTAGAATTTTTTTGCCTTATTTCGACCCAAAATGAATTCAAATGCCACTTTTAAAATATGCCGCCGGAAAGGGTAAAAAACCTCTCCGGCGGTTTTTTATATTAGAAATCAATAATTTATGAAGTTTTTATGACAGCTGTGATCGCTGCAACAATTATTGATTTGTGGCGCCTTATTCATTGTTCATTTAAAAAACGCACGAAAATGTGATTGTTCAATCATGTTCAACAATTCGTTACTTTTCCAACTATTGTTTATTTCAAGGTTTCACCCCAAATTAGGCCCATCACAAGCAGTGACGACGTAATACCCAACATCCTCTCAATAACGTCACTGCACATTATGAAGAATGGAAAATAAAATGCGTAAGATCCTTATTGCTACTCTTGCTGTTTCAACACTTGCTTCAGCCTCTATTGCATCAGCTGCAACATTTACTACAACCGGTACAATTGAAAAGCTGAATATGTTTGCAAACACCGTACAGCTTTCAGATGGTGACTCATTTAAACTTCCTAACGGCACAGACCTCAGCGGTGTTTCTGCTGGTCAGAAAGTACAGATCAACTGGTCCTCACAGTCCCCTTTATGGATTGCAAACCCAAGCAGCGACACAGATCGCATGCAGCTGAATGCTGACAGCATCTCACTTGCTCATTAATTTCGATTAAGAGCTAAAAAACGGGCGCTACCTGTAAACACAGGCAGCGCCCCAATTATTTCGTTAAATCAATAAGTTATTAAAGCTGCGCGATCTCTTTTAATGCATCGACCGCTTGCGGTGCCGCAGCAAAAACCGGTGCGCCTTTGGTCAGATTTTCTCCGTCAACCGGAAACGGATAGCAATAACCGCCTGCTTCTTCGATCAGGCAAAATGCAGCCATGCAATCCCAAGCATGCATATAGCCTTCAAAAAAGCCCACCAAACGCCCAGCCGCCACATAAGCCAGCATCAAAGCGCCAGAACCATTGCGGACAAAATTGCCCTGTGCCGTCAGCAACCGCTCAATCACGCCAGCGACAAAAGCCGGCGTAACATGACTATTAGCACTAATTGCCGTCACGCCCGTCTGCACTGTGTTGGTTGGGTCAACCTTGATGGTTTTATCGTTCAAAACAGCGCCCATGCCTTGAGCTGCCGCATAAACTTCATTGTGACACGGCGCTGAAATCACACCGATCACAGGCTTATCCTGATATAAAACGGCTATCGACACACACCAGTTCGGCATGCCATGAACAAATGGGCTGGTGCCGTCAATCGGATCAACCACCCAAGTATAGCCGCTTGTGCCTCTGTTCAGGCCATATTCTTCGCCCAAAAAGCCATCATCGCCAAAATGAGCCGTTACCTTATCACGAATGAGCGTTTCCACATTGCGGTCAGCGATGGAAACCACGTCCTGCGGGTCGCGTTTGGTTTCAATCACCAGCGTTTCGCGCCGGTTAAAGTAATCCAGAGCCAAGGCTCCGGCTTTTTCTGCAATCAGTTTTGCCAGCGCAAATCTTTGCTCAAGTGCAGACGCAGCCGCTGTCACCATGATATTCCCCTATCCAAACGATAAATTTAATGATGAATAAGCGCCAGTCCGCGCCCTTTCAGATGCACTGCCACCGATGTATCACGTGGCAATGGTTCATCTGCATCCATATCAACGACAAATAATTTGCCAAATTTAGTTTCCACCTCATATTCGATATGGTCGCCAAGATAGGCTGAATGGGTAATCGTGCCCATTAATGCACCATTTGTCGCTTGTTCAAGCTTAATAGAATTTGGCCGAACGGCCAATTGCGCCTTGCCGGTCACCGCATGTGCGCTCGGTAATTGATGTTTCAGATCACCGATATACACACTCGCCAAACCATTTTCTACACGGCTTACTTCACATGGCAAAACATTGGCCTCCCCCATAAAATCGGCAATGAAAGCGGAAGCCGGTGCTTCATAAAGCTCGCGTGGCGAACCTTTTTGCGCAATATCACCATCTTTCATTACGATAATCGTGTCAGAAACCGCCAGTGCTTCATCCTGATCATGGGTTACATAAACGGCGGTAAAGCCAAGTCGCTGTTGCAGCTCACGAATTTCCGTTCGCACGCGGCGTCTTAACCGTGCATCCAGATTGGAAAGCGGCTCATCCAGCAGCAAAACCTGCGGCTCCAGCACCAGAGCACGGGCAACCGCCACACGTTGCTGCTGACCACCCGAAAGCTCTGCCGGTAAACGATGCCCCATACCGGCCAAGCCGACCAGAGCAAGCCCCTCTTCGGCGCGCTCACGCGCTTCTGCTTTTTTCAAACCCGATGACTGCAACCCATAGGCCACATTATCCAATGACGTCATATGCGGAAACAAAGCATAAGACTGGAATACCATCGACACATCGCGCTCATTGGCAGGCAGGTTGGTGACATCTTTACCGCCGATCAGCACCCGCCCCGAGGTTGGATGTTCCAGCCCTGCCAGCAAGCGTAAAGTCGTGGTTTTACCGCAACCGGAAGGCCCCAGAAGCGTCACCAGTGTGCCCGGTTCCACTGTCATGGATAAATCCGGCAGCGCAGTGAAATCACCAAATTTCTTGGTCACATTCTGAAAACTGACAGAACCTGCTTTAATCATAGTCATACAGCATTCTCCTGTTGCTGTGAGGCTTTGGTTGGGGCGATGCGGTTTTCACGCCGCAACTGGCGTTGTCCGACCAGTAGCTGGAACACCGTAATCACCACCAGCATCACAACGATAAGCATCGAGGAATAAGCAATCGCCACGCCAAATTCGCCGTTTTCGACCAGCCCGACAATATAAGATGTCGCCATATTATATTGCGCGCTGACGAGGAAAATCACCGCACTGATTGAAGTGATCGCCCGCACAAAGGAATAGACCAGAGATGCCGTAATAGCAGGGCGCAACAATGGCAGAATAACCTTGCGCAAGGTACGCAAACTATCTGCACGCAATGTCAGCGATGCCTCATCAAGGCTGCGGTCAAGCTGGCTCATCGCTGCTATGCCGCCACGAACGCCCACCGGCATATTGCGGAAGACAAAACAGGCAATCAGCACCAAGGCCGTTCCGGTCATTTCCAGCGGCGGCAGGTTGAAAGCCATAATATAGCTGACACCAATAACCGTGCCCGGAATAGCAAAGCTCAGCATCAGCGCGAATTCAAATACGCTGCGGCCATAAAATTTCTGCCGCACGATCAGATAGGCGGTCAGCATCCCAACAGCGGCCGTCAAAGGTGCTGAAATCAACGAGATTTCCATGGTTGTCCAGAAGGAATTCCACGCAACACCCGTCCATGCAATGCCGTCTTCAGTGAAAGCGACCGAGAACGCACGGCGATAATGATCAATTGTCAGCGTGTTATCGAGCCCCCATGTTTTGACAAAGCCGCCAACGATGATCATGCCGTAAACAACAAGCGTGAAGATAACCCACGGAATGACCAGCGCATAAACGCCGATTTCCAATGATTTTGGCAAAGCGGCATGCATGCCTGAATCGCCTTTGCCGGTAACGGTGGCAAAGTTTTTGCCCGACAACCACATGCGCTGAATGAGAAAAGCGCTAAGTGTGAAAATCAGCAGCACAATTGCCAGAACGGCTGCGCGTGACGGGTCCGTTTGTGAACCAACAACCGCAAAGAAAATTTCCGTCGATAACACGCCATGACTGCCGCCGAGCACCATCGGATTGCCGAAATCGGCCATGCTTTCAATGAAACTGATCAGAAAAGCATTGGCAATGCCCGGTGCCATCAATGGCAATGAGACCTGCTGGAAGGTGCGCCAACGGTCGGCACGCAAGGTTTGCGAAGCCTCTTCCATTGAAGGTGAAACACCTTCCACCACGCCAATGAGCACCAAAAACGAAATCGGTGTGAAGGATAGAACCTGCGCAATCCAGATCCCGGTAATGCCATATAACCAGCGCCCCGGTTCAATACCGAGAAATGAGGATACGGCTTGTGTTGCCACACCAGCACGGCCAAAAAGCAGGGTCAATGCCAGACCGATCACGAATGGCGGCGTGATGATCGGCAAAATAGTTAACAGGCGCAGGCCTTTTTTATATGGAAAATTAGTGCGTGTCGCGAGCAATGCAAAGGCCAATCCAAGCACCGTAGAACCGCTCGCTGTCATCAGCGCCAGCCATAAAGTGCGCCATGCCACGCCGCAGCGTGTGCCATCAATGACACAGCCAAAACTCCAGATCGACGGATCCTGAATATTACGGATAAAGCCATCCGGCTTGAATGAACCGTCAAAATCCTGCACCGAACCGGCAAACATGCTGAAAAGCGGGTAGAAAACAAAAACGACAACCAGCACCGACAACATCGAGATGGAAGCCAAGATAAAAGCATCACCTTTCAGCACGCCACGCTCGGCCAGACTGAAGGCAAAAATCAAAACAAAACAAATTCCGGCAATCACCGCACCGGTACCAAAAGCGGGCTGCCCATCCGGCAAAATACCAAAGAGATTTTCGGTAAAAACCCAGTTCCAGCCGCCAAAGCCAATCGCAAGCCCTTGCAAAGCAAGATATAAAAAGCCCAGCACACTGAGAAGCGTCAATAAATGACTGCGTTTTGGCGGCGACGCCCATAAACGCGCAGCGCCACAAAGCGCCATCAGCAAAACAATGCCCCAAAGCCAGAAACGGTTATAAGCCAGCAATTGCATCATGCCGGAGCCGTACTCCTGATTGCTCAGGAAATCGGACAACCATTTCAGACTAAAGAACCCGCCTTCAATGCGGTACCAGGGCAAAAGGATGAAGCTTGCCAAAAATACGGCCAGCACAACATCCAGTCTACGGTTTTGCTGCTTCATTGCATGCCACGCTTTCTGATTGAGTGAAACCACCAACCGCAGGCCGGTTTCATTCAGCCTGCGGTCAGATTTTTACTGTTTCATCAGTTGGCACTGGCTCCGATTTCACGATCCCAACGCTCCAGAATCTGCTTGCGCTTTTCCGGATCGCCATAGGTTTTAAAGTCATAATCAATCAGCTTGATATCTTCAAAACGCGGGGATTCTTTCGGCACTTCAGCATTTTTATTAGAAGGAAGCTGGAATGATTTTGCATCCTTCATGGTTGATTGCACGTCTGCTTTGAGCACCCAATCATACCATTTCTTTGCATTTTCCAGATTGCGCGCGCCTTTGATGATCGACATTGAGCCGATTTCATAACCCGTGCCTTCGCATGGACCCACGCTCACAATCGGAAAACCTTCCGCCGTCATCGAAACCGCATCATGCATAAACACAATGCCAATGGCATTTTCGCCGCGTGCTGCCGATTTAACCGGTGCCGAACCCGACTTGGTATATTGCGAAATATTGGCATTCAGCTTCTTCATATATTCAAAAGCCGGTTCTTCACCCATAATCTGCACCAATGTGGCAAGGGCAGTATAGGCGGTGCCCGATGAATTGGGGTTCGCCATCTGAATCTCGCCTTTAAAGCCCGGATCAAGCAAATCCGCCCAGCATTTTGGCGGTTGCAGGTTTTTCTTGGCCAGTAATTCGGTATTATAGCCCCAGCCTAGCGCACCAGCATAAACGCCGACGGTTCTAAAGCCTGAGCTTTCTGCCTGTTTAACCGCCCAATCATTCAGCTCGTCCAGCATCGGAGACTTATATTCCAGTGTCAGCCCTTCAGAGGCTGCCTGCATATGCGGATCGCCTGTCCCCGCCCACCAAATATCAGTTTTCGGGTTGCGTGCTTCTGCGCGCACTTTGGCGTAAGTCTCGCCCGATGAAAGACGAACCATATTCACCTGAATATTAGTTTCTTTTTCAAACATGTTTTTCATTTGCTCGCAAATAACCACATCGGCCGAGCAAATGAGATTAAGATTGCCTTCTGCTTGCGCAGAATACGCAAACATTGAGGCTCCGGCTGCTAAAGTCGCAACAAAAAGTGTTGAACGCATGAAATCCTCCCGTTTATACGGCGCCTCCACGCCGCTCGCTTTTACCGCGAAACTAAATAGTTGGACTAAATCCGCCGACTGTCAACAGTACTGACAAAATAATTCCATAAATAGAATAAAACAGTTCAAAAATTCTAATTTGAAAAAACAACAATATATACAAGCTGGCGGCACATATAGGTTCCGCCAGCCTTAGATCACGTCTTATTACCTTAAAGCCTGTCATAATAGCAGACAGGCTTAGTCATTGAATTTAAAGATTTATCCGCCGACCATCGCGGTCAAAAAGATGGATATTTTCCGCTTCCGCACCAATATGGATCATATCACCCACTTTCATGCGGCTGCGTCCGGCAACGCGGAAAATAAAGCTCACATCATCATTCAGATGGCTGTGAATATAGCTTTCCGCCCCCACCAATTCGATTGCATCAACATGAACTTGCGTTTTAAAGGCCGGCTGAGCATGGTCTTCTACCACAACCACATCTTCAGGGCGCACGCCAATCGTGTGAATGTCACGCAGCAGCGCTTCATTAGCGTTTAAATTGAGGCTGTAATTGCTGTTGCCGACCTGATCGAGCGCCAGCAAATTCATTGAAGGCGAGCCGATAAAGGTTGCAACAAAAGTGGTTGCCGGTTTTTCATAAAGTTCAATCGGCGTGCCAACCTGCTCGATGCGCCCGCCATTGAGCACCACCAGCCTGTCGGCAAGGGTCATTGCTTCCATCTGGTCATGGGTCACATAAACGCTTGTCGTGGCAAGCGAGCGTTGCAGGCGCTTGATTTCCACACGCATCTGCACGCGCAATTTGGCGTCCAGATTGGAAAGCGGCTCATCAAACAAAAACGCTGCCGGTTCACGCACGATCGCCCGCCCCATCGCCACACGTTGGCGCTGACCGCCGGAAAGCTGACGTGGTTTACGATCAAGGAAATCATAAATTTCCAGCGATTTTGCCGCTGCCTCGATGCGACGGTCAATTTCGGCTTTCGGCGTTTTACGGTTTTTAAGGCCATAAGCCAGATTTTCACGCACCGTCATATGCGGATAAAGCGCATAATTCTGGAACACCATGGCAATATCGCGCTCGGACGGCTCAATATCATTCACCACACGGTCGCTGATGGAAATCGTTCCGTCCGTGATGCTTTCCAGCCCTGCAATCATGCGCAAAAGGGTGGATTTTCCGCAGCCCGAAGGCCCGACCAGCACCAGAAACTCGCCATCATCAATGGTCAGTGAAACGCCTTTGATAACGTCATTTTTGCCATCATAGGATTTGCGAACATTATCGAGAATAATTTTACTCATTATTTTTCCGTTTCAACCAGACCTTTGACGAACCAACGCTGCATCAGCACCACCACGAGGATGGGCGGCAGGATCGCCAGAATTGCTGTAACCATGACGTAATTCCATGGTGTGGAAGCATCGGCAAAATCGACCATACGTCGCAAACCGATAATGATTGTGTTCATTTTGGCATCATTGGTAACAAGCAACGGCCACAAATATTGCGTCCAGCCATAGATAAACAGGATGACAAAAAGCGCTGCGATATTTGTTTTTGAAAGCGGCAGCAAAATATCGCGCATGAAACGCCAAGGTCCGGCATTATCAATACGTGCGGCCTCCACCAATTCGCCCGGAATGGTCAGGAAAAACTGGCGGAACAGGAATGTCGCCGTCGCAGACGCAATCAATGGCAATGTCAAACCGGCATAAGTATCAATCATACCGAGATCAACAATCACCTTATAGGTCGGCAAAATGCGCACTTCCACCGGCAGCATCAGCGTGACAAAAATCATCCAGAAAAACACCATACGGAAGCGGAACCGGAAGAAGACAATCGCAAAAGCCGACAAGAATGAGACGATAATTTTACCGACGGCAATGATCATCGACACGACAAATGTGTTCCACAACAGGCGTTCAAGACTGACGCCGACAACGCGCTCGACACCGCCGAAAATGGCCGATTTATAGTTTTCCACCAAGTGATCGCCCGGCAGCAACGACATAGGTGCGCGGATGATTTCAATGGAGCTCATCGATGATGCGATGAAAGTATAATAAATCGGAAAAGCAACAATGATAATCCCGAGGATCAGGATGAAATGCCCGATCAGGCTGGATAGCGGACGTTTTTCAATCATAACAACCGCCCTCCTTTAAGAATAGTGCACGCGCTTCTCAATGAAGCGGAATTGAATTGCGGTCAGAGCGATCACGATCACCATCAAAATCACCGATTGCGCTGCTGATGTCCCAAGGCTCAAATTGACGAAACCATCATTATAAACCTTATAAACCAGCGTTTCAGTGGCTTTGGCAGGCCCGCCGCCGGTAACCGAATGGATGATGCCGAAAGTGTCGAAGAAGGCATAAACAATATTGACCACCATCAGGAAGAAGGTTGTCGGCGCCAGAAGCGGGAAGACAATTGTCCAGAAACGGCGCGCGCCCCTCGCCCCGTCAATCGCAGCAGCTTCAATCAAAGATTTCGGAATAGCCTGAAGACCGGCAACAAAGAACAAGAAATTATAGCTGATCTGTTTCCATGCAGCTGCAACCACAATCAGCCCCATTGCCTGATCACCGTTCAACAGCGGATCCCAGTAAATGCCGTTTTTACGCAGCAAATAAGCAAGTGTTCCCATGGCCGGATTAAACATAAACAGCCACAACATACCGGCAACCGCAGGCGCTACAGCATAAGGCCAGATCAGCAAGGTGCGGTAGAAAGTTTGCCCTTTCACCACTTTATCAACGGCTGTTGCCAGCAACAATGCAACGCCCATCGCCAACAAAGTTGTCAGCACATTGAAAACAATCGTTATTTTAAAGGAGTGCAGATAGTTCGGATCAGAAAGCACCAGCTGAAAATTGGCAAGCCCGACAAAAGTGCTGCGCAACCCAAAAGGATCCTCGCGCATCAGCGACTGGTAAATCGCCTGACTGGCTGGCCAGAAAAAGAAAATAACGGTTAAAATAATTTGTGGTGCCACCAGCACATAAGGCAGAACCTTATTGGGAAAGGTAACTTTCTGCACGGTCTCTCCTTTAAACAAGACTGCCGCCGGTTTTTAAAACAGGCGGCAGAAGCTCAGAGATGAAGCATATTAGCGAATTGCTTCCGCAATTGCTGCATCACCACGCTTGACGGCTTTATCCAAAGCGGTCTGCGCATCCTGATTGCCGGCGAGCATGGCTTCAAACTCTTCGTTCATGATGTCACGAACCTGTGGCAGGTTAACAAGACGAACACCTTTAGAGTTTTCGGTTGGCTCACGACCCATCATCTGCAAGATCGGTGTTTCACGGCCCGGGTTCTTGTCATAGAAGCCGGAATCCTTGGTTGCCTTGTAGGCTTCCATAGTCACAGGCAGATAGCCGGAAACTTCATGCAGTTTCTGCTGAATTTTGGTTTGAGACAGGAAGTTAAAGAACTCGGCAACGCCCTTGTACTGGTTGTCATCCAAACCAGCAAAAACCCAAAGACTTGCTCCGCCCGGAATGGTGTTCTGCGGGCCCTTACCTTCATAGTAAGGCAGCTGACCGATACCATAATTAATACCGGACTTGATCACATCACCCAAACCACCTGATGATTCAGTCATGATCGCGCATTCGCCGGAAAGGAAGAGGTTTTTTGCTTCCGAGGTGCGGCCGCCATAACGGAATGCGCCTTCTTTAGCCAGATCAGCGATTGACTGGAAATGGCTGACAAACGGCTCTTTGTTGAAAGCAAGCTTCACATCATTGCCGCCGAGGCCGTTTTCATTGCTGCCATAAGAAACATTGTTCCATGCAGCAAAGTTTTCGGTCTGAATCCATGTCAGCCATGTGGAAGTGAAACCACATTCAGCTGCACCGCTCGATTTGATTTTTCTCGCGGCTTCAAAAACTTCCGGCCAGGTTTTTGGCGGGTTTTCTGCATCAAGGCCAGCCTTGGTGAAAGCGTCTTTATTATAATAAAGCACCGGCGAAGACGAGTTATACGGGAAGGACAGCATAGTGCCGTCAGGCTTCGAATAATAAGCCGTAATGCCAGAGAGATAAGCGGATTTATCGAATTTATAACCGCCTTTTTCAAGAGCATCGGCCACAGGCATCACAGCACCTTCAGCAGCCATCATCACACCGCTACCAGCATCAAAAACCTGCAAAATTGCTGGCGGCTGCTTGGCGCGGAATGCAGCAATACCGGCATTCAATGCCTCTGGGTAGCTACCTTTATAAACCGGAACGACCTTATATTCGCTCTGGCTTTCGTTAAATTCTTTTGAAAGCTCGTTGACCACTTCGTTGTTGGCACCGGCCATTGCGTGCCACCATGCCAATTCGGTCTGCGCCAGGACGGGTGCGGTCAGTGCAAGTCCCAGAAGTCCGGTGAGAATTGTCGTTGTCATCAATCGGGTATGCATATCTTCCCTCCAAAAGGTCAGTTGGCGATCACTAAAAGCTCTAGGCAAGAGCCACATTCATGCACGTGAACAACACCAATCAATATGAGTCACTGGCCGGATTACACGAACACTGACTGCTTCCTTATCTCCTCATTACGAAAGCTATACGAATTCATACGAAAAAAAGCGAAAAAACAATAGGCAATTATACTAATAGACGATGAAACTACGAAATCACAATTTACAATTACGTCATAAATCTAAAAAATATTTAACAATAATAATGACTTAATAAAAATTAAATACAATTAATCGCAAGACTATTTTTAGTATAATTATATAATAGAAATTATTATATTTCGAACTTTCGTTCCGCAAATGAAAAAACATTTAACTCCATGATTTTCCATTACAGATACAAAATATGTATCTGACTGCTACATATTCTTACGCGGTAACATCTTGATGCTCAGTTCAAAACCATGCATCAGTCCATCAGTCTGGTCAATCCACTAAATTGGTAACGAACATCATGACAGCAGCGATCAGACTTGCTCATTGAGTGAAGTAAAAACACATAAATGCTCCCAAGCACTATTTATAAACTCCAATAAACCCTTTGTCCAAAGACCAGAACAAACAGATAAAATTGATGGTCTTTGATTGAAATTTAATACTGAGGTATTCATGTCTTCCGAAATCCGCCCTGCATCCACGGTTTTTCTCGTTGGAATTTACGCGGTTATTTTTGCGCTTATGGCCGCCGTTTATCTTGTCATTGAATATTTTTTCGCGCTCCAAATGGCAGCCATCGGCATTGTCATCACCGCAGCCGCTTCAATGACCATGGCACGCAACTGGGTCATACGCGAGCAGACTACACCAACTGGCGCTCGTGTCTGGACAATCACTTTGCTCTGCTCAATCATTACCATGATTTTCTATGGAGTTTTCGGCCTGTTGGGTGTCGCGGCTGACGAGCGTTTGCTGCGTGAAATTCAGCGTGAAGGCCCAATGCTGATGGCAGCAGTGGCTGCTATTTTGTTTCTCATCAGCCTTTTTGTTATCCGCATCGGTTTATGGGTCGGCATTAAACAGGCTTTAAAGCAGGTTAATACGGCCAAGCAAAAAGCTTAAAATACGATAATCATTCACAAAACGCCCCCGCTTCAATGTTTCAATCCAACATTGAGGCGGGGGCGTTTTTTATTGAGGATCATCGAGAAAAATCAGGAAACAATCAGATTAGTAACCTTTGGCGAAGCTAATCTGATGTTTCGGCATTTCACCGCGATTGATACGGCGAATATTTTCCACTACATCCAGTGCAGCCGTTTCAGGCACGGTTATGCTGGCCAGATGCGGTGTTATCAGTACATTTTCCATTGCCCAAAACGGGTGATCATCAGGCAATGGCTCAACACAAAACGCGTCTAATGTAGCGCCTGCAATATGGCCGCTTTCAAGGGCTGCCAATAATGATTTTTCATCAACCACAGCCCCGCGGGACGCATTGATGAAATGACAACCCGACGGCAAATTGTTGAAAAACTCTTCGCCCAGCAGGCCGGTTGTTTGCGGTGTTAAAGGCAACATATTCACGCAAATATCCAAATCCTGACCAAACTGCGTAAACTCATCCGCACCGTAAACCTTCACGCCTTCGATGGTTTTAGGGTAAGCGTCCCATCCACGCACATCAAAGCTTAGTGCGCTTAAGGCAGCAGCCACAGAGCTGCCAAGCTGACCAAGACCAATGACACCCACTTTAATGCGGTGAAGCGGCCTTGGATGAATATAAGTCCAGCTTTTTGCCCGTTTTGCCGCCTCAAAGCTTGGAATATCACGCGCATAGCGCAGAACGGCAAAAAGCACATAGCTTTTCATCAGCTGCACCATTCCACTGTCGGACAAACGCGCAATCGGCACTTGCGGCAGATCTGTGCGCTGCAATAAGGCATCCACACCAGCGCCCAGATTAATTACCAGCGACAAATTGCTGAATTCATTGAAAAAGCCGTCATAGGGCTTCCATGCCAGAATATATTTAACATCTGAAGGATCGCCGACATCCGGATAAACGCGAAAATCAAGTTCCGGCAACTCCGCCTTGATCACATCTTTCCATTCATCCGGACTGTCAAACTCACTGTAAAACAATAAAGCACCGATTTTTTCCTGTGTACCGGTTGCGCTTTCGTTCAGACATTCAGCATTGGCCATCATAACTCACCTTCAAAGTAAGCATCATCGTTATGTCGCACGTGCATGTGAGACATTGATAAAAATTGAAATTTTCGAAAATTTTAGACGGTCACAACAGGCTTGCTCATCAATGAACCATAGCCAGGCTTGCAGCCTCCTTCAGTGACCAAGCCGCAACTATGCCAAAATGAGGCCTGAATGGCCGACACAACCGGTTTTCCAAGCGCTGTTTCAAGCGCTTCAATCGCTCCCACACTTCGAAAATTGGTGCAGCTGATAAAAATTGCCGTCGCATCATCATGATCAACAGCACGCACCAAACGATAAACCTCTTCCAACGGCACTTCTGCCAAGGCCTGATCGGTATCAATGCGCAAGTTTTTGCTTGAAACCACCTGATGGCCGTTTTCCTCCAGAAAGCGGATCGCGCGGGCATGTACTTCATCTACATAAGGGGTGGCCAGTGCTACCGGCCCCGCATTCACCGCCTTTAAAGCCGCAAGGGTTGCAGTTGAAGCCGTGGTGATTTTAATGCCCGGCGCCCATGTTTTCATCTTGGCAATCAGCCCGTGATCATAGGCTGTGCCATGCAAAAACGAGGCACTTGTGCCGCCAAAACACAAAACATCAATCGGCGCTGAGGCCAGCAGACGCGCCGCCTGCTCTAATTCCGGTGCATTCATCATCGCCTCAATACCTTCAACGGTTACTTTCGGCAGTTTGATGCGGGTTGTATGGGTTGAAACCCCTTCTGCAGCCATAGCAGCCATTTCTGCATCCATAACAATGCTGGAAGCCATATAAATCAGACCAATTCTGGCCTTATAGCCGTCACCATCCGGCATAAAACGGATGTTTTCAGACATTTTCGGGTTCATATTCATCAAAGCCCACTCCCATAAACTTGCAAATTTTGACCGGTCATCAGCAATCTTCACCGGTTTTTATTCTCTAATGGATGATCTGCGCCAAGAAATGCTGCAAACGCGCACTTTCCGGATTGGCAAAAAACTGTGCTGCCGGCGCTTGTTCGACAATCTCGCCATTTTCCATAAACACACAATGATCCGCCACACTGCGGGCAAAGCCCAATTCATGGGTCACGCAAACCATCGTGATACCGGTTTCAGCCAGTTGCTCCATGATCTTCAAAACAGAACCAACAGATTCCGGATCAAGCGCCGAGGTTGGTTCATCAAACAGTAAAATGGGTGGTTTCAGGCATAATGCACGGGCAATGGCCACGCGCTGCTGTTGTCCGCCTGAAAGAGCTGCCGGATATTTATTGGCCTGCGCCGTTATATTAACCTCTGCCAGCTTTTCCATCGCCAGTTCATGTGCCTGATTTTTCGGCATTTTTTGTGCCAAGCGCAGCGCAAATGTGCAATTTTGCAGAACCGTTAAATGCGGAAACAAATTAAAGCTTTGAAACACCATGCCCAATTGCGAACGCACCGCCTGCACTGACTTTGCATCATGTTTCAGCTCTATGCCATTCACCGTAATTGAACCGGAATTATGCTTTTCCAGATAATTGACCGTGCGGATCAGCGTGGATTTTCCTGAGCCAGACGGCCCGCACAACACGACAATATCGCCGGATTTAATATTCAAAGAGACATTTTTCAGCGCATGAAATGAGCCATAATATTTGTTCACATCACGCATTGCGATGGCAACGGACTGGTTGAGCGGTGTTTTTCCAGCCAGTTCAACTGCAAAATCATGATCATCGGTTGATCGCTGCATGCTGAACTCCTCGGATTTAATATGTTGCATGTCGATCTCCTGCATCAGGTGTTGATGTGTGCGATGAGATGGCGATTAAGATTTTTATCCACGGTGCTGAATAAAAACCGCACGATATTGGTTAAGCACCAGTAGATCGCAGCCGCCGTCAGCAAGGGCGTGAACGGGTCATAGGTGTAATCGAAAATCGAATTGGCAGCGGCTGTGAGATCCACAATGGTAATCGCACTTAAGGCGGCCGTACTTTTAATCATGATCAGAATTTCATTCTGATAAGCACGCAGAGAATAACGAATGGCCATCGGTAATCGCAAACGAAAGAATGTCTGGCGTTCTGTTAATCCCAGCACGGCTGAGGCTTCGGTCAGACCTTTAGGAATAACAGCCAGACCACCACGTACAATTTCCGTCATATAGGCCGAATGGGTTAATGTTAGCCCCATTAAGGCACAGAGATAGGCTTGCGAAAAAATCGTCCAAAGCCATGTATCACGGATGATCGAAAACTGCGGCAGACCGCTATAGATCATATAAAGCACGACAAGGCTTGGCACGCCGCGAAAAAAATTGACATAAACAGCGATAAAACCTGAGCCTTTTCGGTTTTCAACGCGGATAACCGCCAGATAAACCGCTAATATCGCGCCTAAAATCAGCACAGGTATCAGCACCGACAATGTGCGTGCCGTCGCGGTCAACAGGAAAGGCAGGCTGTTCCAGGCAAGAACGGGATCAAAATGCATGATGCTTAATCCTTCCCGTAAACGGCTGCACCGCGATCTGACCAGCTTTGCAAATGTTTGGAAACATAATAGGTCAGGCTGGTCATCAGCAGGAAAAACAGTGACGCAATCAGGTAAAAGACAAAGGGCTCTTTCGTGACACCGGAGGCAAGCTTGGCATAGGCCATAATCTCTTTAAGCCCGATCAACGAAATCAATGCCGTATCTTTGAGCACCACAATCCACATATTGGTAAGGGCAGGCAGTGCAATGCGGATAACTTGCGGCACAATGATCAAAGGCACAAAGAAGCGCTTTTTTACCTGCAAAACGCTTGCTGCTTCAAATTGGCCTTTCGGCACATTACGAATAGCTGAGCGCAATAAATCAGCAATATAAGCCCCGTAAACCATGCCAAGCGCTAAAATCGCAGCAATAAAAGGTGTCAGATCAATGCGCTTTTCTGCACCAAACAACCCCGTAATGCCGGCAATAATGTCGGAGCCTGCATAATAGAAGAAAAACGCCACCAGCAGCGAAGGCACGCCGGTAAAAATAGACGCATAGACAATCCAGAATGCACCAAAAACGGTTTTTGGCTTCAAAGTAAGTACGGAAGCCACAGCACCAATCGTCAGCGCCATAATGAACGCACAAACAGCCACTTGCAGCGAAACCATCGCGCCGGTGAGCATTTGCTGGCTGAAACCTAAAATCTGCATAAAGCAATCCTTTTCAGGCCATCATCAGTTGCATGGGATGAGAGGTGTTAAAGACGGCAGGAAAGAATGCCTTGGGAGGCTAAAATGATCACCGTCTTTAACATGGTTGCGTCAGGGCTTAGCCTTTGCGGCATGCGGCCTCTTCGGGCAGCAATTCAACCGGCATGAATTTTTTGCGGATTTCAGTAAAGGTGCAATCCTTGATGATTTCATCAAGCGTTGCATTGACGCGATCCAAAAGTTCCTGACTGTCTTTACGCGCCAGCCAGCTTGAGCCCTTCTCTCCCCCGCCGGTCCACAGATCACCGCCGGCAAATTTCCAGTTCTCGCCTTCAGGCTTGCTCAAAAATTCATTGGTCCAGCTGATTTTCGGCCCCAGGCTTAAATCAAGACGGCCGCTGGCAAGGTCAAGGCGGATTTGATCCGGATTGTCGAAAGAAACAATTTCAACGGCATCGCCAAATGTTTCCTGCACATATTTTGCTTGCGCAGAGCCACGCTGTAAGCCGATTTTAAGCCCCTTCAGCCCCTCTTTGGTAAATTGATAATCTTTGTCTTTCGGAATAACATAGCTATCCGGATTAAAGAGGATCGGGCGGCCAAATAAGACCTTATCAACTCTTTCCGGCAGTGGTTTGGTTTGGCTGGCGACTAAATCAAGCTTCTTTTGCAAGATCGCCGGAATGAGTGCTTTAAAGTCCATGACGACGAACTCACATTCGACATTCATGCGCTTGCACATTTCACGAGCTAGTTCCGGCTCAACACCTGTCAGCGTTCCGCTGGCATCCACCATGCTAAAAGGAGGATAAGCCCCTTCATTGCCCAAAATCAGTTTTTCCTGTGCATGTGCTGCATAGGCTGTAACACTTAAACCCAATGTAACAAGATAAGGCGTCAAACGCTTCAATAATGACTGCGACACTTATATTTCCTCCCCGAAATATCAAGATCGATTATAAAATCGATCTAAAAAAGTGTATTAAAACAGTATGTTAGTTTTATTTTTAGGCTTATAACCAAGCCGTTCCCTGTTTTTATTCTTTATATGGCGATCTGAACGGGTTTACCTTCAATTGCTTCCATTTCAGACCACCCATTCATCATGAAACAGATCATTGCATTTGTAAAATATTTTTAAACTTTCTTTTGCATAGTTTTTTTCTATGCAAAATTTCACTTTCATCATCAGAAATTATAGGCTTCACTGCTGCCAACTCAACAATCATAAGATCGAGTGAGCGATGCTGCTTTCTTTGCGAACCCTTCAATATATTGTCACCGCTGCCGATGCGCTCAGCATTACAGATGCGGCTAAACATCTGAATGTTTCGCAGCCCTCTATTTCAGCGGCCATTTCGCAAGCTGAACAACAAATCGGAATGGAGATATTTTTACGCCATCACGCCAAAGGTATTTCTTTAACCGTGGCTGGACGTAAATTTGTCAATGAAGCGCGACAGCTTCTAAAACACGCTTATGACTTTAATTTAAGCACGCAAAGCCTGTCCCATGAATTGGCTGGTGAGATCACTGTGGGTTGTTTTTTGACTCTTGCGACACGTTTTATGCCGGGGTTGTTAGCAGATTTCAGCAAGCGTTATCCGGGTATTAATGTCAGGATGGAAGAAGGTAATCAGCAAGAATTAACGCAAGGTCTGCTGGCCGGTGAAATTGAAATTGCCATTGCCTATACCTATGCCCTGCCCGATGAAATTCACTCCAGCCCGCTAACCAGTCTGCCACCTTATATTGTTGTCTCTGAAAATCATCCGCTTGCTTATCGTGATAAAGTCAGCATTTATGAGTTTCAATATGAGCCACTGATCTTGCTGGATCTGCCACTTTCGCGCGATTATTTCTTACGCCTTTTTCATAGCTGTCAGATTGAACCGAAAATTATTTATCGCTCCAGCTCATACGAACTAATCCGTGGGCTTGTTGGCCATGGTCACGGATATACAATTCATAATGCTATTCCAGGCACAAGCTATGCTTATGACGGTAGCCGCACGGTGGTTTTGGCGATTGAAGAAGCCTTGCCAACAGCAGATGTTACCTGCCTGACCTTGAAGCGTCACAATACCCGCCCTGCCGTGCAAATCTTTGCACGCTATGTTCAGGAGCAGTTTTCGCAAACCGGTATTTTCTCGCCTAAAAATCTCTATGCATCAGCAAGAAAGATGTAAAATCAATAGGTTCACCAGTTGCACACGAACAACTGATGTTGATTTATTCGTCTTCAAGAGCTTTAAATAGCTTAATTCATATGGCTTTTATGGATTTCACTTCTCAATAGACTCATCAGCATTGGACCAACAGAAAAGGCTTGATGAGAAGCTTTATCGGTTAAATTACGTAAATAGCCACCAGCAGATTGAATTTGATCCAAGCGCTGCAACATACAAGCAATGATAATCGCGGCATTTTGCTGGCCATGAACGCTGACTGCTTGCTGATAGGCTGACGGACTAATGCCTAAATAGCCACGAATTTGTGATGTAACAGCTATGAAATCCTTCCATAGCCTTATCTCTCCACCTGCATAAGCTTGCAGATCTGGACAAGCACGAAGAACTAATTCAAGCGGATAGGTCTGAGTTTTTAGTTCTGATACTGATTTATCCGTTGCAGTGTGCTTTTCAGCATTTTGCTCTGTTGTTTCAAATTTTATTATAGATTCAGAGTCTGAACTATTATGCTGCCGCTCAGTTTGGGCTTCATTGGCGCTCAAAATTTGTACTTTTTCTAAAGAATTCAACGCATTATCGATTTCATGACGCAAATCCTGCATTTGATTTACAATCAGCTCTAAAGCGCTTGTTTCTGCACGACGTGGAATAGTAGCGATAATATCGCGGAATTTGTTGTAGATTGCTCCCCATGGCGCTGTAACGCCGGTTTCGGTTGCCATTTCGATGAGTTTAGCGATGTCACGACGATGCAATGTCAAACGCTCACGCATCAGTCTGTTGGCTGATTGTTGTGCACGGACATATTGAGCACCCTCTTCAATTTCTGCAGCGCGTGCAAGCAGAGGAGCAAGCGAGAAACCATAAGCACTGGCAATTTCACCCTGTTTATCTTTATGAGCATAACGCTTACCGTTTGGACTATCTTTACGAGTGATCAGACCAGCTTCTAACAGGCAAGCTAAATGACGACGCAAAGTAGCATCTGCCATGCCATGGGCACGCAGTGACAATTGACGGTTGGATGGAAATACAATGAGGCTGTTGTCCGTGCTCAACATATTGGACGGATAAAATGACAATAAAGCATTGAGTACAGCAAGGGTACGATCCCCTACTTTGAATAATGACTTACCTTCACATAGCCAGCGATAGAGTTTCCACTTATCGACGGATGTATTTTCAGTGATTCGGTGTGTTTGCTTTTGTGTAGAAAAAAGAGCAAACGACATCGGTCGAGCACCAAACGGTGTCGATACAAGATTGGAATCCATGTTTTCCTCACCTAAAATCAGGCAAAAGAAATCATGCCGCCAAAATGACGCTCAAAAAGCTTGACAGTGATTCGGGGAAATGCGATTCTCAAGTTACCACACACGAGAAGGGCTTCCACGACGGCGACGTTAAGGGGGCCTTTTTCTTTTGCTGTTTAATGTCTCCAGTTAATCTGACGTTTTACGCGCACGATACTCATCAAAAAGCGCATCCATACGCTCTTCAACAAAGCTGGCAAAATCATCCGCAGCCTTACGATCGAAGACAAAAGTTATCTTTGAATTCGTTTCAGTAATTTTAAGCGGTTTTACACCTGTCGGAGCAGTCCACACACGGGTGAGTTTTTCCGACGGTGTTTTGGCTTTCAAAGTCTCATAAAGCTTGATGAAGCGATCATCACTGCGCAAAAGAACGAAATCCGGTTGTTCAATCAGCAGTTTTGCCTTTGAAAAGCGCGGTTTTTCATCCAAAAGATCAGCAAGCTCAGCCCATCTTTGACGACCAAAGGAAGGAGCTGCACCAATAGCCTTGATAAACTCGGCCGGAAGGCGCTCAACCAACGAAATCATGCGGGAAAGTGCCGCTTTATCAACACCAAGCGATGACATGATAACATCACGCGAGAAACCGCGCTGTTCCAGCTGCCATCCAAAGAAACAACGCTCAATGAAGCTTAGATCAGTACGGGCATTGTTTTCTTGCCCCTGACTGACAACCAGCTGTTCATCGCTTAGATCGCGTACAACAGCTTTAATCTTGCCGCCAATGGTTTTGATCGCGGCTAAACGGCGATGACCATAAGCAACCTGATAAAAGCCAGGCTTTTCAGGATGTGGACGCACCAAAATAGGCACTTGCTGACCATGTTCTTTGATCTGATCAATCAAAGCTTGCTGATCTTCAAGCTCAACGCCTAAACGGTCGACGACAAATGAACTTTCCAGAAATTCAGGATCCAGCTCGACGATGGTTTGACCTTCGGCAAGCTGTTTTTCAATTTCGTCTGCACGATTGGCGCGCACATTCATATTTTCCAATGATTGTGAAATCGCACCAACAGGGCTTGATGGCTTAATGTTTTCACCAAGCCCCATCAAAGGACGGCCTAACGGACGTGTTCTCTGGTCAACTGGCTCATTGGCTTCAGTTGGCGGAGTAACCTTGATATCAAACAGGTTTTTACGTGCCATGGATTACTTGCGCCCCCATGTTTTACGGATCATTTCTTCAATTTCGCCGTTAACAAGTGTCAGAGATTCAAGCGCGCGGTCATAAGTGCCACGCGTAAATTGTGCACGGTCAACTTCATAAAGAGTTTGCTTCGTCAGACCGGCGTCGGAAATAGCGGTGGATTTAACCATCGCATTCTCAAGCACGCGATTACCGAAGATAGAACGCATAAAGCCAGCCATTTGGCTTTGCGGTCCATCATTAGGCTCAAAACGCGTAATCAGATAACGCATCCAGTCATATTCAGTATTGCCCCCTGCTCTCTCAACAACATTGAGAAGATCAGACGTCATATGCAAAAACTGCGACATGGACATCACGTCAAGCATTTGCGGATGAACAGTGATCAAAACCGAAGTCGCAGCACACAAAGCAGACAGGGTCAAAAAGCCCAGCTGTGGCGGACAGTCGATAACGATCACATCATAAACGCTTTCAATCTCAGCCAGACATTCGCCAATACGGGAGAAGAACATTGTCTCCTGTTGACGATCAGCCAGAACCTTTGGCGTTTCATGTTCAAATTCCATCAGTTCCAGATTACCCGGAATGATATGCAATCCAGGCGTATATGTGGAACGAACGATTTCGGTGATGTGACGACGATGTTTATCATAACGGATAGCCGCATAGATCGTTTCATTGTGATCTACATCAATTTCAGGCTGATGCCCGAACATTGCGGAAAGGCTGGCTTGCGGATCAAGATCAATGGCAAGTACGCGGTAACCGCGCAAAGCCAGATATTGGGCAAGATGCGCGGTGCTGGTCGTTTTTGCACTGCCGCCTTTAAAGTTCATTACCGAGATGATTTGTAGTTTTTCGCCTTCGCGACGATGACGGATATATTTCGGCGAGTTCTTGCCTGATCCTTCATCTAAGATTGTGCGAAGTTCTTCGATGTCGTGAATCGAATACATACGGCGGCCATTTGGCAATGGCTCAGGCCCGTGACCTTCAGCAACGATCTGACGCAAATAACCCTCATGAATGCCGATAAATTCTGCGGCTTCATGTGGTGTAAATAAACGGATGCTTTTTTGGGCTGTCGGCGGAAATGTTCTCAACTGATGCGCTTGTAGCTGCCGCGATAATTCCGCAGCATCAGCAGCAATCAAAGAACGCAGACTTTCGCCAACCGGACGTTCTGTTTCATTGTTGATAGACATACCCACCTCGTTGATCAGCGCTTTTTTCCGAAATGGACTAATATAAGCGCTGATTATTATGACCCGATTCTAATCAGAGAGCAATCGCTCATTAAGAGATTAGTTACCATAGTGATATCAGCTCTTTTAACGCCATACAACAGCTGCGGTAAAAGCAAGATGCCTTGTTA
Organism: Paenochrobactrum glaciei; assembly: GCF_039522165.1. Classification (NCBI taxonomy): domain Bacteria; kingdom Pseudomonadati; phylum Pseudomonadota; class Alphaproteobacteria; order Hyphomicrobiales; family Brucellaceae; genus Paenochrobactrum; species Paenochrobactrum glaciei. The sequence continues at coordinate 133,902 of NZ_BAAADE010000003.1, forward strand.
TCTTACAAGAATCAAGCAGTTACAACGTTTTTTATAAACGGCTTAGTTTTGCTGGCGGGCTGAGTTTGAGCGGTGCGAGAATGGTTAATCTGGCGCTATCAGCGCTGCTAAAGATATTCAGCATTTTTAGCGCATATTATAATGCATGTTTTATTTACAATGTGATGCATAGTTCGGTTGTACACGTACAACAAAAGAAAAAGGAGTTGTACGCGTACAACTCCCTGAGTGATATGTTAATGGTGCATGGTTTTTAAAAGATAGCGCTGAATTTTGCCTGTTGGCGTTTTTGGCAAAGCTTCAACAAACAGAATTCTGCGAGGATATTTATAAGGCGCGATCACCTGTTTGACATGGTCTTGTAAGCGCTTGATCATTTCGTCCGACTGTATAGCGCCTTTCTGCAAGACAATATAAGCTTGCACACGTTGGCCGCGTTCTTCATCCTCGGCACCAATGACAGCACATTCACTCACATCGGGATGCGCGAGGAGGGCGGCTTCAACCTCAGGGCCGGCAATATTATATCCGGCTGAGATAATCATATCATCATTTCGCGCTGCAAAATGAAAATAGCCGTTATCGTCTTGATAAAAAGCATCGCCGGTTAAGTTCCAGCCATCACGCACATAATCTTGCTGACGATTGTCGGCAAGGTAGCGGCAGCCGGTTGGCCCGCGCACAGCCAGACGCCCGACCGTATTCCGCGGAACTTCCTGCATATTGTCATCAACGATTTTTGCTTCGTAGCCGCTTACTGGTTTGCCGGTACTTCCGGGGCCTGAATCTTCCAAGCGGTTGCTGATGAAAATATGGAGCATTTCTGTTGCGCCAATGCCATCAAGTAATGGTTTGCCTGTCGCTTTAATCCATGCATCATATATTGGCGCTGGCAATGTTTCACCGGCAGCCACCGCCACACGCAGGGAAGAAAGATCAGCGCCATCTTCCATCGCCTGCAACATTACCCTATAGGCTGTTGGTGCGGTAAAGCTGATTGTTGCTTTATAAGTTTCAATGAGTTTGATCATATTGGGCGGGCTTGCTTGCTCCAGCAAGGCGGCCGTTGCACCAAAACGAAGAGGAAATACCGCCAAACCACCAAGGCCGAATGTAAAGGCGAGAGGAGGGGAGCCGACAAAAATGTCTTCCGGCTGCACATTAAGCACTTCTTTGGCATAACCATCGGCAATCATCAGCAGGTCACGATGAAAATGCATGGTCGCCTTTGGTTCACCGGTCGTTCCGGATGTGAAACCAAGCAAAGCGACATCGTCACGGCCGGTTTTTACCGCCTCAAATTGCACCGGTTTATCGAGCGCTGCATAATCAAGCTCGGCTTCATGATTGGCGGTACCATCGAAAGCGACAACGCGTTTGAGATAAATGCTGTCTTCAGCACACGCCAACATATCATCCAGCAAACGGTTATCACAGAGCGCAAGGCTGACTTGAGCCTTATCGACAATTTTTGTCAGTTCACCGGTGCGTAGCATCGGCATAGTATTAATGACCACAGCGCCAGCTTTGGTGGCGGCCAACCAACAGGCGACCATCGCAGGGTTGTTGGCTGAGCGGATCAGCACGCGATTACCCGGTACAATGCCGTAGTCTTCAACCAGCACATGTGCCAGACGGTTGGTCCAGTCGGATAATTCTTTGTAAGTACGACGACGGCCATTCCCGATCAGTGCGGTTTTATCGCCAAAGCCCTTGGCAACCATCGCATCAGTTAGTTCGACGGCAGCGTTTAGATAGTCTGGATATTGAAAGTTGTACGTGTGCAACTCAGGCCATTCCTGAAATGGCGGCAAATTTTTTCGCGAAAAATCATCAATATGCGCGGAAGGACCAAGCATGTTTATTCCCCTGCTATGCTCTATATTTGTTTTAAATAAAACAATAGGCAGGCTGTGGGAGGTCAGCCTTCAGTAAAACCACGGGAGTGGTCAATTTCATCCATTATCGTTAAAAGCGCGGCGCTTTGTTCAGGTTCCAAAACCTGCAAAACGTCATCAATCCATTTTTCATGGGCGTCCGCTAATGTTTCAAAGCTGGTTCTGCCTGCTTTGGTTAAGCGTACGATGGTTGCACGTTTATCGCCTGAAACGGTTTCTCTTAGCACAAGACCATCAGAAACCAGCCGTTCAATAATGCCGGTCACATTGCCGTTTGAAACGCGTAAAGCCGCGGATAGTTCAGACATGCGCAAACCTTCATCAAAACGATAAAGCGCAGACATCACGTCAAAACGGGGCAATGTGGTATCGAATTCATCACGAAGTTTTTCGCGAATCATAGCTTCAATATGCTTGGTCGTTTTAAGAACTTTCAGCCAAACGCGCAGGTTTTGCTTTGATGTCAAACGGTCAGCATTTGTCATTTTGGACGCTAAAACTTTGTTTTCTGGCATTAGCACAGTTCATCCGGCCAAAGCAGTATGCTCACATAAGACATTGTTTCCTCCCAAAAACGGATATCTTATTCACCCATCCATCCTGACACCAAACAAAATAATTTCAAGTATGAAACTTCATGCTTGAAATTATTTTGATCTTGTGTCGACAATAGGGACGTTGCCACGCATATTAACATGTAAAAAAGAAACGGGCAGCTTAATTCAGCGGAACACACTGGGAGAGGTGCGAAGTTTGAATGGTATTAGCAAAATAGATTGGGATCTGGCTTATTCTAACGTGCTGCATGTTTCCAATTCAGCAGAATATCCGCCTTTATGGCAGGAGAAATCGCTTTGCTTTCGTGAGAAAGCTTCACAAGAAGACTGGTTGGAAGCTGATATCATTTATGGGTCACGAAGACGTAATCAATATGATCTTTTTTATCCGCAATCCATAAATAACCTTCAAAAAGAAGGCGTTAAAGGCTTGGTCGTCTATGTTCACGGCGGCTATTGGATGAAGCTTGATAAGTCTTGTTCCTCTTATTTAGCAGCTGGTGCTCTTGCGCATGGCTTTGCTGTCGCTGTCATTTCTTATACACTCTGTCCTGATGTACGGATTGGAGACATTGTCATCGAGGCAGCTAACGCGATTAAACATGCTGCAAGCAAAGTTAATGGGCCAATTTATTTGGTCGGCCATTCTGCTGGTGGTCAGATTGTTAGTCGCATGAATACGCAAACCTCGCCGCTTGATGCTAATATTATGCAGCGGATCAAGCATACAGTCTCTATTTCAGGCCTGAGTGACTTGCGACCATTGATGAACACAGAAATGAATGAGGTTTTGCGGCTCAATGATGAGCAAGCCTATGCCGAGAGCCCTGCTTTGTTGGAGCCTGTCAACGGTGCAAAGTTAACAGCATGGGTTGGAGGGGATGAACTACCTGAATTTATTAGACAAAGTGCACTACATGCTAATATTTGGAGCGGATTTGCTTGTGAGGTCAATTTTGTCGAGGAGGCAGGCAGGCACCACTTAAATATAATAGACGGTTTGAGCGATCCGGCGCATATTTTAACAAAAACGCTTCTGGAAATTGCCTGAATTTATGCTAGCAAATTGATAGAGAATTATAAAAAATAAAAATCGAGGGGAAATTTATGAAAAAACTGACATCAGCTTTCTTAGGTTTAAGCATGTTGCTTTCCGGCACAGCTTTGGCTGAGCCTATTAAAGTAGGCATGATTACCACTTTGTCCGGTGGCGGGGCAGGGCTTGGCGTTGATATTCGAGACGGCTTTTTGCTGGCTTTGAAACAGGCAGGCAATAAAGATATTGAAGTCGTTGTTGAAGACGATGCGCAAAAGCCTGAATTGGCGGTGCAAATTGCCGATAAAATGATTCAGAGCGATAAGGTGGACATTCTTACCGGTATTGTTTGGTCGAATTTGGCGATGGCTGTGGTGCCGGGTGCTGTCGCACAAGATAAGATTTATATTTCCACCAATGCTGGGCCTTCGGCTTTGGCTGGTGAAAAATGCAGCCCGAATTACTTCAATGCCGCTTATCAGAACGATAATTTACATGAAGCGGTCGGTAATTACGCCAATGATGCAGGTTATAAAAAAGCTTTCATCCTCGCGCCAAACTATCCGGCAGGTACGGATGCGCTGACTGGTTTCAAGCGTTTCTTCAAAGGCGAACTGGCTGGTGAAGTTTATACCAAAGTCGGCCAGACCGATTATGCGGCTGAAATTGCTGAAATCCGTGCTTCCGGCGCAGATTCCGTCTATTTCTTCTTGCCGGGCGGCATGGGCATTGCTTTCATGAAGCAATATTCACAGTCTGGCGTCGACATTCCGGTGATGGGACCAGGTTTCTCCTTTGATCAGGATGTTTTGGCCGCAATTGGTGATGCAGCTTTGGGAGTGAAAAACTCGTCGCATTGGTCAAAAGATCTCGATAACGCAGCCAACAAGAAATATGTCGAAGCTTTTAAAGCTGAGTTTGGCCGCATTCCATCGCTTTATGCGACCCAAGGTTATGATGCTGCTAATCTGATTTTGTCAGCGGCAGCGAAAGCCAGCATTAAAGACAAGGACGCTTTCCGCGCCGCTTTGAAAGAAGCAGATTTTGACAGTGTTCGTGGCAAGTTTAAATTCGGCAATAATAATCACCCTATTCAGGATATTTATATCCGCGAAGTGATTAAAGAAGATGGCGTTCTGACCAACAAGATCGTAGCGACATCCTTCACCGACCATCAGGATGCTTACGCTTCCGAGTGCAAAATGTAAAAAACGCTGTGGTTTCAAGCGTTTAAATCCAAGCCATTGAAACATGCGGATGTTGTTTAGAAATCATCCGCATGTTTTAACCACCTGATTAACTAACTCATTGATATATCAGGTTTTTACGGCAGGCGCTTAAACAGTCTTCCCACATTTAACCACAGGATGATCGTGTGTCGCTGGCTCTTATTATTGAACAGCTCCTCAACGGCCTGCAATTTGGCGTGATGCTATTTTTGATGGCGGCAGGGCTGACCCTCATTTTCGGTGTTATGGGCATTATCAATCTGGCTCATGGCTCGCTTTTTATGATTGGCGCTTTTGCCTGTGCGGCAGTTGCGGCTTATACCGGCTCATTTTGGATCGGGCTGATGGCAAGTCTCGCAGGTGCTGCCGCTGCTGGCGCATTGATGGAAATTACCGTTGTGCGAAGGCTCTACGGGCGTGAGCATCTGGATCAGGTTTTGGCGACTTTCGCGCTGATTTTGATCTTTTCAGATGCAACGCGCTATGTTTTCGGTTCATTTCCGCTTTATCTCGACATTCCGCCTCTGTTGCAGGGCTCAGTTACCTTGCCGGGCGGGGCGCACTATCAGCTTTATCGTCTGGCGATTATCGGCGCTGGTATTTTGGTTGCGCTGGGGCTTTATCTTCTCATCAACAAAACACGTCTTGGAATGCGTATTCGTGCCGGTGAATCTGATCGCGAAATGATCAGCGCATTGGGGGTGGATATTGCCAAGCTCAATACGATTGTTTTTGCTCTTGGTGCAGCACTTGCAGGTTTTGCCGGTGCGCTGGTGGGGGCTTTGCAATCCGTACAGGTGGGCATGGGCGAACCGGTGCTTATTCTTGCCTTTGTGGTGATTGTTATTGGCGGGATCGGCTCGATTAAAGGCGCGCTTTATGCAGCAATTCTGGTGGGCGTGGTTGATACATTGGGGCGGTTTTTGCTGCCAAAGCTGTTTGCGCTGTTCATTCCGCCGTCACAGGCTTCCACAACTGGTACAGCCCTTGCTTCGATGCTGATTTACATTGTCATGGCGATTATTCTGACATTCAGGCCAAAAGGCCTGTTTGCGACTGAGCGATAGGGAAGTGTGATGAAAACAGAAACTCTTCTCAATCTTTTCCTCGCTCTCGTTCTGCCCTTGGTCGCAATGGTAGCTTATTGGATCGGCGAGCCGTTTTATGTTAATTTAACCACGCGTATTGCGGTTTTGGCACTTGCGGCAACCGGTTTAAACCTGGCTCTTGGTCTTGGTGGGCTGGTTTCCTTTGGTCATGCGGCCTTTTTTGGCATTGGCGGCTATGTGGCGGGCATTTTTGCTACGCATGCTATGTCCGGCACGCCCTTTATTGAATGGCCGTTTGATATTGGAGCAACCAACCAAATGCTCGTCATCTGGATTGTTGCGATGCTGGTTGCAGGGCTTGCAGCGCTGGTGATTGGTGCGATCAGTTTACGCACTTCCGGCGTTTATTTTATTATGATCACGCTCGCTTTTGCACAGATGGTTTATTATTTTGCCATTTCATGGCCAGCCTATGGTGGTGAAGATGGCCTCTCAATGCCGGTACGCGATGCGTTTTTCGGTCTTAATACATTTGACCCGCTTAATCTGTTTTTGATTGCTTATCTGGTGTTGATGGCGGTGATTTATGGCTTTTGGCGGCTGACAAATTCGCGTTTTGGTGCAGCACTACAAGGTGCGCGCCAAAATGAGGTGCGGCTTGCCTCCATTGGTATCAAACCGTTTCAGATCCGCTTAACCGCTCTTGTGCTTTCAGCGATGATCACAGCGCTGGCGGGTACGCTTTTTGCTGATCTTAATCGTTTTGTCAGTCCGACAATGTTGTCATGGCATATGTCGGGTGAGTTGATCGTGCTGATTGTGTTGGGCGGAACGGGACGCTTGTTCGGGCCTTTGGCGGGTGCTGTGCTCTATGTTCTGTTTGAGTTTGCGCTGGGCAGCACGGTGGAACATTGGCAGTTTTTCTTAGGGCTGATCTTGCTGGGTGTGGTGATGTTCGCACGCGGCGGATTAATCGGCCTTATTGCGGGGAGGGCACGTCATGGCTGAACCAATTCTCTCCATTCAGAACTTGAAGAAGACATTTGGCGCTCTTAAAGCTACGGATGATGTCAGCGTTGATTTACGTAAAGGTGAGATTCATGCGCTTATTGGCCCCAATGGAGCGGGCAAATCAACGCTGATTCATCAAATTGCAGGCACTTTGCGTCAGAACAGCGGGACAATTTACTTCAATGGCGCGGAAATTTCCGATCTGTCTGTCGCAGAACGCGCACAATGCGGTCTGGGGCGGACATTTCAAATTTCGTCTTTGATGCCGGAATATTCAGCACTGCGCAATGTCACTTTGGCGCTGCAATCAAGGCAAGGTTCAAGCTTTCGCTTTTGGAAATCAGCTGTCACAGATCGCAAGCTGGTGGATGAAGCAGAAGAAATTTTGCAACGCGTCGGGCTTTACGAACGCCGTTTGGTTGTCAGTGCAGAGCTGTCGCATGGTGAAAGGCGGCAATTAGAAATCGCCATCGTGTTGGCTTTGCAGGCAAAAGCGCTGTTGCTGGATGAGCCGATGGCCGGTATGGGGCCGGAAGGCTCCTTAGCGTTGACTGGTTTTCTCGATAAATTACGCGATCAGGCACCCATTTTGCTGGTTGAGCATGATATGGACGCTGTTTTCGCGCTCGCAGATCGCATTTCGGTGCTGGTTTACGGCCGCGTGATTGCAACGGGAAGCGTCAGTGAAATCCGTAACAATCCGCTGGTGCGGGAAGCCTATTTGGGGGAGGGGCATTAAATGTTGCTGCAAATTGATCAGCTTGAGACATTTTATGGCGCTTCACAGGCTTTGTTTGGCGTTGATCTCTCCATTGCTAAAGGTGAGGTGCTGGCGCTGATGGGGCGCAATGGTATGGGGAAAACCACTACAATCAGCTCTGTTTTCGGGCTTAACCCGGCAAAACGTGGCAAAGTGGTTTTTAATGGCACTGATATCACCAAACAAAAACCTTATAAGATTGCTCGTCTTGGCCTTGGGCTTGTGCCGGAAGGGCGGCGTTGCTTTCCAAATCTGACTGTTAATGAAAATTTGCTGGCTTCAGCGCGTCATGGAGAATGGACGATTGAAACGGTGCGCAAGCTTTTTCCGCGTCTTGAAGAACGTGGCCAGCAATCTGCCCAGACACTTTCGGGCGGCGAGCAGCAGATGCTGGCGGTCGGACGTGCTTTGATGACCAATCCGGAGCTGATCGTGCTGGATGAAGCAACGGAAGGGCTGGCACCTGTTATCCGGCAGGAAATCTGGAAAGCGATCCGTGCTTTAAAAAACACCGGACAATCGATTATTGTCGTTGATAAAACTCTGTCGGAATTGCTTCCCGTTGCAGATCAATGCGTAATTTTGGAAAAAGGTGTCACAGTTTGGCGGGGCACACCGGATCATCTTGATGCCGATGTGCAGGAACGCTATCTCGGCGTTTGATAAGTGATTGATAATATAAAGTTTTAAAGCATTGATTTATTTAGGCGAGCCTTGGTGATCTGCGCCATCGCTTGCCCGAATATACAGATGCATCCTTCCTTTTTCGGAAATTCTTTCTAATTTCAGTCATAATGCGGATGATTCTACTCACCCATATGGGCTGAAACAGGGATTTTTATTGATGACATTACCCCAAATTCTGGCCTCGGGCACAATTGCGCTGATGATGGCAGCCTTTTTATGGGGCAAGTTTCGTTATGATCTTGTGGCTGTCTGTGCGCTTTTATTGGGCATTGCAGTTGGCGTTGTGCCTTATGATGAAGCTTTTAGTGGTTTCAGCGATGAAATTGTCATCATTGTCGGCAGCGCTCTCATTGTTTCGGCGGGGGTCGCGCGTTCCGGTTTGATGGAAGCAGCGGTTCAGAAATTTTTTCCCAAAGTGTCGTCTGTGCGCATTCAACTGATCATTCTGGTCGCGGTCGTGACCGTTTTGTCAGCGTTTATCAAGAATGTCGGCGCTTTGGCGATTATGATCCCTGTTGCTTTCCAATTTGCCCGCCGCTCCAATGTGTCGGCCTCGGTATTTCTTATGCCGATGGCTTTTGGTGCTTTGCTTGGCGGATTGATGACACAGATTGGTACATCGCCCAATATTGTCGTTTCGCGCTTACGCGCTGAAATGGTGGGCGAAAGTTTCACCATGTTTGATTTTACCCCTGTGGGCGCGACACTTGCCGTTGTGGGCATTCTTTATTTGGCTTTTTTCTACAAGCTGATCCCTGAGCGGAAAAAAGAAAATGTTTCAGCAACGGATGCAATTGAGATCAGAAACTACGCATCCGAAGCAAAAATTGCCAAAAATTCCAGTGTTATCGGCAAAACAATCGTTGAACTGATCAAGCCGGCAGAAGGCAATGCGATGATTACTGCTATCATCCGTGATGGCCGCCGTATTACGCCTTTGCCTGATCGCACCGTTTTAGAGGGCGATGTGGTGTTGCTGGAGGGAGATTCCAAAGCGCTGGATGCGGTTATCAGCAATGGTAAGCTTCAGATCGCCGAAAATCGCAATCCGAATGATACGGACGGCTCAGAAGAGATTGAGGCGATTGAAGCCGTTATCGGTAAAAATTCGCCGTTAATTGGCTTATCTGCCCGAAATCTTGATCTTTATAGCCGTTATGATGTGAACTTGCTGGCGGTTAGCCGTGAGGAAGAGCGTATTACGCAGCGCTTGGGCGAGGTGGAGTTTCGTTTTGGCGATGTGATCGTGTTGCAGGGGCGCGCCAATATTTTGCCGCCATTGTTGCGCGAATTTGGATGTTTGCCGCTTGCAAAGCGCACGATTTTGCTTGGCAGTGTGCGCCGTGGACTGGTGCCGCTGGCAATTCTGATTGTCGCTATTATGGCGACTGTATTAGGACTTTTACCGGTTTCGATCGCTTTCTTTGCTGCCGCTGTAGCGATGATCCTGTTTAAAGTAATCCCGATTAATGAGATTTATTCGGCAATTGACGGGCCAATTTTGATCATGCTGGCTGCACTTATTCCCGTCAGTGATGCTTTGCGCACTACCGGCAGCACCGATTTGATTGCTGAAGGCCTGTCAATGCTCGCGACCTATCTGCCGCCATCAGGCGCATTGGCAATGATTTTGCTGACTGCGATGGCTGTGACGCCGTTTCTCAACAATGCGGCAACTGTGCTGGTGATGGCACCGATTGCCACGAGTTTTGCCGCTGGTTTAGGCTATAAGCCGGAAGCCTTTCTGATGGCGGTTGCGATTGGCGCTGGTTGCGATTTTCTGACCCCCATTGGCCACCAGTGTAATATGCTGGTGATGAGCCCGGGCGGTTATAGATTCAGCGATTATCCGCGTTTGGGTCTGCCACTTTCCGCAATCATTGCTCTTGTGGCTGTGCCAGCATTGATTTTCTTCTGGCCACTGACGTGATACTAAAAAAACCCCGCATGAAATCACTTTCATACGGGGTTTTTGTTGTTTTAAGCTTTATATCGCCAGATATTCGTTACGTAAATCCGGACTATCAAGCAGCTCTTTGGCGCTGCCGCTAAAAACCAGTTCGCCGGAATCCAAAATCACTGCGCGGTCAGAGAGCCGCAAAGCCGCAACGGCATTTTGCTCGACGATGATCGTCGTAATGCCGCGCTCTTTAATATCATAGACGATATTTTCGATCTCTTTGACGATAACCGGTGCCAAACCTTCATAGGGTTCATCAAGCAGCAGAAGTTTCACGTCACGCGCAAGGGCACGCGCAACGGCCAGCATTTGCTGCTCACCACCGGACATCGTCACGCCTTCCTGATTACGCCTTTCGGCAAGACGTGGAAAATGCGCGTAAATCTGCTCCAGGCTCCAGCCCTTATTCGGGGCAATTTGCGCCAAAATCAGGTTTTCTTCCACAGTCATGCCCGGAATAATACGCCGATCTTCCGGCACAAGCTGGATACCGGCTTGCGCGGCTTGGTAGGATTTCATCGTGTGTAAAGGCTGGCCTTCGAGCCAGATTTCACCCGCACGGGCTTCCGGCTCAGCCAAACGTGCGATGGCGCGCATGGTAGAGGTTTTGCCCGCGCCATTTCGGCCGAGAAGCGCCAGAATTTCACCCTTTTTAATGTCGAGATTAACACCTTGAACGATGTAGCTCTCGCCATAATAGGCGTGAAGATCGCGGATGGCGAAAAACTCCTGCGAAGGATCGCTATTATTGGCGGCAGAGATTGCCTCTTTTTTCATTGAGACTGCACTCATTCCTCAATCCCTCCCAGATAAGCCATTTTTACGCGGCGGTCGTCTTTAATATCTTCCGGCAGGCCGGTGGCGATGATTTTGCCCTGTGCCAGCACGGAAATTTTATCGGCCAAAGAAAACACCACATGCATGTCATGCTCGATGATGACCTTGGTCATGCCGGTCATTTTGATTTTTTTAAGCAGTTCAATGGTGGTGTTGGTATCGTGGCGCGACATGCCGGCTGTCGGTTCATCCAACAATAGCAGACGCGGGCGCTGGATCAGGCACATGGCCAGTTCAAGCCGTCTTTTGTCACCGCGCGATAACACGCCCGCCAGGCTTTCGCGATGATTATAAAGGCCGATATCATTAAGCAGAGCCTCCGCTTCATCGCGAATTTCGGCTTCCTTGGCGACAGAGCGGAACATATTGATTTTAAACGCGCCGTCACGGCGGGCAAAAGCCGGTGCCATGACATTTTGTAAAACGTCCAGATCGGCAAAGATTTCCGGCGTTTGGAAAACGCGCGAAATACCAAGCTGATTGATTTCATGCGGGTTTTTTCCGGTCAGAATAGTGCCGTCAAAAACAACAGCACCACTGCTTGGGGGAATACGCCCGATGATCACATTAAGAAGGGTTGATTTACCGGCCCCGTTGGGGCCGATGATTGCGTGGGTTTTGCCTTCTTCAATTTGCAGGTCAATGTCGGACAAAGCCTGCAAACCGCCAAAGTTTTTAAACACATCTGCTGCATGCAGAACAATATTACCTGGTGCCTCACTCATGACAGCATAATCCTATTCTGCGGGTTGGGGATGAAGGGCTTTGGCGGTTTTGGGTTCTGGCCTGAGTTTTTTTAACAAGCGCTGGTAACCTTCAACCAAACCACCTGGCAGGAACACCACGATCAGCACAAAGATGAGGCCGAGGGTCAGGTGCCAGCCTTCGCCGACAAATTTGGAAAGCACAGTGACAACCGCATTTTCCAAGCCATCCGGCAGGAAAGCAAAGGCCTTATGCAGCATATTGATGTTGATGGCGGAGAAGATATTTTCGAAATATTTGATCAGCCACGCACCAATTACAGGGCCGGTGAGTGTGCCGACACCACCGAGGATGGTCATCAGCACGACATTGCCGGATTCTGTCCATTTCATGCGCTCAGCACCGGCAATCGGGTCGGTAACGGCAAGAAGAGCACCGGCCAGCCCTGCAAACATGCCGGAGATGACAAAGGCTGAAAGCATATAAGGCTTGGTGTTAAAACCGGTATAGACCATGCGGGTCTGGTTGGATTTGATACCGCGCAGCGCCATGCCAAAAGGAGAGGCGAAGATTTTCTGCGACAGATAAAAAGCCAAAATCAGCAGAACGGCGGAGATATAGAAGCCGAAATATCCGCTGATTTCCATCCCGAACAGACTTGGTGTCGGCAGACCGGTGCCGCTGGTGGTGGCGCCGACCATTTTGTCGAAAACTCGAGGGTCATCGCGTGCTAACAGCAGGCCCGTTTCACCATTGGTAATCGGGGTCAGCACAGAATAAGCCAGACTATAGCTCATTTGTGCAAAAGCGAGCGTCAGGATGGAAAAGTAAATACCGGATCTGCGCAGGCTGAAGAAGCCGATGATCAGGGCAAAAATTCCGGCCATGACCACTGCCAGCAGGGTGGCTGGTATAATATCCATGGAAAAAAGCTTGAATGACCAGACTGCGGTGTAAGAGCCGACACCTAAGAATACAGCATGGCCGAAGCTTAAATAGCCGGTAAGACCAAAAAGGATGTTAAAACCGATCGCAAAGATGGCGTAGATGGCGAATTTTTGCATCAAACCCGGATAGGCTGCCCCGATAGGGGCAAGCCATAAAGGCATGGCAATCACAACCAGCGCAAAAATTGCAAATGTAAGCGTGTCTTTTCTGGATAGTGAAAACATGGCCATCAGGTCTCCATCACACCGCGGCGTCCCATCAGACCACGCGGACGTACCAGCAGAATAACCACAGCCACCAGATAGATAATGACTTGGTCAATGCCCGGAATAATTGACTTAATCTCGGTCATCGAAGCGAAAGATTGCAGGATGCCGAGCAGGAAACCGGCAATAACAGCGCCCGGCAACGAGCCCATACCGCCCACCACAACGACAACAAAACTAAGGACAAGGAAGTCCATGCCGATATGATAGTTTGGCGGCAATAATGGCGTGTACATAACGCCCGCAACACCGGCCACAACGGCAGCAAGCCCGAAAACCACGGTAAAGCGGCGGTCAATATCGATGCCGAGCAGCCCGACCGTTTCACGATCAGCCATACCAGCGCGCACAACCATGCCGAAAGTGGTGAATTGCAGGAAGGCAAAAACGCCGCCGATAACGGCTAAAGAGAATAATAGATAAACAAGGCGCCACCATGGATAGGTGAGAGTATGTGCCTGCATGCCGATCCAAGAACCAATATCGGCAGCGCCGCGCAAATCTGATGGCACCGGTTGTGGCACCGGATTGGCACCGAAAAAACTTTTAATGATTTCCTGCAGAACAATCGCCAACCCGAAAGTGACGAGAATTTGCTCGGCATGGGTGCGTTTGTAGAAATGTTTGATCAGGCCGCGTTCCAAAACGATACCAATAATTAGCATCACCGGAACGGCCAGAAGAATGGAAATGGGGACGGAATAATCGACAAGCACTGCGCCGAAATCGCCAAGCCAGTTCTGCACCAGCGGCGTGCGCACTTCAACCGGCGCGCCCCAGGGTGAGAGTTTCGTCGGGTCTGTGGTGACGACTTCCATCGTGATGAGATAGCGAAACATCACTGCACAAAAGCAGCCAAGCATAAATAAAGCGCCGTGAGCGAAGTTCACTACGCCCAGCGTACCAAAGACCAGCGTAAGGCCAAGGGCGATAAGAGCGTATGCACCGCCTTTATCCAGACCATTGAGCAATTGCGCAAATAACGCGTTCATATCTGTTCCTGCGGGTTAAACCTTAAAAAGGTGAAAGTGATGACTTATCCGGCGCGTGTACCGCGCCGGATAAAATGCCCGTTTTTTAACAATCAGCAGGTTTTAGGGTCGTAAGGGCCCAATTCACCGCCAAAAATGCTCGGGTCATAGGTCACATCGGCGCGTGCTGCCTTGCCGACCACATTGAGAACATCGAATTTGCTGGTCGGGTTTTCATTGCCGCGCACCACAAGCACATCTTTGAAGCACTGGTGATCGCTGCCGCGATAAAGGGTAGGGCCGTTGCCCATGCCGTCAAATTCAAAATCTTCCAGCGCTTTGATGACTTCCGGCGGATAGAATGTACCGGCACGTTCACAGGCATCGGCATAAAGAATAGCCTGAACATAGCCTGTATGGGCAGACTGTGACGGTGGTGAACCATAGGCTTCGCCATAGGCTTTGGTGAAAGCTTTGGTGCCTTCATCATCAAGAGCCCAATGCCAGTTGGAGGTGCCGAAAATGCCTTTCACGGCCTCGCCGGCACCAACAGCCATCAATTCGGAGAACATCGGCACAACGATTTCAAAGTTTTTGCCGTTTGCCTGACGATCGCGCAGACCAAACTGCACCGCCTGCGGCAGCGAGTTGACCATATCATGGCCATAATGGTTGAGGATCAGAACGTCGGCACCGGAGTTCATCACCGGTGTCAGATATTGCGAATAGTCGCCAAGACCAAGCGGTGTGCGCACTGTTGCAACGGTTTCCCAGCCGAGTGCTTCAGTGGCGGCTTTAATGGATTCTTCTTGTGTCCATCCCCATGTATAGTCGGCGGTCAGGTGATAAGCGCGGCGTTCGCGGCCATAGGCCTCAGCCAGAAACGGCGCAATGGCCACACCGGATTGATAGGCATTGAAGAAATGGCGGAAGCCATAACGGCGTTTGTCTTTACCGGTGGTGTCATTGGAGTGGGTCAGGCCGGACATGTAAATCACGCCCTTTTCCTGACAAAGGCTCTGTACGGCAATTGCTTCACCTGATGTCACGGAGCCTGTTACCATAACGGCTTTATCGCGTTCGATCATACGGCGGGCGCCATCACGCGCAGCGTCGGTGTTGGTTTGTGTGTCCCCTGTGACAAACTCAACTTTTTTGCCTAAAATGCCATTGCCTTTCAAAGCCAGTGGCTTGAGCGTATTGAGTGCGCCACCATCGCCTTCACCATTAATATGTTTAACGGCGAGCTCATAGGCTTTCAGCTGTTCCAGACCTTCTTCGGCATAAGAGCCGGTTTGTGGTACGATAAAACCGAAAACAGGGTTGCCGCTTCCCGGATTGTTACAGAATTCCTCTGCCCAAGCACCTTTGCTGAAAACCAGCGGTGTGCCAAGCGAGGTCACAAGACCTGCACCGGCACCTTTGATGACAGTACGCCTGTTAATACGAAATGACATATGAGCTCCTCCTCGAGCATAGCTTTTTTAAGCTTATTGTTCCCAAGGAGTAGTGTCGTCCAAAAGAAATATACTTCAATAACAAATTGATATTGCTATATGAATTTGTAAATATTATAATTTTTGTAAATATTAGTTTGTCAATAATTTACATATCTGTTTTACCCTGCCGGAGCTACCATGCGCGCACCCATTGGCATACAGATCAGAAAACAAAGAAAAGCCACCGGACAATCACAGGCAAGTCTGGCAAAAGCTGTTGGCATTTCAGCCAGTTACCTGAACCTCATCGAGAGTAACAAACGTGCCATTGGCGGCGCATTATTATTGCGTTTGGCCGAACGTCTTAATCTGGATGTGGAGCATTTATCCGGCCGCAGCGAGCAGCGGCAAATTCTGGCTTTGCAGGAAATCGCGACTGATCCGGTTTTGTGCCGTGCGGATTTAAGCGCGATTGAAATGGCGGATTTTGTCGCCCGCTATCCGGAAGCAGCAAGAGCCATCCAGTTGCTTTATCAGGCTTATACGGATGCCAATGAGGATATGGAGGCCTATGCCAGCCGCCTGCGTTCCGACCCGTTTTTGTCGGAAACGCTGCATGAAGTGCTGAACCGCATTGCCGCGATCCGCTCAAGCGCGGAAATTCTTTTTACCATGCCGGATTTAAACGCTTCTGACCGGCATCGCTTTACCGGCATGATTAATAGTGAAGGCGACAGTCTCACCAGCACGGTGCGCAATCTTGCTTCTTATTTTGATGAATCAACCGCACGGCGTAAAGCAATTACGCCGTTGCAGGAGGTGGAAGAGGCAATCATTGCCTGGGAAAATTACTATCCGCGCTTGGAAGAAGCGGCTGTTGAATTGCGCCGTGAAATTGAAGCGCATGGCGAGTTTTCAGAAACAACACTGACCCTAGCGCTGGAGAAAAAGCTGAAAATCCGTTGTCGTAAATGGGCGGAAAAGCAAAATGTCAGCTGGGGACATTGGTTTGATGCGGGCAATGACACACTTTGGTTTCGCGGTAATACCACAGCTGCCACAAGACAATTCCAGATGGCCAATCTTTATGCGGCCCAGTTAATGCAAAGCACTATTGCGGCACAAGTTGATCTTTTTAACCTGACGTCGCCGGAAGCCTGCTCCATTGCGCAACATGCTTTGTCATCTTATATCGCGGGTGCGATTATGATGCCCTATGAGGCGTTTTTCAAAGATGCGGAAGAACATCTCTATGATATTGATTTATTGTCGCAAATTTATAGTTCCAGCTTTGAACAGGTTGCGCATCGGTTGGTGACATTGCGGCGCAAGGGACAAGAAGGCGTGCCTTTTGGCTTTTTGCGTGCCGATATGGCTGGTCGTTTGAGTAAACGCTTCCCGCTTCCTGGTTTTACATTGCCGGTTTCAGGTCATGGCTGCTTGCTCTGGCCGGTTTATGATGCTTTTGCCTCTAATAGTGCTATCCGGCAGATTTCTGAATTTACCAATGGAAACAAATATTTGCTGGTGGCTAAGGCCGTGCCGAAACGTGTTTCAGCTTTTGGGGATCGCCCGCTGGTGTTTTCGGTGATGCTGGCTTGCGATATTTTGCATGCCGACAGAACCATTTACGGTAAAGGGCTGGAATTGAACGCTAAACCGGTGCCGATCGGCCCTTCTTGCCGCCTTTGCATCCGTTATGATTGCAGTCACCGGCAGGAACCGGCATCAGCGCCTTGAACCTCAGGCGCTGACAGGCTGGCGCAAAGGCAGGCTGATGCGGAAACAAACACCGGTCTGTCCGTCATCGACCAGTTGAAGTGAGCCACTCATTTTAGTGATGATACGGTGGCTGATATTAAGCCCCAAGCCTAAACCATGGCTGCCATGGGCGTTTTCACGCGAGGAGCCACGCACAAATTTGTCGAAAATGCTGCGTTTGAACTCTTCCGGTATGCCGGAGCCATTATCAGAAATATCGACATGGTAATGATCCGCCACAATATAGGAGCTGATTTTTACCACCGGAAAAACCGCATCATTATGAGCAATCGCATTGGCGATAATATTGATGAACACCTGTGAAAGCCGGTCGGGATCGGTATGCACCCATGCTTCTTTAACCCGTTCACCGCTTTCAACCATCATAGATCTTTGTTGCGCCAATGCTTCGCAAACGGCAACCGCGCGTTCCAAAACCTCTTCTGCATTGGCTTCGATATTTTCCCAATTGCGTTCACCATGTTCCAGAGCATTGAGATCAAGGATTTCATCAAGCAGTTTGGTCAGGCGCATACTTTCGCGATGGATTGTATTCACGAACCGTTTTTTGTGATCATCGTCGAGCTGATCATCGGTCAGTAAAATTTCGGAGAAGGAGCGGATGGAGGTCATTGGGGTGCGCACTTCGTGGCTGACCTGCGACAGAAAATCATCTTTTTGCCGGTGTAATTCATGCAAAAGCGCGTTGGCTTCGGTCAGTTTTTGCGCCGTTTCGCGCAGTTCCTGCGATTTTTCTTCCAATTCATGCGAATATTCGATCACTTGTTGCGTTTCATCGGCAATGCGCATCACCTCTTCCAGTGTGATGATATCGCCGGCAACAATTTTGCTGAGTAGCAAATGCGCAGAGGCTGAACCGATGGAGCTGGCAAGACTGCGTTCCAGCTCGGCGATAAATTCAGCTGAAGCCTCAAACCGCTCGCGTCCGTGCCCGCGCGGAATATTGTGAATGTCGAAAATATTTTTCGCGCGTGACCAACCAAGAACACGCTCAGCCACGAAAAACAATTCATCCGTTGAAACCGAGCCTTGAATAATGTGCGATTGCGCTGCTTGACCGGGCTTAAACACATCTACAAATAAGGCTGCCTGAATGTGCTCCATAACGCTTTGATTGGTGAGCATGGAAACGGAAATCAGCGTGGAAATGTTAAAAAACATGCTCCAGAACACCGAATGGACCAGCGGATCATAGTCTTCCATGCCGAAAAGCGCTTCTGGGCGCAGCATCGACAGACCCCATGGGCCAAATTCGACAATTTGCGCGACCACTTCGCTGGTGGTGCCGAAGCTTGGCAAAAAGGATGTCCATGCCCAGATGATGAAACCGATGAGAATACCGGAAAATGCACCTTTAACGGTTGCTGCATGCCAATAAAGGGCGGCGACCATAGCGGGTAATAATTGCGCGACACCGGCAAAGGAAATGAGGCCGATGGGTGCCAAAGCATCGGAATTGGAGGTAAACCAGAAATAGAGAAAACCGAGACATAAAAGGGCGGCAATGGAAATTCGCCTTGTGCGCAGCAAAAGCCGTGCAATGCCACGCTCGCCTGCGGCTTCCAGATTATCGGAATGGCGCAACGCAATCGGCAAAACCACATGGTTGGAAACCATGATGGAAAGTGCGATGGAGGCGACAATAATCATTGAAGTGGCGCTGGAAAAGCCGCCGATAAAGGCAAAAAGCGCTAGACCGTCATTGCCGGTGGACATGGGCAATGTGAGCACAAACATATCCGGATTGGAACCGGCGGGCATAGTGGAAAGCCCGTAAAAAGCAATCGGCATGGTAAAAATGCTCATCACCAGCAAATAGGCCGGAAATGCCCAACCAGCAGTGCGTAAATGCTCTTCATTGGAGTTTTCAACGACGGTGATCTGAAATTGGCGCGGCAGGCAGATAACTGCACAGGCTGATAGAAACAAAACCGTTACCCAGCGGCTGCCGAAGCTTTCGCGCTCATAAATATTAATGCCTGCATCTGCGGCTTGGGCGTAAATTTGTTCCATCCCGCCGCCGAGGCTGAAAACAACAAAAATACCAACAGCAATAAGGGCAATCAGTTTGACAATGGCTTCAAAAGCAATCGCCGCAACGACGCCGTGATGCTGCTCGCGCGCATCAACATTGCGGGTGCCGAACAAAATGGTGAAAAGCGCCATACCGATAGCCACGCCAAGGGCAAGTTTAACCTCATCCAGCCCACCGCCGCTTTTGGCGATGGAAATCACCTGAATGGAACCGGTAATCGCTTTTAGCTGGAGGGCAATATAAGGCGTGATGGTAATCACGGCGATGAGCGTTACCAGCACTGCAAGCGGGCTGGATTTTCCAAAGCGCGAGGATAATAAATCTGCCACCGATGTGATGCGCTGGGCGTGGCTGATACGGATGAGTTTGCGCAGCAAAAACCACCAGCCGACGAAAACTAAAGTCGGCCCCATATAGATAGCCATATATTCCAGCCCGCTGCGGGCAGCCGTGCCGACAGCGCCGTAAAATGTCCAGCTGGTACAATAGACCGAGATCGACAGCGTATAGATAAAAGGTGAGCGTAAAAAACCGGCATTGCCGCGCTGGGCGCGTTTATCGGAAATATAAGCAAGCAGAAACAAAAGCCCCACATAGGCAACAGCTGTCAGAATAACGAAATTCGGTGACAGCATCATCTTGGCCTGTTCTGATCTGCGGTGAGATCGCGGTTTTGAGGCTCAGCTTCAGGGGAGGGAGCTTGTGTTTTGCGGCTCTTGCGTGAAATAAAAAAAGCAATGACAACCATGATTGTCCAAACGCCGAGCAAATATAAAAAGGCGAGTGGTATGCCAAAGACGAGAACTTTGTGATTAAACAAGTTCATCATTGGCGGCAGTGAGAAAACACAGCCAAAAAGCGGCAATAGAAACACCGCATTATCGCGTTTTTTATCGCCATCACTTTGCGGAGGGCGCGCGTGACCCCGATTTTGAACCATATTAACCCGCCACGATTTGCGGGGTCGAAAGTAAACGGCTGACCTCGGCGATGACCTCACTGTTGGAATAGGGTTTGGTAATAAAACCGTCGGCGTTTAAATCGGAAGCCATTTTACGGTCATAACGCTGGCCGCGCGCGGTGAGCACCAAAACATTAGCCTGATAAAGCTCCGGCTGGGCGCGGATAGTTTTCAAAACATCCATGCCGTTTTTGCGCGGCAGCATAATGTCGAGCAATAATACGCGCGGTTGCAACCGGACAAGCGCTTCTAAAGCTGCCTCACCATCATGAACAGCAGCGACACTCCAGCCTTTTCGTTGCAGGATAAACTCAAGGGATTCTAATATTGCGGGTTCATCTTCTGCGATAAGAATATCCAGCACCACTTAACCTCCCCCTATTGTGAAGTCTTAAATCAGCGCCGTTCCCTTGATCTTTTATGGTTTTTAAAGCGCTGCTGACTTTTTATCTTTATGCTTTTGTCACTATTGAAGCTGAAAAACACCGGCGGCACAAGCCGCATCCCTCAATCACCGGTATTGTTTCAATGCTCCTTGTGATTCCTTTAGTTTAATATGGGCTTTAGCTATAAGCAGCCTATTCAATGGTCTAATACTGGCTCAAATGGCGGTATTTCTGTTGTTTGTGGTTTAAAACTCTCAAGCAAGCTTTGCAAAACAGGCTCAGTATGAAATGTTGCGACCTCTTTGAGATTTTAAGAACCCACAGTAATTTGATAATAACGGACATGAGAGAATGACGGGTATTGATACATATGAACTGGTTTGGCTGGTTATCGGCCTGCTGGTTGCCGGTGGCATTACAGGAATGCTGGCCGGATTGTTTGGCGTTGGCGGCGGTACGGTGGCCGTGCCTATTCTCTATGAACTGTTCCGTTATTTAGGCGTGCCGGAAGATGTGCGCATGCAATTATGTATCGGCACATCGCTGGCGATCATCGTGCCGACATCTATCCGCTCTTTCTACAGCCATCGTTCAAAAGGCGCGATTGATCTGGCATTGCTGCAAAGCTGGGCAATTCCGATCATTATCGGTGTGGTTCTGGGCGCGATGATTGCGCGTTTTGCACCGGCAGAACTGTTTAAAATCATTTTCGTTGTTGTGGCTGGTTTTACCGCAATTCGCTTGCTGTTCGGCAAAGAAAACTGGCATTTGGGCGAAGTTTACCCGAATAAGATCATCGTCAAACTGGTTGGTGGTGTTATCGGCGTTCTTGCCTCGTTGATGGGCATTGGCGGCGGTCAGCTCTCCACCTTGTTCATGACCTTTTACAAGCGTCCGATCCATGAAGCCGTAGCAACATCATCAGGTGTTGGTGTGCTGATCTCTATTCCGGGTGCTCTGGGCTATATTTATGCCGGCTGGCCAACCGCAGCACTTTACCCGGATGTGGCGGCTTTGCAGCCGCCGATGACATTGGGTTATG
Organism: Paenochrobactrum glaciei; assembly: GCF_039522165.1. Lineage (NCBI taxonomy): Bacteria > Pseudomonadati > Pseudomonadota > Alphaproteobacteria > Hyphomicrobiales > Brucellaceae > Paenochrobactrum > Paenochrobactrum glaciei. The sequence goes on from NZ_BAAADE010000003.1 coordinate 155,461, forward strand.
TGTCACTGGTCGGTTTCCTGCTCTTCATCCCGACCAGTATTTACATGGCACCGGTTGGCGCAAAATTGGCGCATAGCCTGTCCCGTCGTAAGCTGGAAATGGCATTCGGTTTGTTCCTGTCCGCCATTTGTCTGCGCTTTTTATACAGCATTTTCTTTTAAGAGCTGTTTTTTACGTTCTGCCGCGCGCTTTTGCTCGCGGTAGAACACAAATAATCCGCTGCCGACAACGATAAAACCACCGACAAATGTCCACAGATCCGGCATATCGCGGAAGATAATCCAGCCGACAATGATCGACCAGACGAGCTGTAAATAGTTGAATGGCTGCAATAATGTTGCCGGTGCCAATGTCAGCGCTTTAATCAAAAAGAAATGCGCGACCATGGCCATAACGCATAAAAGCGAAAGCCATAATAAATCAACCGGCGCCATACTGACCCAGAAAAGTGGCAAACCGAGTGTCATGAGCACTGCACCGACGGCGCCGACATAAAAGAATGATGTGACAGCACTGTCGCTGGTGCCGGAAACGCGGGTTAAAATCTGATAAAGTGCATAAGCAATAGCACCAAGCATGGTGTAAACGGCACCAAACTCCATCACCCCGCTGCCGGGGCGTAAGATCACCAGAATTCCACCGAAACCAACGGCCAACGCCAGCCAACGCCGCCAACCAACCTTTTCGCCTAAAAAAATCGCCGCTAACGCGGTAACAAAGAGCGGATAGGATTGAAAGAGCGCGATAACTTCTGCAAGCCCCATGGTTTTAAACGCCAAACCAACCATGGCAATTTCAAAAACTAAAATTAGCCCGCGCGCGATTTGAATAGCAGGTTTACGGCTGCGGACAGTATTTTTAAAACCTGCATCCGCGCGCGCGGCCATGATTGTTCCGACGGCAAAAAATACCCAGTAACGCGCCATAATAATAAAAGTAATCGGATAGTCGGTGACCAGATGCTTGGTGATAGCATCTTGCATGGCAAAAATGGCGGTCGCGCCTATCACCAATGTAATACCTAATTTATGGTTGCGTTCGGTTTGCATACTGGAAGGCTGTGCCTGATCGGAAGCGCCAGCAGAACCTTCCGCAGACTGAACGGCGAAGTGTTTGTTATTATTCAATTTTTTATGCCAACTTGGTGGGTATTTAACGAAAGACGATAAAAACATCAGGAAAAGGCGTGGCGCTTATGACAAGCGACGCACTCAACTAGGGTATCTGATTTTACTTAATGATCAATTCCTAAAAAATTCAACGTAAAGTCAAGGACAATACTGAAGGTTAAAAGACCAATCAGGAAGAACTGAAATTTCTTTGATTTAACGCGCATAGCGAGCAGAATACATAGCGTGGTGAAAGCTAAAAGGCCAAATTCCACGATCAAGCCTCTCATATTATGAGCGCTCAACTCGTTGCGAATTTCATTCAGATTTTGCACGATATTGATGGTGATGAAAAATGAGAAAAGCCATTTTTTGCGGGAGAAGAAATATTCTTCATAACCGCCATACTCGTTCACATCATCGGGCGTTAAGGTGACGCAGATGAAAAACAGCCCAAAAACATATGATAAATCAACGATATACGTATAAATGTCGTAGGTTTTTTCGCCACTTTCAAACAGATAATCCCACCAGAACTGGATGATCCAGAGCAGGATGACAAAAACCCAGCCCATATGGACTTTGGAGATTTTATGTTTTGTCGGGTGTTGGATGAAACGGGATAGAAAAATCAGAATACGAGACAAGCACAGGCTGATCCCCATACCGTTGATAATGCGCATATGCGCAAATGTATCAGTCGCAGTAATCGCGTGTTCTAAACCCGAAGCCAACAAAACACCTGAATATTTGTTATGAATAAAAAACCTGATGCGTAAGTTTGAGTAAACGATATACTCTTCAATGGTTTGGTGCAATAAGCTTAAAATTATGAAATATTTTTAGGTTCAGCTGGGTAAGTGGCTTAAACGCTTTGTCAGCAGAGTGAAAAAACCATCTGCATCTACGTCACGCATATAATAAGCGTTTTTTGCTCGCGTGGTTACGCCCCACCAATCAACAACGGTTTCACCCATAGTGAGATCAGAAGCAATTTCAATTTCCACATTGCAATGACGGCCGGAATAAAGCTCTGGTTTGAGCAGATAGGCAATCACATTCGGATCATGTAATGGCGCGCCATCAGTGCCATATTTAGCTTCATCATGTCGTTGATAATAAGAAAGCCAGGCGGCAACAATTTCACTGCTGCGGGTGCTGATCTGACGGATGGCATCAATGCGCTTTTTGGTGGTTAAAACCTGATGCGTCACATCCAGTGGCAGTATTGTCAGGTGTAAACCGGCATTGAAAACGACATGGGCTGCGTGCGGGTCGACATAGATATTAAACTCGGCCACAGGTGTGATATTGCCGCCTTCAAAATAACCACCACCCATCATGATGATTTGTTTGATGCGGGGCGCGATGGCCGGTTCGCGTGTTAATGCCATGGCAATATTGGTCAAAGGCCCCAAGGTGCATAAAGTGACCGTGCCGATTTCTTCCTGCAAAAGAGTTTCAATGATGAAATCGATAGCATTTTGCGGCTGCAAAGGAATTTCGGGAGCGGGTAAATCATAGCCGTTCAGGCCGGTGTCGCCGTGCACTTCTTCTGCGGTTACGAGTTGGCGCACTAATGGTCTTGATGCACCGGCAAAAATCTTGACGTCTTTTCGCCCAGCCACTTCACAAATCTTGCGTGCATTGCTTTGAGTCTTCTCAAGCGGGATGTTACCGGCCAGGGTGGTGATGCCTAAAACATCCAGTTCAGGACTGGCGAGCGCCAGTAAAATCGCTACCGCATCATCTTGCCCCGGATCGGTATCAATAATGATCTTTGTTTTCATGATGAAACCTTCCGGTTGTTACGCAAAGAATGTGCTAATAATGCGTGCTTTGGACAATCATAGCAGCGCTTATTTCAAAATATATATAACTTATTCGAATGATATTGGTTTTTGCTTTCTTAAACTGAATGTGCATTGACAAGATGCCTGCGAACGGCAATCAATTATAGTAAAAAGGCGCATATGTTTTAATTGTGCTGATGATTTTTAATAATAGCATATACGGGATCACTTTATGTCATATTCGATCATGCCAAAATACCTGACATTGACTGCGGCTTTGTTGGTTTCTTGTGGTAGCGCGTTTTCTGCATATGCTCAGGATAAGGCGCCGCCTTTGCCTGGTGGTGCAAGTTCTTTATCTGAAACGCACGGCGACTGGGCAGTGCAATGTCGTTTGCAGGCCATAAAAGATGAAGCACCGAAGCCGCTTTGCTCCCTTTCACAGCAGCAGCAGGATAATAAAGGTTCCCGCGTTTTGGCGGTTGAATTACAGCCAACAGCGGATGGGGCGTCAGGTGCTTTGGTGATGCCTTTTGGTTTACAATTAAGCAAAGGCGTTTCTTTGCAGATTGATGAAGCCAAAGCCGGTGCAGCACAAACATTCTCAACTTGTTTGCCAGCGGGTTGTATTGTTCCGCTCAATTTTGGCGAAGCACAGCTGAAAGCTTTGAATGCCGGTAAAGCGCTTAATCTGGTTGCAGAAGCAGTCAATGGTGGCGAAGTGAAACTCAGCGTTTCATTGGACGGATTTTCGGCGGCACTCAATCGTGTCAAAGAATTGCTGAAGTAAAAAATATTGAAGTCATGGTATGAATAAAGATATTACTGAGATTTCAGGGCAATGCCACTGCGGCAGCGTTAAATTCCATGTGTGTTTATCGGATGGGTTACACACTGCCCGCCGTTGCACATGTTCTTATTGCCGTATGCGTGGAGCAATTGCAGTTTCTGCTGAATTATCTGATATTCATATTTTGGAAGGCGAAGAGAAGCTCACGCTTTATCAGTTTAACACGAAAAGCGCGAAGCATTATTTCTGCTCGGTTTGCGGAATTTATACACATCACCAGCGTCGTTCCAATCCGCATCAATATGGGGTGAATGTCGCGTGTCTTGAAGGTATCAGTCCGTTTGATTTTGATGAGGTGCCGGTTAATGATGGTGTCTCTCATCCGGCAGATGCCGTTGCGCAAGAGCCTAAAAAAGCGGTGCAATTGGCAGGGATTTTGAAGTTCATTGCAACGGATGCAACAGGGCAAAAATCTTAAAACTTTTAAAGAGAAAAAAATTATAAAAATGCCCCTGCAAAACAGGGGCATTTTTATCATATCAGAGCTTTTGCAATTTAAGTTTTGATGCACGGCCTTTGTGCATGAAAACCGTATTGACCGCTGTTTTCTTGCGATGGCTGGTGCCTTCCGGTTCGCCGGTGTTTGGGTTCACATCATATTTAGGGAAATTGGATGAGGAAATATCCAAACGGATGCGGTGGCCTTTTTTGAACATGTTGGCTGTCGCAAAAGGCGAAATGGTGATTTTAAAAACTTCACCCTTGCCAACCGGTTCCGGCTTGTCAAAACCATTGCGGTAACGCACGCGGAAAATACCGTCGGTAATATTGAGTGCGTAGCCACGCGGATAGTCTTCAGATGGCGGATAAACATCAACCAGTTTGGCGGTAAAATCCGTGTCCAATGCATCCGTTGTGACCCAAAGCTCAATCTCAACAGGGCCTGCAATGCTGGTATCTTCAGCCAGAATATCGGTTTCAAAGCTTAAAACATCATGACGCGCTGTCAGTGGCAGACCCGGACGGGTGCAGCCATAAAAGGCTTCAGATTCAACCTGATTGAAACCGCCGCCAGTGAAGATCGGTTCACCGGATGTGAGCGAGCCGCCAATGGTTGGCACCGGATTGCGCGGGTCAAAATCATAGCTGATGGCCGCTGTTTCTGCCTGCGGCGCCGATGTTTGCAGGCTCATATCTGCATGCAGATAGAGATCAAGCGGCTTTGCTTCCGGCAGCGGCCAGTCGGTGCTTTCAATCCAGCGACCACCATGGTCGAGATGTCCGGCTTCGGTTTTTTTGCCCGTACCTGTCCCCATCAGGAACAAATGAACACGTCCGGCCTGTTTTGGGTCGGCTTCATCTTTTAGATAATGCGCGAACCATTTTTCACGATAGGTCAGCCAATCTTCGTCGATCTGACCGTCAAAAACTGCCTGTGCGCCAAAATCCACATCGCCAAAAACCTGTCTTGAACGATTGCCATGGGTCCAAGGCCCCATGATGAGGCTCAACGGGCGTTCGGAATCGCCTTTCAGTGCGGTGAAGTTTTCAAGTGTTGTGGTGACATAGGCGTCATACCAGCTCGACATGAAAATGGTCGGCACTTTCGGGAAAGTGTCGTAATAACCGGCGGCATAAATGCCGACTTTTTTCCAAAAATCATTGAAAGTGCCGTTTTGCCACTGCTCAATGAGATAATCTTCATATTCTGCGTTCCAGCGCACCGGTGAACGGCCTTTTGTCCACGGCATCTGGGCAAACCAGTCATGCAGGCTTTCATCGGCCACAGCCGCCGCAGTGCGATCATCGGTTGCTTCTTGCGCACGGTGATAGGCCCATGTGGCCTGTTTCAATTCAAATGCGCCGCCCTGACGGATGCCGCAGGTATAAGCATTGGAAAAACCACCTGAATCAATGGACATGGCAGCAAGTCCGGGAGGATTAAGACATGCCATCGCCATTTGGGTATGCGCATTATAGGAAAGGCCTTGCGTGCCGATACGCCCGTTCATCCACGGTTGCGCTGCAATCCACTCCATCGTGTCGAAGCCATCTTCGCCCTCGGACAGATATTTGGTGAAATGGCCTTCGCTTTCATAGCGGCCGCGGCAATCCTGCCAAACGGCAATATAACCAAGGCGCACCATATGGATTGCCAGATCCTGACGCGACATGGGGGTTGGCTTTTTCACCGACAATTCTGTGCGTGGCGTGCCCGCTTTATCATAAGGCGTGCGTTCCAAAATAACCGGCAAAGGCGTTTCCACCGGTTTACCGTCCTTGGCAGGACGGTAAATATCAGTTGCCAGATGAACGCCGTCACGCATCGCAATCATTACGTTGCGATGCACGATGACATCGTCGGCGACCAAAGTCGCCGACGTCAATTCATTAGGTGTAAAGGTCATTTTTGCTTCCGCACATCCTGTGCAATGGTTCGTTCGGACAAGTTGGGGGTGAAATCGAGGCCGTCACGCGATGCCCAGTAAATTTTCTGGAAGTAGAGCGGCACAATGGCCTGATCTTCCATGGCAATTTTGGTGGCATCTTCCAGTTTTTTCATGCGGGTTTCATGGTCAAATTCTTCCATGGCTGAGTTCAGCATCGCATCAAATTCGGCATTGGAATAACGCATACGGTTAAAGCCGCCGGTGCCGGCATCTTTGCGATAGGTCTGCAAAAGCGAACGCAGACTGCCTTCTGAGTTTGGTGTGGAAGCACCGAGCGAGAAGATATAAGCGCCATATTCGCCCTTGGTGGCTGCTGCTGCATAGACGTTATATGGTTGTGTCTGCACGCCGTTGACCTTCAAACCGCCACGCGCCAACATCTGACCCATAGCCTGTGCAATGTCACCGTCCCCCGGAAAACGGTTGTTGGAGGAATAAAGCGTAATGCCGAAACCTTCAGGGAAACCGGCTTCAGTCAGAAGCTTTTTGGCTTCATCGGCATCCGGCTTGGTTGGTTGCAAGTCTTTGACATAACCACCCAAAACGGACGGGACGATCTGTGCAGAGGCAACGCCGGAACCGTTCAAAATACGATCAACCATCAGGTTACGGTCGATCATATTTGAAATCGCTTTACGCACGCGTGCATCGCGGAACGGGTTTGGCTCAATTGGTTTGCCGCCAGCATCGACGACACCCGGTGCTGTGTCATCACGCATGCTGAGGGCAAGATAAACCAGACGACCGGATTCAATCGGGTAAACTTTGATGCTTTTTTCGCCTTCCAGACGGGCAACATCGGCAGGGGAGACGGCGTCGATCAGATCAACGGAGCCGGAAAGAAGAGCGGCAGTGCGTGCAGCATCATTGGCGATAAAGCGGAATTCAACATTGTCGTAATCCGGCTTTTCGCCCCAATAGCCGTCATAAGCGACGAGCTTCAAAGATTCCGCCGGTTTCCATTCAACAAATTTGTAAGGGCCGGTGCCGATGGCTGCTTTGCCGGAGTTGAAGTCTTCAAGGCTTGCATTTTCTGCGGCTTTTTTAGAAACGAGGAAAACGCGGCCGATCTGTTCCATCAATGCCGGATTAGGGCGTTTGGTGGTTACGCGGATGGTGTGGTCGTCAATCTTTTCAGTTTTGGCAACCGTGCTGACCATATCCGTAAATGGTGCCGGACTATTTGGCACTTTATCGGTGCGCTCAATCGAGAAAACCACATCATCAGCGGTAAAAGGCGAGCCATCATGGAAGGTTACATCTTTGCGTAAAGAAATTTCCCATGTCAGCGGATCGATATTTTTCCACTCAGTGGCCAGATGCGGATGCATTTGCAGATTGGCATCGGTAAACAACAATGTTTCAAACATGTTGTCAGCGGTCATCTGATTGTTGCCGGTGCGCGAAAATTGCGGGTCAATCGCTGATGGTTCGTTGGCGCGGCCGATAACCACATTATCAGCGAAAGCTGAAAGCGATGTGGTGGCCAGCATTGCAGCTGCAAAAGCAGCGGTTGTTACAGATTTCAAAAACGTCATGACAGGTTCTCCCTTTTATGCCCCGTATTGTCGAAGAGTGGTCTTTGTTCGAGATCGTTTAAGTGACAAGCACTTTGGTGCCCGTTTTCCAGATTGCGCAAAACCGGCCGTTCATTACGGCAGCGGTCCATTGCATAAGGGCAACGCGGATGGAAATGGCAGCCTGCCGGCGGGTTCATCGGTGAAGGAATTTCACCTTTTACCGGACTGAACGCGCGGTGGCGGCGGTCAATGCGCGGCACTTCTGCCAGCAAGGCTGCGGTATAGGGATGGTTGGGATTTTCAAAAATTGTCTCGGCAGTACCTGCCTCGACAATGCGTCCCAGATACATAATCACCACACGATCAGCGATGTGGTTCACAACGCTTAAATCATGGCTGATGAAGAGATAGGTGAGATCAAAGCTTTTGCGCAGATCCATAAACAGGTTGATCACCTGCGCCTGAATGGAAATATCAAGCGCTGCGATACTTTCATCGCAGATCAGAAATTCCGGTTTAACCGCCAAAGCGCGGGCAATACCGATACGCTGGCGCTGCCCACCGGAAAACTGGTGCGAATAGCGGTTGGCCATCGACGGATCAAGACCGACAGTTTCCAGAAGCTCGGTGACGAGTTTTTCTTTTTCGCTGCGTTTAATCAGACCATGGGCGACTGGCGCTTCACCGATAATATCAACCACGCGCTTGCGCGGATTAAGCGATGACATCGGATCCTGAAAGATGATCTGCGTGTTCAAACGGGCATTTTTTGCCGCCTTGCCGCGCAGTTTGTTGCGCTCTTCGCCTTTGATAAACACTTCGCCTTCAGTTGCAGGCAGCATTCCGGCAATAACACGGCCAAGGGTGGATTTTCCGCAGCCGGATTCACCCACTAAACCAACCACTTCACCTTTGCGGATTTGCAGATCAACACCATCCAGCGCATGCACCATTCGCGGCTCGGATTGAGCGCCGAGTTTGGCGGCGATTTTTTCGGCAAAGTCAGGCTCAGTGAAAAAGCGTTTGGAGACATTTTTGGCTTCAGCAAAAATTTCACTCATAGCGTTTGCTCCCCTGCAACAGGTGAAGGCGGATGGAAACAACGCCAGCGATGGCTATGCTCGCCAAATGTTTCCGCAGGTTCTGAAAGACAGGCATCATTTGCAAAATCGCAGCGTGTGCGGAACGCACAACCTTCAGGGCGCTTGAGCGGATGGGGAGCGGCACCGCGAATTTGGGTAAGCCGCGCGCCACGTTCATTGGCCGCTGGTGCTGAGCCAATAAGCCCTGCCGTATAAGGATGTTTCGGGCGGTCCAGCACATCATCAACCAAGCCTTGCTCAACGATGCGTCCGGCATACATAACCGCCACACGGTCGGCGAGCCCTGCAACAACGCCCAGATCATGGCTGATCCAAATCAGCCCCATGCCCAGCTCACGGCAAAGGGTTTGCACTTCTGATAAGATCTGGCTTTGAATGGTCACATCCAAAGCGGTTGTCGGTTCATCGGCGATGATCAGGTCAGGTTTGTGCAAAAGCGCAATCGCTATAGCAACGCGCTGGCGCATACCGCCGGAAAACTCATGCGGATAGCTTTCAATGCGCAACTCAGGCTGCGAAATCCCCACCATACTAAGTGCTTCAATCGAGCGGCATAATGCCTCCTGACGACTGACATTGTCATGGGCAAGCACGGTTTCAATCATATGGGTTTTGACCGATAAAACCGGATTAAGGGTCATCATCGGGTCTTGGAAGATCATCGCAATGCGATTTCCGCGCAAATGCTGCAATTGCTTAGGCGAAGCATTGAGCAGTTCCTCACCCTTGAAAAGAATGGAACCGCCAACATTACGCCCCGGCTTATCCACCAGTCCGATGATCGAAAAGCCGGTGATGGATTTACCTGAGCCGGATTCACCGACAAGCCCTAAAATTTCGCCACGGTGCACCGTCAGACTGACACCATCAACAGATTTAACCACGCCCGCTGGTGTGAAAAAATGCGTTTGCAGATCACGGACATCGAGGACGATTTCGCCGTTCAAATTTTGCGCTTCCGTCATTGTGCCAACCTCGGATTGAGAACCTCACGCAGACGGTCGCCTACGATATTGATGGAAAAAACCAGTGTGAGCAGCAACAGGCCGGGGAAAACGCTGATCCAATAAAGACCGGCGAGAAGTACCTGATAACCGTTGGAAATGAGCAAGCCGAGAGAAGGTTCGGTGATCGGCAAGCCGATGCCTAAAAAGCTGAGTGTTGCCTCGGCGGCAATAGCGCTGGCAATCTGGATCGTGCCGATAACAATGAGCGGCGGCATGCAGTTTGGCAGTAAATGCGCAAACAGAATGCGAGCCTTTCCAAGCCCCAAACAGCGTGCAGCCTCGACATAATCTTTATTGACTTCGACAAGCGCTGCGGCGCGGGCGGCACGGGCGAAATAAGCCCATTGCACAAAAACCAGCGCCATGATGACTTTCCATGTGCCTTGTCCAAGTACGGCCAAAATCAGCAAAGCCACCAGAATGGTCGGGAAACCGAGCATCAGATCGACAAAACGCATGATAAATGCATCGAGACGGCCACCGCTATAAGCAGCCAGAAGACCAAGTGCCGAGCCGATAAAAAGTGCAAGCAAACCGGCGGTCAGGCCAACGCTCAAACTGGTGCGAAGCCCGTAAAGCATGGCGGAAAGCATGTCGCGGCCTTGGCCATCGGTGCCAAGCCAATAGATCATGCCATTATAGCTTTCTGACATTGGCGGCAGCTTGGCATCAAAAATGTCGATTTGCATCAAATCATAAGGGTTTTGCGGCGCAAGAAATGGCGCAAAAACCGCACAGAAAATCAGAATAATACAGATGATCAGTGCAAGCGTGGCTTTAATGCTGCCGAAAATGCCGGTGATGGCAGTGGTGACAAGGCCGTCACCGAAGACGGAGTGAACAAGACGGAGCATTAGCGTTTACTCCTGATGCGTGGATCGAGGAGCGAATATAAAATGTCGACGACCAGATTAATGATGATGAACATGGAAACGACGACCAGAATATAAGCAACGACAATTGGCCGGTCGAGAATATTGATACTGTCGATGATCAGCTTGCCGACGCCCGGCCATGCGAAGATGGTTTCGGTAACAACGGCAAAGGCAATGAGCGAGCCGAACTCGATGCCGATCACGGTGATGATCGGGATAAGAATGTTTTTCAAAACATGCACGCTGATGATGCGAAAAGGCGAAAGACCACGTGCGCGGGCAAATTTAACAAAATCCAGTGGCATGGTTTCCTGCACGCCGGTGCGGGTGAGGCGGATCACCAGCGAGATTTTGGCCAAGGACAAATTGATGGCAGGCAAAATCAAATGTTTGATGCCGTCCCATGTCGCGAGACTGGTTTCAATGCCTAAAATAGTACCGGTCTGGCCGCGCCCGGTGGACGGCAACCAGCCAAGATAAACCGAAAAAATCATGATCAGCATCATGCCTTGCCAGAAATTGGGCAGGCTGAAACCGAGGATAGAGCCTGTCATGATGGTTTCATCAGTTGCGGTGCCGCTTTTAAGACCGGAGAGCAGACCCAGCGGAATACCGATCAGGAGCGCCATAATCAGCGCACAAAATGCCAGTTCCAATGTGGCGGGCAAGCGTTGCAAAATAACGCTGACAGAGGGCTGGTTATAAACAAATGATGTGCCGAGATCGCCATGCAGGGCATTCCATAAGAAATGGCCGTATTGAATGATCAAAGGCTTATCTAGACCTAAAGATTGTGTGACCTGTGCGCGTTCTGCCATGGTGGCATCAGCGGGGAGTAAAATCTCCAGCGGGTCGCCGATTGCGTAAACACCGGCAAAGACAATCACAGATGTAATAAATAAAACGATCAGTGCCTGAAAAAGGCGGCGAATAACAAACGCCGTCATTGTGTATATGCCTGATCAAAATTGGCTGATAAAACTTCCACCCATCCACCTCCAGTTTGGAATTAGAATAATTTGACACAATGATAAAACACTTGCAATATTATGATATAAACGCGAATATGCATGCGTAAAGCGCATAGATATTGACATGAGTTTTAAGTTGGCTGCTGATGAAATTTAAAGATCTGGAAGCCTATCGTGCCGTTATGAGCACCGGCTCGACGCAGGCCGCGTCGGAACTTTTGGGCATTTCGCAATCGGCTATCAGCCGTCGGATTACGCAATTGGAAGAAGATCTGGAAATAGATCTTTTTGTGCGTGAAGGTGCGCGGCTGGTGCCCTCACGCATCAATCATCTGCTGGAAACTTATGTGTCTGATGTGATGGAGCGCATCCATATTCTCAATGAGGCCGCACAGAAAATCCGCTCTGGTCGCTACTCCAATGCCCTGTTGCGGGTGGCCGTGCCGCCGGGTCTTTGCCGCCGTATCCTGCCTGAAATCATTGCGGATTTTCTAAAAGTCCATCCTGATGTGCGCTTTGAGATTTTGCATGGCACTTATGATGTGATCCAGCGTTTTATGGAAGAAAAAACCGCCGATATTGGTTTCATGCGGCTGCCTGCCATTGAGCAGGGCTTTGTGCGTTCCGAAACGGTTTTGGGGCATTCGGTTTGCGTTATGGCGAAAAATCACAGGCTGACAAAGCTGAAGGTGATACGGCCTGAAGATTTACGCGATGAGCCGCTGGTGCTTCTTGGCTGGCGCCGCGCACCGCGTCATGATCTGGAATTGGCTTTTTCAGCTCATGGGATTAAACCGCATGTGCGGTTGGAGGCGCATTCGGTGAGTTCCGCATGCGGTTTTTCGGCACAAGGCATTGGTGTTTCCATTGTTAACTCATTGCTTGTACAAGATTGTCTTGATTTGGATATTGAGGTGCGCAGTTTTCTCCCTGATATCCCGCATCATTTTGCGTTTATTTATCCGGAGCGCCCGAGCATTTCGGAAATTGGTGCGGAATTTGTTGAGTTTACTACTGAACGACTACAAAAAATAGCGGACCGTTTATCTGTTTAAAATAAAAGCTCCGGCCACAATGACCGGAGCTTTTTTATTGCAAGGATGCTGCGCGTTAACGAAGCGGATGGTGGATGCAGATATTTTTGATCTGTTGATATGCACCAAGAGCTTCCAAGCCTTTTTCACGGCCAAAGCCTGAAAGCTTATAGCCGCCGAACGGAAACTCCACATCAAGCCCGACACCAAAAGAATTGACCCACACCTGACCTGCGCGCAGATGTTGACCAACGCCCAAAGCGCGGTTGATATTGGTCGTGTGTACACCTGCCACCAAGCCAAAATCTGAATCATTGGCAATGCGGATGGCTTCTTCTTCCGTATCAAACGGAATAACCGTCAAAATAGGGCCAAAAATTTCTTCACGCGCAATGCGCGTCAAATTGCTGGCACCCACAACCAAAGCAGGGCGCACGAATGCACCATCACTTAATTCAGGCGCTTTTGGCAGGTCTGCACCCCACAAAATTTCCCCGTCTTTGGCCGCTACATCATAATAGCTGGCGATGGAATCGCGGTGTGACTGGTTAATCACCGGCCCCATATCCGGATCATCAACCGCGCTGCCGATATTCATCGCGCGGATATGTGCGTGGAGTTTTTCTACGACACGATCATGCGCCGAGCGTTCAACCAGCAACCGTGTGCCCGCATTACAGACCTGACCGGCATGGGTGAGAAAACCACCTGCAACAAGTGGAATGGCTTTATCCAGATCCGCATCACCAAAGAGAATTTGCGGTGATTTTCCGCCCAGTTCCATATTGCAAGGAATAGCGTGTGAGGCGGCTGCTTTCAGCACGCGCTCACCCGTTGGCACTGAACCTGTAAAGGTGATCTGGTCAATGCCTTTATGGCTGGCCAATGCGTCACCAATCAGCGAGCCGCGACCATTGATGAGGTTAACCTGACCGTCGGGCAGGCCTGCTTCCTGACAGATTTTGACAAATTCATAGGCTGATAAAGGCGTTTCCGTTGCAGGTTTGATAATAACCGAGCAACCGGCGGTGAGAGCAGGGGCAACACCACGGGCAATCAACTGAAACGGATAGTTCCAAGGGATGATGTGGAGCGACACGCCGATAGCATCTTTGACTGTCCAGTCAGACCAGTCCGGCCCCAACGGAATGGATGAGCCATGCTGTTTGTCGGCAACGCCTGCATAATATTCAAAGAAACGTGCGGCACAGTCGACTTCCCAATAGGCATCGCGCAAAGGTTTGCCGCTGTCTTGGGCTTCCAGCTTGGCGATTGCGTCGCGGCGCTCAAGAATCAGCTCGCCGATTTTATGTAAGATACGGCCGCGCTCAAACGGGCGTAATTTAGCCCATGGCCCTTGATCGAAAGCCTTGCGGGCGGCTTCCACCGCAGCATTTACTTCATTTTCACCGGCGCGGACAAAACGGCCGATGACTTTTCCGGTCGAAGGATCGCGGCTTTCCCCGACACCATCGGAACCCTCATGAATTTCTTTGCCACCAATTAATAACGGAATATCGCGCAATTCAAACTCCTCCAGTTTGTTTATGTGCATGATTGATACACGATAAACCAATATGTATACAAATTATAAAATATTGTCGACATTTAATCTGCACATGTGTATGTGTCATGTTAGACAACTCTGGGAGGTGGAGAATGGAACTGGGACTTCAGGGCAAACGCGCTCTGATAACAGCAGCATCACGCGGTCTTGGCCGCGCCGCTGCCATTGCTTTGGCGCGTGAGGGGGCGTCATTGGCTGTTGCAGGACGCAATCTGGCGGCTATGCAAAGTTTTGTTGACGAGCTGAAAGCCGCAGGCGCGGCACAGGCTGTCGCGGTGGAAATTGATTTATCCAAGCGCGAAACTTTGCAAAGCGGTGTTCACTCAGCAGTTGACGCGCTTGGCGGCATTGATATTTTTGTGGCGAATACAGGCGGGCCGGAATCGGCACCTTTTTTAGGTGTGAACCGTGAAGGCTGGGAAGACGCGCTCAATGAAAGCCTGCTTCCTATGGTCGATCTTTGCCATGAAATTTTGCCCCACATGCAAAAGAGCCAATTTGGGCGCATCATTTTTGTCACCACTGTGGGCGTGAAAATCGTTCAGCCGAATATGGTTCTGTCAGACTCTATCCGTCTGGCGGTGGTTGGCATGGCCAAATCTTTGTCGATCGAATTTGCGCATGAAGGCATTACCGTCAACTGCCTCTGTCCGGGGCCTTTTGCCACCGATCGGATGGAATATCTGGTGACATCCAGCATGGAGCGTGACGCGCTCAGCCGGACTGAGGCTGAGAAATTATGGCTTGGTGAAGTGCCGGTGGGCAAATTCGGCGATCCGGAAGATTTCGGCGCGATGGTTGCTTTCCTGTCTTCAAAACGGGGCGGGTTTATTACCGGCACGGCCATTGCACTCGATGGCGGAAAATCACGCGCATATTAAGGGAGAGAGAATAATGCTGAATAAGCAGATACAGCTTGATGGTGGTGGCGCTATCGTTAAATGGCTTCACGGTGCCGGTGTTAAGAATATTTTCTCCGTTTCGGGCGGGCCGATTAATCCGGTTTATCGGGCATGTGCCAAAACCGGCGTGCAACTGGTGCATGCGCGCCATGAAGCTGCCGCTTGTTATATGGCGGAGGCTAATGCCCGTGTGAATGGTGATGTCGGTGTTGCGATGGTAACGCTTGGGCCCGGTGTAACCAATACGGTGACCCCTGCGATTGTTTCCAATCTTGGCGGTACACCACTTTTGATTATCGGTGCGCAATCAGCAACAACCAGTGCTGATAAAGGTGCGGGCATGACCTTTAATGTGCTGCCTGCCATGCAGGCGGTGACAAAATGGGCAGCACGTTGCACGGAAGCCAAACGCTTGCCGGAATATCTGGATATGGCATGGCGTCATATTTGGGCTGGCCGTCCGGGGCCGGTGTTTCTGGAAGTGCCGACCGATATTTTGCATCAGCTGATTGATGCAGATCCGGCAACAATTGCTACACAGCCGCCGGTTAAACCGGGGCGTCCGGGGAATTGCGCTGGTGATATCGCAGCTTTTGCCAAAATATTCAGTGCTGCCAAGCGCCCTGTTTTGATCCTTGGGGATGATGTTTTCTTCAATCCGAGCGAACGCTTGCAGGAAGCAATTGAAAAACATCAGTTACCGTTTTTCACCATGCGTCTGGCGCGCGGCGCGGTGGATGAAAATCATGCCCTATGGGCAGGCCCTGCCTATACGCCTTGCAACAGCGCCATACGTCAGGCGCTCGCCGCCTCGGATTGCGTTATTCTGGTTGGCCATCATTTCGAGTTTGATCTCGAATTTGGTTCCGGTGTCGGCAAAGATACGAAAATCATTCAGGTCGCGGGCGATCAGACTATTTTGCATCGCAACCGTCGTGCAGATGTGGCGATCAATGCCTCAGCCTATCACTTCCTTTATGCCTTGGCAGAAGCGCAAACAGGTGCCTTTGATGCCGGTTGGCGTGATGCATTGATTGCTAAATGGAACGATGAACATCAAGCGCAGGCCGGTGAAGATAATGCGCAAGGGCTGCATCCGATCAATGCGATTGATGCTGTCACATCAGCTGCACCTGATAATACGATTTACACATCCTCCCATGGCAATGTGGATTTTTGGGCGGATGCACGTTTGAAAGTGAAAGCGCCGGGGCGTTATTTGCGTGCTGGTCAATCGGGCACATTGGGTGCGGAAGTGCCTTATGGCGCTGGTGCTAATTTTGCTGATCCGCAAGCGCCGTCGATTGTTTTTGTCGGTGATGGCGGTGTTGGTTTCCATGTGACGGAACTTGATACGGCAGAGCGCTATGGCCGCGCTTTTATCATTGTTGTTCTGGATGATGAATCCTGGGCAGCTATCGCTCTCCCGCAGGAAATGTCTTACGGCGAGACCTATGAAATGGCACTGCCGAGACGTGACTGGGCAAAACTGGCGGAAGCTTTGGGCGGTAAAGGCTATCACGCTAAAACCAGAGAAGAGATTGGCGAGGCGGTGAAACAGGCAATCGCCAGTGGCAAACCTGCGGTCATTCAGGTGCCGGTGCGCAGCGTCATCAGCCCGTACATGGAATATATTTCTTAATCTAAAGTCTGAGCTGTGCTGTGTTTTCTTTGAAAATGCAGCGCAGTTTGAACCTTGCCGATTATGACATGACTGATAAACTGGAGGGATAAATGAAAATCTGGAAAGATGGCGACAAGCATGGCATTACGCCGCCTAATCATTTTGGCGGTTTGAACGTATTGGACATTGTGCCTTTTGCGGGTTCCAATTTTTGCATACAGGTTTCAAAAGCGCCAAAAGGGGGCGGAGGGGAGCTGCATCATCATGACGACGTGTCGCAAGTCTTTTATATTGCGTCGGGTGCTTTAACCTTCGATACAGGTAAAGAGCGTTTTACTTTAACCCAAGGTCAGGCAGTTCTGTTCGAGCCGTTTGATCCGCATTATACCATTAATGAACAAGATGAAGAATGCGTCAGCATTGTCATCACAGTCAAACAATAACAATATTTTCGTCGGAACATGAACGCCGGTTCTGATTTCCTGACACGAGAACCGATAAAGCGCAGATGGCAAAAGAATGAACGTAACTTTGGATCAGACCTCTTCACCAGCCAATTTAGTCCAGATTTTGGAAGACGACATTTTAAGTGGTCGTCTGCATCCGGGCACGAGGCTTGATGAGCAGGCACTGGCTAAAAGGTTCGAGGTTTCACGCACACCTGTGCGTGAGGCACTGCGCCATCTGGCTTCCAGCGGTTTGGTGGAAATCAAGCGCAATCAGGGTGCAACCGTGATGGAACTGACAACGCGCAGCGTTGTTGAAATGTTTCAGGTGCTTGCGGAAATGGAAGGTTTGGCTGCCCGTTTATGTGCTCGCCGGATGACAAGAGCTGACATTGAAGCTCTGCGCGTGGAAAATGATATTTGCCGTGCAAAGGCCGGTGAGGATGATCAAACCGGTTTTATTCTGGCTAATAATGCTTTTCACGATGTTATCTGGCGCTGTTCACAGAACCATTTTCTCTATCAGGAAGCGTTCAAACTGGGTAAACGCCTTAACCCTTACCGTCGTTATGTGACCCATCCGAGACGAATGCAGGAAAGCTGTGATGATCACGCCCGTTTGCTGCAAGCCATTGAAAATGGCGATGGCGAACTGGCTGACCGTTTAATGCGCGAGCATGTGGAGCTGATTGCCGGCGGTGCAGCAGATGTTGTGGTGGCACTTGAAAGCAGTGTTTTAAGCAGCACTGACTAAAGCGCCTCACATGCCAGCATGAACGGGGTCATGCGATCTTTGTCTCAGGGTAAGCGGCACAGTGGTTTTTCGATGATGAAAAGCCGCTCTTGTTCCGGTGCAAATTATTGTCCGACTTTTATCAAGCCGGCTTAAGGCCGGATGGCATCTATTCGCATGGGAGTGAAGCGAAATGACGGATATTCGTCTGGTCGAAAATAAATCGGTACAAAAAGGTCAAAAACTTGATCATGGACAGTCGCTGATCGCCGGTATTGCCGGTGTTGAAGAGGTGAAATCCTTTTTAAGTGCATTTCCTGACTATCAGCCGACACCTTTGGTAGAACTGAAAAATCAGGCACAAAGCCTCGGCCTTGATACAGTTTTCTTTAAAGATGAAGGCGGACGTTACGGCCTTTCCAGCTTTAAGGCGCTTGGTGGGGCTTATGCGGTTGCGCGGGTTGTGCATGCTTATGTGGAAGAAAAGCTTGGCCGCAAAATTGCGCCGTCTGAACTCACCAGCGATGAATGTAAAAAAGTGGCGAGCGAATTGACAATTTGTTGCGCGACTGATGGCAATCACGGTCGCTCGGTGGCATCCGGTGCGCAGAAATATGGCTGTCGCTGTGTGATTTTCCTGCATGAAAATGTAACGCAAGGCCGTGAGGATGCGATTGCCCGTTTTGGCGCGGAAATCATCCGCACCAAAGGCAATTATGACGACTCCGTTGCTGCATCTTTCCAAATGGCAGAAGAAAACGGCTGGACGGTTATCTCTGATTTCTCCCGTGCCGGTTACACGGAAATTCCGGGTCTTGTTATGCAAGGCTATACGCTGATGCTCAATGAAATCTGGGAACAGTCGGTCAAAGACTATAGCCATATTTTCATTCAGGCAGGTGTTGGCGGTCTGGCAGCGGTGGTTGCTGGTTTCTATCTCGACAAAATGGGCGATAAACGACCAAAATTAATTGTCGTCGAGCCGCTGCGCGCCAATTGTCTGCAACGCAGTGCCGAGGCTGGTCATTCGCTTGCGATGGAACCGGGTGAAGAAACCATTATGGCGATGCTTGAATGTTATGAACCATCACTTTCGGCATGGGAAGTGTTGGAAAAAGCGGCGGATTATTATCTGGCCGTTGAAGAGGATATGGCGGTTAAGGCGCTTAAACAGCTGGCGCATCCGGTTGGTGATGATAAGTCGCTTAAAATTGGTGAATCCGGTGCATCGGGACTGGCTGGTCTTTTAACTGCTGCGGCTGATCCGGCAATCATGGCCAAGCTTGGCTTGAAAAGTGATTCCCGCGTGTTGCTGATCGGCACAGAAGGCGCGACTGACGAAGCACTTTATCAGCGCTTGCTTGCCAGCTGATGCTGGTAAAATTTTAGGCAAAACTTCGGACGGCAGCAGTGCCGTCCGGAATTATGCGATAAAAATTTATAACAAAATTTATACAGTCGTTTCTGAATGCGATTGAAGCGTACTTTGGCCGGTTCCAATATAAAAACAGGTCAGCATTACTTACCCATTGAAAAAATTGAATAATCTTCAACTTTTATGTCATGTTAGAATAAGGTTGGAATAAAATATTCAATTTAAACGAACGAAAATTTCGTTTTGTGCCTTTTCAGGCGTGTAATCTCAAACAACTATCTTATTGATATTCCGTCTTAATTAGTTCAGACAAACTATCAAAATGAGAATTGAGAGTTACGTTTGCAGTAAATTCCACCAGATAAAATACGGGAGACTTTATCTTGTCCATCAGGAAGATTCTTGTCGCTAATCGTTCCGAGATTGCTATCCGCGTGTTTCGCGCGGCCAACGAACTGGGGCTAAAAACGGTAGCCATATGGGCTGAAGAAGATAAACTTTCCCTTCATCGCTTTAAAGCGGATGAGAGTTATCAGGTGGGACGCGGGCCGCATCTGGAGCGTGATCTGGGGCCGATCGAAAGCTATCTCTCCATTGATGAAATTATCCGTGTTGCCAAATTATCCGGCGCCGATGCCATTCATCCGGGCTATGGATTGCTTTCCGAAAGCCCTGAATTTGTTGATGCCTGCCGTGAAAATGGTTTGATTTTTATCGGCCCTAAAGCCGAAACAATGCGCCGTCTTGGCAATAAAGTGGCGGCACGTAATCTGGCAATCGAAGTGGGCGTACCGGTGGTACCAGCCACCGATCCGCTGCCTGATGATATTGAAGAAGTGAAAAAACTAGCAGCCAAAATCGGCTATCCGGTGATGCTGAAAGCCTCTTGGGGTGGTGGTGGCCGCGGTATGCGTGCTATCCGCTCTGAAAAGGATTTGGAACGCGAAGTGGTGGAAGCCAAGCGCGAGGCCAAAGCGGCTTTTGGTAAAGACGAAGTCTATCTGGAAAAGCTGCTGGAACGCGCACGCCATGTGGAAGTGCAGATTTTGGGCGACACGCACGGCAATGCTGTTCATCTATATGAACGCGATTGTTCTATTCAGCGCCGCAACCAAAAGGTGGTTGAGCGCGCACCAGCGCCTTATTTAAGCGATGAAAAGCGTCAGGAAGTGGCGTCTTATGCGCTGAAAATTGCCAAGGCCACTGATTATATCGGCGCTGGTACTGTCGAATTTTTGATGGATGTCGACAGCAATGAATTTTACTTCATTGAAGTCAATCCGCGCATTCAGGTTGAGCATACGGTGACTGAAGAAGTCACAGGTATTGATATTGTCAAAGCGCAAATTCACATTCTGGAAGGCTATGCCATTGGCACGCCGGAATCCGGTGTGCCTGCGCAGGAAGACATTCATTTGCATGGCCATGCGCTGCAATGCCGTATCACAACGGAAGATCCGGAACAGAATTTCATTCCCGACTATGGCCGTATTCAGGCTTATCGTTCGGCTTCGGGTTTCGGCATTCGTCTTGATGGCGGCACGGCTTATTCGGGCGCTTATATCACCCGTTATTATGATCCGTTGCTTGTAAAAGTGACAGCTTCCGGCTCTACGCCGATTGAAGCAATCCGCCGGATGGACCGCGCCTTGCGCGAATTCCGTATTCGCGGTGTTGCAACCAATTTGACCTTCGTGGAAGCGATTATCAATCATCCGAGCTTTCAGGCGAATGATTATACCACGCGTTTCATTGATACGACGCCTGAGCTTTTCACCCATATGAAGCGTCAGGATCGCGCTACCAAGCTTTTGACCTATATTGCCGATGTGACGGTTAATGGTCACCCTGAAGCACGCGGTCGCGCCAAACCTGTCGCAACTGCTGCGCCAAAAATTCCTTATACGCCTGACAAAAAAATCGTCGATGGCACCAAGCAATTGCTCGATCAATTGGGCGCAGAGAAATTTGCGCAATGGATGCGTGAGCAAAAACGTGTGCTGGTAACCGATACCACGATGCGCGACGGCCATCAGTCATTGCTGGCAACTCGTCTTCGTACCTATGATATTGCACGTATCGCCGACACTTATGCACGGGCTTTGCCTAATCTTTTCTCACTTGAATGCTGGGGCGGTGCGACATTTGATGTGTCGATGCGTTTCCTGACAGAAGACCCGTGGGAGCGTCTGGCGATGGTGCGTGAAAATGCACCCAATATCCTGCTGCAAATGTTGCTGCGCGGTGCCAATGGCGTTGGTTATAAAAGCTATCCGGATAATGTCGTTAAATATTTCGTGCGTGAAGCAGCACGCGGCGGCGTTGATCTTTTCCGCGTGTTTGACAGCCTTAACTGGGTTGAAAATATGCGCGTTTCGATGGATGCGATCCGTGAAGAAGGCAAACTTTGCGAAGCAGCGATTTGCTATACCGGCGATATTTTAAATAGTGCTCGCCCGCAATATGATCTGAAATATTATGTTGATCTGGCGCGTGAGGTGGAAAAAGCCGGTGCCAATATCATTGCGATCAAGGATATGGCTGGCTTGTTGAAACCGGCTGCGGCCAAGCAATTGTTCAAAGCTTTGCGTGAAGCCACCGATCTGCCATTGCATTTCCACACCCACGACACATCTGGCATTGCAGCAGCCACCGTTTTGGCTGCAGTTGATGCGGGTGTTGATGCCGTGGATGCGGCCATGGATGCGCTTTCCGGCAATACATCGCAGCCTTGTCTTGGCTCGATCGTGGAAGCCTTGCATGGTGATGAGCGCGATACCGGTCTTGATGCCGATGCTATCCGCAAAATCTCTTTCTATTGGGAAGGTGTGCGCAATCAATATGCTGCCTTTGAAAGCGACCTCAAAGGCCCTGCATCGGAAGTTTACCTGCATGAAATGCCGGGCGGTCAGTTCACCAATTTGAAGGAACAGGCACGTTCATTAGGGCTTGAAAGCCGCTGGCATGAAGTGGCACAGACCTATGCGGATGTGAACCAGATGTTTGGCGATATTGTCAAAGTTACGCCATCGTCCAAAGTGGTGGGTGATATGGCTTTGATGATGGTCAGCCAGGACTTGACCGTCAAGGATGTTGAAAATCCGGATAAGGATATTTCTTTCCCGGACTCCGTCGTGTCGATGATGCGCGGCGATTTGGGGCAGCCGCCTGCTGGTTGGCCACAAGCTTTGCAGAAGAAAATTCTGAAAGGTGAAAAGCCGTTTACAGTGCGTCCGGGCTCATTATTGGCTCCTGCTGATCTGGAAGCCGAGCGGGCAAGTGTTGAGGCAACGGTTGGCCGCTCTGTTACTGATCAGGAGTTTGCATCATCGCTGATGTATCCGAAAGTGTTTGCCGATTATGCGGCAGCGCAGGAAAATTATGGCCCGACCATCGTTTTGCCGACGCCTGTTTATTTCTACGGTCTGGCGTCTGAGCAGGAAGTGTTTGTTGATCTGGAAAAGGGTAAAACCCTTGTTGTCGTTAATCAGGCGATCAGTGAAACAGACGAAAAAGGCATGGTCACGGTGTTCTTTGAACTCAATGGTCAGCCGCGCCGTGTTAAAGTGCCAAACCGTGCCAAGGGAGCCGCCGGCGGCGTGAAGCGTAAAGCGGAAGCCGGCAATGATAAGCATGTCGGCGCACCGATGCCGGGCGTGGTTTCAACCGTCGCGGTGGCGAGCGGTCAGGCGGTAAAAGCGGGTGATGTGTTACTGTCGCTGGAAGCCATGAAAATGGAAACCGCAATTCATGCAGAGCGTGATGGCACATTGGCTGAAGTTCTGGTGCGCGCTGGTGAGCAGGTGGATGCAAAAGACCTGCTGATTACTTACGAATAGTTTTGCAAAATAGTGGCAATAAAAAACCCCGACAGCAATGTCGGGGTTTTGTTTTGTAGATATTAGCGCAGTTCGCTTGATAATTCCCAGATGTCGCTGGCATTGAGAGGCGTGAATGGCACATAGACATCAAGCGCGTTGGCCACTGCATTGGCAATGGCGGCTGGCGGCCCGATGGCTCCGCCTTCACCAAGACCTTTGGCCCCCAGCGGTGTTAAAGGCGTTGGTGTTTCAATGTGATGCACTTCGATATTCGGAATTTCCGGTGCAATCGGCATCAGGTAATCGGCAAAACTGGTGGTTAGCGGCTGACCTTCTTCGTCATAGACAAAATGCTCGAACATGGCCGAACCAATGCCTTGCACAACACCGCCGCGCACTTGCCCGTCCACCACCAATGGATTGAGAATAGTGCCGCAATCTTCCACCACCACAAAGCGTTTCAGCTTCATTTTTCCGGTTGGTACGTCAATTTCAACAACGGCGGCATGGGTGGCATTGGCATAGGTGCCGTCGGTTGGCCCATCAAGCGCATATTCTGCATCCAGACCCGGCAAGACACCTTCCGGCAGCTGGTCAACATTGCGCAATGCTGCACGGGCGATTGTTTTAAGCGGAACATTGCGTCCCGGATCACTGCGCAAAAAGGCAAGATTGTCGCGCAGTTCAATATCATCGGGGCTTGCTTGCAGAAAATGTGCGGCAATGGCTTTTAGTTTATTGGCAATTTGCAACGAAGCCATGTGCACGGCACCGCCGCCCAAAGGCCCGCCGCGACTGCCCCATGTGCCCACCGAATAGGGCGAGCCCATCGTGTCGCCATGTTTGACGAAAACATCTTCCGGTCGCACGCCCAAAGCATCGGCGGCCACTTGCGCCATGGTGGTTTCTAACCCCTGACCATGGCTTTGCAGCCCTAGATTGATGGTCACGGTGCCATCTGGTGCCATTTGCACATGCGCTGCAATATAGCCGGTTTCAATCGGTGTCCGGCGACGGGCAAAATCTGGTGTTCCATGCGCGGTTTGCTCCAAAAATGTAGCAATGCCGACACCAATACGGGTGGTTCTTGAGCTTTTTGATGCTTCCGCCGCAGCAATATCATCCTTCAGCAATTCCCTGATTTCAAGAATGGATTGCTCATAGGAGCCCGGATCATAGGTAAAACCGAGCACGTTTTTATAAGGAAACTCGCGGATGATATTTTTCAGTCGGAACTCAAACGGATCCATGCCAATTTCTTTGGCAATATCATCCATTAATCGCTCTTGTGAAAATACAGCTGAAGGACGCGCAACGCCGCGATAGGTACCAAGCGGGCATTTATTGCTGGCGAGCGCACGGAATGTGGCTTCATAGGCCTGAAAATCATAAGGCCCCGGCATCACTTTTGCCGCCATGCCCGGATCACCGGCAGCGGTAAAAGGAAATGTCGAATAGGCGCCGACATCAACGCTGATATCGGCTTTCAAACCTAATAGGCGGCCATCTTCAGAAACATAGGCTTCTAGTGTGTGATCGTGATCGCGGGCATGGATGCTTGAAATCAGATGCTCGCGGCGATCTTCAATCCATTTAACCGGCCGGCCAACCTGCATTGCAATCCATGCAATCAGCACTTCATCAGGAAAAACCTGACCTTTGACACCAAAGCCGCCGCCAACATCAGGCGCAACCACGCGGATGCGCGATTCCGGTAGGCCGAGCTCTTCTGAAATATAAGTGCGCACAAGATGCGGCATCTGAGTGGATGACCAGACGGTTAAAAATCGTGTTGCCGGATCCATATAAGCGACCACACCGCGGCCTTCCATCGGCACACCGGCTTGTCTTTTATTCATATAACGGCGTTTGATGGTGTAATGGGCGGCAGCTTTGGCGGCTTCCAGATCACCGCCCTTCATCTGTCGCTCAACAAAGGTGTTTTTTGTCCAATTGTCGAAAATCGGCGGAATATTCGGGTCGAGCGCATCTTTCATGCTGGCAACAACGGCCAGCGGCTCATAATCAATGAAAAGCTGCTCGGCCGCATCTTCTGCATGATAAGGATCTTCGGCAAGCACTGCGGCGACCGGTTCACCGACATAGCGCACTTTTCCAAGAGCCAGCAAAGGCTGCTCTGAATATTGCATTTCAGGATAATCCTGATGTGCTTTCATCGATAGATGGCGGGTATCTTCGCCGGTGAAAACCCAGGTTTTAAAGCCGATATCTTCCAGCGCGAATTGATCGATTTCCAAAATTTTGGCATGAGCCGATTGCGCACGCGCAAATCGCAAATGCAGCATATCCGGCATTTTAATGTCATCAATATAGCGCGCAGTGCCGGATAAAAGCCTTGTATCTTCAAAGCGTTGAATACGTGCGCCAATATGGCGGGGACTTTCAGGTCTCATGTTTAAGCCCTTTCCGTCAATTGAGATGAGATTGCTTTTTTCACGGCTGCGACAATGCCGTGATAGCCGGTGCAGCGGCAGATATTGCCGCTCATTGCTTCACGAATGTCAGCTTCTTCCGGCATTTCGCCAAGTTCAATTTGTTTGCTGACATAAGGCGCCAGCGTCATCAGAAAACCGGGGGTGCAATAGCCGCATTGCAGGCCATGTTCGCTCTTGAAAGCTTGTTGCAAAATATGGGTGGCATCAATGCCGCCCAAGCTTTCGACAGTTTTGATATCGCGCCCGTCGCATTGTACGGCAAAGGTCAGGCAGGAAAGGCGCGGGGTTCCATCCAGATGCACTGTGCAGCAACCGCAAGCACCATGGGCGCAGCCGATATGCACGCCGGAAAGGTTAAACTCATGGCGCAAAACATCGGCCAGCAAATGTCTTGGCTCTACGGAAACCGTGCGGGTATTGCCGTTAACGGTCAGCGTTACATCCATTTTTGATTGTTCGCTCATGCTGCTTCCAATGCTTTGCTGCAAGCGCGTTGCAAGGTGCGCTTTGTCAATTCACCGATCAGGCCTTTGCGGTAGGCTGTGGTCGCGGTAAAGTCGCCTGATGGATTGAACTGGCCGGAAAATTCTGCTGCTAGTACTTCAAAATCCACCTGATCCAAGCGTTTTCCGACCAATTGTGCTTCAATTGCAGGGCCTCTTGTGGCGACCATTTCTGCGCCGCCGCACACAATGGCAGCGGTTGCGATTGTGCCCGCTTTATGGGTGAGGGCGACACCGATTGAGGCAATGGCAAAATCGCCCAAGCGTTCGCCAAGTTCGCTAAAAGCACCGGATGGTTGTTCTTTGGGCAGCGGAAACTCGACCGCAATGACCATTTCACCCGGTTCGACCGCGGTGACATAAGCGCCATGAAAAAAATCCTGCGCTTTGACGCGACGTTCGCCTTGCAGTGAACCTAAAATGACTTCAGCATCATATAAAACGCACATGGCCGGAAGTTCAGCGGTCGGATCAGCATGGGAAATGCTGCCGCCGAGCGAGCCATGCAGGCGGATCGTGGGATGGGCGATCCAGTGAACAGCTTCCTGAAAGGCTGGAAAATAAGCCGCAATATGCGGGTTATCGGCATATTCGTGATGGCGTACCAAGGCACCAATGCGCAAAAAATCCTGTTTTAATTCAAACTGGTTAAGTGGCAAACGGTTGATGTCGACTAGATGGTTTGGTCGTGCCAGCCGCAAATTCATCATCGGCACCAGACTTTGCCCGCCTGCCAGCGGTCGTCCGTCCTCACCAAACTCTGCCAATAATTGATAAGCGTGCTGAAGATCATCAGCACGATGATAGCTAAAACCCGATGGGCGCATGTCACTCCTCCCAAAGTGATGGAAACCTGTGAAACAGGAAACCCGCTTATATCGTCATATTTATTTGTAAGCTACGCAAAGATTGTATGCAATACAAAAAACTTTGTAGACAAGTTGGATATAAACGCATTACGATGCAGGTGCTCTCAGTGGAGGATTTGAGAGCAACCCGCATTTTTGGCGAAGTGCGGTCGGGGAAAAATCAAGGGAGGACATGACATGATTTCAGTCATGAGGAATTTTATGACCCCTGTTACATCTATAGCGCTGGCTGGTTCGCTGCTTTGGGCGGGCACGGCGTGGATGACGGAGGCACAAGCGGCATCTGTAACATTAAGAATGGTTGGCGCATGGGCGCACGGCTTTTCACCTACTGCCGATATCGGCAAAAATTTCATGGATAATGTAAACCGCATTGGTGAAGGCAAAGTGCGGGTGCAATATATGGGCGCAGACGATGTTCTGCCGCCTTTCGACCAGCCGGAAGCGCTGGTAAATGGCGTGTTTGATGTCTGGTATGGTGCGCCGAATTATTGGGCGGGTGTGGTGCCGGGTGGTGACATCACCGAGCTTTCACCGTTTAAAACACCTGATAACGGGCCGGGATCTAAGCTGCATAATTATATGGTTGATCTTTATGCCGCCAAAGGTGCGCGTTATATCGGCCATGCCAGTGGGGATTTAGGTGTTGGTGTTCATTATATCAGCACCAATTTTCCGGTAAAATCTATTGATGATATTAAGTCGAAAAAGCTGCGTTCAGCACCGCTGACACGTCACTTTCTCAAAGAGGCGGGCGCAGAATCCGTAACACTGCCGCCGAGCGAGATTTATCTGGCGATGGATCGCGGTACGGTTGATGGTTTCAGCTGGCCGGTTGCCGACGGGTTTACCCGTTATGGCTGGCAGAGTGTCACCAAATATATGATCGACCAGCCAATGTATCGCAGTGGCGCAAACATTGTGATGAATCTCGATAAATATGAGGCATTGTCGCCGGAAATTAAAACCATTCTCGATCAGGCCATGGCGGAAACGCAGGAATGGACACGTGGCTGGTTTCAGCAAAATCTGGACGAACAAACAGACCTGATGACAAAGGCCGGCATGGAAGTGGTGAAACTTTCACCCGAAGAAGCCGAACGCTGGAACAAGGTCGCGGTTGATTCGCTGTGGGGTTATTACGCTTCTATTCTCAGTGAGAAACAAATCTCTGAAGTCAAAGCGCTCTTCGCAGAATAACGGGCTGAAGCTTTCCTCTTGTGACTGATTTTCCAAGGGGCAAGCTCCATTCGAACGCCAGACTTTCCAAGCGGAAAGCTCAATTTGAGCAATTGCAGGTTTGTTATGAAAACGATCGAGAAAATCTACGACTTCATTTTGAATTTTTTTGCCTTTCTCGCATGTCTCACACTGATTGCCATGATGCTGGCAACGGTTATCAAAGTGGCGATGCGTGTCTTCTTTAATTATGGCATCCACGGTATCGACCAGATCAGTGGCATCATGATGGTCTATATTACTTTTCTGGGTGCCGCATGGGTGTTGCGTAAAGACGGCCATGTGACGGTTGATATTCTAATGACAATCGTGTCGGCGCCGATGCGCCGTATGATGTTGATTGTCTCTTCCATCCTCAGCGCCATCGTCTGTCTGATCATGGCTTATTATGGCTACCACGCCATTATCCGCTCGGTTCAGCGCGGCATTATGGTGGCGGCTGAGCTTGAAATCCCGCGCGCCATCAATCTGGCGGTCATTCCGGTTGGATGTTTCCTGCTGGGCGTAGAATTTATTCTGCGCACGCTCCGTTTTATCCGCGCCGACACTATTCAACCATGCAAACCTGCGGAGCACTAAAATGGAGTGGTGGACTTTTCTGATTTATTTCTTTGTAGGGCTCACTGGCCTGATGATGCTGGGTGTGCCGGTGGCTTTTGCCTTTATGACCGTCAATATGCTCGGCGTGTTTTTCATGTGGGGCGGTACAACAGGCTTCAGCCAGCTGGTGTTGAGTATTGATAGTTCCATTTCAACTTTCATGCTGGTGCCGGTGCCGATGTTCATTTTGATGGGCTCGGTGATGTTCCACTCAGGCATTGCACCGCGCATGATTGAGGTGCTTGATCAGTGGCTGGGCTTTATTGCCGGTCGTCTGGCAGTGCTCACCATTGGTGCGGGAACCGTGCTTGCAACATTGACCGGTGTTGCAATGGGCTCCGTTGCCATGCTTGGCTCCACGCTTACACCGGAAATGGAACGGCGCGGCTATGCGCGTACTCTTGCTATCGGCCCTGTGCTTGGCAGTGGTGCTTTGGCCATTCTTATTCCGCCAAGCACATTGGCGATTGTACTGGCAAGTGTTGGCGGTTTTTCCATTGCTAAAACGCTGGTGGCGATCATCGTGCCGGGCATTTTGCTGGCCATTGCCTATGTAACTTATATCGTTATCCGTGCCACTTTGCGCCCGCAAGATGCACCAAGTTATGAAATAGAAAGCGTGCCTTTTCGTGTAAAAATGAAAAACACATTTGTCTATCTCATCCCGCCGGTTTCGATCGTGGTGCTGACAATTGTTTTCATTTTTACCGGTGTCGCAACACCGACGGAATCTGCTGCAATCGGTACATTCCTGACCTTCATCCTGTCTTTTATGTACGGAAAACTGAACTGGCAGACAATCCGCAATGCGGTGTCTTCAGCTTTGCAGCTGTCGGTGATGATCCTGATCATTTTGACCGGTTCGGCAGCGTTTAGTCAGTTGCTTAGTTTTTCCGGTGCAACAACCGCCATTACCGAATGGGCAACAACCTTGCCGGTGGCCCCATTGGTGCTGATGCTGATCATGATGCTGATCGTGATGGTGATCGGCATGTTTATTGAACAGACATCGATTGTTCTTGTCACAATGCCGATTTTCCTGCCGATCATCCATGCGATGGGCTGGGAGCCGATCTGGTTTGCGGTGGTGATGATGGTCAATCTGGAACTTGCCACTATTACACCGCCCGCTGGTCTGTCGCTTTTCGTCATGAAAGGTGTGGCGCCTGAAGGCACCACAATGGGCGAGATTTATATGGCGGCAGTGCCTTTCATTCTCATCAATATCAGTCTGATGGCTTTACTAATTTTCGTGCCCGATATCGCGCTTTGGCTGCCGAGCCTGATGAACTGATGACCACTCATTAAAACTGAAATCTTGTCTTTTAAGGGCGTGAAGCCTTCAACAACCGGAGAATAAAATGAGTTCTGCGACCCGCCAGAAAATTCTGGAAACCATTGAGAATAATCAGGATGTTTCGGTCAAATTCTTGCAAGAGATGATCGCTATTCCTTCCGTTACCGGTGACGAGGCTGCTATTCAGGCTTTTGTGGCCGATTATATGAACAAAATCGGCCTTGATGTTGATATGTGGGAAACTGACTGGGAAGAGTTGAAAAAACATCCCGGCTATCGCCCTGTTGCTATGGGCTATGAAGGCCGCCCGAATATTGTGGCAACATTCAAGGGCACCGGCGGCGGGCGCTCGCTGCTTCTCAACGGGCATACGGATGTTATTCCGGTTGGTAATGGTGAAGGCTGGTCGGATAATCCGTGGTCGGCAAAAATCGAGAATGGTCGTATTTATGGCCGTGGTGCGGCCGACATGAAAAGTGGTGTTGCAAGCCATATTCTGGCCGTTGAATATCTGAAAAAAGCCGGTGTGAAGCTCAAAGGCGACGTCTATATCAATGTGGTGATTGACGAAGAAGTGTCCGGTCACGGTACATTGGATACGGTCATGCGTGGTTATAAAGCCGATGCCGGTATTTCGGGCGAAACCAGTGATTTGGCGGTGCAGCCGGCTTGTATCGGCCGTATCTGGTTTGAAATTGCTGTTCAGGGCAAACCGGCCGGTATTCAAAAGCGCTATGAAGGTATTTCCGGCATTGATCTGGGCAATAAGGTTGTGCAGGCAGTTAAAGAGCTGGAAGATCATCGTGTGGCAACGGTGCGCCATCCGCTTTATCCGAATGCGCTGGATTCGCTGCCATGTATCATCGGCAGTTTTCAGGCCGGTAATTATCCAAGTGCCTTCCCTGATACAGCTTTGCTGAAAGGCAGTATCGGTACGGTGCCGGGTGAAGATCATGAAGGTGTCAAGAAAAGTCTCGTTGATAAAATCAATGAAATGGCGGCACAGGATCCATGGATGAAAGATCATCCGCCGGTGGTGCGTTTTGTTGGCTATGACGCGCAGGCTTCAGAAATTCCGGTTGATCATCCGATTGTTGATCTGGTCAGCAAAAATTATACCGAGCTGACCGGCAAACAACCTGTCATTAGTGGTCGTCAGGGGGCTGCGGATACACGTTTCCTCAACCTTTATGCAGATACACCAACAGTGATCTTCGGGCCGGGTTCAACAGCGGTTATGCATGCCAATGATGAATATGTATCGATTGAGGATTACATCACATCTATCAAAGTGATGGCGCTTTGCATTTACGATTGGTGCGGGGCAGAAAACTAAAAAAGGGGAGTATCATGGCTGAGATCAAACAGGTTTTTAAAGTCAACCATAACCGCAAAGTGGTCTGGGAGAAGTTTCAGGATCTGGCGGCTGTTGTGGCCTGTATTCCGGGTGCGCAATTAACCGAGCCGCCGGTGGATGGGGTTGCCAAAGGGCGCATCACCGTCAAACTTGGCCCCGTGAAAGCAGATTTTGGTGGCGAGGCCAAAATCGTGCCGGATGAGGCGAGCTATACAGGTGTGATCACCGGCGTGGGGATTGATAAAAATCACTCTTCACGTGCTAAAGGTGAGGTCACTTACGCGCTGACAGAGGAGGGAGAAAACACCACTGTTGTTTCGGTGGATGTGAATTATTCGCTTTCCGGCTCCTTGGCGCAGGTTGCTCGCGGCGGCATTGTCGAGGCCGTTGCCGGTCAGATTTGCAAAGAATTTGCCAATAATCTGGAAGGTGAATTATCGGCTGGTGCCGAGCCGGTGGCAGAGGTCTTTGTTGCAGGCGAAGGTGTGGACGCAGCGTCGCCACAGCCTGCGGCACCGCGTCGACCTGCACCGGCAAAAGAGCTGAATATGCTCAGTGTTCTTTGGGCAGTGTTTAAAAACAAACTTGGTGCCATTTTCGGGCGCGCCTGAATATTGAAACAATAAAGGGAGGGGCTCAATGAACACAGAACTGTCACAACAGGAGATGTTGTTTCAGCCCCTTCTGATGGCTGCGCAATGGTTCAGGCAAAAACACCCTGCCGCCATTGCTACAGTCATTGAAACATGGGGCTCTGCTCCATGCCCAGTCGGCAGTCATTTGCTGATTGATAATGATGCTCATTTCTATGGCTCTGTTTCCGGCGGTTGCGTGGAAACAGAAGTGATTAGTCAGGCCATGGATGTCATCACGGATGGTAAAGCCCGTGTGCTGGAGTTTGGTGTCGCCGATGAAACAGCATGGCGGGTTGGCCTTTCATGCGGCGGGCGTATTAAAATTCTGGTGACACCATTAACATCTGTCTTTGCTGATATTTATCAGGCACTGGAAAACCGGCGTGCCAGCTATTTGCTGACAAATATTCAAAGCGGCTCTCAGCAGCATTTCTTTGACTGTGATGTTTCATTGCAGCCGTTGATGGAAAATATCCGCATGGGCAAATCGGGTATGGTCAGCCTTGAGGGGGAGGATTATTTTCTCAATATTTATACCCCGCGTCCGCGCCTTGTTTTAATTGGTGCCGTGCATATCAGCCAGAATTTACTGGTTGCCGCTAGGCTTACCAATTTTGATGTGACGATCATTGACCCAAGATCGGCATTTGCGACGGAAGAGCGCTTTGGTGATGCGGATTTGCATGTGGAATGGCCGCAGGATTATTTTGCCAAGCAGCCGTTAGATAATCATACGGCTGTTGCGGCACTGACTCATGATCCTAAAATTGATGATCCGGCTTTGATTGCAGCCATGCATGCGAAAGCCTTTTATATTGGCGCTTTAGGAAGCCGCAAAACCCATGCCAAACGGCTGGAGCGGCTTTATCAGGCGGGCTTTTCAGCAAATGATTGCGCATTGATTCATGCACCGATCGGGCTTGATATCAAAGCGCAAGGCCCTGCCGAAATTGCCATTGCAGTTTTGGCGCAAGTGATTGCCGCCTACCGCAATCGTGCAGCGGAATAAGCCATGCAGTTCGGTCGCTTAGCCCTGAATGATGCATTGGGAGCCATTCTTGCCCATACGATCATCACGGATAATAAGGTGATCAAAAAAGGCACGGTTTTAAGCCGCAGCGATCTTGAATATATCCGGTCAGCTGGGCACGTGGATGTGCTGGCGGCAAGGCTGGAAGGGCTAGATATCGGCGAGGATGATGCCGCACGGCGCATTGCCGATTGCTTGTCTTTTGCCCATATCCGCGCTGGTCTTGCGACCACCGGACGCGTTAATTTCTACGCAGAAAAAGCCGGATTATTTACAGTTTCAGAAGAGCTTATACATGCGATCAACCGTGTGGACAGCTCCATCACCTTGTCAACGCTTGCGCCTTTTACCCGCACCACTGCGGATATGCTGGTGGCGACCGTTAAAATCATTCCTTTTGCTGTTGATCAGTTGCATATGCAACATGTGCAAAGTCTGGCGATCAGACAACAAGCCTTTGCGGTTAAGCCATTCGCACCTAAAAAAATCGGCTTGATCCAGACGGTTTTGCCAAATCTTAAAACCAGTATTCTCGATAAGACAGCCAAGGTCACGGCCAAACGTATTGAGCTCAATGGTGGCGATTTGGTGAGTGAAATGCGTGTCGAACATCACGCGCCCTTTGTGGCAGAGGCGATCAAACAGACATTAAAAAATGCTGATATGGCAGTGATTTTTGGGGCTTCCGCTGTGTGTGATCCTGATGATATTGTACCGCAGGCCATCCGGCTTGCAGGTGGCAGGGTTGAGCGTATCGGTATGCCGGTTGATCCGGGCAATTTGCTCATTCTAGCAAGTCACGGCCATAAGCCTGTTTTAGGAGCGCCGGGTTGTTCACGAAGCCCGAAAGAAAACGGTTTTGATTGGGTTCTCGACCGGCTGATGGCCGATCTTAAAGTTGATGACCGGATGATTGCGGGCATGGGAGTGGGAGGTATCTTGTCAGAAATTCCAAATCGTCCGTCACCACGCGAAATGGTTAAAACAGATCATCAGGGGGATGTGGCTATTGCGGTTCTGGCGGCAGGGCGTTCGAGCAGAATGGGCGCGCGCAATAAATTGCTGGCGCATTTTGATGGTGTGCCATTGGTGCGCCGTTCCGTAGAGGCTGCCATTGCCGGTGGCGGGCGTCCGGTTATCGTGGTGCTTGGTCATATGGCTGAGGAAATTGATCTGGCACTTCATCATCTTACTATCAAAACTATTTTAAACCCGGATTACAGCCAAGGGCTCTCAACATCGATCAAGGCAGCGCTTGATCATTTGCCGCCATCGGCAACAGGTCTGATGATCCAGCTTGGTGATATGCCGCATGTGAAAGCGCATCATATCAGGCAGATGCTTGCGGCATTTGATAAAAGCCGCCACAGTGCGGTTATTCGCGCCACATGTAATAGTGAAGCTGGCAATCCGGTGATTATTCCTGCTCATTTGTTTGAAAAGCTTGGGCAATTACAAGGTGATCGCGGCGCACGTAAGTTGATTGAAACAAGTGAAGTGCAAGTGATTGATGTCGAAATTGGCGAGGCGGCTTTGAGTGATGTTGATACGGCAGAAGCCTTGGAAAAAGCTGGCGGCTACTGGGCTGACCGTCGGCTTTCAACTATGTAACTTATATTCATCGTGTGTTTGCTAAATGGTTGGATTTCAGTGCATATTAATATTGCAAAATTTGATCCCTCTTTATCTAAAATAATCTGAAAGCATAAAAAAATATGGACCCGGTAAATATAGCAGCGCTTTTGCTACTGGCGGGGCTGGCAGCCTATATGCAAACTTTAACAGGTTTTGCGCTTGGGCTTATTATGATGGGCGGCATTGCGCTGGGCTCTATCATGCCGATCGATGAAGCGGCGATATTGGTGAGCTTTTTAACAATCATCAATGCGGTTCAAGTGCTGGCAAAAGGTTGGCGTGATATAGCCAAGCGTGAATTTACCCTGATTATTATTCCGAGCCTTTTCTTTTTGTTGGTAGGCTATTGGTTGCTTGGGTTGTTGCTGGGTAGCTCCGTCAATTGGTTGAAATTGGTGCTGGGCATTTTTATTATCATCTCCAGCATTCAATTGCTGATGAAGCCAACACCTTTGGAAAAGCGTTCGTCTGCGGGTTCATTTGTATTTTTTGGTTCACTTGCCGGACTGATGGGCGGTTTGTTTTCAACGGCAGGGCCGCCATTAGTTTATCATTTATACCGGCAGCCTCTAAGGCTTACCGTTATCCGCGAGACGCTGGTAGCAGTTTTCGGGTTAAACGCATTGCTGCGCCTTGGCACTGTGACATTTACAGGGGAGATGCCGACGGGCGGATTTTGGTGGAGTTTACTGGCTATACCGGCGGTGATCTTGTGCACATATCTGGCACGACGTTTTCCGCCGCCGCTTTCACCGGTTGCCCTGCGGCGATTAGCATTTGTTTTATTATTTTTATCTGGCGCTTCATTGGCCATACCGGCATTTTTGACGCTCATTGCAGATATTTAGTGCTTATAGAAAAGCTCCCGAATAAGGTTCGGGAGCTTTTTAGTTTTACAATGTGTTCGGGCGTTTGCCCTCGAGAAGATCAAGCACGGTGCGTGCTGCTTCCATCACATTGGTGCCGGGGCCAAAAACAGCTGAAACACCGTTTTCATAAAGATAATCATAGTCTTGGCGCGGAATAACGCCGCCAACCACCACAATCACTTGCCCCGCACCGCGTTCTTTCAAAGCTTTGATAAGCTGCGGGGCGAGCGTTTTATGACCAGCTGCCAGTGATGACATGCCCACCACATGCACTTTTTGCTGCACAGCCATATCGGCGGCTTCTTCAGGTGTCTGGAACAGCGGGCCAGCGAGAACATCAAAACCCATATCGCCAAAGGCGGAGGCGATAATTTTAGCGCCGCGGTCATGGCCATCCTGACCAAGTTTTGCCACCATGATTTTCGGTTTCTGGCTTAAAACTTTGGAAAATTCGCCCAGGCGTTCAACCAGTGTCTGATATTCAGGATCGCCATCATAGGCATCGCCATAAACATCACTGACCACTTCCGGTATTGCCGCATGGTCACCATAAACCGCGCGCATTGCATCGGAAATTTCACCAACTGTTGCGCGTTGTCGCGCGGCTTCCACCGCGGCTTCCAGAATATTGCCTTCTCGTGTGCGAGCAACTTCCGTCAGGGCTTTGAGTGCGGCTTCGACCTTAACGGCATCGCGATTGCGCTTCATTTTTTCGATGCGTTCAATCTGCGCCAGTCGCACAGCCGTATTGTCGATCTCTAGAATATCGAGCTGGTCTTCGTTTTCCAGACGATATTTATTGACGCCGACGATCACTTCATCGCCGCGGTCAACCGCAGCCTGACGCCGTGTTGCAGCCTCTTCAATCAGGCGTTTTGGCATGCCCGTGGCAACCGCTTTGGTCATGCCGCCGAGTGCTTCTACTTCTTCAATAAGCGCCCATGCTTTTTCAGCCAGATCATGGGTCAGGCTCTCGACATAATAAGAACCAGCCAGCGGATCCACCACATTGGTGATGCCTGTTTCATGCTGCAAAATAAGCTGCGTATTACGTGCAATACGGGCCGAAAATTCGGTTGGCAGCGCGATCGCCTCATCAAGCGCGTTGGTGTGGAGTGATTGTGTGCCGCCAAGGGCAGCCGACATTGCTTCATAGGCGGTGCGGATGACATTGTTATACGGGTCTTGTTCCTGCAACGACACGCCGGAGGTTTGGCAGTGAGTGCGCAGCATCAATGAAGAAGCCTTTTTCGGTTCAAATTCTTCCATGATACGCGTCCAAAGCAAACGCGCGGCGCGAAGCTTTGCTGCTTCCATGAAGAAATTCATGCCGATGGCGAAGAAGAAAGACAGGCGTCCGGCAAAATCATCGACATTCAAGCCTTTTTTCAAGGCTGCACGTACATATTCGCGTCCGTCTGCCAGTGTGAAAGCCAGCTCCTGCACCAATGTCGAACCCGCTTCCTGCATATGGTAGCCGGAAATGGAAATCGAGTTAAAACGCGGCATTTCTTTAGCGGTATATTCGATAATATCCGCGATAATCCGCATGGATGGTTCGGGGGGATAAATATAGGTGTTACGCACCATGAATTCTTTCAGAATATCATTCTGAATGGTGCCGGAAAGCTCGGCGCGTGAACAGCCTTGTTCTTCGCCTGCGACAATAAAATTGGCGAGGATCGGAATAACCGCGCCATTCATCGTCATGGAAACAGACATATCTTTGAGCGGAATTCCGTCAAAGAGAATTTTCATATCCTCGACACTGTCGATTGCCACACCTGCTTTACCAACATCGCCGACAACGCGCGGATGATCGCTGTCATAGCCGCGATGTGTTGCCAGATCGAAGGCAACCGACAAGCCTTTTTGTCCGGCAGCCAGATTGCGTTTATAAAAAGCATTGGAAGCTTCAGCGGTGGAAAAACCGGCATATTGGCGGATAGTCCACGGACGACCAGCATACATGGTGGCGCGGGGGCCACGTACGAATGGTGCAAAACCGGGCAACGTGTCCAGATGTTGCACGCGCTCCAGATCATCAGCCGTATAGAGTGGCTTCACCGGAATGCCTTCCGGTGTTTGCCATGTCAGCGTGTCGGGAGATCGTTTGATCTCCTTCTCAGCCAGCTTCTGCCAATCGTCGATATTTACTTTATCCGTCATTAAATGAACTCCAGAATAAGCTCATCAACAGCCAGACTTTGACCGGCAGATGCCAGTACGCGTTTCACCACGCCGCTTTTTTCTGCGCGCAAGGTGTTTTCCATTTTCATTGCTTCAACAATTGCCAATGCTTGTCCTGCCTCCACATGGTCGCCCTCCGCGACTTGAATGGAGGTTATCACACCCGGCATCGGGCACAATAGCATCTTGGATGTATCAGGTGCTTGTTTAACCGGCATCAGCC
This sequence comes from Paenochrobactrum glaciei, assembly GCF_039522165.1. NCBI lineage: Bacteria > Pseudomonadati > Pseudomonadota > Alphaproteobacteria > Hyphomicrobiales > Brucellaceae > Paenochrobactrum > Paenochrobactrum glaciei. Next base: position 193,484 of record NZ_BAAADE010000003.1, read on the forward strand.
CGGCCAGCTCCGCCACACGCGGACGGCGCACAAATGATTTGATGTCAATGCCACGATAGCGCAGGCGCAAAGCATTGCCGTTAATGTCCACTTTAACACCGAGTGTTTCGCCATCGACATTGAAGGTGCCAAGCTGATCACCTGGTTTCCACTGGCTTGTTACATGCAGCACAGTGTCAGCTCCGATCAGCACACGCAAACCGGCTTCATATTCTTCCATGGTGAGCGCAATGGATTGATGGCCTAAGCTGACAACCCATTCTTTGGCAAGAGGTGCTAAATGGTCGCTCAAACGGCCACTGATTTGAGCGGCACGTTCCTGCACGATTTTATTGATGAAGGCTGCAACCGCTGCCAGTTTTTGAGCAGTTTTCGTATCGGCTTCAACACCGTGGAAGCCTTCGGGAAACTCTTCAGCAATGAAAGCAGTAGTAATATTGCCGTCACGGAAGCGTTTGTGCTGCATGACCGCAGACAGAAACGGCAGATTGTGGCCAATACCTTCCAGCTCAAACTCGTCCAAAGCGCTGCTCATTGCGTCAATGGCGGTGATGCGATTGGGTGCCCATGTGCAAAGTTTTGCGACCATCGGGTCGTAATACATGGAAATTTCGCCGCCTTCATAAACGCCGGTATCATTGCGCACAATGGTGCCGTCAAGTTTTTCGCCTTCGCTTGGCGGGCGGTAGCGGGTGAGGCGGCCAATTGATGGCAGGAAGTTGCGATATGGATCTTCAGCGTAAAGGCGGCTTTCAATTGCCCAGCCATTAAGCTTTACATCAGCTTGGGCAATTGCCAGTTTTTCGCCAGCGGCAACGCGGATCATCTGCTCAACAAGATCAATACCGGTGATGAGTTCGGTTACCGGATGTTCAACCTGCAAACGGGTGTTCATTTCGAGGAAATAGAAGTTGCGTGAACCATCAACGATGAATTCAACCGTACCGGCTGAATGATAGCCAACGGCAGCAGCCAGTGCCACAGCCTGTTCACCCATGGCGCGGCGTGTTGCTTCATCCAAAAATGGGGATGGTGCTTCTTCAACTACTTTTTGGTTGCGGCGCTGAATGGAACATTCACGCTCGCCTAAGTAAATAATATTGCCGTGCTTGTCGCCAAGCACCTGAATTTCGATATGGCGTGGCTGAGTGACGAATTTTTCAATGAAAATACGGTCGTCACCGAATGAGTTTTTAGCTTCATTTTTGGCCGCCTGAAAGCCTTCGCGAGCCTCTAAATCGTTCTCGGCAATACGCATGCCCTTACCGCCGCCACCGGCTGAGGCTTTGATCATCACCGGATAGCCGATATTGGAAGCAATTTTCACCGCTTCATCAGCACTTTCAATCAGCCCCATATGACCGGGAACGGTGGAAACGCCAGCCTCGGAAGCCAGTTTTTTCGAGGTGATTTTATCACCCATTGCAAGAATTGCGCCTTCCGGCGGGCCGATGAAAGCCACGCCGAGCTTGTCGAGAGCTGCGGCAAAAGCCGGATTTTCTGACAGAAAACCATAGCCTGGATGAACAGCATCAGCGCCGGTTTGGCGGATGGCGTCCAGAATTTTGTCGATGACAATATAGGACTGGTTGGATGGTGCAGGGCCGATATGTACAGCTTCATCAGCCATTGAGACATGAAGCGCGTTACGGTCGGCGTCTGAATAAACAGCAACTGTGGCAATGCCCATTTTCTTCGCGGTTTTGATGACGCGACAGGCAATTTCACCTCGGTTAGCAATGAGAATTTTTTTAAACATATTAAATCCAGCTTCGGTTGAATGGTTTAAGCCCGAGGGAAAAAATTACAGCGGAATTGTATCGTGCTTGCGCCAGCGCTTTTCAGTGCGCTTGTTGCGCAGTGAAGCAAAGGCACGGGCGATACGGCGGCGCGATGAATGAGGCATGATGACCTCATCAATAAAGCCGCGTTCTGCTGCCACAAACGGATTGGCAAAACGGGTTTCGTATTCCGCTGTGCGTTCCGCGATTTTTTCGGGATCATTCAGTTCCGAGCGATAGAGAATTTCGGTGGCGCCTTTTGCACCCATCACAGCGATTTCTGCTGTTGGCCATGCATAGTTGATATCAGCGCCGATATGTTTGGAAGCCATCACGTCATAAGCACCGCCATAGGCTTTGCGGGTAATGAGTGTGACCATCGGGACGGTGGCTTGTGAATAAGCAAAGAGCAGTTTCGCGCCATGCTTGATCACGCCGCCATATTCCTGTGCAGTGCCCGGCAAAAAGCCCGGTACATCTACAAGGGTGAGGATCGGGATATTGAACGCATCGCAGAAGCGCACAAAACGTGCCGCTTTACGGGACGCATCAATATCAAGGCAACCGGCCAGTACCATTGGCTGGTTGGCAACAACACCGACGGTCTGGCCATCAATGCGGACAAAGCCGGTGAGAATGTTTTTGGCGAAAGCTTCCTGAATCTGGAAGAAGGCACCTTCATCGGCGATAGCGTAAATCAACTCGCACATATCATATGGCTTGTTGGAGGCATCGGGAATGAGGGTGTCGAGGCGCTGCTCAAGGCGTGCGGGGTCATCAAAACTTGGACGCTTTGGTGTGCTTTCCAGATTGTTGAGCGGCAGGTAATCAAACAGGATGCGCACTTGTTCAAGCGCTTCAATGTCGTTTTCATAAGCACCGTCAGCAACGGAAGATTTGCTGGTATGGGTGCGTGCACCCCCCAGTTCTTCAGCGGTTACAATTTCGTTGGTGACGGTTTTTACCACATCAGGGCCGGTGACAAACATATAAGAGCTGTCACGCACCATGAAAATAAAATCGGTCATAGCAGGGGAGTAAACCGCACCGCCGGCGCATGGCCCCATGATGACGGAAATCTGTGGTACAACGCCGGAGGCTTCGACATTACGTTTAAACACTTCGGCATAACCGGCCAGCGATGCAACGCCTTCTTGAATACGTGCGCCACCGGAATCGTTCAAACCAATGACAGGCGCGCCGTTTTGCAGTGCCATATCCATAATTTTGCAAATTTTTTGCGCGTGTGTTTCAGATAAAGAGCCGCCGAGAACGGTAAAGTCCTGACTAAACACATAGACCTGACGGCCATTGATGGTGCCCCAGCCGGTAACAACACCATCACCGGCGATTTTCTGGGAGGCCATGCCGAAATCCACCGCGCGGTGGGTGACATACATGTCGTATTCTTCAAACGACCCTTCATCCAGCAGCACTTCGATACGCTCACGGGCGGTCAGCTTACCTTTTGAATGTTGGGCATCAATTCGCTTCTGCCCGCCGCCAAGCCTTGCTTCCGCACGGCGTGTTTCGAGTTGCTCTAAAATAGATCGCATTTCATCTCCCAATTGCAAAATATTGCACTTCTTTTAACACCTTAACGGAAGAGGGGGCTTCACAGAACCGGTAAACATGTGGCAATGTGTAAATTATAAAAATGCAAACTCTAAATTGCGAAATTGCAAATGGCTATTGGTAAACTCTATATCGGGCGTAAAATTCGTGAATTGCGCGATGCGCATAAATCCACGCAGAGTAAGTTTGCCGAGCGCATCGGCATTTCAACCAGCTATCTCAATCAGATTGAGAATAATCAGCGTCCGGTTTCCGCATCTGTTTTGGTGGCTTTGGCTGAAAAATTCGAGATTAATATCTCCGAATTGTCTTCAGGCGAAGGCGACCGATTGCTTTCGGCTTTATCCGAGGCACTGAATGATCCGATTTTTGACAATCTTAATATGACCGCGCAGGAGCTGAAACTTGTCAGCCAAAGTGCGCCGAATATGGCGCATGCTCTGATCCGCGCGCATCAGGGATTTCGTCGGAATAGCGAGCAGTTAGCATCACTTAGTGATAGTTTGGGGCGCAGTGCCTCATTAGCAGAAACCACGCCTTTTGAAGAAGTGCGCGACTTTTTTCACTTCGTTGATAATTATATTCATGCACTCGATATTGAGGCAGAAAAACTGTCGCAGGAATTGCAGCTTGAAAATAGCGATCACCGCTATACGCAGCTCTGTCAGTATTTAGAGCAAAAGCATCATATCCATGTGGTGAGTGACAAGGATAGCGGCGAGATTTTGCGGCAGTTTGATCCGCTGACCTCGACCTTACGTATGAACCCTTATGCGGCGCCTTCAACGCGTGATTTTCAGTTAGGCTTGCAAATTGCGCAGGTTCACGCCAGTGAGCTGATCGAGAATATTGCAAAAAATGCAAATTTTCGAACCCAAGAAGCCTTTGAAATTTGCAAAATCGGCTTACAAAATTATTTTGCCGGTGCGCTTTTGCTGCCCTATACGTTTTTTCATAGCACAGCCGCAGAACTGCGTCATGATTTGGAATTATTATCGGTACGTTTTGGGGCAAGTCTTGAGCAAGTTTGCCATCGATTGAGCACATTGCAGCGGCCGGGTTTAAAAGGCGTGCCGGTCTTTTTTGCCCGTGTGGATCGTGCCGGTAATATTACCAAGCGCCACAGTGCGGCGCGGTTGCAATTTGCCCGCTTTGGTTCGGCCTGTCCGCTATGGAATGTGCATGAGGCCTTTGAAACCCATGATCGTATCATTCGCCAATTAGCGGAAACGCCGGATGGCGCGCGTTACCTTTGCTTAGCAACACAGATTTCTAAAGGTACGGGTGGTTTCAGCCGGCCGCAGCAGCGTTATGCTTTGGCATTTGGCTGTGAAATTTCTTACGCGCATACATTTATTTATTCGGATGATTTGGATCTATCAGCGCGTGCAAGTTTTACTCCAATTGGCGTTTCCTGTCGTATTTGTGAGCGCACGCAATGTCCGCAACGCGCTGTCCCGCCATTAATGCAGAAAATTCATGTCGATCATAATAGCAGAGCAACCCTGCCTTATATGATCGAAAAATCTTGAGATCGAAGGTTTGAAATGCCGTCTCAGTTGAGAAAGCTGAGACGGCCTTCATTGATTTTTTGTTCAATCCATTGACGTTCGGCATCCCATGCGTGGCGCTTCCAGCCTTCCCATGTGAAACCGCAAATACGGATGTCCCATTCGTCAGCATCATGGGTTTGCAACATATACCAGATGCCTAAAAAGCCGGTGCTTGGGAAAAGCTTCTTCATGTCTTTTTCGGCAATACCGAGTTGGGCGCAAGCCTGCATATAAAATTCAGGAGACATGATGCGAATATCTTTATATTCGCCAATAATATCAATTGTTTGATGTGTCCAATCGGCGCGACGTCCTTTCAACCGTGAAAGAATATTCGGCTTTGGATGATATTTTTCAACGATACTAGGGTGATAGGGCAACATGATTTCTTGTGTGGCTTCAAAAATCGGCGACTGCATAAAATCAGGTTCCTGCAAACGCCTTTGCATATGTTTGCTGGTGGCCGCAACTATAAGCAGATCAGTTTTAGTGCCAGCCGCTTCAACTGGATGCAGTGCATCATTAAAGCGTACAACATAATCAGCATTGTCGATTGATTGTGAGAGATCCGAGCCAAGCGGAGCACTGCCGACCAGAACCAAAGTCTTTTTCATTATCAGATACTGCTTTTGTATAATTAGGTAATTTTTATACAAGCAGCGTAATGAGGCATCATCACGAAGATCGATATCACTTTTTTGTCATTAACAGTATCTAATGTAAAAAACGTGAACAGTTACATCAAACTGTCGTGGATGCGTCATGAGCAGATTACATCCATGCGTTAATGGGAGCGGATAATATTTATCTGTTTCTTTCAAAGGCTTGGTTTTCGTGAAAAAGCTCTCAGTCACACCACTCGTCCATGATACTGCCGACATCAAAAACAGCACCTTGGGTGCTTATACTGAAGTGGGGGCGCGCAGTCGCGTCTCCGAAACAGCACTGGGTGATTATTCATATCTTGGCATTGATTGCGAAATTTGGTGTGCCGATATTGGCAAATTTGCAAATATTGCCAGTCATGTTCGTATTAATGCGACAAACCATCCGACATGGCGCGCAACTTTGCATCATTTTACCTATCGCGCCAGCTATTACTGGCCGGATGAGCAGGACGAAGCCGAGTTCTTTGAATGGCGCAGAAGCCATATGGTGACGATTGGTCATGATACATGGTTCGGGCATGGCTCAACTATTTTGCCGGGTGTCAGTGTCGGGAATGGTGCCGTGATTGGCGCCGGAGCGGTCGTTAGCCGTGATGTTGCGCCTTATACGATTGTTGGCGGTGTGCCGGCGCGTCTCATTCGTGAGCGTTTTGATCTGGCCACAGGGCAGCGTCTTAATAGGCTGGCATGGTGGGATTGGGATCATCAGCAATTGCATAAAGCACTCGATGATTTCCGCAGCCTCGATATTGAAGCGTTTCTTGCAAAATATGAAAGTGCTGTGAACACAAAGACTGTGATGCAGCATTTAAACCATGATGCATAAAATAAGCTTTTATCATGCTTGCAACCGGTCGACTTTCTATCTGCCAACCATTAAACCCATGCATGCACGCGTTGGCAGAGTGACAATTTTTGCACCGCTTGCAAAGGAGGCCTGTAACATCAATGCAGAATGACAATTCCCAAGGCTGTTTCATTGCGGTTGTAGGCCCAAGCGGTGCCGGTAAAGACACGATTATGGATGCTGCGCGTGAAGCGCTGAAAGATGATGATCGTTTTCATTTCGCGCGTCGTATTATAACGCGTCCGCAAATGGCAGGCACAGAAGATCATGATAGTCTGGACGAGATTGCATTTGCCAAAGCTGTCGCGGATGGCGCTTTTGCTCTGCATTGGCAGGCTCATGGTTTAAACTATGCTTTGCCGCGTTCAATAGACGACGAAATTGCCAATGGTTTGATAGTGATCGCGAATGTTTCGCGCCGTGTACTGGATGAAATTCGGCTCTGTTATCCATGTCGTTCGGTGGTGATGATTACGGCGCGTGCTGATGTTTTGGCCAGACGACTGGCGGCGCGTGGCCGCGAAACAGAACAGGATATCGCGGCGCGTCTTGCACGCGAAGTCAGCTTCGATAATGATGCAGCCGATGTTGTTAAAATCGACAATTCCGGTGATGTTGCATTAGCAATTGATGCTTTTTTACAGCATTTGCGAAGTGTCAAAGCGTAATTTCTATAGTTTCAAATTTGTTTAAAAAATCGAAAGCCCCGCAATGCGGGGCTTTATTTTTGGTCACAATGTGAAAGGCTATTTTGTTGCAAAAGGTCACGAACTTGTCTCGGTAGTTTCATACGCCCTACACAAATTATAGCTAAAACATAAGTCATCCGAATGACTATGAGGCTTTTATGTTGCGGGAACAATGGCAGATAATTCGTGATGAAATCGCCGAAGATATTACTAAGGGCAGTATCCTTTCGGGCGAAAAGCTACCGACTGAGCCGGAGTTGTGCCAAAAATTCGGTGTAGGCAGGCATTCAGTTCGTCGTGCCATTGATGCGCTTGCTGTTGAGGGCAAATTAAGGGTGGAGCATGGGCGCGGCATCTTTGTCGAAGATGCACCATTGATCGATTATAATATCGGGCGTCGTGCGCGTTTCCGGCAAAATTTGCGCTCACAAGGCGTGGTGCCGGGCGGTAGTGTTATCGGTTATGAATTGTGCTCCGCGTCACCGGTTGTGGCTAAAGCTTTGCAATTGGCTGAAGGAACGCCGGTTCATTGTCTCTTCAGTCAAGGCATGGCTGATGGCGTGCCAATTTGCCTTGGTTATTCCTATCATGATGCAGCACGCTTTGCGGATCTGCCAAGCTTGCGGCAGAAAAACGTACCGATTACTGATATCTACCGCCATTATGGTATTCAGGATTATTTTCGTCTGACCACATCGATTTATGCCCGCCGTGCAGAAAAAGATGAAGCACAAATGCTGCGTCAGCATGCGGCACAGCCGGTATTGGTTGTTTGCAAAACGGACTCGGATTCTGCCCGCCGTCCTATCGCTTATTCGGAAGGCATCTGGGCATCCGACCGTGTTAAATTCACCTTCGAAGAACGGGAAGAGGGCCAGTAACCTTACTTGCTGATGAATGAATAAACTTTAAATGAGCAGCTGCCGGAGGCTTTGAAAAGCTGGCGGCTAACCCCAAAGACTATTCCGAAGACCATTCAAGGAAAAGAGCATGGCTGAACAATGCAGCTCCCTGATTTCAGGGGGAACGATGACGCATGGCCGGATGCTGGGTGTTCTGGCGCGTATGCCGAAAGAACCTGTCAAAGCATTTGCCGAAAAATTACTCAATCAGCATGATGACATTAAAGTGCTGAAAAACCGCACTGGTCTTGTGATGCTGCCAATGCGTGACACGGTTAAGTCCACCGATTTCCATTTAGGCGAAGTGCTGGTGGCAGAGGCACATATTCAAAATAATCAGGGCTTGCAGGGCTACGGCATGGTGATTGGCCGTGATCTGGAACAGGCCATGGCTATGGCGGTAATTGATTTGAGCTTTGCTGCAAAAAAGACTGCCGAGGAAATCTGCAATTTTGTTGAAGAGGGTGAAAAATCCATTCTCAAAATGGATGAAGATGTCTTGCGCAATGTGGAAGCAACGCGTGTTCAGATGGAGACATTCTAATGACCATGCAGTCAATGATAACACCTGATGCGGATGAAGCACGCGACAATGCAGTGTTTGAAGTTTTGATGAATACGGCAGCGCGTCCGGGCACGATTTTGTCTCTTGAAGCTGCCAATTCAACCAAGCAATCGATGCAGGAAATTGCGCTGGCACTGGTTGATATTGAAACCAGTTTTCACTGCGATGATGAGGCGTTTCAGGATTTTGTTTCCCTGACAGGTGCCTTGAATGTCGCTCCTCATGAGGCCGATTTTCTCTTTATCTTCAAAGATGCTTTGGCAGCGCTAGGCCAAGCAAAAACCGGTGACGCGCTTTATCCGGATGAGGCAGCAACCATCGTGATGCAAGCCAAATTGCAAGGCGGCCAGGTTTTGACATTAAGCGGCCCAGGCATTGAAACAACCACCACGATTGCCCCGCAAATTGCCGTTGAATTCTGGAATGCACGCGAAAAACGCATCCGCTATCCATCAGGTTTTGATTTGGTTTTGGTTGATGGCGCACAAATTTTGAGCCTGCCACGTTCCACAAAAATTGAGGTGCAATAATGGCTTATGTCGCAACGCGTGGCGGTGAAAACGCCATTCATCAAGCTGAATGTCTTTACCGGTCAATGACGGGCACAATCAGCCATCAACGTGTTGATGAAGTGAAAAAGGCACTGCCTTTTTTGATTGATCGCGTGATGGGTGAAGCATCGCTTTATGAACCCGATCTGGCAGCTCTTGCACTGAGCCAGAGTGGCGGTGATCTTTATGAGGCTGTTTTGTTGCTGCGCGCATGGCGCACGACACAGCCGCGTCTGGCAATTGCTAAACCGGTTTTGCAGGATGAAATTATCACGCATCGCCGTATTTCGGCAGCATTTAAAGACATTCCTGGCGGGCAGATATTGGGCCCGACACTGGATTATTCGCACCGCATTCTGGCAACAGAAGTGCTGGGCGCCCATGATTTTGTACCGGAAGCGGTGACACCAGCTGATAAACCAGCACCGGCTTACCACCCGTCACTGGCTGCATGGCAAAAGGCAGAAGGCTTGGTGCAGGATTACCCGCATGAAGATGTGTCTCGGGAAGATATTCCTGACATCACCCGCGAGCCGCTGCTTTTTCCTTCACCGCGTGCGCATACATTGCAAAGCCTGGCGCGTGCTGACACGGGCGGTTTGCTGGCGCTTGGTTATTCGGCCATGCGTGGATATGGCAATGCGCATCCAACTGTTAATGAGTTACGTCTTGGCGAGGCGGATGTGGTGGTTACACATCCTTCAGGCACTGAGTTTTCTATTGGCCGTGTAAAAATTTCACAGGCAGAAGTGGTTGATAAAAAGTCCAAGGGTTTGAGCCTTGGTTTTTCCGCCACATTAGGCTGGAACGAGGTCAAGGTTATTTCCGCTGCCACGCTTGATTTGAACGCGGAAGGGGCTGCAAAGGGTTCACCGGTTGAGGAAGAGTTTTTCCTTTATCACACCGAGCCAGTGGAAGCGTCGGGCTTCTGTATTCACTTTAAATTGCCGCATTATGTGACATTTCAATCGTCGCTGGATGCAATTCGTGACGCCAAAAAAAACGCATCAGCTACCAAAACTATCGCCACAGCTGAAAAGCGTGAAGAGGAGCCGGCACTATGAATGCTCTTGCCCAATTGACCAAACCGTGGAGCGCTATGAGCTACGGTTTTCTGGATGCCTCGGCCAAGCGTGAAATGCGCCGAAAAATGCTGAAAGCCATTGCCGTGCCGGGCTGCCAGATGCCTTATGCCAGCCGTGAAGTGCCGATGGCACGCGGTTGGGGAACCGGCGGTTTGCAGGTAACTTTAACGCTTGTTAACCCGAAATCAGTGGTCAAAGTTATTGATCAGGGCGCCGATGACAGTGTGAATGCGGCTTCAATCCGCAAATTTGTCAGCCGTGTTTCCGGTGCCGGTGAAACATGGGATACGTGTGACGCTACCATTATCCAGTCGCGCCACCGTATTCCAGAAGAAGTGATGGAAGACAATCAGATTTTGGTACTGCAAGTGCCCAACCCGGAGCCGTTACGTCCAGTTGAGCCGAATATGTCCATTGCGCGTGAAATGCATGCGGATGCGGATTATGGCCGCTTATGGCTGGTGCTTTATGAGGAACTGGTGCGCTCAGGCCGCATCATGCAAGGGGCATCCTATCCGGCGCTCGTTAATGGGCGTCATGTGATGACACCATCGCCGATTCCGCGTTGGGATGTGCCGAAGCTTAATATGGCCAAACATCTGACCTTTTTGTCGGCAGGGCGTGAAAAGCGCATTTATGCGGTGCCGCCTTACACAAAAGTAGAGCCGCTGGTGTTTTCTGATGTGCCATATCAGGTGGAAGATCACGCTAAACTGACCTGCCATCGCTCCGGCCTTGAAGGTTTTTTCATGAATGAAATTCCGCAAGACAATGGCGGATCGCTGTTTGAAGTTTCAGACAGTCATTTCGGCATCAAGGCCATTCAGCAAAGCGAAGGCGAGCCGGTCGAAATCGGTAATACATGGTATGAAAATGGTGAGATGAAATGAAGCTTCAGAATTACGATCGTGCGGCATCAGGCGCAATGCAGCTTCTCGCACCGCAATTGATGACCACCAAACCTATTTTGCAGATGAATAATATCACGCGCCATTATGGCGATGTGACAGCCCTTGATGACGTATCGGTGGAAGTTTTTCCAGGCGAGGTTCTTGGCATTGTTGGTGAATCCGGCTCTGGTAAATCCACGCTTTTGCGCTTGATGAATTTAGAAGATACGCCGGATAGCGGCGATTATCAGCTGGCAATTGAAGGTGCAGGTGACAATCTTTTTGATCTTTCCAGCTATGAACGCCGGATGTTGCGTGCCCAACGCATCGGCATTGTTTATCAAAACCCGCATCTTGGCCTTTTGATGCATAATTCTTCATCAGGCAATGTGGCAGAGCGTTTGCTGATTGCTGGGGAGCGCCGCTTTGCAACCCTGCGGGCAAAAGCTAAAACCGCATTGGAGGCTTCGGAATTTCCGATTGTGCGTATGGATGCGCCGCCGATTGAACTATCAGGCGGCATGCAGCAGCGCGTGCAACTTGCCAAGGCAATCGCGCTGGAACCGGCTTTGCTTTTGCTTGATGAGCCGACAACCGGTCTTGATGTGTCCGTGCAGGCTTTGGTGCTGGATACGTTGAAACGTCTGCAACGGGAGCGCAATATCACCATGGTGATCGTCAGCCATGATCTGGGTGTTATCCGCACTATGGCTGATCGTGTGGTGGTGATGCGGCGTGGCCGTGTGGTGGAACAAGGTCTGGCTGACCAGATTTTCCAAGATCCGCAGCATTCTTATACGCAAGCGCTTGTACACGCGAAATTGTGAGGAAACAGACATGCCGAATAAGCCTGTTTTAGAGATTGAAAACTTCTGCAAACATTTTGACATGCACCATCTGGAACAACGTCTTGGTGCCTTTCAAAATATCAGTTTCAAATTATATGCGGGGCAGTTCTTGCTGCTGCGGGGGCATAATGGTGCCGGTAAATCAACATTGCTGCGCACGATTTACCGCAGCTATCGCCCGACCGGTGGCCATGCCTGGCTGAATATGGAAGACGGGCGCATTGATATGGCGCGCGCGGCTGATGTTGATATTTTGCAGTTGCGCCGCAAAGAAATCGGCTTTGTCACGCAGTTTTTGCTGGCGCGTCCGCGTGTGCCTGCGGAGGAAATTGTTGCTGAACCATTGCGTTTGGCGGGTTTTTCATCCGCAGAGGCTTTGGATGAAGCGAGAAAATTACTGGCTGAGTTTGGGGTAAAGCCTGAATTATGGGCGGCCTATCCTTCGACTTTTTCCGGTGGTGAGCAGCAAAAGGTTAATTTGGCGCGCGCACTCATCATGCCGCAGCGTTTGCTGATGCTGGATGAGCCGACCGCTTCGCTTGATGCAGGGGCGCGCAGTGCACTGGTGCGTCGCTTAGCAGATTTGAAAGCGCAAGGTGTCGCTATGATCGGGGTTTTCCATCACCCTGATGATGTTGCGGAATTGATTGATGGTGAAATTGACCTGTCGCAAAAGGAAATGGCCAATGTGGCTTAGTAATCTGCAAATTGTTCTGCCCGATCAGGTAATCTCAAACGGTGCCGTGAAGGTTGAAAACGGTATTATCAGCGAAATCAGTGACCGCGTCTGCGAAAACACCAGTTTAGACGGACAGGGCAATATTTTGATGCCTGGCTTCATTGATATGCATGGCGATATGATTGAGCGCGAAGTGGAGCCACGTCCGCAAGTGCGTATGCCGATGGAATTAGGCTTACGTGACCTTGATCGCAAACTTGCAACATCCGGTATCACCACCGCCTATGCTGCCTTGTCTTTCAGCCCGAATTCTACTTATGGCCATTTGCGTAGTTATGAACACACGAGTTCTGTTATCCGCGCTTTGAAAGCGATGCAGAATGATCTGCTGGTGGATCATAAGGTGCATACCCGCATGGAAATTACATTTCCGGCGGCTCTGGCGGTTATTGAAGCTTTGATTAAAGAAAACAATGTGGATCTGGTTTCTCTCACTGATCATACACCGGGGCAGGGGCAATATCGCGATATTGAACGCATGATCAGTCGTATGCAGGATGAAAAAGGCATTTCTTATGAAGAAGCTGCCGACACTATCGCGCATCGCATTAAAGATCGTACATTGCCCGCCAGTGAAATGACTGCAACGCTCAATGCGATTTCAAAGCTTTGTAAAGAGCATCAGGTGGCACTTGCCAGCCATGATGATGATACGGTGGAGAAAGTTGAGCTGATGCACGCCCTTGGTGCCGATATCAGCGAATTTCCGGTAACACTGGAAGCTGCACGCAAAGCGCGTGAAAAAGGTTTGGCTAATGCGATGGGCGCACCCAATGCATTGCGTGGGGAAAGCTATTCCGGCAACTTGTCAGCGCGTGAAGCGCATCGACAGGGTTTGCTCGATATTCTTGCGGCCGATTATCACCCGTCCGCAATGGCACCAGCCATTTTGGAATTGGCGAAAGTGGACAAAAACGGCCTTGCCGGTGCGGCCAAATTAAGTTCAACCAATGCAGCCAAAGCGCTTGGGCTTGATGATCGCGGGAGCATCGAAAGTGGCAAATTGGCTGATTTTGTCATTGTTAATCCCCAAGGTTTGGGCCGCCCGGTCATGACAATCCGTCAGGGGCGTGTGATTTATTCTGACGGCAGTTTGCAGCTTTCATGAGCGGAAAAAGTAAATGTCATTGAAAATTCATCCGAATGACTCTCTCTTGTCGTAAGCGTCTGCGATAGTATTCTCATGGAAACACAGACACTCTCACTCAATCATCTTTCCCGTATTTACGGCCAAACCCGAGCCGTTGATCAGGTTAGTCTTGATATTCCGCAGGGCCAGTTTGTTAGTATTATTGGTCCGTCCGGAGCGGGGAAATCGACCCTCTTGCGGTTGATCAACCGTCTCGCAGAGCCAAGCCAAGGCGAAATTCGCCTTGGAAATACTAATATAACGCAATTGCGCAATAGTGATCTGCGCTATTGGCGACGTGATTGTGCAATGATTTTCCAGCAGTTCAATCTGGTGGAGCGATTGGATGTACTGACCAATGTTTTGGTTGGACGCCTTGCAGATCACGGCTTTTTATCGTCGATGACGATGCGTTTTTCTGATGAAGAACGTGCCGAGGCGATCAGAGCTTTAGATCGGTTGGGGCTTGTACCGCGCGCACTTCAACTGGCCGGAACATTGTCCGGTGGTCAGCAGCAGCGTGTGGCGATTGCCCGTGCGCTGGTGCAAAGAGCAAAAATTTTGCTGGCAGACGAACCGATTGCCAGCCTTGATCCGGGCAATGCGACCCGCGTGATGGACGCATTGCGCCGCATCAACCGTGAAGACGGCATTACTGTTCTGGTGAACTTACATACATTGGATACGGCACGTCACTATTCAGATCGTATCATCGCTATGCGTATGGGGCAGGTTATTTTTGACGGAAAGCCGCAAGACCTGACCTCAGATGTTGTCCGTGACCTCTATGGCGAGAGCGGACTGAATGAAATCAATGAAGCTGTCACTTCAACTGCCGCACGCGCCAGTGTTCCGGCCTGATTTTTAGGAAATTCAACAATGCGTATTCTTTTAACCGCTGCATTGCTTGCAGCGACCAGCCTTCCTGTGTCTGCACAAAACTGGAAAGATGATTACCGCATCGTGCGGATTGGCATCACTTCGGCTGAAAATGAAGCCGATCGTATGAAGCGCTATGAGCCGTGGAAAGCCTACATGGAAAAAACGCTCGGCGTTGAAGTGGAGCTTTTCACAGCCGGTAGCTATGACGGTATTATTCAGGCTTTGGCTGCTGATCAGATCGAAGTTGCTTCGATCGGCTCATCCGCTTATGCCGCTGCTTATACGGAAACCAATGGTGGCGTGGTACCGTTGCTCGCTTCGCAGGATATGAGCGGTGCAACCGGTTATTATTCGGTCATTGTAACGCGCTGCGATGGCCCATATAAAAAGATCGAAGATCTGAAAGGCAAAGCGGTTGCTTTTGCTGATCCGGACAGCACATCCGGCTATGCCGTGCCATTTTACAATCTGGTACAGCAGGGCTTTAATCCGAATGAATATTTCGGCAGTGTGACCTTCTCCGGTAGCCATGAGGCTGGTGTGCAAGGCGTTGTGGCCGGTTCATTTGATGCGGCTGCGACTTATATTTCCGATATTGATGGTAAGAGCGGTATTCCTGCCCGCATGGTCAGCAAAGGCATGATCAAAGAAGGCGAGATTTGCAAAATCTGGACATCGCCGGAAATTACTAATGGTCCAATCACTGTCCGTGCCAACCTGCCGCAAGATTTAGTTCAAGCCATTAAAGACGCTTACATGAAAGCCCCGGAAGCTGATCCGGCTGCATTCAAATCTATTTCTGGCGGCGAAACATCAAGCGCAAAAGGCTATGTGGAAGTCAATCATGAGCGTTATCAATGGGTTATTGATATGCGTGATTGGTTGAAAAAACAGCGCCGCAGCTAATATCGAAACCGTGACGCCCGCCAATTGCTGATGAAAACAGCGCTTGGCGGGCTCAATCCAATCACAGGAGTGGGCAGATATGAGCGTATATGCAGGCACACTAAGTGCTTCACCGCTGGGGAATTCTGCGCGTGTTGCACCGGCCAAAGCAGACCATATTGCAGAATTTACCCGCAAATACTCACAGCATCGCCGCCGCAGCCGTATGATCTTTTGGGGCACGACGTTGTTTTTCGGGCTGTTGATCTTTCTGACAGCCAATTATGCCAATTTATTTCAGGTCACACAGGTAACCCAAACAGACGGCACCAGAGCCGAGCGTTGGATTTTGCTGGCAGGACTGCCGCGCCTTGGTGATTATATCTGGAAAACAATTCCTGAATTAAGCTTGTCGACACTTTGGGCTGATTTGCAGCACTGGTTCTGGCGCGGACATATATGGGCAAAGCTGTTACTTGAAACCGTGATGATCGCTTTTATGGCCACCATTCTGGGCGTTGCGGGCGGTTTTTTATTATCTTTCACGGCATCGCGAAATCTTGCGCCAAGCCGCTGGATTATGTGGCTGACACGTCGTTACTTAGAAATTGCACGCACAGTGCCGGAACTGGTTTTTGCGCTGATTTTCGTTTTCTGTTTTGGTGTCGGGCCTTTGGCCGGTGTCTTGGCGATTGCGCTGCACAGCACAGGCTCATTGGGCAAACTATATGCCGAAGCCAACGAAAATATCGACATGCGTCCGGTGGAAGGCATCAAGGCTGCGGGTGGCAGCTGGTTTGACCAGATGCGCTATGGCGTGGTGCCGCAAGTGCTGCCAAACACGCTGAGCTATACGCTTTTGCGGTTTGAAATTAATGTGCGGTCATCCTCGGTGATTGGTTTTGTCGGTGCCGGTGGTTTGGGGCAGGAATTGCGCACCGCCGTAAGCTTGCAGGAATATACCGATCTTTCCGCTCTCTTTATCATTATTTTCCTGACTGTTTTTGTTATCGACTGGGCGTCTGAAAAACTCCGTCATCATATTATCGGACTGGAGAAACACGCATGACCGTGCGCGATTATGTGAAAGGATCAGCTTTGACCCTTTCAGATGTGGAACTGAAAAAGTCGATGCCGGAGCTTTTTGCCAAGCCGTTTTCAGTGCGGATAAAACGTGCCGTAATTTTTGGCGTTGTTGCCGCTCTTTTTGCGTGGTGCTTGTGGGAATTTAACATTACACCGCAGCGCATCTGGGATGGGCTTGGCAAATTAGGCAGCGTTTTATCCTTCATGCTGCCACCTTATACCGGCTTTGATGCCCGCGAAATTGCCGAGATCAGCAAAGGTTTGCAGGAAACATTGGCAATCGCCGTACTTGGCACGATTCTGGGTGCGCTTGTCGCCCTGCCGCTGTCATTTTTAGGTGCCAAAAATCTAAATCGTTTTATCTTATTCCGCTTTGGTGTCAGACGCGGGTTTGATATTATCCGCGCCTTTGAAACGCTTATTCTGGCGCTGATTTTCATCCGTGCTTTTGGCCTCGGGCCTTTGGCCGGTGTGCTCGCAATTGCAGTGGGTGAAATTGGCGTGCTGGCCAAACTTTATGCCGAAGCGATTGAAAATATTTCTAAAAAGCCGGTGGAAGGTGTGGTGGCTTCCGGTGGTTCACGTCAGCAAGCGGTGCGCTTTGGTGTGATGCCGCAGGTTATGCCGGTGTTGTTGTCGATCACGCTTTACAATTTTGAATCGAATGTCCGCTCAGGCACAATTTTAGGCATTGTCGGTGCCGGTGGTATAGGCTTCATCCTGTCGGATCGTATTTCTGCTTATCGCTGGGATGAAGTGTGGTCGATTATTATTCTCATCATTGTGATGGTTTATATTATCGACGCATTGTCAAATTTCTTGCGCATGCGACTGATTGGTGCGCCTGCAAAATCATAAAAAAGCGTGACATTTGAATACTTATGCCGCCGATATTATTATCGGCGGCATATATGTTTTCATTCATGAATAGGGGCAAATTTTTGATTGTATTTAGCTCTTTCATTGTGCGCTTTGATTCCGTTCAATTTTGGCTCGGTGCAAATTTTTTTACCCTTAATCGCGCTTTTTTAAGAAAATCATTTACGTCTTAGGGCAAAATTAGGCCGCTTTACCCCACTTTTTTGCTCCATATAAGCTAGGTTGAATGAATGTTGCATTCTATTTGCGCAAAGCCGCAAATGCAGCTCTTCCCCGGCTGTTTTTATGCTCAGAGGAATAACTGAAATATGCTGTTGGCTTGCAAAAGTGGTTGACAGCCGTAATCGACGATGACAGGTTATTTAAAAAATGAATAAACAGTGTTGCTTTATCCATAAAACAACTAATACCATGCGGCGGGAAGCAGTGTTGGTGATTGGTTCGCAAATGGAAATGAAAACACTGTCAGGGGAATAAAATGAACAAATCTGCTTTGGAGACCGTGAGCTTGTGGCTTGCGGGGGATGTTGAAGATACGCCGCCATTTGAAGAACTGAAGGCGCGTCAGGATGTGTTTGTCATGACACGTCAGGCGCAGGCTGCTGTGCTGGCGCCAGCCGATGGCGGTGC
The DNA here is from genome assembly GCF_039522165.1 of Paenochrobactrum glaciei. NCBI lineage: Bacteria > Pseudomonadati > Pseudomonadota > Alphaproteobacteria > Hyphomicrobiales > Brucellaceae > Paenochrobactrum > Paenochrobactrum glaciei. The sequence continues at coordinate 211,668 of NZ_BAAADE010000003.1, forward strand.
CTGGTCGCATGATTTTCGTGCAGCCATTGCAACCCGTATCGCAACGGCAAATAATAATCCTTATCTGGCCAATATTTACGGCAAAGCGGCCGCTGGCTCGCCTTATGCAGAACTTGCGGCAACCGATCATGTGCCGTCTGATCTGGTTCAGCAAAAGGTTGTCGCTTTCATGGATAAAGTGGCCAACAACACCAAAGCCATTGCTGCCGAAGATATTTCGACACTGCAACAGGCTGGTGTTGCGGATGCTGATATTGTCCGTTTGTGTGAATTGAATGCTTTCCTTGCCTATCAGATCCGTGTGGCAGCAGGTCTTGCATCATTGATCGAAGGGGAGCAGGCATAATGAGCGAAGTTATTCATAAATTCACCAAAACTGTTCCTGAATGGCGCCCGCGCGTTAAGCCGGTTGTGCTGGCTGAAGCAACGCCGGAACAGCTGGATGCGTTGAAAGTAACGCCGTCCAACACCAAAGTGTCTGACTATGTGCTGGTTCTGGCGCATGATCCGGAAAGCCTCAATGTTCGCTCGCCGCTTTTTAATACTGTTATGTATGGCAAGGGTGGTTTGGGTCGTGCAGAGCGCGAACTGGGCGCACTTGGTGCTTCGGTGGTTAACCGCTGCGTTTATTGTGCCGCCGTTCATGCGCAACGCCATGCACAGCTCAGCCGCGATGAGAGCGTGACCGATAAGCTTTTCCTCGAAGGTGAAAAAGCAAAGCTCGATCCTAAAAATCAGGCGATTTTTGATTTTGCGCTGAAACTCTCGCAGTTCCCGCCGAAAACAGATGCTCTTGACGCACAAGGTTTGGCAAAAGCTGGTTTGAACAAAGAAGAGGCCGTTGATCTGGTGCTCTCCACAGCCATGTTTGGCTGGGCAAACCGTTTGATGCATGTGCTGGGCGATCCGGTCAAATAATCATTTAGCCGCTGTTTTTGCCAAAGCATTGTGTTGCTCGGGCATTTTCGCTGCCCCTCAACCGGCAGACAGGGAGAGATTATGCGCAATTTAAAGGCTTTGGAGGCCTATCTGGAAGTAGCAACTTTGGGCAGCGTAACAGCTGCTGCCAAAAGATTGCAGCTTTCGCAGCCGTCCGTTAGCCGCATCATTCAGGATCTGGAGCGCGACCTCGGACAAAAACTGTTTGTCCGGGTGGGGCAGCGTCTGGCTCTGACCCAGCAAGGCATGTTGCTACGCGATGACGTTGAGCGCGCCTTGGCAGGTATTGCCGAGGTGTGGGAGCGTGCGCAGGAAGTTGCCAATTTAAAGTCACGGCCTGTGCGCATTGCCTGCATTTCGGCGCTGGCTTTTGGTTTGGTGCCTCATGCCTGGGCGTCATTGAACCAGAAAATCGGCGTTGAAGGTGCAAAACGTATCACCATCCAGACCGATACACCGGAACGGGTGCGCAGTTCCGTTCTCTCGCATGATGCGGATATTGGTGCCACGTCTTTGCCCTTGCAACATCGTGACCAGACCACGCATTGGTTTGGTTGTGCACCTTGTCTTTTGGCGGTGCGCTCTGATGATCCGCTGGCTAAAGAAACAGGCGGTTTGCCATTATCGGTGATTAAAAGCCGTACATTGGTGGAAATGTCGAATGTGCGCGGGCTTCCGGCTCGTATCCGTCAGACATTGAAAAACAACAAAATTGAAACGGGCGGGTTGATCCGCACCAATTCAACCATGAATGCACTGGCGCTGATCCGCGCCGGTGCCGGCGGCCCTTCAGGCACCGTGGGCATTGTTGAGCCGGTGACATCTGCCGGTACGCCGATGGACGGCGTTACTTTGCTGCCATTGGAGCTTGATATTCCATATTGTTTTGGTGTCATCAGCCATAATGGCGTGCAGCTTGGCGAAACGGCACTGGAACTGATTTCTGCTCTTGAAGACGCTGCACATAAGCTTGTGCCGGGTTTTAAAATTCATTCGCCCGAAGAACATCAATCGCTGATTACCCAGCTGGCATTGCTGGAGGACTGATTATGAAAAACTTTCCATCATCCCTTGAAGAACTGAATAAACTGGTTGCCCGTGATCTGGAATATCTGACAATCCCATCCAAAGAATGGGTGCCGGTCAAACAGGCCGAAGGTGAGACATTGCTGGATGTGGCGGTGATCGGCGGCGGTATGGCGGGTTTGTCGGCGGCGGCATCACTCAAACATCTGGGCATCCGCACCGTAATTTTTGATGCGCGTCCAAAAGGTTTTGAAGGCCCGTGGGCAACAACAGCGCGTATGGAAACCCTGCGCTCGCCAAAAAGCCTGACAGGTCCGGCTCTTGGTATTCCGTCATTGACTTTCCGCGCTTGGTTTACTGCGCAGTTTGGTGAGACAAAATGGGAAGAGTTGGATAAAATTCCACGTCTGCAATGGATGGATTATCTGCGCTGGTTCCGCGATGTGCTTAATGTGGAAGTGCGTAATGGCCATCGTATCACGCTGATTAAGCCGCAAGCAGATTACACTGTTCTGGAAATGGAAACACCGGAAGGCAGCCGCACAGTACTGGCGCGCCATGTGGTGCTTGCCACCGGACGTGATGGTTTGGGCGGCCCTTATGTGCCGGAAATCATCAGCAGTCTGCCGCGTCATTTCTGGGCGCATTCTTCGGATGAGTATGATTATAACAGCCTGAAGGGCAAGAATGTTGCCGTGATTGGCGCTGGTGCATCGGCGATGGATAGTGCCGGTACAGCGCTGGAAGCTGGCGCTGCGCGCGTTGATCTGCTCATTCGCCGCAAGGATATTCCGCGTATCAACCGCGGCAAAGGCATGGGCAATCCGGGCTCTGTCTATGGTATGCAAAATCTTGATGGCCGCACAAAACTGGCTATTTACAGCTATGTCGGTGCAGAACAAGTGCCGCCGCCGCGCGCCAGCGTGCTGCGTGTAAGCCGTCATAAAAACGCGTTTTTCCAACTCGGTGCGTCGCTTGATAAAATTACCGTCGAAGGCGACAAGATCGAAATCACCACGCCGAAAGGCCGCCGTCAGTTTGATTTCGTCATCGCCTCAACCGGTTTTCAGATCGATTGGCGTCAGAAAGCATTTCTGTCGGAAATTGCCACCAAAGCCCGCACATGGGAAGAGCGCTTGGCACCACTGACCGGTAATGAAGACCGCTCCTTAATTGAAGCGCCCGATCTGGGCCCGGCATTTGAATTTCTGCCAAAAGCGGGGGTGGAAGCCGAAGGCCTGTCGCGCATCCATTGCTTCTGCTATCCGGCGATGATGTCGCATGGCGGTGTGTCGGGTGATATTCCGTCAATCAGTGAAGGTGCGCAACGTCTGTCACAAGGCATTGCTGCTACGCTTTATCATGAAGATATTGAGCAGCATTTTGCCAATGCCCGTAACTATGACGAGCCGGAAGTTTTCGGCGATGAATGGACAGAAGCTGATAATTACAATCAGAGCGATCTTGAGGAACTGGCATGAATTTTACTGTCTGGCTCATCAAACGATTAGCTCAGGCCGCAATTGTGCTGCTGATTATGTCGGTGGTCGTGTTTCTCGGCCTGCATCTGATTGGTAATCCGGCAGATATTTTGCTGGCGCCGGATGCAACACAGGCAGACCGTGCCGAGCTGATCGAACGTCTCGGTCTCGATCTGCCTGTCTGGCAGCAATATTGGCTGTTTTTGAAAAGCGCTTTGCAGGGCGATCTGGGCAATAGTTTTGTCTATAATACGCCTGCGGTGACATTGATTTTGCAACGTCTGCCAGCCACGCTTGAACTGGCGGTGCTGGCGATGATTTTTGCTGTCTTCATCGGTATTCCGCTTGGTCTTTTTGCCGGATTAAAGCCTGAAAATCCTTTCGCCAAGCTGATCACAACGGGCAGTATTCTGGGCTTTTCGCTGCCGACTTTCTGGGTCGGTTTGCTGCTGATCATGACATTCAGTGTCTCGCTCGGACTGTTGCCTGCCAGTGGACGTGGCACTACGGTGCGGCTTTTCGGGGTGGAATGGTCATTTCTTACCCTTGATGGCCTGCGTCATATGCTTTTGCCTGCGATCAATCTGGCAATGTTTAAAGTGTCACTGGTTATTCGCCTTACCAATGCCGGTGTGCGCGAGGTGAAGTCACTGGATTATGTGCGTTTTGCCCGCGCCAAAGGCTTGTCGCCTTTGCGGGTCGTGCGCCGTCATATTTTGCGCAATGTGATGATCCCGCTGGTGACTGTCCTTGGTATTGAGTTTGGTTCAACCGTTGCTTTTGCGGTGGTGACGGAGAATATTTTCTCGTGGCCGGGTGCCGGTAAACTCATTCTTGATAGTATCAATGCGCTCGACCGTCCTGTGGTTGTTGCCTATCTGATGGTAGTGGTGACACTGTTTGTGACGATCAATCTTGTCGTCGATATTCTCTATCGCGTCCTTGATCCGCGCGTCAGAACGGAGGCTGCGGCATGACTTTGGCTCTCGCAAAACCCCCACGCTCGCCGGTTGCGGAAAATATCCGGATGTTCCTGCGCTCGCCATTGGCTGTCTTTGGCCTTGTGCTTTGTGTATTGATTGCATTAGCCGCAATTTTTGCGCCTTTCATCGCGCCGCAAGACCCCTATGACATGATGGCTATCGACGTGATGGATGCGCGTCTTGCCCCCGGTGAAACCAATATGACCGATGGATACACCTATCTGCTTGGCACTGACGGGCAGGGACGTGATCTGTTTTCGGCTATCCTTTATGGTTTGCGCACTAGTCTGGTGGTGGGCATTGGTTCGGCAACCATTGCCGGTGTGATCGGCATTGTGCTGGGTCTGGTCGCAGCCTATGCCGGAGGCAAAACCGACGCATTGCTTATGCGTCTTGTTGATCTTGTGATGTCGCTGCCATCTATTCTTGTCGCACTTTTGATGCTCGCCTTTTTTGGCCGCGGTGTCGGCAATGTGGTGATCACATTGGTGTTGCTTGAATGGGCTTATTATGCCCGTACAGCGCGGGGTCAGGCGATGGTTGAAAGCCAGCGTGACTATGTGGAATCTGCCCGTGGACTTGGTCTTTCGCCGCTCAGAATTTTGTTGGGGCACATTTTGCCAAACTGCATGCCGCCATTGCTGGTTATTGGTACATTGCAGATCGCACGCGCCATTACGCTGGAAGCAACACTGAGCTTTTTGGGGCTTGGTGTGCCGGTGACAGAGCCGTCACTTGGTCTGCTCGTTTCCAACGGTTTTCAATATATGCTGTCGGGTGATTACTGGATCAGTTTTTTCCCCGGTCTGGCATTGCTGATTTCTATTGTGGCGATTAATCTCGTAGCCGACCGCCTGCGTGATGTGTTTAATCCGAGGGCTTTATCATGAGTGAGTTGCTGCTTGATGTGCGCAATTTGTGCACGCGATTTTACACACAAACAGGCGTTTTGCATGCGGTGGAAGATGTCTCTTTTTCACTGCGTGCCGGTCAGACCATGGGGCTGGTGGGTGAATCCGGCTCCGGTAAATCCGTCACCGGTTTTTCGGTTTTAGGTTTGATTGATCGGCCGGGTCGTATTGTTTCGGGTGAAGTGCGCTTTAAAGGCGAAGACATCACCAAATATTCCAAAAAACAGCTTCGTCATTTGCAGGGTAACCGCATTGCGATGGTGTTTCAGGATCCGATGATGACGCTTAATCCAGTGCTGCGTATCTCTGAACAGATGATCGAAGCCTTGCAGGCGCATGAGAAAATTTCTTATGCCGATGCCCGCCAGCGGGCACGCGATGTGCTGGGTGCTACTGGCGTTCCAAGCCCTGAAAGCCGTTTGGATGCTTATCCGCATCAGTTGTCAGGCGGTATGCGTCAGCGCGTGGCACTGGCTATCGCCATGCTGAATAAGCCTGATCTGATTATTGCCGATGAGCCGACGACAGCGCTTGATGTGTCGATCCAGTCGCAAATTCTGGCGGAAGTGCAGGGGCTTGTGAAAGCCACCAACATGGCGCTGATCTGGATTACTCATGACTTGTCGGTGGTGGCTGGTATCGCTGATACTTTGTCGGTGATGTATGCCGGACGTATTGTCGAAACGGGCAATGTCGGTGATGTACTTGATGATCCGCGCCATCCTTATACGGCAGGGCTGATCGGCAGTTTGCCGGGCAATGCCGAACCGGGCACACGTTTGCAGCAAATTCCGGGCATTGCACCAAACATGTTCCAGCCACCAAAGGGTTGCGCATTTGCGGCGCGCTGCGGCTATGCCACTGAGGCTTGTCAGGTGCAGCCGGAATTTACCGGCTCTGATCATCATCGCTATCGTTGCTTCCATCCGATTGGTGGCGCATTGGCGGATATTAAGACTATGCAGGAGTTGCGGCCATGAGTGAAAACATGAGCACAAAAACACCTGAGGGTTTAAGCGAAGAGCAGCCGATCGTTCTGCAAATGCAGAATATTGAGAAGCGTTTTGGCGGCGGCGGTTCTGCTTTGAGCGAGAAAATGGGGCTTTCACGCCCGCGCCCTGTTGTGCATGCGCTGGACGGGGTGAATGTCACTATTCGTGCCGGTGAGTTTGTCGGTCTGGTGGGTGAATCCGGCTCCGGTAAATCCACCCTTGGCCGCATTGCGGCAGGCTTGATGAGCCCGACCAGTGGTGATGTGCAAGTTTACGGCAAAGAACCATCACGCGAAAATAAAACGCATCTTGATGTGCAGATGATTTTTCAGGATCCGCAGGCAAGCCTCAATCCGCGCAAGCGCATTGATAAGGCCATTGGTGAAGCACCTTTGGTGCATGGTCTCACCAGCCGATCCGGTCTTGATGATTATGTGAGCCAGCAATTGCAGCGTGTCGGGCTTGATCCGGCTATTCGCACTCGCTTTCCGCACCAGTTTTCCGGTGGTCAGCGTCAGCGTATCAGCATTGCACGTGCGCTTTCACTTAATCCGCGTTTTCTGGTCTGTGACGAATCCATTGCAGCTCTTGATGTATCGATTCAGGCGCAAATCCTTAATCTGTTTATGGATTTACGCGAAGAGCTGGATTTGACCTATCTGTTTATCAGCCATGATTTACGTGCGGTGCGCCATGTGTGCGACCGTGTGCTGATTATGTATTTAGGTCGTGTGGTGGAAGATGCACCGGCAAAGGAATTCTTTGCGCGCCCGAACCATCCCTATACCAAAATGCTGCTCTCTGAGGTGCCTGATCTTGCGCAACGCAGCAAATCTTATTCGGCGATTAAGGGTGAAATTCCAAGCCCGATCAACCCGCCGAACGGCTGTCATTTCCATCCGCGCTGTCCGCTTGTCTTTGACCGATGCCGCGTTGAACGACCAGCCTTGAAAAAAGTAGGCGATAAACACATCAGTGCCTGCCATCTCAACGATATCCCCCAATCACAAAATCCTATGGCTCAACAGGAGTTAAACGCATGAAAAATCTGTTCAGTGCCCTCGCAATGACAACCTTTCTATTTTCTGCCAGTGCGATGGCGGAAGATCTGCGCATTGGTTTTGCCGATCCGCTTTCTTCGATTGACCCGCAGTTGAACAACCATGCGGGTGATCACTCTGTTGCTCAGCATTTCTGGCATCCGCTGACCGGCAAAGATGTGGTCAACATGCAGCCGGGCGTTGCCAAATCATGGCGCAATGTCGATCCGCTGACATGGGAATTTACTTTGCATGAAGATGCTGTCTGGTCGGATGGCAAGCCGGTTGTCGCTGAAGACGTGGCTTTTTCCTATGAGCGCGCCCGTGATGTTCCGGGCAGTGTTGCCACCGTTAAAGGTTTTATCCGTACCGTTGATAAAGTGGAAATCATTGATGATCATCACCTGATTATCAAAACCACTGTGCCTGATCCTTTGCTGCCGGTAACACTTTCCAGTCTTTACATTGTCAGCAAACATGTTGGTGAAAAATCAACTACCGAAGACTATAATAGTGGTAAGGCGATGGTGACCAACGGGCCTTACAATTATGCAGGTTATACACCGGGCGACCGCGTTTTGATGAAGCGCAATGATGCCTATTGGGGTGACAAGCCTGAATGGGAAAATGTCACTTACCGCTATATCAATAATGGTCCTGCCCGTACGGCTGCACTTCTCGCCAAAGACGTGGATGTGATCGACAAAGTATCGGTTGCTGACATTGCCAAGCTGGAAAAATCCGAAGGCGTTAAGGTCTATGCTTATCCGGGCTTGCGCGCGCTTATCATGCAGCCGAGCTTCAATCCGGAGCCTTCAAAATATTTGACCGACAAAGCCGGTAATCCTTTGAAGGAGAATCCGCTTTTGAACCAGAAAGTGCGTGAAGCGCTTAACGTGGCGGTCAACCGTGAAGGTCTCATCAGCCGTATCATGCAAAATGGTGCAACTTCTGCCAATCAGTGGATGCCTGAAGGCACATTCGGTTATGATCCGGATACGAAAGACATTCCGTTTGATGCTGCAAAGGCCAAAGAGCTTTTGGCTGACGCCGGATATCCGGATGGATTTAAAATGACCATCCACGTTCCAAGTGATCGTTACCCGCAAGGCCCTGAAACCGCACAGGCTCTGGCGCAATTCTGGTCACGTGTTGGTGTGGAAACACAGGTCGAAGTCGTGCCATTCTCGGTTTATTCCGGCAGCGCCAATAAGGGCGAATATGCCATGACCATGATTGGTTGGGGCAATGGTACCGGTGAAGGCACCTATGCCATGACCTCAATTTTGGCGACACCAAATAAAGAAAAAGGCTTGGGTGCTTCCAACTGGGGCAATTATAGCAGTGCTGAATTTGACAAGGCGCTGGCGGATGTAACGTCCGAGTTTGACAATGCCAAGCGTGAAGAAATCATTCGCAATGCCGTTAAGATCGTTGCGAAAGATGTCGGCATTATTCCGCTGTTCCATTATAAAAACATCTGGGCAGCGCGTGATGATCTGAAAGTTGTGCCTTGGAACAGTGACCGCACCGTTGCGATGCAGGTCAGCAAAATCAAAGCCGACTAAGGAGAAGCTTAATGTTGAAAATATCAGTTGAACCAGAGGTTGCGCTGATTGATGTGGAGCGCCGGATTACTATTTCCGGCGCGACGCCTCATAGCAAAATTACCGTGCAAAGCCTGACCAATCGTGCAGGCTTTGACTGGAAAAGCGAGGCCGTATTTGAGGCGGACGCGCAAGGTGTCGTTGATCTCACCCGTGATGCATCTCTTTCAGGTGATTATCAGGGCGTGTCGGCAATGGGGCTGATCTGGTCGCAGCATCATGGCCGTGAAGGCATGCTACCGCAGTTTAACAAAGATTTGTCGCAGCCGCTTGAAACAGTTCTGACTGTTCGTGATGGCGAAAAACATGCGGATGCATACCTCGTCCAGACATTGATGGCAGAAGGTGTCACGCGTGAAGAAGTGCGGGTTAACGGTTTAGTCGGCACGCTTTACCGTGCTGCCGGTGATAAACCTGCCCCCGCTGTGATGATTATGAATGGTTCTGGTGGCGGCATCAATGAGCCACGCGCGGCTCTTTATGCGTCTCGCGGCTATCATGCCTTGGCACTTGGTTATTTTGGCGCGGAAGGCCTGCCGAAATATATCTCCAACACGCCGTTGGAATATTTCGAAAAAGGCCTTGATTGGCTGCGCGAAACAGTCAAGCCGGAGGATGATTTTGTCGCGATCAGCGGCCAGTCGCGCGGCGGCGAACTTGTCTTGCTGCTGGGCTCGACTTTCCCTGAAAAAGTGTCGGCGGTGATTGGTTATGTTCCAAGTGCTTTTGTGCATGGCGGACAGGCCGCAGCTGATCCGGCATTAGGGCGCGATGGTCCATGCTGGCTTTATCAGGGCAAACCGCTGACCCATATCTGGGATAATAACCGTTTTGCCAGCTGGAAGCCTTATGATGACGGCGAGCAGCCGCGCCGCAATAGCCTTGCTATGCGCACTGCATTGGCTGACCCTGAGGCAATGCGTATTGCGCGTATTCCGGTTGAGAAAATTGCTGGGCCGGTGATGCTGATTTCCGGTGGTGATGATGGCGCATGGCCGTCAGATTATTATTCGTTGTTGGTGCAGTCGAGTTTGCTGGCGGCTAAACATGCCTTTCCGGTGGAGTGGTATAATCTGCCGGAAGCAGGTCATTCGATCTTGTTTCCATATGTGCCGGCCACACAGATTGTCCATGCTCATCCGGTCAACGGTAATCTGACGACAATGGGCGGCGATGCCAAGCATAATGCGCAAGCTAATGAAGCTTCATGGCAGGCGGTGTTAAAGTTCTTGCAACAGGCAACCGCTGATAAAAATTAAAATGATTGAGACATGCATGTCTCTGTGCAGGGTTGTTTTTAAACCTCGAATAAAGTCAGATAGGAACGGTTCGGATTATGAAAATCCGAACCGTTTTTTTACTATTTCCAGACATTGAGTTGCATGGAAATAATTGGAGAATATCTATGTCCGGCGCGATCAATTTAGCCGCAGCCCGCGTTAAGGGTTTGCAAGACGATGTCACGATTAATGTGGATCAATGGGGCGTTGCTCATATCAATGCGCAAAATCTGCATGATCTGTTTTTTGCGCAAGGCTGGAATGCGGCGCGTGATCGTCTTTGGCAAATTGATCTGGCACGTAAACGCGGCCTTGGCCTGTTGGCGCGTGATTTTGGCCCCGGCTATCTGGAGCAGGATAAAGCCGCAAGACTGTTTCTTTATCGCGGTGACATGCAGCCTGAATGGCAGGCTTATGGTGAAGATTCTGAAGAAATTTGCACAAGCTTTGCGCAAGGGATCAATGCTTATGTTGATGGTTGCCTGAGCGGTGAAAACGAATTGCCGCCGGAATTTACTTTGCTTGGCACCAAGCCCGATCATTGGGCGGCAGAAGATGTGGTGCGCGTGCGCAGCCACTCGCTGGTAATGAATGCCACTTCCGAATTAACCCGCGCAAAAGTGATGGCAGCAGCGGGTAAAGAACTTGGTGCGAAACTCGATTTATTGCGCAAACAACTGGTGCTCGGCAACGTGCCGCAGCCGGTTGAGGGCTTGGATCCGGCCGTTGTCACAGACAGGGTTTTGCGTGATTTCCGTCTGGCGGTTAGTCCGGTTAATTTCTCAAAAGAGCGCCTTGCGGCAACGCTAGATGAAGCACGTTTTTGGACGGCTGTGACACCGGCGGGTGAAATTGATCGTGCGCCTTTTGAGGAAGGCTCGAACAATTGGGCCATTTCGGCAGATAAAACAGCAACAGGTCGCCCGATTTTGGCACTTGATCCGCATCGTACCCATGTTTTGCCATCCATCCGCTATGTGGTTCATTTGACCATGCCGGGGCTGGATGTGATTGGTGCCGGTGAACCCATGGTGCCGGGCATCTCCATGGGGCATAATGGTACTGCCGCTTTTGGCCTGACAATTTTTGGTGCCGATCAGGAAGATATTTATGTCTATGACACCAAAGAAGGCGCACCGGATCAATATGTCTATGGCGATAGTTTTGAAACTGTAACCACAATTGCAGACACTATTCCGGTTAAAGGTCACCCTGATCAGGCGGTGGAATATAAATTCACCCGTCACGGCCCTGTACTTTACGAAGATAAAGCCAATAACCGTATTTTTGCATTGCGCACAGTGTGGATGGATGCAGGCATGGCGCCTTATATGGCCAGCCTTTCGGTTATGCGTGCCAAAACCTATGCCCGTTATGTCAAAGCACTGGAAGGTTGGGGCTGCCCGTCGGTCAATCATATCTATGCTGACACGGCCAATACGATTGCATGGAAACCATCAGGTGCCACGCCTATTCGTGATAATTGGGACGGTCTTTTGCCGGTTCTTGGGCATGGTCAATATGAGTGGAACGGCTATCTGGCGCCGGAAGCAGGACCTGTCGCGGTTAATCCGTCATGCGGTTTTGTAGCAACTGCCAATGCTTTGAATATTCCGGCAGAATGGACAGCTAATAATCCGGCTATTGGTTATGAATGGGCAGATAGCAGCCGTCAGGATACATTATATCGCGAATTGGGTCGTGATGAACCAATTACACTGGCTGATTGCGTGGATTTGCAGGTTTCGACTTTTTCGCCAATTGCTGCGCGTGCGCTGAAGCGCCTTCATGCTTTTTTCAAAGCGGATGATGCCCATGAGGCATGGCAGATTTTGCGTGATTTTGACGGCAATCTGGTTGCTAGTTCGCCTGCTTCCGCCTTATTTGAAGTCTGGTTCAGCAAGCATTTAGGCAAATTGGTTGCCAAGCGCGAAGGTGCAACGCCTGAAGTCATGGCTTTGCTGATGCCGTTTGATTCACAAAATATCGTTGGCTGGTTGGAAAAGGCTGATGTAACTGCTGAATTGACCGCCGATATTCAGGAAAGCCTGAGCAATGCGATGGCTGAGTGCCGCAGTTTCATGGGTGATGATGCAAGCCAGTGGAGCTGGGGTGCTATCCATAAGCTTGAATTGCGCCATCCGCTTCAGTCATTGACAGAAAACAACTGGTCGATGGATTCCGTGCCTGTCGGCGGCAGCAGTTCGGCGCTCAATTTAGCCAATTATCGCTTGAGTGATTTTTCGGTGACATCAGGCCCATCTGTCCGCATGGTTATTGATGTGGGCGCTTGGGATAATAGCTTGTTTGTTAATAATCCGGGACAGTCGGGCGTGCCGCATTCTGAGCATTATGGCGATTTGTTGAAAAACTGGCATCAGGCCAAACATGTGCCGCTTGTTTATTCCCGCGAAGCGGTTGAAAAAGCAACGACAATGCAGATTAAGCTGACGGCGCAATAAAACTGATTGCTGATCTGGGGCAGGCACAATTAGCGTTGTAATTGCCCCAGATCGCGCAAATATTGCGCTTCAATCTCGCTTAAAACGGCATATTCTTTGGCCATAAAATCCAAAAGTTTACGAACAGAGGGCAAGAGGCCGCGCCGTGAAGGAAAGACGGCATGGACAATGCCCGCACGCGGTGTCCATTGTGGCAGAATATCAATAAGCCTGCCCGCCTTGAGATCATCATGCACCATGATTGTCGGTAACTGGCACACGCCGACACCGGCAAGGGCAGCATGTTTGAGCGTCACCATATCTTCTGTGACGAGACGTGGCGCATAAGGGATTTTGATGCTGGCGCCATCGGGGCCATCAAGGCACCATGTATGTTCGCCCTGCGTTGGCCCCCATGCAAAACTTGGCATAACCGAGAGGTCGGCAGGCACCATCGGACGTGTCATGCAATGCGCCAAAAGATCGGGGCTGGCGACAAGCCTTTGGGTGCTGCTACCAAGATTGCTGATAATAAGATCGCTGTCTTCCAGCGGTTGAAACCGCACACGAAACACTAGATCATAGCCCTCGCGGATCACGTCAACACGCCGGTTGGTGTTATCGAGGATGATGTTCACTTTTGGATATTGCGCCATAAAACGCGCCGTAATTGCGCCGACCTGCAAATAGAGCAGTGAAGGGGGGCAGTTGATTTTAATCGTGCCCTGTGGCTCTGAATGAACACGGTGAATAACATCGCGTGCCGCATCAGCTTCAATCACCATGGCTTTGCAGTGATGGTAAAATTCCTGCCCGATATCGGTGACGATAAATTGTCGTGTAGAGCGCTGGATCAGGCGAACACCGAGGCTTTCTTCCAACAGACCAATACGACGGCTTAATCGTGAACGCGGCAGGCCGAGTTTGCGCGCTGCTGCCGAAAAACCGTTTTGCTCGACCACATCCACAAATAAACGAAAATCATTGAGGTCTTGCATTCTCAGGTTCCGATCCGGTGATTGTCCTGTTTTTAGGATAGTGATGCATGATTTCGCTGACTACTCAATCTTTTGTCGCAGGAATATATCTGTTGCAACAGATGAACAAGCAGTTTGGCTTGCAGGAGTAATGATGTGAGAAAAGTTATTGGAATTTACAACAGTCCGGCACAACACTGGGTTGGTAATGGTTTTCCGGTACGCACCATGATGTCTTATGGCACGATGGGCGAACATATCAGCCCTTTTCTGCATTTGGATCATGCAGGGCCAATGGAATTTGCGCCGACCTCAGAGATGCGCGGCGTTGATGCCCATCCGCATCGTGGCTTTGAAACCGTGACGATTGTGTATGACGGTGAAGTGGAGCATCGGGATTCGACCGGAGCGGGTGGCATTATTGGTGCCGGTGATGTGCAGTGGATGACGGCAGCAGCCGGCATCATGCATGAGGAGTTTCACTCGCCTGCTTTTGCTACTCGCGGTGGCTTGTTCAATATGGTGCAGCTTTGGGTGAATTTGCCTGCAAAAGATAAAAATGCCGATCCTGCTTACCAAACTCTTTTGAATGCCGATATTCCCTCGGTTGAATTGCCGCAAAAGGCCGGTCGCTTACGGGTGATTGCCGGAGATTATAACGGCCATAAAGGGCCGGCACGGACATTCTCACCGATCGATCTTTGGGATGTGCGCCTCACGCAAGGCAAATATACCACTTTGGATTTGCCGGTTGGCCATACGGCTGGCTTGGTGATTTTAAAGGGCGAGATAACCATTAACGGTAATACACAAGCGCACGCCGGCCAGTTCGTGCTGCTGGATCAGACTGGTTTTGATTTCAACATGGAAGCGATGAGTGATGCTTCGGTGCTGGTGTTAAGCGGTGAACCTTTAAACGAACCAGTAGCCATGCGCGGGCCTTTTGTCATGAACACGGCGGCCGAGTTGCAGCAGGCTTTTGCTGATTTCAGGGCAGGCAAGTTCGGCACTATTCCGGCTTAAGTTTTTCAACCCGTTTCAATTTCTAACCCCCGATGAGGCCAGCTTTCTGCCGCTGTCTTTTTATCCTTCAAATGTGCAGATCAAACAGAGGTGTAACAATGTCAAAGACCTATAACCGTATCGACAAAGATAATGCTGCTATGCTGCTGGTGGATCATCAGTCCGGCCTGTTGTCACTGGTGCGTGATATCGACCCTGACAAATTCCGCAATAATGTGTTTGCGGTTGCTGATATTGCCCAATATTTCAACCTGCCAACCGTGCTGACCACCAGTTTTGAAGATGGCCCAAATGGCCCTCTGTTGCCGGAGCTGCATGAAAAACTGCCTGATGCAGCCTTTATCCCGCGCCCTGGCCAGATCAATGCCTGGGACAATGAAGATTTCGTCAAAGCGGTCAAAGCAACCGGCAAAAAACAACTGATTGTTGCAGGTGTGGTGACGGAAGTTTGTGTAGCATTTCCGGTGCTTTCAGCGCTTGAGGAAGGCTATGAGGTTTTCGTAGTGACGGATGCCTCCGGCACATTTAATGAAATGACCCGTCATGCGGCTTGGAGCCGTATGGAACAGGCCGGTGCACAGCTGATGTCATGGTTTGGTCTTGCATGTGAGTTGCACCGTGACTGGCGCAATGATGTGGAAGGTCTGGGCACTTTGTTTGCCAACCATATTCCTGATTATAAAAACCTGATGGACGGCTATGCCCGCGCTCAGGCAAATGCCAAAGCTTAATCAGTCATAGGGTAAACCTTGTTCTGAGTGATAAATTACGGGCTGTTTTGGCAGCCCGTAAGCGGCTTTGAACGACAGACTGAATATTATGAATGGATGTGTGTTATGCCACCAAAAAGTGCCGCTGCTATTGCCACCATTTTATGGGGCTTTACCTATATTATTACCGTTACCATGCTGCCGCAAAATCCGATGTTTATTGCAGCGGTTCGTGCCGCAGGGGCTGCCATTCCGCTT
This sequence comes from Paenochrobactrum glaciei, assembly GCF_039522165.1. Lineage (NCBI taxonomy): Bacteria > Pseudomonadati > Pseudomonadota > Alphaproteobacteria > Hyphomicrobiales > Brucellaceae > Paenochrobactrum > Paenochrobactrum glaciei. Next base: position 227,336 of record NZ_BAAADE010000003.1, read on the forward strand.
TTGTTGCTCGCGCGCGAATTTCTGCCGCGTGAATGGTGGTTTAAAATCATTGTGCTCGGTACTTTAAACTGTGGTCTTTTTTTTGGGCTATTGTTTATCGCGGCGATCAGATTGCCCGGTGGCGTGGCGGCAACATTTCAGGCGCTGGGGCCGTTGTTTATGGTGTTGCTTGCCTGGCCGATGCTGGGTTTCAAGCCATCAAGGCTCAAGATTGTTGCTGTGGCTTTGGGTGCCATTGGTGTGGCGATGATTGTGCTCAAAGGAGATGCTTCGATCGACCTTTGGGGTGTTGCAGCAGCTCTTGGTTCGGCTCTTTCCGTCGCCATCGGTGGTTTGCTGGTCAATAAATGGGGACGGCCAAAATCGCTGCTGGCTTTTACCGGCTGGCAATTGTTGGTTGCTGCGGTTGAGCTTTCTCTCGTCGCCATCTGGCTTGGCGATATTCCCTCAAGTCTGGATCTGACCAATATTGCCGGACTGGCGATTGTCGCCTTGTTGTTGACAGCCGTTACCTTTGTCTTGTGGTTCAAAGCCATTCAGGGCGCTGGTGCTGCGGCCATTGCACCATTGTTTTTGCTCACCCCGCTGACGGCTTTTGTACTTGATGCCATCTTCCGCGGTGTTGTGCCTTCATGGATGCAGGCAGCAGGCGTGGCCATTGTAATCATCAGCCTTCTTTACAGTCAGTATATTGACCGTAAAGCACTGGCTCCTCGCTGAAACTTACACGGCTTTGTTGACAATCTGTCTTCAATATCAACCCGTTAAATCGCAACCAAAAACACTATATAAAGCTTAACAAAAGGCGCTTGCCGCCATTTCATATTTGACTGCGTTTACGCAGCTAGCAATAGACAGGTGTTATTATGCAGTTTGGAATTTTTACTGTCGGTGATCTGACAACTGATCCAACCAACAATCATACACCAACCGAGCATCAGCGCCTCAAAGCTATGATGAAATATGCTTTGAAGGCCGAAGAGGTTGGTTTGGATGTGTTTGCCACCGGCGAACACCACAACCCGCCATTTGTGCCTTCATCGCCGACAACGATGCTGGGCTGGATTGCGGCTAAAACCAGCAAAATTCAGCTGACAACCGCAACAACCCTGATCACCACCAATGATCCGGTGAAGATTGCCGAAGATTTTTCTATTCTTCAGCATCTGGCCGATGGTCGTGTGGATCTGATGATGGGGCGCGGCAATACGGGGCCGGTTTACCCGTGGTTCGGTAAGGATATCCGTCAGGGTATTCCGATGGCGATTGAAAATTATCATCTGCTGCGCCGTTTGTGGCGTGAGAAAGTGGTGGATTGGGAAGGCCAGTTCCGTACACCGCTGCGTGGTTTCACACTGGCACCGGCACCGCTTGATGATACGCCGCCATTTGTCTGGCACGGTTCTATTCGCAGCACCGAAATTGCCGAACAGGCTGCATTCTATGGAGATGGCTTTTTCGCCAATAATATCTTCTGGAACAAAGAACATACCGAGCAGATGATTAATCTTTATCGCTCGCGTTTTGAACATTACGGCCATGGCAGTGCCGATCAGGCGATTGTCGGTCTTGGTGGTCATGTGTTTATGCAGAAAAACAGTCAGGACGCGGTTGCGAAATTCCGTCCTTACTTTGATAAAGCGCCGGTTTATGGCCATGGCCCTTCGCTGGAAGAGTTCACGGAAATGACCCCGCTGACCGTTGGTTCACCGGAACAGGTCATTGAGCGCACATTGAGCTTTGCGGATTATGCCGGTCATTATCAGCGTCAGCTCTTCCTTGTTGATCATGCCGGTCTGCCGGAAGAAATGGTGCTGGAGCAAATCGAACTTTTGGGCACGGAAGTTGTTCCGGTTCTGCGTAAAGAGTTTGAGGCGCGCCGTCCGGCACATATTCCAAGTGATCCGCCAAGCCATGCTAGCTTGAAGGCACAAGGCGAGAACGGAAAACACCGCAAGGTTATTCCGGTTGAAACAGGCAAAGAGTCAAAGTGATGTCTTTGTCTCTTTAAAAGGCGCAATCAACGATCGTGACGGGGGGCAAGCTTCCCGTCACCTGATTTTTCAGGAGGCCAGAATGGCACGACAGATTATTGTTATCAGTGCAGGCTTGTCACAACCTTCATCCACACGCTTGCTCGCAGATCAGATTGCAGAAGCCGTGCGTGCGCAGGTTGGTGCGCGGGGTGAAGAAGCGCAAATTGAGGTGATTGAGCTGCGCGAGCTTGCCATTGAACTGGCAACAACCATGACAACCGGTGGCATCCCGACCCCGCGTTTGTCGGAGGTGAAGAATAAAATCTCTGCCGCTGATGGATTGATCGCGGTTACGCCGGTTTTTTCCGCAAGCTATAGCGGCTTGTTCAAAATGCTTTTTGATGTGCTGGACACGGATGCCCTCAACGGTATGCCGGTGATTATTGCCGCCACTGCCGGAACAGCCAGACATTCGCTGGTGCTTGATCATGCATTGCGGCCGCTCTTTAGCTATTTGCGTGCCGTTATTATGCCGACAGGTGTGTTTGCAGCCACAGAAGATTTTGGCGGCGGTGAAGCAGGCAAAGATTTGGCACGCCGCATCCAGCGTGCAGCAAGCGAGTTTACGGCGCAAGTGGTGGCAGAAAAAACCGGTGTTGGTGGTTTTGTGCCCAATCTTGCTGATCAGCGGACACGCAAATCCGGCGTGGCGCTTGATAATAAAATCACCCCTTTTGCCCAATTGCTGCAAGGGCATACGGGCGTCAAAGAAAAGATCTGAGATGATCCTATCCGACAGGCTGGCGGTGCTCAATCAAGCCGCCAGCCTGATTTAGCGCAACAATAAGCGATCATTGCTAAATAGTGTTTTTTCTGCTCCAAAGGAATATGAAAAAATGGAACGCTGGTGCCACCTTAGCACTCGCGTGATTAATTTGAACGTGCTGGAATTGTTGTGACTTTTCGTTTTGTACATGCTGCCGATATTCATCTGGATTCACCACTGCGCTCGCTTGCATTGCGCAATAGCGAATTGGCGGAACTGATCGGCAATGCCACACGTCAGGCGTTCGTGCGCATTATTGATTTATGTATCGCGCAAAATGTCGATGCTTTGCTTATTGTCGGTGATCTTTATGACGGTGATCAGACCTCAATGAAAACCGCGCGCTTTTTGCATGAGCAATTAAAACGGCTGGATGATGCAAAAATTAGCACATTTATCATTCGCGGCAATCATGATGCTTTATCGCGTATTACCAAAGAACTGGTACTGCCTGATAGTGTTAAACTCTTTGGCGGGCGGGCGGAAGTGGTCGAAATTGACCATGCCGACACGCCTTTTCCGATTTGCATTCATGGTTTAAGTTTTGCGCAAGCCCATGCGCCGGATAGTCTGCTGCCTAAATATAAGCATCCGCAGGCCGGTGCGTTTAATATCGGTCTTTTACATACAAGTCTGGCCGGAAGCGAAGGCCATGATCTTTATGCGCCATGCAGTATCAAAGATTTGCAGGAAAGCGGTTTTCAATATTGGGCGTTGGGGCATATTCATAAACGAAGTATTGTGGAAGGTTCTTGTGCCATCGTGATGCCGGGCATGCCGCAGGGGCGTGATATTAATGAGGCCGGTGCGAAATCGGTAAGTCTTGTCACTGTCAATCATGATCGCTCGATTGAAATCGTCGAGCATGTCACCAGTATCGCGCAATTTGAACGCTTGACGATCAATGTCGGCGGTCTTGTTGAATGGCCGGAGCTGGTGCAATTTATCGGTGCGGCATTACAGCAAAATGCAGGCATGGTGACGGCTGAGCATGGTGTTTTCCGTGTGCTTTTGACCGGACAAACGGCACTTGCATGGCGTATTCGCCGCGATGGGGATTTGCTGATGGAAGAGTTGCAGGCCAAGGCTATGTCCATCGGCCAGACATGGATTGAAAAGCTTGAAATTGCCTGTGAACCACTGGCTGAAAATCTCAGTTCCAAGAGTGATCCGCTGCATGATCTTTATCATCTTGTGCATGAGGATGTGTTGTCCACGCCAGCTTTTCAGGCGGATGCGCAAAAGATTGCCGAAGAACTGAAAGCGCAATTGCCAGCCGAATGTCGCGATATATTCGGGCAGGATGAAGCAGAGTTTCAAACCATCATTGATGGGCTGGTAAAAGTGGGTGCGGAGAATGTTATCGCACGGCTTCAATCTGATGAGAGTGAGGCTTAAAAAATGCGATTGCAGCGATTTGACCTCACCCGTTATGGCAAATTTACCGATAAACAGATCGAATTTGGTGAAAAAACAGACAAAAAACCTGATTTTCACATCATTTATGGGCCAAATGAAGCGGGAAAATCGACGCTTTTTTCAGGTCTTTTGGATTTGATCTTCGGAATAGGTGCGCAAAGCTCTTATAATTTTATTCACCCTTATAACACGATGCAGCTTGGCGGGCTGGTTGAGGTTAATGGTGAGGCAAAGGAATTTGTCCGCATCAAACGGCCTAATAATAGCCTGCTGGACGGGCAGGGGCGGCCACTGCCGGAAAGTGCTATTCGGGCAGATATCGGCGCGATTGAACGCGATAGCTATCGCACGATGTTTTCATTGAATGATGAAACGTTGGAACAGGGCGGCGAAAATATTCTGGCCAGCAAAGGAGACCTCGGCGAATTGCTGTTTTCGGCCAGTGCCGGCTTGGCGCAACTGAGTAATAGGTTGATGGATCTGCGCAGTGAGGCGGATTTGTTTTACAAGTTTCGTGGCCGTAACAGCCAGCTGCAAGCGCTGAAAACGCAATTGGCTGACCTAAAAACTGAGCGCGAACAATTTGATGTTTTTGCTGCTGATTTTGCCCTGCTGGTTAAGAACCGCGATCAGGCGACGCAGCAATATGAAGAGATTAATGGTGAGCGGAATGTCATGCGCTTGCACATTGCAGCGCTCGAAAAGCAGCTCAATGCTTTGCCGCGCCTTGCCAGCTTGAAGCGTTTGCGCGAACGTCTGGCACCACTGCAATATTTGCCGCAGCCGCCTTATGAATGGACGGCAGAGGTGCGGGAATTGCAGGGTCAAGAGATTGAATTGCGGGTGCAATTGCAGTCTTTGTCGGATGAAATGGAACGTCTGCGCCATCAGATTGATGCGATTGAAGTAGATGAAAATGCGCTTCCACTGGCTGGCCGGATTGCAGAGCTGGAAGATTTGCGCGCGCGCTTTTTAACGGCTGCCAAAGACCTGCCCGAACGCCATCTGGAAGCACGCGAAGTGCAAGGCACGCTGCACGGTATTTTGCGCCGGTTAGGGCGTGAAAACGAAAAAGACCCGCAAAACCTGGTTCTATCAGCCCGCATAACCGGTCAGTTTACTGGTTTGATTGAAGCGCGCTCCGGCCTCGATAGTGATCTGAAAGCGGCAGAAGCAGAATTATTGCATGCCGAGCAGCAGGCAAAGCTTTTAACAGCCCAAAACAAAGACGCTTTGGGTGAAGATCAGGCATTGCAACTGGATGGTGCTTTGAGCCACGAACTGGATGCTTTGACAGCACGTTTGCGGGTTTTAGACTTTCACACTCGTCAGCAGGGTCTGAGAGAAAACCTGACTGATCTACAAGGTGCATTTGAAGCGCGGCTTGGTGATTTACGTCCCTATAATGAAGGTGCTGAGCGCTTGGTAGAGATGATCGTGCCTGATCAGAGCCAAGTGCAGCATTGCAAGGCAGAGATTGCCGCTCAGAAAGATCAGGTCAAACATTGGACGCATGAGGCGGAGCGGTTGACCAACCGTTTGGCACAGTTGCAGAGCGAAAAAGATGCGCTCTCTTTAAGTCAGGGGATTGTCGATGAGAGCGCAGCTATTGCTATTCGCCGTGCGCGGGACGAGGCATGGATTGCGCATCGCAAACAATTAGATCAGGGGTCTGCCGATCATTTTGAGCATGTGTTGCGACAAGACGATCAGGTGCAGGCAAGCCGTATTTCGCAACTGACTGCACTGACCAAATTGCAGCAATTAACCCATGATCATAAGCTGACAGAAGATGATCTGAAGCGGGCAGAAACGGCACATGAAAATGCTGAAAAATCATTTGCTGTGTTGACGCAGCAGGTCAGCGGCTTTGTTGAAAAAATGTCGCCTTCATTGGTCAACCTTCTAAATATTGATAATCTTGAAGAGTGGCTTACGCGCCGCGCTCAAGCCTTGGAATTGCGTGAGAAAATGCTGGGCGCGCAACGCAAATTAGATGCGGCACTTGATGATGAGGCTCAAGCGATCAACTCTTTGCAAACGCTGTTGGAACGCAGTGGTTTTGTTTTTAAAACGGGTGAAAAACCATCATTGCAAAGCCTGATTGCAACAAGCGCTGATTTGATGGAGCGCAAAGCTGAATGGCAAAAACTGCAAGCAGCTGTGGCCAAATCGGCTGAAGAGTTGCAGCGCCGTGATCATGCTTTCAATGCGGTGAAGCAAGCTGATCATCAATGGCAACAACGATGGCAGGAACTTTGTGCAGCTAGTTGGCTGGGGCAAAGTGGAGAACATGTTGATCTAAGCACCGTGCGCGAGATTTTGCCTTTGATGCGCGAGCTTGAGACTGCGCTGGAAAAACAAAATTCACTGGCTGACCGCATCGACAAAATGGAGGAAGATCAGCAGCAATTCCGCCTTAAAGTGCAGGATTTAAGCTTGCAGGCAGGCTTTGATCATGAGCGGCTGGAACCACTTGATCTGGCACATCAGTTGCAACAGGCTAATAAAACGGCAGTCAGCGCTGATGAACGGCGCCGTAAACTGATGGAAACGCTGTCAGAAGCGGATGAGCGGCGGCTTAAAACCGTTGAAACGCAGTCGGTTCTGACGGCTAAAAAGCATGAGAAAACCAAGCTCTTTGGCGTTGATACGCTGGATGAATTGCTTGCGAAACTAGCGCAAGTGCAAGAACGTGCCGAGCTGCAACGATTTAGTGATGAGGCCGAAGCTGAACTCATTTCAATGCTGGGCGTTGAGAGCACAAAAAGTGCCGAAGAGCAGCTTGGCAATTTGGAACGTGAAGCAGTTGAAGCTGAGCTCACCGAATTGCGTGCCCGCAGTGAAGATATTGATGGTCGCTGTCAGGAGCTTTATCTGGCTAAAAATCAGGCGGAGGATAAAATTGCTGCTGTGGGTGGCGATAGCCGTATTGCGGAAATTGAAGAACGCCGCCGCACCACATTGCTGGAAATTGAAGATGGTGCGCGTAATTATCTGCAATTGCGCATCGGTATTGCTGCGGCTGAGGCGGGCTTGATTGCCTATCGCGACAAACACCGATCTTCGATGATGGAACGGGCATCGGATGCTTTCAGCACGATCAGCCGTGGTGATTATTCAGGCCTTGCGACGCAACCGGGCAAAGATGGTGAAATTCTTATCGCCAAAGCGTTGGATGGCAGTTCGCGTGAAGCGCAGGAATTATCCAAGGGCACACGTTTTCAGCTTTATCTCGCATTGCGCGTTGCCGGCTATTATGAATTTGTGCGTGAGCGTCCGGCGCTGCCATTTGTGGCAGATGATATTATGGAAAGCTTTGACGATTTTCGCGCCGAAGAAACTTTGCGCCTTTTTGCGCAAATGGCCGAGGCAGGTCAGGTTATTTATCTGACCCACCATCGTCATTTGTGCGATATTGCCAAGGTCATCTGCCCGTCTGTTACATTGCATAATTTGCAAGGGTAGCGCGTCAAAAACTGGCATGAAGGCCGGTTTTTTATTGTGTTTCAACCGTATGACCGGCGGCTTTCCATGAAGGGAAGCCGTCAATCAAATAGCTGGCACGTAAGCCTTTGGCTTTTAAGGTAGCAACGGCATTGGGGGATAAAACACATTTTGAGCCGCGGCAATAGGCAACCACTTCCTGTGCTGAGCCAAGTTCGGCCAAGCGTTGTTCCAGCTCATTAAACGGAATGTTAATCGCGCCCGGTAAATGGCCTAAGGCATATTCATCTTCAGGGCGTACATCCAACAGTGTGATGCTATTATCTCGCAAAAGCTCGACAAGCTCATCATGCGAAACAGCTTCCAGCTGATCGCGTTGATGGATGCTGTCTTGAATGAGTGAGCGGACTTCTGCCTGATTATATTCTGCCAGTCGGGTGAGCGCTGAAATCAGCTCAATAACAGGGCCGTTGCTCAAGCGATAAAGCACGTTTTTGCCGTCGCGCCGTGTTTGCACAAAATTGGCGCGCTTCAATTGCTGCAAATGTTGCGAGGCATTGGCAATGGTGAGACCGGATAGTTCAGCCAATCGCTCAACCGAGCGCTCACCTTGCGCAATATGCTGCAACAACATCAGACGCTGCGCGCTGCCCGCAGCGCGGGCAAGCTCGGCGATCTGGTCAAAAAACTGGTTTTGTATCTCATCGTGATTCATGTGTGCAGGTTTAGCACAGAAATATTATTCAATCAATTAATTGAATGTATGCGTGTTTGCCGCTATATAGGCACCACAGAGAAAGCAGGCTTTGCCTTGCAGGAAGCTTTTAAGAGGTTAAATGTGATAGTGGAAACCGATCTCATCGTTCGTGCCGTTGCTTTGGGTGTTGGCGCAACGATTGTTATGGATTTATGGGCGATTATGCTCAAGCGGGTCTTTGCAATCCCATCATTGGATTATCGCGTTGTCGGGCGTTGGATTTTGCATATGCCGCAAGGGAAATTCAAACATAACAATATTATGCAGGCCGAGCCGATGATTGGTGAAAAGGCAATCGGCTGGATTGTTCATTATGCTACCGGTGTGCTTTTTGCCGGTATTTTGCTGCTATGCACCGGTATTGGCTGGGTGCAGCAACCAACATTCTGGCCTGCATTGCTGGCCGGATTATTAAGTATGGCGGCGCCGTTTTTTATTATGCAGCCGTGCTTTGGTTTTGGCATTGCCGCGTCCAAAACACCGGCACCGGGAACGGCGCGTTTCCGCAGTCTTATGGCGCATAGTGTTTTTGGTATCGGGCTATATCTGGCGGCTTTGGTCAGCAGCAGTTTTATGTAATCGTTTAAAAAAACGGGCGGATAAAACCGCCCGTTTTTATTTTTCAATGATCTGCTTTTTCATCAGTTAAGAATAAAAGCCAGCAGGCGACCAGAACATAAATGATCGTTCCTGCGGCAAAGGCGAGTGCATAGCCTTCCACGACATCAACTCGTAAACCGGCTACTGACATGAAGACGGCTAAGCCAAATGTGGGGCCAAGTTCCATTGCGGTGTTCATGACACCACCTGCAAGTCCTGCCTGATGATCAGGAACATTGCTGGTTGAAAGGACAGCAGAGCCAGAAAAAACCAGTGCGATGCCAACAGATACAAGAATTTGTCCAGGCACCATGCCAAGGAGGTAGTCTGTTTCGCGGCGTAAGAAGGCGTAAAGGCAAAGACCTGTGGCGGCGATCAAAAAGCCCGCAATCATTGATTTACGCGCACCAAAGCGATGCACTATGGGCGATGCAAACTGATTGGCAACCAGCAACGCGATGATAAGCGGTAAAAAGGACAAGGCCGTTGTGAGTGCCGACCATTGGCGAATTTGCTGCAAAAATAATGAAGGTAGGAGTTCAATGAGCACAGAACCGGCAGCAGCCAGCATCATGCCGATAAGTCCTGCGGCTCTGTTGGCATTGAGCAGAAAATGCGGCGGCAGCAAAGGTGAGGATACTTTTTTCTCAAGTGTAAAAAAGCAAATGAGCAATAAAAGTCCAGCTGTAAGTACGCCCCATACATGAAGATCAGACCATGGGGTTTCGCTGCTGCGGATCAGAGCATAGCTGATCAGCACAATGGAAGCCGTTGCTAATAAGGCACCGACCGGATCAAGGCGCATCTTTTCATGGTGGTTGCGCGGACGACTGGCAGGAAGCAGCGCATTGCTTAAAAGGAGCGCCGCAGCCGTGACGGTAATTGGCACAATGAACATCCAGCGCCATGATATCCAAGCTGTAATGATGCCGGAAAGCACGAAGCCAAGAGTTGCGCCCAGAATGGAAACACCGCCCCATGTAGCCATTGCGCGTCCGAATTGGGCAGGGCTTGGATAAATGGTGCGTAAAATGGCCATAGCTGCGGGTGCGGTTAAGGCGCCGCCAATGCCCTGGAGAAAGCGCATGGAAGCAAGCACTTGATAGTTGGGAGCAAGGGCTGCGGCCAGCGATGCCAAACCAAACAGAATAAGCCCGATTGCGAACATTATTCTTTCAGGAAAACGATCGGCAAGTCTGCCGCCAAAAAGCAGTAAGCCGCTGAAAGGTAAGCCATAGGCTACTTGCAAAAACAGCATTTGCGAACTGTTCATACCAAATTGCGCGGAGATTTCCGGCAACGGGATCATAATCAGTGCAATCGTAAAAATGAGCGTTGCTTGTACAATGGCAAGCAAAGCAAAACCTGCGCGAGCTTCGGGCAATTTTCGTGCAGATGACGAAGTTATATCAGGGGAGGATTTCATGGGGGATTTACGCAAAAAATGTTGCAGCCACCTGTGCAGCTTGTGCGCAAGCATCATCATTCATGCTGGTTTCTCAGCACGCTGCACAGGGATCGTGGCTAAGGAGTGTTTTAAAGAATACTACGTTTAGGCAGCATTATTCGGGTTGGTATATTGGCTAAGTAAGCGCTCATAGGTGCTCTGCGGTGCCAGTCCAACCATTTGATCGACGACATTACCGTCTTTGAAAATCATCAGATTTGGAATGCTGGCAATGCCGCAGGCTGAAGCAATTTCGGGGCTGAGATCGATATTCACATCATAAAATGTAATCGTATCACCGAAATTTTCGGCAAGTTTTTGATAAATCGGTTTCATCATACGGCACGGACCGCACCATTCCGCCCAAAAGCGAATGGCTTGTACGCCATTGCCTGCCAAAATATCGTTTTTAAAACCATCAGCGGTGAGTGTTTGAATAGTCATTTTTTAAGCTCCGTTCATTAGAATTTTTTTGGTTGTGCGTGATCGGGAGATGAAAAAACACGCGTAAAAAAGTGCGTGAGCCAAGCATTAGCTGCTCTCATAAAGATGGCTGTTGCCCCGTGCGAAACGCTGCCGGCGCGTATGTGAGTTTTGCTGCATCCATGTTTCTATGGTGCCGAATTTGATTGTTTGCTGTTGCCAATCAGCTTGAGATGCAGGGTTTTTTGTTGCGGTTTGTCCGCGGATTTGCCCCTCGGTGATCATGGTCAAAGCATGAGGGAGCAAACACGACCACAGTTCATCATCGGTCATTTGCTGGCTGGCAATGAGGCATATTTGTTGTGTTTGGCTGTCGTGCGTGATTGGTGAAAACAACACGTCAAGACGTGTGTGACTATGTGCGAAAAGATATGTCCCGTTGGTGAGAATATAATTGAAGTGGCCGTTTTTAGTGATGCGGGAGGTGGTTTCGCTAAGTTGTTCCAAGAGCCCTTGCGGATTTGCAATCTGACCATTTTTTAAGATGAATGGTTTGATTGCATCAAGCAGCAGGCAAAATGCATATTCGGCAGCTGTTGTGCCAAGCGGATGAAAATCTTTTAAATCAAGATGGCTGAGAGTTTTGAGTGCACTGTCATGGATGAATGTCCATGAGCGCCCGCCAAGCTCGCGTTCGAATGGAACATTGTCGGCATAGTTTGTGTGTGGTGTTGCTGGTGCCAGCTCTAGCTGTATCAGCGCTGTTTGTGCCGGTGCATATTGCTCGGCTTTTAAAAACGGCGCGGCCTTCAATGGCTGACCTTTAAAAATATGCGCGACTTGGTTCTGATGCAGGCTGAGACCTAGATAGGGCATGTCTTGTGTCGCTTGAGTACGGCTTTCTCCGGCGCTCTCAGGCGTTAAAATTTGCAGCAAAACGGAGAGTTGATCCGCAGTGATTGTTTCCTTGGCGCTGACGCCCAGCATCATGTTCATGGCACACCTTTAATCTATCATTCAATAAATTGATTGAATGATAGATGGGTAAAGAGCACAAGTTTGTCAAGGTTGAGCTAAACAGAAAAATCATCTGAAATGAGTGTGAAGGCGTTTAGAGATTAACTTGGTTGCTTATTTCAGCCATTCAAAAAAGCGTCTTTCACCTTCTGGCGTAAAGCTGATCACGCGTGAAGATGGCAAACGCCGCGCCCATGCTAATGCAATCATTTGATCTAAAACGGCTTTTCCAATGCGGCCTGCCAGATGATGGCGGCGCTGGCTCCAATCAAGGCAAGCCCGGCAAAGCGGGCGGTTGCTTAAAGGCACAGTCTTTTGGCTAATGCCGATATGTGCAAGCATATCCCAGCCTTTGGCTGAAACGCTCAGATCATCATGCAGCCAGTTATGTCCCATCATGTGATCATAGAGCTTTACGCCCATTTCACCGGCTAAATGATCATAGCAAATCCGGGCTTTGCGTAAGTTTAAATCTTTCGGGCCGGTGCGGATAGTTTTGGTTGGTTGAAGCGTTGCGCTGTCATGGCTGAAAACCATCAGAGCTTCAAGCAAGGCCGCAACATGTTCACCGGCAAGTTTGAAATAACGATGCCGACCTTGTGTTTCGACACTTACCACATCGCCGTCAACGAGTTTTGCTAAATGGCTGCTGGCGGTTTGCTTGGTGATGCCGCCAAGATTGGCAAGTTCCGTTGCGGTTAAAGCACGGCCATCCATCAGCCCCAGAAGCATGGCGCTGCGGGCAGGGTCAGCCACTAAAGCGGCAATACGGGCAATGTTGGGACCTTCACTCATAGTTCGACGCTAATCGAACCATTAAGAAGCGTCAATTGGCTATGTTGCGTCAGAATTAAGAAAGGGATGCCCATGATCGCCGTTATTTTTGAAGCGGAAACGACACCGGATACACAAGGCGAATATCTGGATTTGGCGGCGCAGTTGCGCCCGCTTTTGAATGATATGGAGGGCTTTATTTCGATTGAACGGTTTCAGAGCCTGACCGTGCCGAACAAAGTTTTGTCATTGTCATTTTGGCGCGATGAAGATGCTGTTCAGCGCTGGCGCAACCTGACAATGCACCGCAATGTGCAGGCAGCCGGACGTGATCATGTTTTCAGCAATTACCGTTTAAGAGTTGCAGGCGTTTTGCGTGATTATGGCATGAGTGAACGCCAGCAAGCCCCTGATGACAGCCGTAAAATACATGAGAAAGTTGAAAAGAATGTTTGATATTGAGTTTGATTTAAGCGGTGAAAAAGACGGGCTGGCAAAGCTTGGTGAAGTGATGGGGCGAGCCGCTATTCCATTTGAAGGTGGCGGTGTTTTCTCAAATGGTGATCGTGTGATTGCGCATTTTCTGTTTAAAAACGGTGAGGCCGCTTGGGCTGCGGCTGAAGCTGCTAATATCCGCACGGTTGCGATGCAGCGTCCGCTTATTCGTAAGCTCAAACAAGGGACACCTGGTCAGTTGGGTGCAATTGCGCGTGCTTTAAGTGATGCTGATGTGCGAATTTTAACGCAATATTCTGACCATTATAATCAGCTGATCCTTATCTGTGATGATTTTGAAAAAGCCGATACCGCCACGCGTGAATGGGCGGTTGAGTAATAAAAAAGAAGCCTGCCATTGATGAAATGGCAGGCTTTGCTTAGTTTTTTACAACACCATGCGGTGTGAAATATTTTTAACCGTCATATAATGGTGCAGCCCTTCGGCGCCGCCTTCACGGCCATAGCCGCTTTCTTTAACACCGCCAAATGGTGTTTCGGCAACGGATGCTTCCAATGTATTGATCGAGACATTTCCGGCTTCAATGCGTTCTGCAAGCATATGCGCATTGTGCGCGGAGTGGGTGAAGCCGTAAGCCGCAAGGCCAAAAGGCAGTGCATTGGCGCGTTCGATCGCTTCTTCCACTGAATCCACCGGATTGATCAATGCAAGCGGGCCGAATGGCTCGACCTCTAAGGCACGGGCACCATCGGGCAGTTCTGCTGCAACGGTCAGCGGATAGAAATAACCTTTGCCCGTTGGCTTGGTGCCGCCTGCAAGTATCTGCGCACCGCGATCACGGGCATCTTCAACCAATGTTTCAATAGCCTCAACACGGCGGTGGTTGGCGACTGGCCCCATGTCGGTATTTGCATCAAAACCATCACCGACACGGACAGTTTTCGCGCGCTCGACAAATGCATCCAAAAAGGAGCGGTAAATGTTTTTATGGACAAAGAAGCGGGTTGGCGAGGTGCAAACCTGACCGCTATTGCGTGCTTTTCGGGAAACGGAAAGCTCGGCCGCTCTTATCGGATCAACATCATCGCAAACAATCACCGGTGCGTGTCCGCCCAGCTCCATCAAAACAGGGGTGACGCTGCGTGAGGCAATTTCGGTTAAATGTTTGCCGACGGCGGTTGAACCGGTGAAGGCAACGAGGCGGACTTGTTCCTGCGGGATCAGGTAGGATGAAATATCTGCCGGAACACCAAAAACGAGATTGAGAACGCCTGCTGGCAGGCCGGCATCATGAAATGCACGGGCAATGTGAAGTGCGCCGGCAGGGGTTTCTTCTGCTGCTTTCAAAATGATGGAACAGCCCGAAGCAATGGCACCGGCAATTTTGCGGGCTGGCTGGCTCATCGGGAAATTCCACGGTGAGAAAGCCGCTACTGTGCCCACTGGTTGATGAATGACGATATAGCGGATATCCGGTTCGCTCGGGATAACGCGCCCATAGCTGCGCACGGCTTCACCGGCATCCCATTCAAAAAACTCGCAGCCGCGTTGCACTTCGAGGCGTGCCTGTGCAATCGGCTTGCCATGTTCCATGGTGATGGAGCGGGCGATTTCTTCCGAGCGTTCTTTTATCAAAGCCACAGCACGCAAAATAACTTCGGCACGTTTTGCCGGTGCTGTGCGAGACCAGATGCGAAAACCCTTTGCTGCTGCTGCCAGCGCATCATCAAGATCAGCACGGCTTGCAACCGGTAAAGCGCCGATGACAGTTTCGTCAGCCGGATTAAGGACCGGAATGGTTTCTTTTGAAGAACGCCACTGACCTGCAATATAAAGCTGAAGTTTTGGGTAACTCGTCATTCTGGAACCTTGCTTTTCTGGCGCAGCCAGCCTTGATATTTGGAAAAATCTTGTTTCTGAGCGCAACATTGCATTGCCTTGTTTATTCATCCAGAATGAATTATCGTATTAATTAATAAGTAATCTGTATAAATGGGAGAATAGATGCGCATTGCACTCAAGCAGATTGAGGCCTTTCTGGCTGTCGCCGAGCATAAAAGTTTTTCTGCGGCGGCACGTCATATGGGGGTTGCGCAACCAGCTCTTTCAACCATGATCCGCGAGATGGAAAGTGAGCTCGGTGTGCGGATGTTTGATCGCACCACGCGCCGTGTCGAGCTTACCCAAGCGGGCGAGGAGTTTCGTGCCTCCTCTTCCAAAGTGATGGAAGATTTAGGTCACGCTATTCAAAATACCCGTGATCTGGCAGCCCGAAAACGCGGACGTATTCGTATTGCAGCCTCGCCTTTATTGTCTTCAGCCATTGTGCCTTTTGCGATTGCCGCTTTTCATAAGGATTATCCGGGTATCAATATTGAAGTGCTGGATGCCCCCAATCAGGATATCCGTGAAGAGGTGGTTGCCAATAATGCTGATTGCGGGTTGGGCACCTTCTCAGCGCATGAGGAAGGCATAGAACGCACGGTTTTGATGCGGGATAATTTAGGTTTGTTTATGCCGGCTGACCATCCTTTGGCGGGCAATGCTTTTGTGCGTTGGGATGATCTGCCGCAATGGCCGTTGATTGCGATGTCACGCAATAGCGGTATCCGGCGCTTGATGGAACTGGGCGCCGAGCAAGCGTCACAAATCCTGCATCCGAAATTTGAAGCCTCTATGGTGACAACGGCCTTGGCATTTGTTGGTGCAGGATTAGGCGTGGCAGTTTTGCCGACTTATGCAATGTCGCGTGCTGATCAATATAATCTGGTTTCGCGCCCCTTGGTTGATCCGACTGTTTCGCGTGATTTGTGCCTGATCCGTGCCAGTGGAAAGTCCTTATCTCCGGCCGTGAGCAGTTTTATCTCAGTGCTGCGTAATCATTTGCAAGGCATGTTGCTGAGCAATGATCACCGAAATAAAATTTAAGATTTATAATTATATCTTATTAATTGATAGGAATTTTCATTCTTGCAATATAATTGCTCAAGAGATGAAATCACCATCATAGGGGCTTTGCGTCGCGGGGGTGCCAACTCATAAGCAGCAGGGCGCGATGGCTGGTTGTTTCTTCAGCCGGTGAGGAGCCCGTTTTGCCTGATAGAGGCTGTAAATTAGTGCGTCTTTAATATGCGGCATGGGTAAAGCGGAGCAGGAGATCAAGCGCAATTGCGCTAAATAATGGGAGTTGAGCTATGGGAAAATTGAGCGCCTTCAATTTGCAAAAATGGATTGATGAGCATCAGCATTTGCTGAAGCCGCCAGTTGGCAACCAGCAGATCTGGAAAGATGCCGATCTGATGGTAACCATTGTCGGCGGTCCGAACCGCCGTACCGATTATCATGATGATCCGGTGGAAGAGTTTTTCTATCAGCTGAAAGGCGACATGCTGCTAAAACTGCATGATACGGCCAGCGGCGAGTTTTATGATGTGCCGATCCGTGAAGGTGACATTTTCCTTCTGCCGCCACATATCCGTCATTCGCCGCAGCGTCCGCAGGAAGGCTCAATCGGTTTGGTGATCGAACCTGCCCGCCCTGAAGGTTTGTTGGATGCGGTGGAATGGTATTGCTTTGAATGTTCGACACGCGTTCATCGTGCCGAGGTTGATCTTGAATCCATTGTTGATGATCTGCCGCCGATTTATGCTGAATTTTATGCAGATGAAAAACTACGTACCTGCCCGAAATGCGGCACTATCCATCCGGGCAAGTTCCCGCCTGAAGGCTGGGTAAAGCTCTAATGAAGATCAAACGACACCGGTTTTAAGAACCGGTGCCGTTTTTATTTGTATAAAAAGCAATTTTTCAGCGCGATTATGCCTTTTAGCAGCCTCCCAATTACTTGGGATTTTGCTCGCCGTTTTTATCTGTTTTAATCATACCTGCATTTTTTCGACGGTCTCTGCACGCAATCTGCACAGTTTTTTGGTTCTCAGCAGGCATCGTTAGCGCTGCTGCGCTTCATTTTTTGAAGGTATTGAGCCATGAGGTTGTTCTTGCGCCTCTCACTTGTTGCTTGTTTCTTATGCTTTATTTTTGGTGTGAATGCTGCGCTTGCCAATGAAGAGCAAGGCGAGCCCCGCACCGTTAAAACTGTCACAACAGTGACAGTTGAACGTCTCAAAACGGACTTAACCTTGCCGCTAAATGGCTTATTTGTACCGCGCGAAGAAGTCGCTGTTGGTACATCATTAAGCGATGAGCGTATTGCGACTGTTGATGCAGAAGTTGGTGATCATGTTGCAAAAGGTCAGGTGCTTGTTCGCTTAAACACTGCAAAGCTGGAACATAATTTACGCGAAAATGAAGGGAGAGTGGCGCGGGCGCGGGCTGCGGTTGCGCAGCAACAGGCAAGCTTCAGGCAGGCTGAAGCCAATTTTGCCCGGGCACAGCGCTTAATAGGTTCACGCACGATCAGCAAACAAGATTTTGATGAGCGCCAATCCGTGTTGGATGTGGCGCGGCAGGGGGTGACAGTTGCAGAGGCTGAATTTATTCAGGCCGAAGCGCAATTGGCCGAAGCAAAATCAGAGCGCGCTAAAGCGGTGGTCGAAGCCCCTGTTGCAGGCATTGTCTCGGAGCGTAAAGCACGTGCAGGCGCCCTTGCCGGTACTGAGCCGCTTTTGATGCTCATCCGCAATGGCGAAATTGAACTGGCAGCGGATATTCCTGAAAGTGAATTGCCCTTATTAAAAACAGGGCAGGTTGCGCGTGTGACTTTGCCGGGTGGCCAGCTTGTCAGCGGTCATATCCGATTGGTTTCGCCGAAAATTGATCCGCAGACCCGTCTGGGCACTGCTTATATTGCATTTGAAAATACATCCTCTTTGTTTGCCGGAGTGTTTGGCAGGGCGGAAGTGCTGTTTGGCCAAAGTGACAGTATTTTTGTCAATAATTCTGCTGTTCTTTACAGTGAGGGGGCAAAAGACACGTCCGTATTTGTGGTGACTGACGGCAAAGCGGTGAAAAGAAATGTCACGCTCGGTGTGCGCCGGAATGGTCAGGTGGAAGTGTTAACCGGTTTGCAAAAGGGTGATCAGCTGATCGAAAAAGCAGGGCCTTTGCTGCATGACGGCGAGGCGGTTGTGTCGCTGCCGATATCGGCAGCGATGGCTGTGCACAAGATCACCTCTCCCTGAAAGATCATCTGATGTTTAATAATATTTCCGCATGGGCGATCGCCAAGCCGATCCCGACCATTGTGTTGTTTTTGGCAATGACGTTTGCAGGTTGGTTTGCCTTTGAACGTTTGCCGATTAACTCTGATCCGAACGTGTCTTTTCCGATTGTTACGGTTACTGTGACACAAACGAGCGCTGCACCATCAGAGATGGAAACGCAGGTGACGCGCCGTGTGGAGGGGGCCGTTTCAGGGATTGCCGGTGTCCGTCATATCCGTTCATCTATTGCTGATGGTGTTTCAACCACGACTGTTGAATTTAAGATCGGCACTGATCCTGACCGTGTTACCAATGATGTGCGCGATGCGATCACGCAAATTCGCTCTGATCTGCCGCAGACAATTCAGGAGCCTTTGGTGGCGCGTGAGGATGTCGACGGCAGTGCGATCCTTTATTACATGGTGTCTGCACCACATTTATCGGCTGTTGATTTATCGTGGTTTGTTGAAGATACAATCACGCGTGAACTGCTCACTGTGCCAGGTGTGCAAAAAGTGCGCCGCCTTGGCGGGGTCAACCGCGAGATCCGCGTTTCTTTGAAATCCGAACGTCTGCTGGCTTTAGGCGTTACAGCAGATCAGATCAACACGACATTGCGTGAGTTGAACGTGAATGTGCCGGGCGGGCGCGGCCATATTGGCGGGCAAGAGCAATCGGTGCGCACGCTTGCCAGCGCGCGTACATTTGAGGAATTGCAGCGTCTGACAATTCCTTTGCCGGGTGGACGCTGGATACCATTGCGCGAGATTGCCACGCTGGATGATACGGCGTCTGAAATGCGCGGTTTCGCGCGTCTTGATGGCGTGCCGGTGGTTGGTTTTTCAGTCTCGCGTGCGAAAGGCTATAGTGACACGGTCGTAGCTGCCGGCGTCACGAAGAAATTGGCCGAAATTCAGACCTCCCACGCAGAACTCAGCATCAAAGAACTGATTTCGACGGTCGAATATACATTGCAGAGCTATAATAATGCGATGTCAGCGCTGGTTGAAGGAGCGCTTCTGACTATTGTGGTGGTGTTTTTCTTTCTGTGGAATTGGCGGGCAACTTTGATTGCGGCGGTTGCTATGCCACTGTCGATTTTGCCGACCTTTGCCGTGATGGATTTGCTTGGCTTTACGCTGAACAGTATCAGTTTGCTGGCGCTAACCTTGGTGATCGGTATTCTTGTCGATGATGCGATTGTCGAGATTGAGAATATTGAGCGCCATGTGCATATGGGCAAACGTCCTTATCAGGCAGCACTGGAAGCATCGGATGCCATTGGTCTTGCAGTTGTCGCCACCACGCTGACCATTGTTGCGATTTTTGCGCCTGTGAGTTTTATCGGTGGCGCGGTTGGTCAGTATTTTAAACAGTTTGGCTTAACGGTTGCCATTGCAGTTTTAATCTCAATGGCGGTGGCGCGCTTGCTTACGCCACTCATGGCAGCCTATTGGCTGTTGCCTGCTAAAACGCATCAGAAAGAAGCCAAAAAATCACGTCTTAGAGCCTGGTATCAGCGTGTGTTAGGCTGGACATTGGATCACCGCAAAACAACTTTGGCGCTGGTTGCAATGATCTTTACCGGCTCGGTTTATCTGATGAGTTTGCTGCCTACCGGCTTTATGCCTGAAGGTGATAATAATTTATCACAGGCCAATGTGACGCTTGCACCGGGCACACGGCTTGAAGAAGCCGCACGGGTTTCAGATCACATTGTGACGCAATTGGTCAAATGGCCGGAAGTGATTGATGTGCTGGCGACAAGCGGCGAAGGCGTGAATGATTTTGATCTCTTGATTAAAATGAAACCGCGAGCCGAGCGTGATTTAAGCCGTAAAGCTTTTGAAGAAGCCGTACGTCCTATTTTCGCTGGCACTGCGGATATTCGTTTCACCTTCCTCAATGATAATGGCGGCAAGGAAGTATCGATTACTTTGGCCGGTAATAATGGTGAGGAATTATCGCAGGCAGCGCGCGCCTTGGAAAAACAAATGCGGACACTGCCGCAACTTGCCAATGTGGTTTCTGATGAGCCGTTGCCTGCGCCCGAAGTGCACGTGAAACCGCGTCTTGATGAGGCTGCGCGGTTGGGTGTTTCACCACTTGCCATTGGCACCGTGACACGTATTGCAACGCTTGGTGAAATTGATGCCAATTCGGCGCAGTTCAATTTAGGCGACCGGCAGATACCGATCCGTGTTTTGTTTGATGAAGATACGCGCAGCCAGCTTGATAGTCTGCGCCAATTACGGGTCAGCACTGCATCAGGACAAATGGTGCCTTTGGCCTCGGTTGCGGATATTGAATTTGGCACGGCAGAAAGCAGACTTGAACGGCTTGACCGTAAGCGGTTGATACAAGTTGAGGCCAATTTGAGTAGCGGTGCCACATTGGGTGAGGCTTTGGCAGCAATTGCAGAATTGCCTGCCTATAAGGATTTGCCAGCCAGTGTCAGCCAGATTGAATATGGCGATGCCGAAGCAATGAATGAGATGTTTGAAAACTTCGCATTGGCGCTTTTGACCGGTATTTTGGTGGTACTGGCAGTTCTTGTACTGTTGTTTAAAGATTTCTTGCAGCCGGTTACTATTTTGATTGCCTTGCCGCTTTCCATCGGTGGTGCGGCCTTGGCTTTGCTGATTTATGGTGCAGCACTTGATCTGTCTTCAGTCATCGGCCTGCTGATGCTGATGGGGATTGTGTGTAAAAACTCAATTCTAATGGTGGATTATGCCATTGAATGCCGTGGGCAAGGTCTGGAGCGTCGCGCAGCCTTGATCAAGGCAGGTATCACTCGTGCGCGTCCCATTATCATGACGACCATCGCAATGGTTGCAGGGATGGTGCCAGCAGCCATCGGTGTTGGCGGAGATGCCGCTTTCCGCGCACCGATGGCCATTGCTGTGATTGGCGGCT
The DNA here is from genome assembly GCF_039522165.1 of Paenochrobactrum glaciei. Taxonomy (NCBI): domain Bacteria; kingdom Pseudomonadati; phylum Pseudomonadota; class Alphaproteobacteria; order Hyphomicrobiales; family Brucellaceae; genus Paenochrobactrum; species Paenochrobactrum glaciei. Next base: position 248,560 of record NZ_BAAADE010000003.1, read on the forward strand.
TGATTACGTCGACAGCATTGAGCCTCATTTTTGTGCCTGTGATGTATACGGTGATGGATGATCTCAATGGCTTTTTGGGTAAACATCTGAAGAAGCTAACGTCTGTGACGCAAGAAGATCGGGCATTAGCTGCAAAGCACTTTAAAAAATAAAGCCTTATGTGGTTGTTGGTTCTTTTTAAACCGGATTCGAACAAATTCGGCGCACGAGGGCTCTGAGCCAGCGATGGGCCGGATCGGCATCAAAACGCGGATGCCATGCTTGTGAAATGGCAAGGGCATCTGCTTGGACGGGTAACGGGAAGGTAAAAAGATCACGCCGTGCTGCATGGGTGAGGCGGTCAGGCATGGCGGCGATATAATCACTGCGCCGCACGATCTCGAGGCTTTCGGAGAAACTGGCAACAGCAAGGCTGACGGTGCGATCCTTGCCTTGTGCGGCCAGCGCTTTATCAATCGGCCCGTCAAACCGCCCGCGCCGTGAAACGGAAACATGCGGGTAAAGAATAAAATTTTTCAATGATGCACCTTGTGTTGCAATCGGATGATCACGGCGCACAACACCGATAAAACGGTCATGAAACAAGGCTTGCAAGCGTACTTCCGGCCCCATGGCGCCGATTACGCCAATATCAAGATCCACCTTGCCTTCGCGTAAAGCCTCAACATCTTCATTGCCTTGCGGGGCAAAATAAAGCCGCACTTTGGCAGCTTCCTGAAAAACTGCTTGTGCGATAGCCGCACCATAAGCGCCCACAAAACCATCATTGGAGCGCACCGTAAATGTGCGTTCCAGCTGGCGCGGGTCAATCTCGCCTTCGCCGCGTACAAGTGTTTCTGCAGCCAAGACAAATTGGCGTAAAGGCTCGCGCAATTCTTCTGCCCTTGGTGTCGGCACAAGGCCGCGACCGGCACGCACCAGAATGGGGTCGTCAAATAATTCACGAATACGGGTCAGCTGACGGCTCATGGCCGGTGCGCTGAGGTTCATGCGCTGCGCAGCACCGGCAACGCTGCCTTCCGACAAGAGCGCATCCAGCGTGATGAGCAAATTCATATCAATTTGTGAAAGGCGTTTGTCTGACATGAAAGAGAGAACCCCAATTGCATTTGGTGCAATTATATAATTCCATCATTGCACTGTAAACAATTCAAATGTGGCGTTATCTCTTTTTCATGAAAAGCCTTCTCCCAAGGTTTTGTAACGGAAAAATATGATGACAGAAATTTCTCAAACTGAAATTTTGCCACGGCCCGTTCGTTCCGGCATGGTTTTGACCGGGCTTTCACTGGCAATTCTATTATCGCAATTAGGCACCAACATTATCAATGTCGCGCTGCCGCAACTGGTAACCGAGTTCGGCACAAGTTTTGGGGCTATTCAATGGGTGGTGGTCAGCTATCTGCTGGTGGTCACCGCGTTGATCGTCGGGGTTGGTCGCTTTGGCGATCAGCTTGGCAAAAAACGCCTTTATCTTTGGGGCTTAGTTATTTTTATGGTGGCTTCCGCCATATGTGCCCTCTCGGTAAATCTGCCAGTGCTGATTGCAGGGCGTGCGCTGCAAGGGGTTGGCGGTGCTGTTTTAATGGCTTTGTCCTTTGCTTTTGTCGGCGAGGTTTTCCCTAAAAACCGTACAGGTTTTGCAATGGGTGTTTTGTCAACCATGGTTTCATTCGGCATTGCGCTGGGGCCGTCTTTAGGTGCGTTTTTGCTTGGTCTTTTCGGCTGGCAGTCGATGTTCTGGGTCAATATTCCACTCAGTATTGTGGCTTATCTTTTGGTGCAGTTTTATCTGCCAGCCTCGGTGGATGCGCCAAAGCAAACATCATCATTGCAAAATTTCGACTGGACAGGAACCGTGCTGCTGGCAGCAACGTTGGCTGCTTATTCACTTGCCATGACCTTCTCAGGCGCACGCGGTTTTGGTGATGAATTGGTGCTGGGCTTAGAAGTTGCAGCTGCCATAGGTTTCATCTGGTTTATCTGGGTGCAATTGAGCACACCGGCACCTTTGCTAAAACTTTCAATGTTCCGCAATGCGCTTTTATCAACCAGCATGATCATGAGTGTTCTTGTCTATGCTGTGATGATGGCAACCTTAATCTTAGGGCCGTTTTTCTTAAAGTTAGCGCTGGAGCTTGATATGCACACAGTCGGCATGGTGATGACTGTTGGCCCATTGATTGCTGCTTTTATGGGTGTTCCTGCCGGAACGATTGCCGATAAAATCGGCGCGCGTTTCACGATGGTTATCGGGTTGGCTCTATTTGCAATCGGGGCGCTGATCATGTCGTGGGTTTCGGTTACTGGTGGTATTCCGGTTTATCTGGTGGCCATTGCCTTTATCAGTGTTGGCCTTGCCTTTTTTCAAACCCCGAACAACACCGCCGTGATGATGGATGCAGAGCCACAGCAACGTGGTCTTGTCTCAGGTTTGCTCGCACTTGCGCGTAACTTAGGTCTTATCACCGGTGCTTCTTTGATGGGAGCAATCTACGCCCATTCTGCCGGTGATGCCGCATCTGCCACACCGCAAACAGTGGCTGCCGGTATGCAAAGTGCCTTCACTGGTGCGGCCTTCATGGCAGTTATTGCCCTTTTACTTTCACTCACCAGTTTACGTCGTCGCAACGGCTGAATGAGAAGAATGGAGATTGAAATGTCTGATTTTGAAATAACAGAACGTGCGCCTATTCCGACAGACCGCCGCTTGCGAATTGCAGAAGTGCGGGAAGTGCAAATGGTAAGCCCGCATATGAAACGCATAACGGTCGGATCAAGTGCATTGGAAGGTTTTCCGGTCAAACGTCCGGCACAATGGGTTAAGCTTTTTGTGCCGGTGGCGGACAGTGAAAGATCAAGCGGCCGCGCTTATACCATCCGCTATTTTTACGAAAACGATGCCGAAATGGATATTGATTTTGTTTTACATGGTGATGGGCCTTGCTCGACATGGGCGGAAAGAGCAAAGCCTGGCGATGTTATTCAAATGGCAGGGCCACGCGGTGGCTATCGCTATGATGAGAGTGCCGAACATTTGCTGATTGGCGGTGATGAAACGGCTTTGCCTGCAATTGGTGCCATTCTTGAAGACTTACCGGAAACGGCCAAAGTAACGGCATTTCTCGAAGTGCCGGAAGACAGTGACAAGCAGCAAATCATCACGAAAGCGAGCGCTGATATTCACTGGATTTCACGTAAAGGCGCACCGATTGGCAGCAGTCGTGAATTACAGGATGCGATGATGACAACCGATTTGTCTAAGGAAAACGGACAAGTATGGTTTTCAGCTGAAGCAGGTGTGGTGCGGGATGTGCGCCGTCATTTTGTGGCTGATTGCGGCTTTGACCGCAGCCGCGTTATCGCAGCCGGATACTGGAAAAAAGGCGAGACGGATTTTAAAGATCCGGATTCCTGATTGTCCAAATTTTCAACGGATAAAAAATGCCGCCCCAGGGCGGCATTTATGAATGCGCTCTATATTTATTGTTACAGATTAGCAGTGAGGCTTCTTGTCTCTTTTTATATGGCATAGGCGTTTAGTTTTTCGCGCCAGAATAATGCTCTTTCTTTTAATCTTGATGCGCGGATGTAGTCAGGCTCATCTTCTTCAAATCTTTCCAGAATATCAAAGCTGAACTGATCTTCGCCATGGGTATTCCATGCGCTTTGTAATGCTTTTTGCATTGAGCTGTTTTGGCGCAAGGTAAACCAGAGCCGCGTTTTGATTGCATCAATATTTGTCCATTGCCCAATCCAGCTTTCACCGCTTGCTTGACAGCTGATACGGTAGATGCCGCTTGCAACTTTTTTCTCTTTATAGGCTGCGATGGCAGCTTTTCGTTCAATGCCCTGCATATGAAGGCTCCTTTCATCAATTTTTTGAAAGCTTATTATTACACGGGTAATATTGACGCAAGAATTTTATACGGGTAATAATAAGAAAATGAAGCGAGACTGATTTTTATCAATGGAATACGCACATGACTTTGACACGTTCCAAATCCTGCACCGCATTTAACGGGCAGGAATTATTATTTTCCGGTGCTTTGCTAGAAGCAGCTCTAGCTGTGAAGACGACATTAGAAACTGATGCGACCAGTGCTGTTTTGGTTTTTGATGATGAAACCGGACGGATTATTGATCTGGATATTCGTGGCAGCGAGCAGGAAATTGCCGCACGTTTGACTTCTCAATATGGCGTTGCATCAGTTGCGAAGGAAGAGGCTCAACCAGAACCACGCGGACGAGGGCGGCCTAAATTAGGCGTCGTTTCGCGTGAGGTGACGCTGTTGCCGCGCCATTGGGAATGGTTGGCAAAACAACCGGGCGGTGCATCTGCCGTGTTGCGGAAATTGGTGGATGAAGCACGCCGCCATGCAGGGCCCCGTGATGCACAGCGCGCTACACAGGAAGCGGCCTATCAGTTCATGCACACAATGGCAGGTGATTTAGAAGGCTATGAAGAGGCTATCCGAGCCCTATTTGCGGGTGATCAGGAGAAGATGCAGCAGCAAATGCGAAGCTGGCCGGAAGATATCCGGCACTATGCTTTGCAATTGGCATCACGCGAACTTCGCTCTTGATGGATGTTGTAAAACCGATCGGGCGTTGAGCGCCCGATCGGTTATTGGTTTAATTTTTCTCTTTTTTAAAGCGCACTAAGAACTGGCCGGATAAGACTATAAATGCCATGCCGCTTGCATAAGTAATGACCGGCCATGCTGTGTCACCGTTTAAATGAATGACAGCCAATGTACCCACAATGCTGACTATCAGGCTTTGAACGCAGAAATAAAAGGCAACTGCTGAGCCAGCGATTGCATCAAATTTTGCTAATGCGCCATTGGCAGTGACTGCACCGGTAAAGACAATACCAACTGCAATCACCCACATGGGCAGAATGAAGCTGATAAAAGATGGTGTTGCGTAAAACTCGCCTACAAGCAGTAAAAGAGCGCCGCTTATGATTAACAGCATGCCGCGTGTAAGGCTGCCTGAGATGCCCCACCGGCCAATAATGTTTTTCACAAAGCGGGTGGTTATCACCATGACGATTGCAACTGTTGCAAAACAAATGCTGAAAACGGTTGGTGAATATCCCGCTTGCTCCATCAGCACCCGCGGTGCAGTGGAGAAGAACACGAAAAAGCTACCCATCGCAGTGCTGAAACCTAAGGTATAAACCCAAAATTGCGGGCTTAAAAAGATCGGCAGGATGGATGGTGTTTTTTGTGACACTGGTGCTGGTGCGGTTTCATGCCAGCGAAAAAGCGCATGGACAAAGGCAGCAGAGGCCATGATCGCAAGGCTGAAAAAGATAGCACGCCAGCCGAAAGCCATATTGATCACCACACCAATGAGCGGGCCGAGTGCCGGTACAAAAGCAAGGATCGAACTGAAACTGCCATAAATGACAGCACCTTCTGGCCGATTGGCGTAAACATCGCGTACTGTTGCAAAAGTTGCAACAAGCGCTGCTGATGCTCCGCAGCTTTGTGTAAAGCGAAACAGAACAAAGAATGTGCCGTCTGTCGCGCAAGCTGCTCCTATGGAGCTGACAATAAAAAGAAGCGTGCCGCCAAGTAAAACCGGACGCCGGCCAATACGGTCGGATAAAGGGCCGAAAATAACCTGTCCGGCTCCCAGCATCACCATATAAAGGCTTAGCGAGAGTTGGATCATAGCCGGTGTTGTGCCTAAAAATTCAGGCATGAAGGGAACGACTGGCAAATAAATATCCATCGCCAGTGAGGCGAGGACGTCAAAAGGTGCCATCAGCAGCAGTGCAGCTGATAGAGAATAAGCCCAAACAGGGCGTGGAGTAGTCATGATAAATCATCCGCTCTGGGATTTAAAAAAGAGCGGCATCTGCTTTATGAATTATCAGTAAAACCGAATAATACAGAACGCCGCAGCAACAAAAAGTTGATGCGGCTTATTTGGTTGCTTTTTCGACTTTCATCATAATGATGCCTCCAAACAGAGCGTTTAAGAAAAATGCATTTAACCCGAAATCGTAATTTTCGCAACTATTTGCATGTGTAAATAGTTGGCGGTCTGCTCTGCTATCGGCGCATGACTTGCCCAGTTTTCATCAATCTGCCCCAAATATGCAGCGCTGGCATGGGTCATAACCTGTGCCATTGTTTCCGGCAAAAGAGCGGCTGCCCAAAGTGCGGCTTGATCTTTACTCGTAAATTCACCTGTCTCAGCTGTGTACCACATCCGCGCCAGTGTCAGCAGCACATTGCGCTCATCGCCTTGAAAATTGGCAAGTAAATCAGGAAGGCCGTGCAGCGTGGCTTTGCGAATATCAGCGGTAGAAATGACGGGCAATAAGTCTCCTTTGGCTGCGCCCCATAGGGACACAGCCTCTTTGTTTGCCTGTGCTAAAATCAATGTCGTCTCAGCATCGGCAGCAGGTTCTGGCAGTTCACCTTGAAGGAAACTCTCCCGCAACCATTCGCCATAAATAAAATCGGTCACGGCTGGGAAATGCGGATTTTTTAATTCATCGAGAGTGAAGACAATCACTTCCAGACAACGCGCAGCTTCAGGGCGTGCCGGATAGGTTGAGGAGAGGTCGAGCAGAAATACCAGCAGTTTCTTGCGTGTTTCATCGGGCAAAGATTGTTTGATGCAAACAAGAAGGTCGATGTCGCTTTGTGGTTTTAATCCGCTGGAAGCGGCGGAGCCATGCAAATAAACGGCTAATAAATTCTCCCTCAAAAGCACCTGCAAAAACCGGAGGGCAGTGTTTATTTGGTGCTGAGTAGTAATGAAGGAAGCGAACATAGCAGGCTTTCAAGAAATATTTATGCAGGGATGTTAATAAGTTTTTGCACATTAATCAATTAAATGCTTGAATGTCATTCGGTGTAAATTTATTTGTGATGTAAAATGCGACGCATATTGCTGGCGTATTATCAGCTTGTACGATCAATATGATCATTTCGAAGTGTGGATTTTTAGATTGAAACGACCATCATGAGTGAAAAAATCCTCGTCAGTGCCTGCTTGCTGGGGCAACCAGTACGCTATAATGGTAAGGCCAAGACATTGCACCATGCGCTGCTCGATCAATGGCAGTCAGAAGGCCGTGTTGTGTCTGTGTGCCCGGAGCTAAAGGGCGGCTTTAGTGTGCCGCGTTTGCCAGCTGAGATTGGGGCCGCGCAAACAGGCGAAGCTGTGCTTGCCGGAGAAGCGCAAGTTGTGGCACTGGATGGTGAGGATGTAACTGCGCTTTTTGTTAAAGGTGCGCAGGCCGCGCTTGATATAGCAAAGGCACATCAATGCCGTTTTGCATTGTTGATTGATGGCAGCCCGTCTTGTGGCAGTGCTTTCATTTATGATGGTAGTTTTGGTAATCAAAAACATGTCGGCAATGGTGTAACCGCTGCCTTACTGCGCAAAAACGGCATTGAGGTTTTCGCAGATCATGAGATTGAGCAATTGCAACAGCGATTGCAGAGTGTGGCTTGATAGCAGTGAAAAACAATCCTGATATCGTGATCCGTCGTGCACATCAGCGTGATGTGGCGGCGGTTGTGCAATTGTTTGATGATGCGATTGCCTGGTTTGTTCGTATCGGCAATGTCGGGCAATGGGGCAGCGAGCCGTGGTCTGCATCGCCACAACGTATTGAGCGAATTGCCAGAGAATGTGCTTTGCCGGAAGCATGGGTGGCTGAAAAGAGCTCAATTGGTGTTTGTGGTGCGATGGTTTTGGGCGATGCCATGCCTTATGTGCAGCCTGCATGCCAAGCAGAACTTTATGTGCGCATGCTGATCGCCTCGCGCGATAAAGAGGCGCGCGGGAGTGGACGAAAGCTTTTAGAATTTGCCGATGAGCGTGCCAAGGCGGTTGGTGTGAACCAGTTGCGGGTGGATTGCTATGGCGGTGGCAGCGGTGATCTGGTACGCTTTTATGAAGCTTGCGGCTATCAGCCTGTGACAACATTTGATGTTGATGGCTGGCCGGGGCAATTATTGTCACGCGCAATATGAGAAAACCTTATCGCGGCCGATGAGAGCCGCGATAAGGCATATTTTATGATCAGGTTACAGCGTTTTTCGCGGCAAAGCGCGGCTCTTTCCAACGCTCGGTGCTCAGCACATCGCGTAGCACTTCAACCGCATTCCAGACATTTTCAAAGCTGATATAAAGCGGCGTGAAACCGAAACGCAAAACATCCGGCGCACGGAAATCACCAACAACACCATCGGCAATCAGCGCTTGCATGACTTCATAAGCATGCGGATGCGTGAAGCCCACTTGCGAGCCACGTTCTTCATGCTTGCGCGGGGTGATGAGCTGCAGGTCAAAATCTTTACAGCGCTCTTCCACCAAATTGATGAAAAGATCGGTCAGCGCGAGGCTTTTGCTGCGCAAATCCGCCATGCTGACGCCTTGCCATGCTTCCAATGCACCATTGAGCGTTTGCATGGAAAGAATTGGCTGTGTACCGCAGAGAAAACGGGCAATGGCTGGCGCTGCTTCATATTGCTGCTCAAAGGCAAAGGGGCGTGCATGTCCCCACCAACCGGAAAGCGGCTGGCGCGCTTGTGCCTGATGGCGTTTGGCAACATAGATGAAAGCAGGTGCGCCGGGGCCGCCATTGATATATTTATAGGTGCAGCCAACGGCAAAATCGGCATTGCAATCATCAAGCTGAACATCCAGTGCACCGGCACTGTGGCACAAGTCCCAGACGACCAGTGCGCCTGCGGCCTGAATGCGGGCAGTCATTGCCTTCATATGATGCAGATAGCCGCTGCGATAATTGACATGGTTTAACAAGACCACGCCGACATCGGGAGAAAGCAGCTCTTCGATTGTATCGCCGTCAACACCTTGCAATTTCAGGCTCAGCTGTGGCTGGCTGGCGACAAAACCTTCCGCGATATAAAGATCGGTCGGGAAGCTTGCGCCTTCTGCGACAATCACTTTACGATCTGGACGCAGGCTTGCAGCAGCGCTTAAAGCCTTGAAAATATTAATCGAAGTGCTGTCGCAAACTGCGATTTGTCCCTTGGCGGCACCTGTGAGTGCACCGACCTGATCGCCAAGTTTCAAAGGCAGATCAAACCAACCGGCACTGTTCCAGCTGCGGATGAGGTCTTGTCCCCATTCAGCATGTGCCGCACGTTCAAGTGCGGCAAGAGCTGATTTAGGCGCAGGCCCCAAGGAGTTTCCATCCAGATAAATCATGTTTTCCGGAATGGTAAAGCGCTCGCGAAATTGACGCAAACCATCATGGGCGTCCCGATTTCGTATCACTTCCAGTGTTATATCTTGCGACATAAGCTGTCTCCTGTTTTCAAATTAACGCAAACCGAGGCGGCGGATATAGATGACGGTAATAAAGCTCAAAGCACTGCCGAAGGCCAGATAAATTGCCGGAGCCAGATTGGAGCCGGTGGCATTGATCATCCATGCAATAATAAATGGTGCAAAGCCGCCAAAAATAGTCACGGCAAAGCTGTAGCTCATTGAAAGACCGGCACCGCGCGAACGGGTCGGGAAGAGCTCGGACATCAGTGCTGCAAGCGGCCCCGAATAGCCGGTGAGTGCAAAGGCCAAAGCGCCAAGCAGAATATGGAAAGCCAAGATCGACACATGGCTGTCGAGATAGGCAAAGCCTGGAATAATACCAACAGCAATGATCAGCGAAGCGGCAAGCATGGTTGGGGTGCGGCCGATACGGTCGGAAAGAGCACCAAAAATTGGTGTCATAAGCAGCTGGATACAACCCATCAGCAATGTGCCGGTGAAACCGTAAACGGGTTCAAGATGCAATTGACGCACGGCATAAGATGGCAGGAACAAGAGCGTGTAAGAGGTCACGGTCAGCAAGATAACCAGACCGAAGGAAAGCAGAAGCTTTTGACGTTCTGCCACAACTGTCTGGCCAAGGCTGCTGGTGTCGCCTTTTTTGGCAACAGCGGTAAATTCTTCCGATTCATGCATCTGACGGCGGATATAAATCGCAACAGGGCCAATCAGCAGACCGAAGAAAAACGGCAATCTCCAGCCCCAGCTTTCCAGCTGTTCCGGTGTCAGGCCACTGTTTAAATAGACGCCGAAAGCCGATGCAAGCAAGGTGACAAGACCCTGCGAGGCAAACTGCCAGCTGGCATAAAAGCCACGTTTTTTTGGGTTGAGTTCGGCCAGAAATGCTGTTGCCGAACCAAATTCACCACCGGCAGAAAAACCTTGTGCAAGCCGAGCCAGCACCACCATAATGGAGCCGAAAACACCCGCTTGTGTAAAGGTTGGTGCCACTGCGATGGCAAATGTGCCGAGCATCATCATCCAGATGGAAAGCGACAGCGCTTTTTTACGCCCTACACGGTCGGCATATGCGCCAAGCACCACAGCGCCCAGCGGGCGCATGACAAAAGCCACGCCAAAGGTGGCAAAGGTGAGCATCAGTGAATAAAATTCATTGACGGCCGGAAAAAACAGCTTCGCAATGGTGGCTGCCAAAAAGCCGTAAACGGCTAGATCAAACCATTCGAGCGCATTACCGATCGAGATGGCAACAATCATTTTTGCATTTTTTTTGCGCGGCGCCGGTTGTCCGGCATATGCGCCATCTTGTTGTGTCACTGCCATAGTTCAAGTCCCCCTTGTAGCAGGATTTTAAGCTTCATCCGTTCTTCGCGGCTTTCAGCTGTTTTCTTTTGTCATCTGTAATGCGAGCCGGGCGATTTGCGCATAAAGCGCCACACCTGCGGGTAAGATCTGATTGTTGAAATCATAATGCGGATGATGAAGGCCGTAATCTCCACCTTGGCCGAGCCAGAAATAACAACCCGGCACTTCCTGCAACATGAAGGAGAAATCTTCACTGGTCATGGCAGGGCGCAGGCCTGTTTCAGCGCTTGCCACTGCTAACCCTAAATCATTAGCAGCTTTGGCAACCAATTCGGCCGAGGCCATATTGCTGATGGTGGGCGGGTAATATTCCTGAATATTGACCTTTGCCTCAGCACCCCAGCTTTGCGCAATGCCTTTAATCAGCGCAGGCATTTCCGTTTCGATGATTTTTGCGGCAACCTCATCAAAAAGACGAATAGTGCCGTCAAAGCGCACTTCATCAGGAATAACATTATTGGCTTCACCGCCGGTAATGCGGGTGATCGAAAGCACTGCCGGATTAAATGGCGGCAAGCGGCGCGCCATGAATGATTGCATCTGATTGAGAATTTGCACAGCAATGTTGAGCTGATCTGTGCAGGCATAAGGGGTCGCACCATGCCCGCCTGTGCCGGTGACAGAGACTTCCACCGTGTAGCCACCAGCCATAATCGGGCCGTTTAAAACGCCCACTGTGCCAGCTGGTAGTTCAGGCCAGTTATGCAAAGAGAAAACCTGTTGCATCGGAAAACGGCTAAGCATCCCGTCTTCAATCATACGCTTGGCGCCTGCGCCACCTTCTTCTGCGGGCTGGAAAATGAAACGGACTGTGCCGTCAAAGTCGCGATTTTCACTCAAATAAGCTGCAAGGCCGAGCAGAATAGTCATGTGCCCATCATGGCCGCAAGCATGTTTGACACCCTGATTGCGTGAGCGATGGGCAAAATCATTCGGCTCGGTAATAGGAAGTGCATCAAGCTCGGTGCGGAAGCCAACAATGGTGCCGTCTTCACCGGATTTTGTTGCAGTACCGCGCAGCGTTGCCACAATGCCGGTGCCGCCGATACCGCTTTCAAACGGAATATCGAGCGCCTTTAAGGCATCCATGACAAAAGCGGCGGTTTCAGTTTCTTTATAGGCAAGCTCGGGATATTGGTGCAGGTGATGACGGATCGCTTCGAGCGATTGATTGCGGATGTGAAGGCGCTCAAATGGCGCGAGACGATCTGAATTCTGCATAAAATATCTCCCTTAAAATTACTTAACGCAGTTAAGTAATTTGTACAAGAGCGGGATTTCAATTTTTACTCAGTGTAACTTCCGACGTGGCGCAGCAGACGGAAAAGCTCTTTTTTCTCTGTTTCAGACAGACCATAGATAAGTTTACGGTCTTTTTCATTACAGAGATCGTTCATCCGCTCGGCTTGTTCTAGGCCGCTTGGAGTAATCTGATATTGCGTGATGCGCTTATCATAATCCGGGCGACTTTGGGTGACATAGCCTTTTTTACGCAATGCATTGACCAAACGCTGTGTTGCGGGCATTTCCACGCCAACGGCGGTGGTTATCTCCTGTAAAGAGCGGTTTGGATTATAAGCGATAATCATCAATGTGGTGATTTCAGCACGGGTAAACCCATTGGCAGATAAAACGGGCAGTACCTGACGATCAGAAGCGCGCGCAGCAATGCGCAACAAATAGCCAAGAATTTCAGGCAGTTCGCCTAAATCCATTTCGGGGGCGGGTTTTTCTGGCCGTGTCATTCAATCTGCTCTTGCTGTTTGCTTGCATCTTTATGCAGCCTAACGGGTACTGATGATACTGGCAATGATAACCAGTGCAATGCCGGTTAATTGAACGAACGTGAGTGTTTGGCCTAAAATGATAAAGCCAATAGTGGCGCCAAGCGCTGGTTCAAGGCTCAATAAAATGCCAAAAGATGATGTTTTCATCCGTCGCAGAGCGAAAAATTCCAGTGCATAGGGCACAAGTGGCGATAAGATTGCCAGCAAAGCGGCGATCAGGAAAATATCCGGCGTGAAGCCTGAATAAAGCTCCTGTGCACCTAGCGGCAGGGCGATCAAAGCTGTGAAAATCATTGAAACTGCCAGACCTTCAAGGCCTTGAAATTTTTGTCCGGCATGTTTCATGAATATAATATAACCACCCCAGCCAAAAGCAGCACCAAAGGCAAAAAGCATGCCTTTCCAGTCATTTGCCCAGATATCGCCGCTGGCAGAAAGGCAGGCAACCCCAAAGGCTGCAATCAGCGGACAGATGAAACGCAAACGCCCGCTGCCATAAATTGTGGCTACCAATAAGGGGCCTAAAAATTCAATCGCGACAGCCATGCCAAGAGGTATGGTTTCAATGGCCGAGAAAAAGCACAGCGTCATGATAGCCATGGTGACGCCGAGGCCGAAGGCTGCATACCATTGGCTGCGGTCATAACGCAGAAATGAAGGGCGCACGATAATCAGCAAAATAAGAGCGGCAAAAGACAAACGCACCAGACTGGTGCCAAAGACGCCCAATTGCGCCATCACGGGCTTGGAAAGTGCGGCTGCCAGCTGAATGCTGACCATTGCGGCAAGGCAAAAGCTAACCGGCACCAATATATGCCCGTGTCCGCCTGTTTGTTCATGCCGGATAGCGCTCATGATAGCCTCAAAATGCAAAAGAAAAGTGATTTTAAATCGGAAGAGAGCCTATCTTTAGGCTCTCATATCTGCGCTTACAAGGCACAAACTTGTTAGAAAAATTCATCTAGTCCGAGATGAAAACGCAAGTGATTTTGGTTAAGTGAAGCAAGGCCGTAAGCCGTCCATAAATGTGATTGCAGGCTTGCATCAAATTCACCGAGACAATCCCATAAAATAGCAAGATCCTGATAGCGATCAGCGATACCGGCACGGCCAACATCAATGCAACCGATCACTTCAGTGCCAGATATCAAAATATTGTCGAGCGAAAAATCACCATGGGTGACGACAGGCTCATGCGCAAGCGGCAGGCAGCGTTGAATGTCATCCCAGACCTGTTGGGCGGTGGCGCCTTGATAGAGACCGCCGAAATCGTCGGTATCGACAAGCCCTGCCTCCAGTCGCTTACGGGCAAGGGCAAGGCGCATATGATGGCTGCTATTAAACGGGCAGTCATCAACAGGGATATTATGAAGCTTTGTTAGAAAACGCGTACATGCCTCGACAATCAGCAGGTGATTTTCAGGGGCATCTTCCAGCATTTGATAGGCTGTACGCCCTGTCAATGCACGCGTCAGCAACCAGGCTTCATCGCCGGTTTTGGTAAAGCTGAGCACTTCAGGCACGTTGATATGCTGCTTAAGCCAGTCAAGCCGTACCATCTCGTCGGTTATATCACGGGCGGTGCTGCCATGCCCGTATTTTAGATAAAGATCACTTTTTCCAGCAGGTGCAACCAGCCTGAAAACCTTGCCGCCAGACATGCCGACAAGGTTTTCTTTCCAGCTATAGCCATCAATAAGGCTTTGCATGGAAGCCGGAAGAGTGATGCTCTGCGTGTCTCTTTCGCGTGCCATTGCTTATGCCGCTTTCTCTTCATTTGGTGCGGCGACGAAAATGTCCCATGTGCCAAATAGTTTGAAACCGGTAGCCTTGGCCAGTTGAACTGATGCAGCATTATCCAGCTGGCAGCGATATTGCGGCTCAAAACCAGCTTCTGCCGCATGGCGGCAAATGGCTTGCACCACCGCGCGTGCATAGCCTTTGCCTCTGAAATCCGGCAATGTCAAAACGCCCAAATCTGCTAGGTTTGATTGGTTCCACGCATACATGCTGCTGGCACATACAAGCTCGTTATTTTCAAAGGCACCATAGACCAGCCAGTGATCGAGCTCCACATAAGCCGCATCAAGATCTTCTTCACTTGCTTTTGCACAAAACTGATCAAAAATTGCGGCATCATCTGTTGTGAGTTGGCGCACATTCGTGGCCGGTTCTGCAAAGCCTGTGGCTTCACCGTCGGCTAAATAAAACAGATTATCAGCACCATAAAGCTGCAAACCGTGTTCAGCCATTTTCTGGGTAAGAACGGTCTCCGATAACGGATGAATTGATGTTAAATCAAGTAAGGCGGCAGTTTCTGGTTGCAGACTGATGAAGCTTTTACCGTCGACTTTTAAGAGTGCGCCTTTTTCATCTTCATCCAGCTCGGGATTGATTTTTACCGACAAATCCGCATTGTCAAAAACATCTTCACCGGCTGTAAAAACACTGCGCCAGTAATCGTGAATAATTGCAGAGAACATCGGGTAATATCTTTCAGGTGCGATAAAGATTGGGTGCAAATTTATGCATAATATGCTGGCTGTGCAGGCAATGTAGAGCTATTGTGCAGATTGCGTGCAGGCGCGTTGTACAGCATTGACGCGATAGTCATTTCAGGATTTGAAGAACCGGAAAGGCATGTGACGGCAATGAATAACGCACTCATTCTGATTATCGAAGACGAACCTGAAATCGCAGATATTTTGCGTCGCTATTTTGAGCGCGAGGGTTTTCGTACGGTCAGCGCTCATGATGGTGAAATCGGTTTGTCGCATCATCAGCGACTAAAGCCTGATCTGGTTGTGCTCGATATTAAATTGCCGCGTCAGGATGGTTATGAAGTGTTGGCTATTTTGCGCCAGCGCGGCAATACGCCGGTTATTATGGTGACAGCGCTGGCTGAAGATCTCGACAAGCTGCAAGCTTTGCGTATCGGTGCTGATGATTATGTGGTGAAGCCGTTTAATCCGCTGGAAGTGGTGGCGCGCGCCAAAGCCGTGTTGCGTCGCACAAGCAACCACCGCAGTCGTATTTTACGCATTGGCGCTTTGTCGATTGACCCGGAAGCTTATAGCGCAACGGTTGACAAACATGATGGCAGTAAAGCCGTTTTGGAACTCACACGCACGGAATTTCGTCTGCTTTCCCACATGGCGCAATCGCCTAACCGTGTGTTTGAACGCGGCGAGCTGATTGATGCCTGTCTGCCGGAAGGTGATGCCGTCGACAGAACTGTTGATAGTCATATCAGTAATTTGCGACGCAAGCTGAAAGAAGCGGGTGCGGACGGGTTACTCTCAGGTGTGCGTGGCGTCGGTTATCGTCTGGAAGATCGCCATGACTAAAAACGGCTTGTTGTGGAAAGTCGTTCTGGCCATGACCATCGTTAATCTCGTTGCTTTAGCGACGATGTTTTTCGGCTGGATTGTGTTCATTACTTTCTACGAATGGCTTTTCCCGAAAACGCCTTATCCGGAAGACTGGACGCCGTTTGATCTTGTCGTCTTGGCAATGATTATACTGGTTGGCGAATTGACGGCGGCTATTGTCGGTTGGCGCTTGGTCAAGAAAATTGCTGCACCTCTAGCAGCTGTTGGTGCGGCTGCGCGATTGGTGGCGGAGGGTAATTTTGCTACGCGCGCCAAACTTGATGAAAAGATTTTTGGCGAAGCCGAGCAATTGCTGTCCGACTTTAACGACATGACCGTACGGCTTGAAGCGGCAGAAGCTGAACTGCGCTATTCGAATATGGCGATTGCCCATGAATTGCGCACACCGCTTACCATTTTGCGAGGCCGTTTGCAGGGCTTGAATGATGGTGTCTACAAAGCTGATCCGGCACTTTATGCATCTCTCATCAGTCATGTCGATGGTTTGACAAAATTGGTCGAAGATCTTCGCATGTTAGGGCTTTTTTCTTCCAGTAAACTGGAATTGACGAGCACTAAGATTGATCTGGGCGCAGAGGCTGAAGCGGTGTTGCATTCTTTCGCGCCGGATTTAGCGGCTGCGGGTATCGATGTTGAAACCGATTTGCGGCCGATTATGGTTTGTGCTGATGAGGCACGGATCAGACAGGCTTTGCTGGCTATCTTGGAAAATGCTTGCCGTTATGCCAGTGGCGCGCCTTTGAAAGTCGAAACTGTGGTTATTGATGATCATGCTGTTCTGCGTGTGTGTGATCGAGGCCGCGGTTTGACTGATGAAGGTTATGAGCGTGCATTCGAGCGGTTTTGGCGGGAGGATAATTCCCGTGCCCGCGCGCGTGGCGGTTCCGGTTTGGGGCTGTCGGTTGTGCGTGTCATTGCTGAAAGTCATGGCGGCGCGGCGACAATCGCCAAGCGCGATGGTGGCGGAACGGTTGTTTCGTTGATGCTGCCACTGCGTGCGCCAGACACAAAGCCTGTGCTGCCAGCTTAAGCCTGCATGGCTCCAATATTATTAAAAAAACTATCGTCCGTTCAGGACAGGAAAATTTATGTCTGAATTTCAGGATCAAAATACAAACTCGCAACCCGACGCAAACTATCAGGAACTGGCCGCAACTCATGTCTCGGCCAAACGGATATTTGCGCTTTTCAAACCTTATAGGCGACAGATCATCAATGTCGTTGGCTTGCTGCTTTTCGGCTCTGCCGTGGGGATGGCCTCACCGTTTTTATTGCGCGCAATTATTGATGAAGCGCTGCCAAAGGGTGATCTTGAGTTATTGCTTTATCTGGCAGGCGGGCTTGTCGGCATTGCGGTGCTGTCGGCAGCGCTCAATACATTGCAAATTGTGATGTCCACTAAAATCGGACAGGCGATCATGCATGATCTGCGTGTGCGACTTTATTCGCATTTGCAATCCTTATCGCTGTCGTTTTTTGCGGCCACCCGTTCAGGTGAAATTCAGTCACGCATTGCCAGCGATATTGGCGGTTTGCAAACATTGGTCACCAATACTGCCAATGAGTTGGCGCGTAATTTAAGCATGGTGGTGATGACCGCGATTGCGATGTTTTTTCTCGATTGGCGTTTGGCATTGTTTTCAATGGTGGCAGTCCCTTTGACGATCATTCTTAGTGATCGCGTCGGCAAAATGCGTGAGTCTATCACCCATGAACAGCAAGTGCGCCTTGGGGACATGTCGGCGGTTGTGCAGGAATCCTTGTCGATCTCTGGCGTTATTCTGGCACGTACTATGGGGCGCGGTGAGCATCTGACCCGTCGTTTTACGCGCACATCGGAAGATGTAGCAAAACTGGAAGTACGTTCGCACACGGCCGGTGAGTGGGAATGGCAGTTGATTTATCTTATCCTGTCGATTTTGCCTGCGCTGACTTTGTTGCTGGGCGGATTTTTAATGAGCACGAGTGTTCCGGTTACGATCGGTACATTGGTCGCGATGATTGCTTTGCAGGAGCAATTGCTTTGGCCGCTGGAAGGTTTACTCGCAATCAATCGTGAGGTGCGCACTACGCGGGCGCTGTTCACCCGTGTTTTTCAATATCTTGATAAGCCGGTTGAAATTAAGCAGGCCGCCAATGCGGTGGAGTTTGAGCGCGCTCAGATGCAAGGTGGCGTGCAGATCAGTCATGTCAGCTTTTCTTATCCGGATAGCGACAGACCAACCTTGTCGGATATTTCTATTGATATTCCGGCTGGTTCCAGTGTCGCGCTTGTTGGTTCAACCGGTTCCGGCAAAACAACGCTTGGTTATCTGTTGGCACGGCTTTACGATGTGCAAAGTGGCTCTATCCGTTATGACGGAATTGATATTCGCGATTTAAGTTTTGACACATTGGCGGATATGCTCGGTGTCGTAACGCAGGAGCCTTATCTGCTTTACGCATCGGTTGCCGAAAATTTGCGCTTCGCAAAACCGGATGCAACAGATGAAGAATTGATCCGCGCTGCTAAAATTGCCCAAATTCATGATTATCTCGCAGCCTTGCCGGATGGCTATGACACGATTGTTGGCGACCGCGGTTATCGTTTTTCTGGCGGTGAAAAGCAGCGTTTAGCCTTGGCGCGTACGATTTTACGTAATCCGCCGGTTTTATTGCTGGATGAAGCAACCAGTGCGCTGGATACGAGAACCGAACGCGCCATGGAAATGGCGCTGGCTAATTTGTCGAAAGACCGCACGACAATCACTATCGCGCATCGTCTTTCAACAATTCGCAATGCTGATCAGATTATCGTTTTGCAGCAAGGACGCATTGTAGAGCGTGGCACGCATGAAGAGCTGGAAGCTTTGGGCGGTGTCTATGCTGCATTGATTAAATCCGGCTCTTGATCGGGAATTGATGACAAGTGATTTTTAAGGGTGAAAATAATGTTGCCAAAATATGAGAAGAACTGGCCGGATGCAGAAATGATTGCGACATTTGAAGAAGGTGACAGTCAGGAAAATCCTTGGGTCAACGGCAAGCCAAAGCCGGAGCAGATTGATGTCGAGGCCTATGATCCGCAATGGCATATTCTGTTTGAAAATTTGAAAGAAGATATTGAGCAGGCATTGCCGGAACATGCCTTGGCCATTGAGCATGTCGGCTCAACAGCCGTGCCGCAATTACCGGCAAAGCCAGTGATTGATATTGATCTGATCGTGGAAGATCCTGAAAATGAAGCGCTGTATGTACCGGCTTTGGAAAAGCTTGGCTATCAGCTAACAGTGCGTGAGCGCTCTTGGTATCAGCATCGTATGCTGCGCTTAAATGAGCCGCGGGTCAATTTGCATGTTTTTGCGCCTAATTGCCCTGAGCATATTCGCCATATTTTGTTTCGTGACTGGCTTATCACCCATGCCGCAGACCGCGAACTTTACGGGGATGCAAAAATGTCGGCGAAAGATGGCGTTGATAATGTGCAGACCTATAATATGAAAAAACAGGCTGTGGTCAGAGAAATCTATGCCAGATTATTTGAAGCCTATCGGCTTTATCAGGCTAACCGCGCCTATGAGGTAACCCGCTCAGTCTGAGCGGGCTTCTTAAATGTAGAAAATCAAACTGGTTCCGGTACAACTGTGCTGACAATGGATGCATCAAGCGCTTCATAATTGGCAAGCCCGATTGTGTCATAAAGTTCGGCACGGGTTTGCATGTCGCCAAGGCAACTTTGCGTTGAGCCGTTTTGTTTGATGGCCGCATAAAGGCGCTCTTGCGCTTTATTGGCAACGCGCAGCGATGAAACCGGCCAGATCACCATCCGGTAGCCCATTTCTTCAAACTCGGAGGCTGTGAAGAAAGGTGTTCTGCCAAACTCAGTCATATTGGCAAGCAATGGCACACCAGGCATACGCGCTGCAAATTCGCGGAACATGTCGGCGGTGGTCAGCGCTTCTGGGAAGATCGCATCAGCACCGGCTTCCATATAAAGTTTGGCTCGCGCTACGGCACCATCCATGCCTTCACTGGCGGCAGCGTCGGTGCGGGCAATCAGATAAAGATGGCGGCGTGCTTTGTTGGCCGCTGCCACTTTGGCTGCCATATCATGCGCATTGGCCAATTTTTTATCGTTCAAATGGCCGCATTTTTTCGGCAATAATTGATCTTCAAGATGCACGGCACCGGCACCTGCATCTTCAAATGTACGCACCATATGCATGACATTGAGGGCTTCGCCATAGCCAGTGTCGCCATCGACCAGCAAAGGCAGGCCGCTGGCGCGGGCAATCTGACGGATGAAGAAAGAAACTTCATCCACCGTTATCATGCCAAGATCCGGTATACCCATCGATGCGGTCATGGCCGCACCGGAGAGATAAAGACCCTTAAAGCCGGCATTTTTTGCCTGCAATGCCGCCATACCGTTATGTGCGCCGGGCAATTGGGCAATGGAGCCTTGCTCAACCAGTTTGCTAAAGCGCTGACCAGCAGGTTCTGTGTTTAATTCGGATGCAATCAGATATGTCATTATAAATCCTTAAGCAGCGCGCGCGTTGATTGACTGGTGGCTACGTTCACTAAGGGGCAGAAAAGTTTTGTTTTCAGGGCCGGTATAATTGGCGGACGGACGGATAATTTTATTATCCATGCGTTGCTCAATCACATGCGCTGCCCAGCCTGATGTACGGGCAATGACAAAAAGCGGTGTGAACATAGCTGTTGGCACGCCCAGTAAATGGTAGGAAACCGCACTGAACCAATCGAGATTGGCGAACATGTTTTTGGTTTCCGCCATTGTCTTTTCAATCTGCTCGGCAATGTCATACATGCGGGTTGAGCCAGCTTCGAGCGAAAGCTCATGGGCCACTTGCTTGATGACATTATTGCGTGGATCGGCAATCGTATAAACCGGATGGCCAAATCCGATCACCACTTCCTTGGCTTCGACACGGCGGCGAATATCCGCCTCGGCTTCATCGGGGCTTGAGTAACGCTTTTGAATTTCAAAAGCGACTTCATTGGCACCACCATGTTTTGGTCCGCGCAATGCACCAATCGCTCCGCAAACCGCGGAATACATGTCCGAACCAGTACCGGCGATGGAGCGCGCGGTGAAGGTGGACGCATTAAACTCATGCTCGGCATAAAGAATAAGCGATGTGTGCATGGCTTTAACATGCTCGGCACTTGGAGCTGTGCCATGCAGAAGATGCAGGAAGTGTCCACCGATGGAGTCATCATCGGTTTCCACCTCAATGCGGCGGCCATTATAGGCAAAATGATGCCAATAAAGCAGCATGGAACCAAGGGAGGCCATTAAGCGATCGGCAATGTCACGCGCACCCGGATGATTGTGGTCACCGGCTTCCGGCAACACACAGCCAAGTGCTGAAATGCCGGAGCGCATCACATCCATCGGATGGGTGGCGGCTGGCAGCAGTTCCAGTGTGCGTTTCACCACTTCCGGCAAACCGCGCAAAGCTTTGAGCTTTGCTTTATAGGCGACAAGTTCCGTGATGGTTGGCAATTCACCATGCACCAGCAGGTAGGCGATTTCTTCAAACTCGCAGGCGCGTGCCATGTCGAGAATGTCATAGCCACGATAGTGCAGGTCATTGCCGGTGCGACCGACTGTGCATAAAGCAGTGTTGCCGGCGACAACGCCTGAGAGAGCAACAGACTTTTTCGGCTTAGGTGTTGTCATGCTTATTTCCTCCCTTGATCGGATAATCAGGCGTTGCAGTCAAAAATGCCTTTTGGCGATGTCTGGCCTAAGCGATCAGGCGAAACGCTGAAGTTCAGGCCGCCGAGTTCATCGGCTTTAAGGCTGGTCAGGCGTTCAACAGTGGCGATGAAGCGATCCTGTTCGGCTTTTTCGACAATGCCTTCAGCCAATGTCCGGAACTTATTGACATAGTCAGCACGTTTGAACGGGCGGGCACCAAGCGGATGTGCATCAGCAATTGCCAGCTCATCTTCAATGACAGTGCCGTCTTTCAAGGTAATGACGACACGGCCGCCAAAGGCTTTTTCATTCGGATCCTGGCTGTGATAACGCTTTGTCCATTCCTGATCTTCCAGCGTTGAAATCTTGTGCCAGAGGCTGACTGTTTCAGGGCGTTTTGCACGCTCCGGCGCATAAGAACGCTCATGATGCCAACCGCCATCTTCCAGTGCCACGGCAAAAATATACATGATCGAATGGTCAAGCGTTTCACGGCTGGCATTCGGATCCATCTTCTGCGGATCGTTGGCCCCGGTGCCGATCACATAATGGGTGTGGTGGCTGGTGTGGATAACAATGCTGGAAATATCGGCAAAATTGCTGATTTTGCTGCGCATACGACGTGCCAGATCAATCAAAGCCTGACTTTGATATTCGGCTGAATGTTCTTTGGTATAGGTGTCCATAATAGCGCGTTTGGCTTCACCTTTACCCGGCAATGGCACGATATATTTGGCGCTCGGGCCGCTCAGTAACCATGCAATAAAGCCGTCTTCGCCTTCCCATGCCGGTGATGGTGCGCCTTCGCCGCGCATGACGCGGTCAACGGCTTCAATTGCCATTTTACCGGCAAATGCAGGTGCATAGGCTTTCCAGCTGGAGATTTCGCCTTTGCGGGATTGGCGTGTGGTGGTGGTGACATGCAGAGCCTGTTGAACCGCTTGATAAATGGTTTCAGCCGAAAGACCGAGTGCAGTGCCGATACCAGCAGCAGCCGAAGGACCCAAATGGGCGATATGGTCAATTTTATGCTCATGCAGGCAGATACCCTTGACGAGATTGACCTGCACTTCATAGCCGGTGGCAATGCCACGGGCGAGGGCATCACCGTTCAGGCCGCAATGTTGGGCAACAGCGAGAATGGACGGGATATTGTCGGCCGGATGGGAGTAATCTGCAGCCAGAAATGTGTCGTGGAAATCAAGCTCACGCACGGCAACGCCATTGGCCCATGCTGCCCATTCCGGTGACACGCGGGTGTCGGATGGTAGGCCGAAAACGGTTGCACCTTTTTGATATGGGTGCGCGGTTGCCTGTGCGCGGGCGCTGATGACAGGACGGCGGGCAAGGGAGGCAGCAGCAACCGACGCATTGTCGATAATACGATTGCCGATCATATCGACAACATCGTCATCAAGCGGAACATTATCAGCGGCAATACTAGCGATTTTCCATGCCAGCTGATCTTCGCGGGCTAAAGGTTCAGCTGATTTATAAGTGCGGACTGTATGTGAATTCACGAATGCGTCTCCATAAGTAAACAACCAAAAATCTCGTTTCGGTCTGTGTGCCCCTTGTAATGGTTCGCAATATCCACTTATAAAGAACGAGGTAAATGACTGAAATTGTGGAGTTTTGTGAAGAAATTTATGTAAACTTGCAAAGTTTGCGAAGTTTTTGCACGATGCAGGCCACAGGGGAGGAGGTCGCTTGAAGAAGCCATTTGTGGGCGCAAGATTGCGAAGATTGCGTGAGGAGAAAAAACTGACGCAGCAGGCTTTGGCTGATGTGCTGGGCATTTCGCTGAGCTATCTCAACCAGATCGAAAACAATCAAAGGCCGATCACCGTGCCGGTCTTGCTGCGGATGAATTCGGCCTTCGGCGTGGATGTACAGTTTTTCTCCGAGGAGGACGAAACACGGTTGGTGGGTGAGTTACGGCAGGTATTGTCCAACCCGCTGATCGGCGACAAAATTTCCAATAGCGATATCAAAGATATCGTCAGCAATATGCCAGCGGTCGGGCGTGCAGTGATCCAGCTTTATAAGCAAATGCGGCAGGCGGTGGAGCAATCCGAAGGGCTGGCAATTCGTTTAGGCGATCCGCGTCAGGTGGCAGAAAATTCTTATCGCTCCATGCCTTATGAGGCGGTGCGCGATTATTTTTATTCAAAAAGTAATCATATCGCCGAGCTGGATGTGCTGGCCGAAGAATTGGCTGCAACTTTGCATGTATATAATAGCCGGCTTGATGATGCCTTGGCGATGCGTTTGCAGAAACTGCATGGCGTCAGGGTTGAATATGCCGATGCGGTTGCGCAAAAAAATGTCGTGCGCCGTTTTGATCCGGCGCTCAAAGTTTTAACGCTGTCAAAGGCTTTGAACATAGGTCAGGCAGCTTTCCAAATGGCAACGCAGCTTTGCTTTTTGGAGCAAGAAAATCTGCTGCAAAAGCTTTGTGGTCAGGCTGAGTTTTCAGACGCTGAAACCATCGCGCTCTTGCGTATCGGCTTGGCAAATTACTTTGCCGGAGCGGTACTGCTGCCTTACGGACATTTTTTGAAAGCAGCAGAAGAGATGCGCTATGACATTGATTTGCTGGGGCAAAGATTTGGTGTTGGCTTTGAAACTATTTGCCATCGTCTCAGCACTTTGCAGAGGCCGGGGGCATCGGGTGTGCCTTTTTTCTTTGTGCGTGTTGACAGGGCGGGTAATATTTCAAAGCGTCAGTCGGCCACTGATTTTCATTTCTCCCGCGTTGGCGGCACTTGCCCGCTATGGACGGTTTATGAGGCATTTATGTCGCCGGATCGCATCTGCACACAAATTGCTGAAATGCCTGATGGGCGTGCATATTTGTGGGTTGCCCGCACCGTTACCCATCACCATGCAGGTTATGGAGCACCGGAAAAAACCTTTGCAATCGGCCTTGGTTGCGATTTGGCGCATGCGTCGAAACTGGTTTATTCCAAAGGTCTGGCGATCAATGATCCAGAAGCGCGCACCATGATTGGGGCGGGGTGTAAATTATGCGAGCGGGCAAATTGTGCGCAACGTGCTTTTCCGCCATTGGCGCAGACAAGTCGCATTAATGAAAATGTCACCGCTTTTTCCCGTTATGAGGGAATGCGTTAGCCAGCAAAGATTATTGATAGAAGGCGCTTATTTCATCAGCCGTTTTAACGTGTTGAAAATGCGCGGGTCTTGGGTCTGCGCAACATTGAAGCGTAAAAAAGCTGCGGCAGATTGGGATGTGCTGAACGCATTTCCCGGTGCCAGCATAATTTTTTCTTCCATACAGCGGCGGGCAAGAATGGCGGAATCCACGCCTTCGGGCAGCTCACACCAGAGATAAAATCCGCCGCGTGGCATCAGCCACGGCTTGATACCAAGAGCTGTCAGGCGCTTTGCCACATCCAGTCTGGCAAGGGTTAAGCGATGGCGCACTTCATCCAAATGTTTGCGATATGTGCCGCCTGCCAGTACCTGCACAATCATCGCGCTGGTAATAGGGCTAGGCCCCCCGAAACTGGTGGCAATTTGCAAATCGCTTAAGCCCTCAATCCATTCAGGGCTGGCGGCAATATAGCCGCAGCGCACAGAAGCCGAGAGTGTTTTTGAAAAACTACCGATGCGAATGACACGGGTCAAACCATCGAGAATAGCCAGCCGCGGCGAGAGATTGGGCTCAAAATCAGTGAAAATATCATCTTCAACAATTGTCATGCCTTGTGCCGAGGCGGCACTTAAAATTCTATAAGCTGTTTGTGGTGAAAGACTGGCGCCCGTTGGATTATGTAGAGCAGAATTAGTGATATAAAGACGGGGGGTGTACTCTTTGAGAGT
The DNA here is from genome assembly GCF_039522165.1 of Paenochrobactrum glaciei. Lineage (NCBI taxonomy): Bacteria > Pseudomonadati > Pseudomonadota > Alphaproteobacteria > Hyphomicrobiales > Brucellaceae > Paenochrobactrum > Paenochrobactrum glaciei. Next base: position 273,957 of record NZ_BAAADE010000003.1, read on the forward strand.
GCGCTCAAAGGCTTCCACATCTGGCCCTGTCGTGGTGATCGGGACGCCGATAATTTTTACCTGATGCGCGCGCAGCAAAGCTTGAAAATTGAAATAGCAAGGGTCATCGACCAGTACAGTATCGCCGGGGCGTAATAGTAAACGGCAGATAAGATCAATCGCCTGCGTGCCGGAAGTGGTGAGTAAAATCTGGTCAGTGCTGATATTCAAGCCTTCTTCTGCAAAGCGTCCAAGCAGCAAACGGCGTAGCGCCAAGGTGCTTTGTGCATTGCCGTAATCGGTCAGCAAACTGTCATCTGAACGGCTGATGCTGCGCAAGGCTTTGCGCAATGCTTCATGCGGCATCCAGTCTGGTGGCAACCAGCCGCAACCGGGTTTTAAAACCGTATCATCTGTTTCCAAAGATTGTTTGGAAACCCAGAAAGGATCCACATCGCGCGCGCGGATTGGCCCCATTTCAGCAATTGCCATCGGCGGCAAATCAGCGCCGGTTACGTAAAAGCCTGAACCACGGCGCGCACGAATAATGCCCTCTGCCTCCAAGCGGTCATAGGCTTCAACCACGGTGGAAGGTGACACTTTCATAGTGGCTGCGAAGCGTCGTACCGACGGCAGCCGATCGGATGGATTGAGCACGCGATTGGCAATTTTCACGCGAATAACATTCATCAGTTCTTCGGTGCGTGTCAGCTCTTTCGTTGCCATAAATTAGCCTCCAAATTGTATGGGTATATTGAGCCATACAGATTGTTAAAACTGTATCATACTGTTTCTGTTAACACCACACAGATCAGCGTAAATCACGGCCTCATGAAAGTGAGGCTCTATGAGTAAGTTGAGTGCAGGCTGGGGCAGCGGGCTCCTTGGTGTCATTATTTTTAGTGGTTCATTACCGGCGACCCGTGTTGCCGTTTTGGATTTTGAACCGATGTTTTTAACATCTGCACGCGCGGTTATTGCAGCATTGCTGGGGGCATTCTTTTTAAAGCTTTTCAAACAAAAAATGCCTGATCGCAGCGATATATTTCCGCTCATTCTGGTGGCAATCGGCACCGTTTTAGGCTTTCCGCTACTCACTGCGTTGGCCTTGCAACATATTACGGCTGCACATTCGATTGTTTTTGTTGGCATGCTGCCGCTCACAACCGCGATTTTTGGGGTTTTGCGTGGCGGCGAACGCCCTGAGCCAGCCTTCTGGGTATTTTCTATCATCGGTGCTGCAACAGTTGCAGGTTTTGCGCTTTATGGCAGCGGTGGCGGCAATCTCACCGGCGATCTCTTGATGATTGCTGCTGTTGTTATTTGCGGCCTTGGCTATGCAGAAGGCGCAACTTTGTCACGTAAACTTGGCGGCTGGCAGGTTATTTCATGGGCATTGTTAATTTCGCTGCCGGTAATGCTGATCATTGGCCTGTTTACTTTGCCTGAAACGGTCCGCAATGTGACACCCGCGGGTTGGTTCGGTCTGTTCTATATTTCCGTTTTCTCGATGATGGTCGGGTTCATTTTCTGGTATCGCGGCCTGGCACTTGGTGGCATTGCCGGTGTCGGACAATTGCAGCTTTTACAACCATTTTTCGGCTTTCTTCTGGCAGGTATTTTTCTCCATGAGCCGATTGCATGGACGATGGTAGCCTCTACTGTCATTGTGGTTTTATGCGTGGCGGGTGCAAAACGCTTTGCCTGAATGACAATAATTTAATGTTTCGAAGATAGACAAAAACATGGTGAAGGCTTATTTCTTCACCATGTTTCGTTTTTTACTGATCCTCTTTTCGGTATTTTCATTGAGTGCCATGTCGGTGATGACACAGGCGCATGAAAGCCGAATGGTGACGATGAGTGAGAGCGACCACTCTGCCCAAATGGCAAAAATGGAACATATGTCTTCATCAATGGCTTATTGTGGTGCAGACAATATTTGCATGAATGATAGCTCTATTTGCGACCTGATTTGTTTCGGGACAGGTGGCTTTTTGGTCAATTTGTATGCGGAATTACCTGTTTTTCACGCAGAAAAACAATATTCGCCGCGTTTAGAAGCGGCACTTGATGCCAGTCAGCCACCGTTGCACGAGCGCCCGCCCATATCATTTTTCCTTTGAAAAACGACCGGTATTTACCGGTTATCGATCAATGAGATTATGATAACGGAGCGTGAGGCTCCGAGGGTGAATTTTATGAAAAACCTATCCCGACGCGGCTTTCTAGCCGGTGGCGCTGCTATGCTTGCAGCCACACAATTGCCTTTAAGTGCTTTTGCGCAAAACAATAATGTTTTGAAACTTTCTGCCAGCAGCCGTACACTTGATATTAATGGACGTGCTGCAACCGTTTATGGGCTGCAAGGGCCATCTGGCCAAGGGCTTATTCTTGAGCCTGAGCAACATTTCCGTGTCGATCTGACCAATCATCTTGATGTGGAAACGCTTATTCACTGGCATGGTCAAATCCCGCCCAATGAGCAGGATGGTGTGCCGGACATGCCAATGCCGATGCTTAAACCGGGGGAAATGCGTAGCTATGATTTTGCCCCACAACCTGGCACGCACTGGATGCACAGCCATGTGCCGATGCAGGAAATGCAGCTTTTAGCTGCTCCGCTGATTGTTCGCCGCAAAGAAGATGTTACAGCAGACCGACAGGAGGTTGTGATGTTCCTCCATGATCTGTCCTTCAAAACGCCGCAGGAAGTGATGGCGGAAATTCATGCTGGCCATGGCGGGGGCGGTGGTCATGGTTCTATGGCACCTATGCAAGGTATGAACCATGGCAGTGCCGGTATGGGCAATATGGGGCACATGATGGACATGAATATGGAGATGGATCTCAATGATTATAATTGGGATGCCTATCTGGCCAATGATCGTACATTGCATGACCCTGAAATTGTGCAGGTTGAAAAAGGCGGGCGCGTGCGTCTGCGCGTTATCAATGCGTCTTCAGCCACGACATTTTGGATTGATACCGGTTCGGTAACGGGGCGCCTTGTCGCCACTGATGGGCATGACATTCAGCCTGTGGCCGGTAAACGCTTTGGCCTTTCCATGGGGCAACGCCTTGATATTGAATTGGATTTACCTTCTGAAACTAGTGCATGGCCGATTTTGGCACTACGTGAAGGGGCGCGTGAGCAAACCGGTATTATTCTGGCCAATGCCGGAGCAGAGATTGCAAAAATTGCACCGGATGCTTCTGAGGAGGCACCTGCCTTTGATATTGATCTTTCACAGGAGATGCAATTATCAGCCATTAATGGTGTCGGGCAAAGACAAGCGCAGACAACGCATATGGTTATGCTCGGCGGCTCGATGGATCCTTATGTCTGGACAATTGATAATGCTGTTTGGGGCAAGCATAAGCCGCTTCATGCAAAACATGGCGAACGGGTTGAGTTGATGTTCCACAATATGTCGATGATGGGGCATCCGATGCACCTGCATGGGCATACATTCCAAGTGGTTGGCATCAATGCGCGTCGTCTTAATGGTGCCAGACGCGACACGGTTTATGTGCCGCCAATGTCGATGGTTACAGTTGCGCTGGATGCAGGAGAGGCAGCTAGCTGGATGCTGCACTGCCATCACATGCCACATCTGGAAACCGGCATGATGACCGAGTTTATTGTGGATGCTTAAGGTGTGATTATTTCAAGGCCGGAACTCTCTCCGGCCTTGAAGCTTTTGTTTTAAATCTGCTCGAATTGCCAACCTTGATCGGTTGCAACTAGTCGGTCTGTCAAACCGATATTATCCATGAACCTGTCATCATGAGATACCACAACAAGAGCGCCTTGATAGCTTCTCAGCATTGCTTCCAAGGCATTGAGCGATGGTAAATCAAGATGGTTGCTTGGCTCATCCAGCATCAGAAATTGTGCGGGAGGATCCGCATAAAGCACGCAAGCGAGAGCAGCTTTCAAGCGTTCTCCACCACTGAGTGTTCCGCTGGCAACGGTGATCTTCGTTACATCCAGCCCTAATTGCGCCAAACGCATACGCAGATCACCTTCCGGCATGACAGGGTTTGCCAAACGTATCTGCTCAAGCACCGTTCGCTCCGGATCGAGATTGGATAGTTGCTGATCGAGATAGACACCTTCAGTCAATATTTTGCATGTTCCGCTCAAAGGCTGTAGCTGGCCGCTTAATATTTTAAGCAAAGTGGATTTACCGCAGCCATTTGGCCCTGTCAGACCTAAACGTTGCTGGCCGTTTAAGATCATACTGACAAAACGTGTTGCACCACTGACAAAAGGAAGTTCGACATTGTCCAACTCGGCAATGCGTTTGTGCGAAACATTGCTGACAGGCAATTGATGCAAAGCAATTTCGGTATTTTCTTCTAATTGTTGCTCTGCTTCGAAAACGCGTTGTGACAGCAATTCACGTGCCGCACTTTGTTGCTGTTGCAGTTTTCCAGCTGATCCCTCACTGCGATTTTTTTGACGGCCAAGCAAAATTTTTGCCTGATTGGCTTGTTTGGCTGTGCGGTTGCCGCTCGCCTGCCGTTTTTCCAGTTTTTCACGTTGGTCACGTAAATTTTGTTCTTCACGACGACGTTCGGCTTTTAAATGATCCAGTTGTTTGAGTGCGCTATCGCGTTCCTGTTGTTTGCTTTCTTCATAGAAAGAATAATTGCCGCCATAGCTGCGCAAGCCCAGTGATGAAAGTTCAACTATGCGTTCCATCGCATCCAGCAATTGCCGGTCGTGACTGATAACCAAAAATCCGCGTGGCCAGCGTTTTAACTGCTCAATCAATGCGATGCGATTTGGCCGGTCAAGGTGGTTGGTGGGTTCATCAAGGATGAGAAAATCAGTGTTCGACAATAAAGCACCGATCAATGTCACACGCATGGCTTCGCCACCGCTTAAACGGCTGGCTGGCGTCATTGCATCAAGATGGCCAAGGCCGTTGCGCTCCAGTTCGGTTTGCAATTGCTGCTCAATGTCCCAGCGATCACCCACGGCATCAAAATCAGCAATTTCTGTGCTGCCAGCTTCGATACGTTTGAGCGCATCCAGAGTGGCTTGCATACCCGCCAGTCCGGCAAGTGTTGCATTATCTGGCTGAGCGATTTGCTGCGCCAGATAATGTACCGTACCAGATCGCTGACAATGGCCGGTTGTTGGCTGTAACGCGCCGCTTAAAATTCGGGCGAGCACAGTTTTTCCGGCACCATTGCGCCCGACCAGACCTGTCGGCCGGTTGTCAAACTGCTCGTTGAGATCATGAAAAAGTGTTGTGCCATCAGGCAACACATAAGAAACGCCTTCAAGCGTCAGATAATGATGTGTCATCTGGTATCCTAAGAGATAATTTTGAAAATGAAATCAGCCCAAGCAAAAGCCTTCCGCATGGCAGAAAGAGTGCAACCGGTGCTGAATTTTGTGATGTTTCAGGAGAGCTCTCTGAAAGAAACACGTCTAGTGTTCGATAATTTCCATTTTTCAAAATCCTCATAGCGTAATCATGACGAGGGTCTGACGGTTTGGGCGCGGATTATACGCTTTAGGTGAAAGCAGATGATGGAGAAAGCGTGAAATCAGAGAATTAAACCGCAGACATGAAGAAAATCACGAATTAACAAGCCGCATAGGCGGTTGATTTTAACTCATGATATCTACGGTTTTTACAGCATTAATCTATCCGACTTTGTTTCGCTTGAACGCATCTTTAAACGATGCTTCGTCTAATATAGTGTTTTTTATTTCCAAATCAAAGGTAAAATATGATCACGGGTTAGAGGTGCGAGTTCAAGTTCTAAGGCGCTGTCGGCCAAAACCCAGCGCGCATCTTCGATTTCGGCCTGCACTTGAATGGCGCTATCCGTGTTAATCTGAAAGATTTCAGCCGTAACCGTTGCACCGGTTTCATTGGCAGCGGGAGCTGAAAAACAACCAAGATAAACAGGCTCTTCCGGCTTGATCTCAAGCCCTAATTCTTCTTTCAACTCACGGCAAAGGGCAGTTAGCGGAGTTTCGCCAGCGTCTATTTTACCACCCGGTTGCATAAAAGCGGTGGTGCCGCGCTTGCGCACTAAAAGCGTTGCTCCATCAGCACGCATTAATGCTGCGGCTGCGATTTTAATTTCTGTCATCTGTTCGTCTCGTTTTATCCGTGCGCGGAACTTACATTGGCAATAACCGACATGCCAGGCATTAATTTGTCGCTCAATGGCTGATCGTCGTCGATCATGATACGCACCGGAATGCGCTGCGCCACTTTGGTGAAGTTACCGGTCGCATTGTCTGCACGAATGACTGAGAACTCAGAGCCCGTTGCTGGTGCAAAGCGTTTAATCGTGCCGGAAAATTCTTGGTTTTCGAGTGCATCGACAGTGAAAGTAACGCGCTGGCCGGTTTGCATTTTGCTCAGCTGCGTTTCTTTGAAATTGGCAATAACCCATAAATGCTCGGTCACAACTGAGCCGATTTGAGTGCCGATAGAAACATATTGGCCGACACGTCCTGTAACTTCACCAAGTTTACCATCCGCAGGCGCAATAATTCGCGTATTGGCAAGATCGATCTCGGCAAGTTCCACGGCTGCTTTTGCACTCTCCACATTGGCTTCCAATGAACGGCGGCTCACAATGGTTGAGTTAAGCTCTTGTTCGGCAATCAAAATACCTGCTTCAGCCTGATGTACGGCTGCTTGTGCCTGATCAAAAGTAGCGAGATTTTTTTCTGCATCGCTTTGGGTGGCGATGTGGCGGTCAAGCAAAGATTGTGTGCGGTTATGGGCAGTTTGTGCCGAAGCAAGCGCTGCTTTTGCACTCTCTAACGCTGCTTTTGCCGAGACAATTTTGGCTTCAGCGGATTTGCGGCTTTGCTCGGACATGGCAAACGAGGCTTCTGATGCTTTCAGTGCAGCTTTCGCCTGTTCGGCTTTTTGAATATAGATCCGGTCGTCAATTTTGGCGATCAAATCACCTTTATGGATTTTTTGGTAATCCTGCACCGGTACATCCACCAGATAACCTGCCAGTTGCGGGCTTAATAGTGTGATCTGGCCACGGACATAGGCATCATTGGTGGTTTCTGAACCGCCATGAAAAGGCGGTAAATTCCATGCATAAAGCACAATGAAAATACCGGCCAAACCGATGGCTAAGGCAATATAAGTAGCAATAAAACGAAATATCTTTGACATGGAATAAGCTTCTTTGGGTTTGGCTTTATATTCAGGCTGGGGCGGTTTCAGCTATATTTTGCGGGAAAAATTTATGCCTGTTACGCCATGCAACATGGATGCAAAGACAAGCCAATGCGCCAAGCGACAGATAGGCGGTAAACAGAAATGAGTCATTATAAGCCAGCGTATAGGCTTGTTGCTGCACTTGTTTTGCAAGCAGCGACGCACCTTGCAATGATTGCTGGCTTGGGTCGGTAAGCAGTTTGCCATAGCTGCCGCTTAATTGTTTCAGGCGGGTTGCGACCAATGGGTCGGTTGATGACAGCTGCGAAACCAGCCGGAAAGAATGAAACTGTTCGCGCCATTGCACGAATGTGCCGTAAAGCGCACTGCCGAAATAACTGCCGACTTTTTGTGCCGCCAGAAACACGACGATGAAGGACAGAATATAGCTTGGGCCGCGTTTCATAGCGGCAGCCATGCCGATCATCAAAGCAGGGGGCAGGAAAATGCCACCAGCAAAACTGACAATAAACTGGCTCAGATACATCTGCTCCGGACGGGTCAGAGATGTTGAAAGGCTGTCCATATAGCTGCCAAGTGCCATCAGCATGAAAGCAATGGCATGGATGGTGGATTCACGCCCCGGCCGCATGAATTTGATGCAAACAAGGGCGGCTGCAACAGCGCCGGCAATGATCGAGAGATAAACGCCGGTCAGCTGTTCATTTTGCATGCCATTAATGCGTAAGAAATTGATTGCGCCACTCGTCTGCTCAGACAAAATCAGGCGTGAAACCATCAATGTGCCGGTGAAATGGATAATTTCCTTCGAGGCAAGCCAGCGAATGTCAACCAGATGATTGGTGCGGTTCAGCTCGATCATGGCAAAAATAGCGCCTGACGCGATGCCTATAATGATCAACCAAGCAATCCAGTCCACTTCCGTCCACCAATAAAGACGGCCGACAGTGAAGGCGACAGCAAAGCAACCCATGGAGATGGCCAGAAAAATATAGCTGACAATATCAAGAAAGCTGATGACCTTGGCGCGCGGCGGTGAAGCCAGAGGCAACATATAGACAAGGCCGAGACAGATCATGGCGAAGCCAAGCTCGACCAGATAGATAGAATATTGCTGGCCGATATCGAGAAGATAAGGCGAGATGAGCCCTGTGAGCGGCATCGGAACGACCAAAGCGGTGAGCGCTGTGCAAAGGCCGATGGTCATCTTTTTTGCAGGCGGCAGACATTCCAGGGTATAGAGAAAACCAAGTGAGGTCATCGGCGCTGCGGCAAGCCCTGCCACAAAGCGCAAAGCAAGCGCACTCTCATAAGATTCAACCCAGAAATGCGCAAGACAAACAAGAGCATAGACGACAATTGCCACTTCGGCAAAATTACGCAAACCATATTGGGCGCGAATTTTGAACAACATCAATGTGAGGCTGGCATTGGGAAAAAGATAAGCCGCTTGCAGCCATGTGGCTTCGGTTTGAGTAAGCCCCATCGGTCCGGCAATTTGTTGCAGGTTGATGGTGATGAAGCTCATGCCGAAGCCTTGTGTCAGTGCAAGCAAAACACCGGCAAGCATATAAAACAGCGTGATATGCGTTGGCTTTGGCACAAATGGCGGCGGTGAAGCGGGCGCAGGTTCTGGTGACGGAGCTGGCTCCGAAGGCGCAGCCATATCCGTCACATCAGATTGTTCAGCAATGGGCTGTTCACTCTGTTTTGTAAGCGCTTCCTCTGCTTTGGCTGTTGCTTCAAGCGGAGGCATCGTTTTTTTCCATATCATCAATATTTGCTGAGATGCGGTCGAAAACCTCAATACATGCCATCAGCTCTTCAGCTTTGATGTTTTGAAACATTTGCTTGCGCATGGTTTCGCCGATGGAACGGACAAGTTCAGCCTGCTCAACACCATGCGGCGTTAAAACCAGTAATTTGGCACGGCGATCATTCGGATCAGGATGGCGCTCAATCACCCCGTTTTCTTCCAAACGGTCAAGCAGCCGCACCATGGTTGCCTGTTCCAGCTCCAGCTCAAAAGCCAGCTCGCTTTGCTTCATATAGGGTTTTCTGATCAAGCGCAGCAAAGTGCGCGCGCGCGGATAGGTCAGCCCGTGTTCGGTGACTTTCTTATTAAAAATGGTGCGAATTTTGCGGCTCACTTTGGTGAGCTCTTCGAGAAACTCGGAACTGATCACGGGAATATCCATTGGGGGCTATATATTAGTGTGCTAAGTAATTATGAGAAATAAATAACATGCGGTTTTGCGAGTTTCAATGTGGGAACAACAGAAAAAAACGTGAAAAAGTGGAAACCTCTTTCACGCTTTTGTGTTCAGATAAATAAAATAGACTTTGAATATCAGCTGGTTCAGCGTGATCTAGGTATTTTGATCAGGTCTGATAGCAGGCAGGAAAAAGGACTTTTAGCGGCTATAGCCCATTTGTTGTGAAAGTTCAGCCGCTGCTTTTTGCATAGTGCACCCTAGTTTTTCTACCGTTTCTGCTGTCGCTTCGCTCTTCATCAGGCTGATGGCGATACCGGCATTGGCCTGTCCGGTATGGTCACGGATCGCAGCACCAATGCAAATCATACCCTCACGGATTTGACCATCATCAATGGAATAACCGCGCTTGCGAGTATCGGCCAGTTCTTGTTGCAACAGGCTGATTGTTTTGACGCTTTTGGCGCTTAATGCTGGCGGCAGGCCATGACTGAACATGTCGCTTAAAACATCATCCGGCAGTTCGGATAAAAGCATTTTTCCGGTTGCAGTATAGGGGGCGGGCAAGCGCATGCCGATACGGAAAGAGTGTCCGAGCGGCTGATCAGAATTCCGGCAACCGATATAAACCACCTCATCATGATCGCGGATGGTTAAAGTGACGGTATAGGGGGCGAGTTCGAGATCTGCGGCAAAATAATTTCGAAAGATCGAGACAATATCCATCTGACCTAAAAAACTGTTTGCCCAGCGCATCGGATGGGCGCCGGTGGTAAAACGGCCATCATCATTTTTAACCAGCAGATTAAGCTCGGTCATAACGCTTAAAAGCCCGTGGACGGTGCTTTTTGGCAGGCTTGCCTGACGGGTGATGTCGGCTGCATTCAAGGTGCCGCCAGCACCGGAAACCATGTCGAGAATGGCAACTGCACGCCTCAGAGCGGGCACGGAATCTGTCTGCTTTGGTGCGGTGGTTGCCATTGTGGGTGCAGATCCGGCGCTTGACACGTTCTTTTACTCCTGCCAGTTTAGTTCAGGTAATTGATTCAGGTTCAACTAATTGAACTTTTACAGCCGGAGGAGAGAATGGTCAACCTAAAAAATCCGGATCTGCTGCGCGACCGTTGTTTTATTGATGGTCAGTGGTTAGCAGGCACGAAAAAACCGATTGATGTTACAAATCCTGCCAACGGCAAGCTTGTGGGCAAAGTGCCGTCCATGCAGGCGAAGGACGTTGAAACTGCAATTGTCGCCGCTGAAAAAGCGTTTGCTTCATGGCGCGCAATGGCTGCAAAAGACAGAACTGCAATTTTGCGCCGCTGGTTTGATTTGATGGTTGCCAATGCCGATGATCTGGCTGCAATCATGACAGCAGAACAAGGCAAGCCACTGCCGGAAGCAAAAGGCGAAGTGATTTATGCAGCTTCTTTTGTTGAGTGGTTTGCTGAGGAAGCCAAGCGCATTTATGGCGATACAATTCCTGCACCAACGACCGATAAACGCATTATTGTTTTAAAACAGTCTATTGGTGTTTGTGCAGCTATTACACCGTGGAATTTTCCTGCGGCGATGATTACGCGTAAAGCCGCGCCTGCCTTAGCTGCGGGTTGCACCATGATTGTTAAACCAGCCGAGCAGACCCCGCTAACCGCTTTGGCGCTGGGTGTGTTGGCCGAGCAGGCTGGTATTCCGGCCGGGGTTATACAGTTTATCACCGGTGATGCACGGGAAATCGGCGGTGTGTTGACAGCCAGCGACGCGGTGAGAAAACTTTCCTTTACCGGTTCCACTGAAGTTGGGCGCATTTTGATGGCGCAATCAGCTCCTACGATTAAAAAACTGTCGCTTGAGCTTGGTGGCAATGCACCGTTTATCGTTTTTGATGATGCGGATATTGATGCAGCCGTTGAAGGGGCTATTGCCTCGAAATATCGCAATGCCGGACAAACCTGTGTTTGTTCCAACCGCCTTTATGTGCAGGCGGGTATTTACGACGCATTCGCCAAAAAGCTGGCTGAAAAAGTAGCGGCTTTGCCTGTAGGTGAGGGCACTAAAACTGGCGTTCTGATCGGCCCGCTGATTGATGATGATGCCATTGCCAAGGTGGAAAGCCACATTGAAAATGCCGTTGCTAAAGGGGCTCAAGTGCTGGCGGGCGGTAAGCGTCATGCGCTTGGCGGCACCTTCTTTGAGCCGACTGTGTTGACTGGCGCTACACAGGCCATGGCAGTTGCGCGTGAAGAAACTTTTGGACCCGTGGCACCTCTTTTCCGTTTTGAAAGCGAAGAGGAAGTGATCGCGATGGCCAATGATACCGAGTTTGGCCTTGCGGCTTATTTCTATACCGAAAATGTCAGCCGGATGTGGCGCGTCATGGAAGCGCTCGAATACGGCATGGTTGGCCATAATACCGGTTTGATCTCCAATGAGGTGGCGCCGTTTGGCGGGGTGAAACAATCCGGCCTTGGTCGTGAAGGCTCGCATTACGGCATCGATGAATATCTCGAAATTAAATATTTTTGTTCGGCAGTCGCTTGAGCGGCCGGCAATGACGGAGGAATAAAATGACAATTAATCCATTTGAGTTCCGCACAGTTCCGGCGATGGAAGTAAACTGGGGCGCTGCCAAGCGCTTGGGCGAGGTTGTCGCTGCCCGCTTTACCAAGCGTAATGCCGTGCTGGTGACAGATGCAGGTTTGGTGAAAGCCGGTTTGATTGCGCCGATTGCCAAAAACCTTGAAGCATCCGGTTTTAATCTAGTGATTTTTGACAAGGTTGTGGCAGATCCGCCGGAGCATGTTCTTTATGAATGTGTGAACCAGGCGAAAGAGGCCAATGCCGATATTGTAATCGGTCTGGGTGGCGGCTCATCGCTGGATATCGCCAAGCTTGTGGCCGTGCTTTTGGCATCCGATCAGCCATTGGCGGATATGTACGGTATTGGCAAAGTGGAAGGTGACCGTCTGCCTTTGATTTTGGTGCCGACAACAGCCGGAACCGGTTCGGAAGTGACGAATATTTCTATTATCACCACCGGCGAAACCACCAAAATGGGTGTTGTTTCACCACAGCTTTATGCTGATTATGTGTTGCTGGATGCTGAACTGACTGTTGGTTTGCCGCAATTGCACACGGCCGCAACCGGCATTGATGCTATGGTGCATGCGATTGAAGCCTATACCGGCAAACACAAGAAAAACCCGATGTCAGATGCTTTGGCACGGGAAGCCCTGCGTTTGCTTGGTGCCAATCTGATTACGGCTTGTAAAGAGCCGAGCAACCGCGCCGCACGCGAAGCCATGCTGCTGGGCGCAACACTTGCAGGGCAGGCTTTTTCCAATTCACCTGTCGCAGCCGTTCATGCCTTGGCCTATCCGCTTGGCGGGCATTATCACGTGCCGCACGGTCTTTCCAATGCGCTGATGCTGGGGCCTGTTTTGCGCTACAACGCAAAAGCTGCGGCACCGCTTTATGCGGAACTTGCCGATGTGCTGGGCGTCAAGGGTGAAGGCGATGCGGTTGCACGCTCGCAAGCCTTTGTCGAACATATGCAAAAGCTGATGGATGAAAGCGGTGCGCCGCGCCGCCTGCGTGATGTTGGCGTCACCGATAACAGCCTTGCCATGCTGGCAAGCGATGCAATGAAACAAACGCGTTTGCTCATCAATAATCCTGTTGAGGTTAATGAAGAGGATGCCTTGGCTCTCTATAGGGAAGCTTTTTGAGCGGATTTTAAAGTTAACTGAACGTCTTGTTACGGAGGACATATCATGACGGATATCAGACTTTATATGCTTCAGTCCGGCACGCTGAAATGCAAAGTGCATAATATTAAAATGAACGAAGGCAATGGCGCGGATTATGAAATTCCGGTGCCTTTCTATCTGATTACCCATCCCGATGGTCATACTATCATTGATGGTGGCAATGCTGTGGAAGTGGCAACCGATCCGCGCGGTCATTGGGGCGGTATTTGCGATGTTTACTGGCCGGTGCTTGATCCGAAAATGGGTTGTGTCGATCAGGTTAAAGCGCTGGGCATTGATCCGGCCGATGTGAAATATTGCCTGCAATCCCATCTGCATCTTGATCATACCGGTGCCGTTGGTCGTTTCCCGAATGCCACCCATATCGTGCAGCGTGCGGAATATGAATATGCTTTCACGCCGGATTGGTATGCCAAGGGCGGCTATATTCGCAAAGACTTCGACCGTGAAGGTTTGAAATGGGAATTCCTCAACGGCGTTCATGATGACTTTTATGATGTCTATGGTGATGGCACATTGACCACCATTTTCACACCGGGTCATGCGCCGGGGCACCAGTCTTTCCTCGTGCGTCTGCCAAACAGCAAGCCGATTATTCTGGCGGTTGATGCGGCTTATACGACGGATCATTGGGAAGAGCGCTCGCTGCCGGGCTTCTTATCCTCAACAGTGGATTCCGTTCGCTCGGTGCAAAAATTGCGCACAGTTGCAGAAAAAACCGGTGCAATGGTTGTGACCGGTCATGATCCGGATGCGTGGGGCTCATTCAAAAAAGCACCTGATTTCTACGCGTAATTTGAACGTCTGATCAGTATAAAAGGAGAGGTGAAAACCTCTCCTTTTTTGTTATTTATTTTAGGAAATTCTTATATTTGGTAATATTAACAACAGGATAGATGAATTGAACTAAAGTTGTAAAATTGATTGACCGACCGATCGGTTATGATTACAAATTTAAGAACGCTAAGGAGGATTAGCGCATAGTGTGAACATTGCAGGAGGATTTAATGTTCCAGAAACGCGCTTCGGCGCTTGTCGTTCTATTGTTGTCGACAACAGCAGTGACGCTGACAAATGCTCCGTCATTTGCTGCCACGGAAGTGGAAATTATCCGTGACAACTGGGGCGTGCCTCATGTTTATGCTGATACAGCCTATGGCGTTTATGCCGGCTTTGGTTATTCGGTCGCAACCGACAGACTTTTCCAGATGGAAATGTCAAAACACACTTCATTAGGCACGGTTTCTGAAGTTTTAGGTTCTGAAAAACTGGGCTATGATATTGGCACCCGTGCTGATTTTGATCATGCTGACATCAAAGCGCAAATCGAAGCTTTGCCGAGCGAGCAGCGCGATATTTTGCGCGGTTATGCTGCTGGTTATAACAAGCGCGTAGCTGAGGTTTTAGCAGATCGCGAACATCTTTTGCCAAAAGAGTTTTCTGATCTGGGCATCGAGCCGACTGTTTGGAGCGATTTTGATGTCGCGATGATCTATGTCGTGACCATGGCCGGACGTTTCTCGCATTACTCATTGGAACTCGATAATGCGAAAGTTTTGGCAAAGCTTGAAAAAGAACACGGTAAGGAAAAAGCTAAAATCCTTTTTGACCAGATGTACTGGCTTGAAGACCCGCTAGCACCAACAACAATGCCGAAAGAGCAAGAGCCACAGAAAAAAGCAGACTTAAACAATTTGCTGGATGGCACGCGTTTTAGTGCTTTGCTTGATAAGACTGTGCCGGGTGGTGATGAAGCCCGCCCGCGTGCATCCAATCTTTGGATTTTGGGGCCGAATAAAACCACTGATGGCTCAACCATTTTGATGAATGGCCCGCAATTTGGTAATTTCAATCCGTCTTATGTCTACTCAATCGGCTTGCATGGCGGTGGTTTTGATCTGACCGGCTCAACACCATTTGCGGTGCCTAATATTTTGTTTGGTACCAATGGCGAAATCGCTTGGGGGGCTACAGCTGGTCCTTTAGACGTCAATGACTATTACCAGCTGAAACTTAACCCTGAAAATCCGAAGCAATATTGGAAGAACGGCGCATGGCAGGATATGCATGTGCGCTCTGAAAGCTTCAAGGTTAAAGGTCAGGCTGACGTTCAAACCGATGTCTATGAAAGCGATTACGGCGTTGTCAGTCAGATTGATCTGAAAAACAATACGGCTTATGCCTTTAATCGCAGCTGGAAGGGTAAGGAAATCCAAACCCTGATGGCTTGGACAAATTCTACCAAAGCACAAAATCATGATGAGTGGTTGAAGCAGGCGCAGGATGTCGCGACAACCATCAATTGGTATTATAGCGATAAAAACGGCAATATCGGTTATGTTTCGCCGGGTTATCTGCCAGTACGACAGAAAAACCATGATGAGCGCGTACCGGCTTTAGGCGACGGAACAATGGACTGGATGGGTATCCGCCCGTTTGCCGATGTGCCAAAAACCTATAATCCGGCTCAAGGCTGGATTGCGAATTGGAACAACCGCTCTGCGGCTGGTTCGGTTGCTAATTTTGAAGCAACACCATGGGGTGCAGCTGATCGCGTTGATGAAATCATGGCGCTGATCACGCAAAAAGACAAGCTTACACCGGAAGATGTCTGGGATATTAATGAAAAGATTGCATTCCTTGATATCAATGCCCGTGCGCTTTTGCCTTTCCTGCTCAAAGCTGGCGAAAAACTGCCAGCCGATGATGCGCGCTTGCCAGCAATCAACATCCTGAAAAACTGGGATTCCCAGATGATCAGAGATGAAAAAGGCCGTGCTAATTCTCCGGCAGTGGCTATTTTCCAAGGCTGGGTTAAGGTCATGGTGCAGGATGTTCTGACGGCGAAGAAAGCCGGCATTGATCCGACAACGGCTGTTAATCGCATTTCCCGTGCAACGCAGGTTCTTCGCAATGCCTTGCTGGGCGATGAAGCCGGCATCAAACAAGAGTTTGATTTCTTTGAAGGCGCAGACAAAAATGAGGTCATGTTGACAGCATTGACCAAAACGCTTGCAGCTTTGTCAAAGGAATATGGCAGTGATCAGCCTGAAGCATGGTTGATGCCGCTTGATCAGCATGTGTTTCAGACCAAAAATTACCGTGGCATTTTGCAAACAACTGAAAATAACAAAATTGAAGTTGGTACCAATATGAACCGCGGTACACAAAGCGATCTCATCACCTTTAAAGATGGCGGTGTGAGTGTATGCATGGTGACCCCTCCGGGACAAAGCGGTTTTATCGATCCGGCAGGGCAAAAATCCAAACATTATGATGATCAGGTGAAGCTCTATGATGATTTTGAATGTCGTCCGCAAGCTTTCACCCGCGCAGATGTTGAAAAGTCGGGTGTGGAAAGGATCAAGCTGACGGTCGAGTAAAATCTGCACAAAATTATAATACGGCCCTGTCTTCAGGGCCGTATTTTTTATGCTGGCAAGATCGGTGTTTTCAGGCGGCATAGAGCCAATAAAATATTCGGCTTTTGTTATCTGCAAGATTAAGTATATGGTGCAGATAGTTTCAGCTTTTTATAAGCGACATCTAATAAAAGTAGTGAGCGAACAATGACTTATGACCCTTCTAAAGATGGTGCGCAGATGGATTTTCGCCAGCGCATGTCCTATGGCGATTATTTGCAGATCGACCAGATCCTATCTGCTCAGCATCCGCTCTCTGTCGCTCATGATGAGATGTTGTTTATCATCCAGCATCAAACTTCCGAACTCTGGATGAAACTGGCGCTTTATGAGGTTAATGGTGCACGCCAGATGATCGCGCAGGATCGTACCAGTGAAGCTTTGAAAATGTTGAGCCGCGTGGCGCGTATTTTTGAGCAGCTTAATTCTGCTTGGGATGTGCTGCGCACAATGACACCATCGGAATATACGCAGTTTCGTGACGATCTGGGGCAGAGTTCCGGCTTTCAGTCATGGCAATATCGCCTGATTGAATATGCCGTTGGCAACCGTAATCTGGCGATGTTGAAGCCACATGAACACCGTCCTGATCTGCTTGAGTTGCTGGAAGCTGAATTAGCACGGCCTTCGCTTTATGATGAGGTTTTGCGCCGCCTTTCCCGTATCGGCTTGAAAGTGCCGGAAGCGGTTTTGCAGCGCGATTTAAGACAAGCCTGGCAGTTTGATGAAGACGTTTTGAAAGTGTGGGCCGAAGTCTATCGTGATCCGTCGAAATATTGGGAAGCCTATGAAGTGGCTGAAAAACTGGTGGATTTTGAAGATTATTTCCGCCGATGGCGTTTCAACCATGTCACGACGGTTGAACGTGTTATTGGTTTCAAACGCGGAACTGGCGGCACGGCAGGCATCACTTATTTGCGCCGCATGCTAGAGGTGGAATTATTCCCTGAACTTTGGCGCGTCAGAACCGAGCTTTAAAAGCGCTGGAAATTAGTTTTTTAGAACGGACAAGACCATGCAGCGCGATTGGAATGAAGAATTTGCAAATTCGGCCTATATTCCGGGTTCTGAAATTCTGCCTCAACTTTGGGCGAAAAACGCAGCAGATTATCGCGCTTCAACGCCCGTTCAGCTTGATATTGCTTACGCTGATGCGCCGCGCACCCTTTTGGATTTGGTTTTTCCTGAAGGGACAAGCAAAGGTCTTGTTGTTTTTGTGCATGGCGGTTTTTGGACAGAATGCTCCAAATCCGATTGGACAGATTTGGCCGAAGGCGTCCGTTTAAATGGCTGGACTGTTGCCGTGCCGGGTTACACACTTGCTCCGGATGCTAAAATTTCGGACATTGTCAGTGAGATTGCCGCTGCCATTACAAAGGTAGCATCATTGGTTACTGGGCCAATTAAGCTGGTCGGACACTCAGCCGGCGGACATCTTGTAACACGGATGATCTGTCAGGATAGTTTGCTAGATAAAGCCATTTTAGATCGTATTCAGAATGTTTTATCTATCAGTGGCGTGCATGATCTGCGTTTGTTGCAAAAGACCAGATTGAATGAAAAATTACAGCTGGATGATCTGGAAGCAGAGCGCCAAAGTCCGGTATTGCTGCGGCCTTTACCTTCTATTCCGGTGACCTGCTGGGTGGGGGCTAATGAGCGGCCGGAATTTTTACGCCAATCACGTCTGCTGGCGATGATTTGGGATGGTATGGCGCCGGTCAAACTGGTTGAGGAACCGGAGCACAATCATTATTCCATCTTGGAAAGCTTAAAAAAGCCAGCCTCAGCACTGGTGGCTGAATTGCTGGCTTATTAATAGTCTGGCCAAAGCTCTTAAGTTTCTTAAAGTTTTTCAGCCTGTGTTTTATAATTCGGCAATGAAAAAATCATGTCGAATATATAGGTGAACACAAAGGTATAGATCAGGAAGAACAGCAATAGCACGGCTTCCATCTCGAAAGCCTTCCAAAAACCAACCGAATACCAAGCCATGTAAATCGGAATGATAATAACAAACAGGCCGAATTCGAAACCAAGTGCATGGCCAATACGAGTTATGAGTGTGCGGCCTTCGCTCTGTCGCATGGCTTCCATCTTCTCAAAGAGAAAATTGTAAGTGTAATTCCATGCAACGGCGATCAGCGAAATTGCAGTGGCAATTGGCAGTGAACCTTGCACATCACTTCCGCTCAACAACATGAGTAATGCAGTAGATGCGGCAATGGCAATAATTTCAAAAATAGCAACATAAAGAATGCGCCGTTTGACCGGCGATAGGACGAACATAGTCGGCTCCTGAGCTAGATACCTAACCTGCGAGCCGGCACGCCCCGGCACTCATAATAATGAAAAGAAAAAGCAGATCGCGGTTTTCCATCTGCTGAAGCAGAAATAATCAAGCATGGCTGATTAGTCAAGACTTGGCTAAAATAGGGTTGTGGAACTGGTTATTTCAACACATAGCCAACAGGTTCTATGCGCGGCGGCAGTGGTTTTTCGCCAAGCGCGAAAAGCAGTTCGCGCTCAACGGTTCTGCGCATTGTATCAAGCGGCAAAGCATTAGGGTCGTTGCCAAACGGGTCTTCCAACTGATGGCCGAGTGCTTCAAGCCCGAAAAATGTGTAAGCAACCAGCAGCACCGGCAGTAATGTCCACCATGCCAGCGAACCTGCCAAAGCAAAAGGCAGCGTGACGCAAAAAATAAGTGCTGTGCGGTGCAATAAAAGTGAATAAGCAAATGGCACGGGCGTTTGCATGATGCGGTCACAACCGGCATGAACTTGTGAAAGTCTGGTTAGCTGTGTTTCTAAAACAGAATAATGAATGGCACTGATTTTGCCGGTTTCGGTGAGTTCTAAGAGATGGGCGCCGATTTGATCCAAAATATCATTGGTTAGGTTAGGGCTTTCAGGATCCATTTGGATGTTATCGAGCCATGGTTTGATCGCAATATCGACAGGTGTTTTACGGGTATGCGCAGAAAGGCCTGCCGTGAAGGCACAGAGTCTGCGATAAATAAACTCTTTATCCTGTTGCTCAAGCTTTGAGGTCTGGCGCGCAAGTGAGCGGCAGGCGATGATCAGTTCGCCCCATAATTTGCGCCCCTCCCACCAACGGTCATAACAGGCATTGTTGCGAAAGCTCATAAAAACAGAAAGCGCAATACCGATCAGCGTAAACGGAATGGCGCTGATTTGTTCAAAAATGCCCGGATATTCTTTGGCTGCAAGCACAGCGACGATGCTTAAGATCGCAACTGCTATGAGATGGTAGATAATGCGTGGAATGATAGAGCCATTAATTGAAAAGAGTATGTCTTTGAAGGATGGCTTTGAGCGAATGATCATGAGGGCATTCCACGGCATAAGGGTTATGAAAGTGGCGGAACCTTATGCCTTCTCTTTAAGAGGCTCAATATAAAACTGTTAAAAAGAGTGAGCGAAAGCATGTTCGTTTGTCTCACGCTTTAAGTGAAATTTAAAAAAGCCGCAGTCACTTAATCAAATGACTGCGGCTTTATTGGTGTTTTTATGCGTTATTTGGCAAGCACATTTTTGATGACCTGTGCAACATTGGCTGGTTGCTCAAGGGTCGGAAAATGTGTGGTGCCTGCCAGTTTAGTTGGGTTGAACCATGGATTTTCGGCGGCAAAATCCAGTTGCGCTTGTGTATATTCCGGCTCAAAAGGCTGAGAATAAATATGGGTAATGGGGCGTGTTTGCGCCATTGCCGCCATGCGTTGCATTGGGCTGCCCCATTTGCGATAGGCTTTGCCAATCTCGCGGCCGGAACGCGCCCACATGTCATATGAATAATCAGCCATTTCATTGTTGACGTGATTAACAATGTCAGCGTTTTCAGTGTCGCCGATCCAATAATCAAAAAAGCCTGAGCGACCATCTTCCCAGACCTGGCGATCCTGAATGCCATCAATCAGCTCAAAAAAAGCTACATTTGGTTGGTTCATGATCCAGTCAATCACCACTGATTGTGGTACGCGGCTCGTGCCCAGACGGTCAGTAATTTCAATATTCGCCCAGCCACCATGCGATGTTGAAACCGGCAGAAATTGATCAAGTTTCAGCTCATTGACGAAGGCAGCCAGATCATCTGCTTGTTGATTAATGTCGAAATCACCATCATGCTCGCGATGGTCGCCATGTCCGCGCCAGTCAAAGCGAATGACACGGTGAGCTTTTGCAAGTTCCGGCACTAAAGTTTTGAATAAGCGATGATCCTGACACCAGCCGGAAAGCAGTACAATTGCCGGTCCGCTTCCAGTTTCATCCCATGAAAACTGATTATTGCCGATTTTAATCGAATTCATAATTGTTCCTCCTCACTTTTTATAAATTCAGGTGCCGGTCGGAACATGGCGCGCTGTTTTCATCCGCTCGGCGCCGATTTGTGCGCATTGAGCTGTGATTTTTAAGACATCCGAACGCACAGTATCCGGCCAGTAATTCATGTCACCCAATCGCTCGGCTGTATCTTGGGTGTGCTCAGTCATCGGGCGTTCACGCGCTTCCCAGGCCGCCAATGCGGTTGGAATGTCGCTGTGTTCATCCAGTGCTACTGCCAGACCCAAAGCATTCATCAATGCGCATCCGCCGCCTTGTCCCAAATAAGGCGGCATGGCATGAGCGCCATCACCTAAGATAGCAACCCGCCCTTTGCTCCATGCTTTCAGTTTCAAAACTTCAAACGCATCCCAGCGACCGGCATCACCAAAGCGATCAATTAAAGCGCCTAGATGTGGGAAACTTTCCTTCCAAAGTGCTGCATCAATCGGTGTCTGATAAGCAGCCTTGTCTTCTACAGACGCACAAAGCGCGATGTAGAGATCTTTTTCACTGGCTGGTGTATAAAGTATGCGGCGGGAGCCTGAAAAATATTCCAGATAACGTGGTAAATCTTCCGCGATAACATCGGAGTCAGCACGGTTGATCATCATCCGCACAGCACCGTATCCAAGAGGCTTCCGGTACATCAGCAGATCAAGAGAATCCCGCACTTTCGAGTTAATACCATCGGCACCAACAACCAAATCAGCTTTAACTCTACTGCCGTCAGCCAAAAGCAGTTCGCCTTCCGGTGTGGCTCCTATGGCCTCCGAATTGGTGACGATTTCAACGCCTGCGCGGCGCGCTGCATTCACAAGTGCAGTTAGAAGTGTTTCGCGTACAATTGTCACCAGCTTGGCGCCGCCCGGTTTGTTGCCAACCGGAATTTCTTCCATTGTTTCATTGAGGTGATCACGGGTATAGAATTCCGGCCCCTCATGAGCGCCGACGATGGCTTCTTCATAGGCGCCAACTGCCTTTAAAACACGTAAGCCATTGCTCCAGATATAAATACCGGCGCCGAATGTGCGTAAATTGGATGAGCGTTCATGCACTCTGATGCTCCATCCGCGTTGTGCAAGTGCTGCTGCCAAAGTTAAACCGGCAATGCCTGCGCCCGCTATCTCGGCATGACGTTTGGTCATCTTATTCCTCCCCAGGACCTTGATTTTTTTACAACGGTTTCAATAATCGCACATAAAGAAAAGTGAATTCTTGGGCTGTAGATATGAGTAAACTGAATAACTGATTAAAATCCAGCGAGCGTCAAAGTGAAATAGTGCGCGATAGCGATAAGGCATATCTCTGCTCACCACGGTATTTCTTGCATGAAAGCGTTCTTATCGGCGCTTTTGGCAAGGCAATAATCTTCTTTGATTTCCATATTTCAGCGGAATGGAATGTATGTTCTTTAAATAATTTGCAGCACCTGACGCGAGCATCACAAAATGGTGAGCGATATGCAAAAGCGTGGAAAGGGGTGCTCTCTCGATCAGGTATTCTTTATTGTCATAACAGAGAGCCAAGTCTTCAATTTACGGCTCTTTGCCTTTCGGCCTTAAATGTTGGTCAAAGTCTCCGGTTCAAATGTGATTGAGCTGAGAAAGACACGATAAAATCAACAAAAAAGGGGAAGAATATGCGCAAGTTTTTATATTGTAGTGGCACGGCACTGGCGTTAACGATGGCTATTTCAGCTTATGCGCAAGAGCCTGTCAGTATCGGGATGATAACGACCTTGTCAGGCCCTGCCGGTTATTTAGGGCAGGATATCCGCGATGGTTTCCAGCTTGCCATTGATGAAAATGGTGGTGCGCTTGGCGGTAAACAAGTAGTTCTCAAGGTTGAGGATGATAGTTTGAAGCCTGGCAATGCAAAGCAAATTGCAGAAAAAATGCTAAGTGAACAGGGGATCAAGCTTTTTACAGGGATGGTTTTTGCGAATGTGGCCAGTGCTGCATTAGTGGATATACTTGATGAAGACGGGATCTATGTGAGCCCGAATACGGCTTCAGCAAATTTTGCAGGGAAAGAGTGCCATCCAAACTATTTTGTAAGTTCATGGCAAGATGACGGACAAGGTGAGAGCGCCGGTGCCCTTGCTCAATCGATGAATTATCCGACCGCTTTTTTACTCGCGCCTAATTATCAGGCAGGCCATGAAACAATGGATGCCTTTAAGCGGTTTTATAAAGGCGAGATTATCGGTGAAATTTATACGCAAATGGCGCAAACGGATTTTTCTGCTGAAATTGCACAAATTCGCGCGGCCAAACCATCTGTTGTTTATGAGTTTCAACCGGGCGGGTTGGGAATTGCGTTTATGCAGCAATATCAACAATCGGGCTTGTTAAAAGAAATCCCTATGGTGGTTCATCCAGCTTCACTTGATCAGGTTATTGTACAAGCGGTTGGTGATGCAGCTAATGGTGTGCAGGTGACAAGCCATTGGAACGAGGATTTCGATAATCCGGAAAACAAGAAATTTGTAGCTGCATGGAAGGCGAAATATAAAGATCGTCCGGTTACATATTATGCTGCTCAAGGTTATGATGCAGCCTTGATGATGGGTGCAGGCCTGTCAGGTACAACAGGTGATAAGATTGTTCCTGAGGAGTTTCGTAAGTCGCTGCTTGGTGCCGAAATACCATCGGTGCGCGGTGAGTTTAAACTGGGCAAAAACCAGCACCCTGTTCAGGATTGGTACGCTTTGAGAGCTACAAAAGATGCAAATGGCAAAGCATATTTAAAAACGGACAAGAAGATATTGACAGCGCATAGCGATATATATGCTGCATCTTGTCAGATTGATGATTAAATGAGTGCTTTTAAAAGTCGCGCTTGCGGGACTTTTGAGCAATCCGGCGCTCTCAATATGTTTAGAACTATGGAGCTTATTATATAGTGCGAGTAACTCGCGCAATAAATGATCATAAAAATACCAGCCCGAAGGCTGGTATTTTTGTTTTATTGTAGGGTTTTACTCAGCTGTTGCGCTGATGTTCACCTTATCCAGCAAGCTCATTGGGTTTTGTGTAATGGCCAGCATTTCAAATGCACCAATGCCTCTTTCACTCTTTGCCTTGATGGAAAGCGTGAAAATATTCGGATTGGCAATGAACTTATTCAGCATTTTAACAGCGTCCTGAATTTGCGGGCTACTTTCTGCAAATTCAGCAGCCAACATTGCAATTGTCAGAGCTGCGAGCTGGCGTGTTTCTTCTTGCGTCGAGCCATTTTCCTGCGCGGCAATTTTAATGGCACTGTCAACCATGCCCTTATCTTCAATGCGCAGATTAATTTCTTTGGCTGTCAAACCAAAGGCTGCAATTTGCATCAGCGCTTTATCGCCGGAGAAGAAATCGCGTGACATGCCACCCATCACACCTGAAAGCGCGATAGAGCCAAGCTTATCGCCTTTATAGGAGATGTCTTTGAAGATCAGCGATTCACTTGGTTCATCCCAGAGAATGTGAGTATTGGATGAAATAACAAGACGATCCAGCCCCAGTTCGTGTAGTTTAAGCGATACGCTGTCAGCTTCCTGAGGGACAGGAATATCCAAATCATCATAGCTGATCTGAACGTCGGTCGGAATACCATTGACCGGATTAAGTAAGGCGAGACTCATGTTTTTCGCCTTGAACTTTACGCGTGTCGGCATCGCCGGAGTTGCGTCTTCTTCTGCTTCCTCGGCGTCTTCGATGACATCGTCACTATCATCGTCTGAATCTTCCGCAGTCGTATCGCCAGCTTCTGCCTCAGTTGTTTCTTCTGTTTCAGGTGCAGTGATTTCAGCTGCATCATCCTGATCTTCATCCGGTGTTGTCAGCGTGTCAGGTGTGCCTTCGATACCGTCCATTTCCGCGTCATCAACAGTATCGGCATCATCTAGTTCTGTGTTCGGCAGGTCAGCATCAATACCGGTAATACGGAATGTACCCATCGTCGGCATTAAAGTTGTAAATGGAAAATTGTCCATTTCATCTGAAGGGACTTCAAGCAGTTTCTTTGCGGCTTCAAGCGATGAAGTATAATCAAAGCCATTCCAGGAGAATTCATCCAGCTTGAAATAGTCGGTTTCGGTGCCGATGTTCATGCCTTTCATCGACATATCAAATGCTTGTTTATTGAAAGTCATCGCCACACTGGCAATGGTGCCGGAAGGCTTTGTTTCATCCTTAGGCATAATTTTGATGCCCAGAAATTCGGCGTCACCTTTACCAAAGATTTCGTAAATTGTAATCAGCTTACGGAAAAGATCGCGGCGTTCGTCGTCACTCAAATCATCGATTTTTTCAACGGCCGCCATTTCCTGAATCATATCCAGAAATGGAATTTCCGGCAGGCGCATGGAGAAACCGGCACTTTTGATTTCTTCAATCGTAGCGGTTGCTTCCGGCAGTTTGAAGGTGATGTCTTTGGTCGAATAAGCACCTTGGATTTGCTTGATGTCGTTATCATCACCGTTGGCTTTTTCGGTGTAGAACCGTGTCATGAAGGCGGCATCAATATCCTTGCCTTCAGTTTGGCCGATAAGAACAGTCATAGGCTCTTTGTTGATTGAGCCGTCATCCTGCGGGACTGCCACAGTCATGTCCACTTGTGCATTATCAAGCTTGATAGATGCAATTGAACCGCTCTTCATGTCGTTGAGCGTGAGGTTTTTATAAACGGTTTTTTGTGTCGTATCGAGAATAGACTGCTCGACCTGAATTTCAGAAAGATGAACTTTTTTAGCTGCAAAACGCTCAACGCGCTGCGCAGGTGTCAGATCGCTGCCGCCGCCAAAAACATCGGCGAGCATTTGACGGTTAAGATTGGCATCTTCAATCTGCAAATGCGGGATGTTGATTTTGAAATTGTTGAATTCAGTGCTGATGCCGGTGGCATCGACCTTGCCGGTTAAAAACAGAAATTCAGGGCGACCGTCAAAGCTGGCAATATTGACAATCTTGCCGTTCTTCATCGGCAATGACACGTTTTTCAGGTGAATATTGCCGAAGAAATCAGCCGAGACACTCTCAGCCTTGCCGCCGCGTTTTTCGATCTGACTGGTGATCGCATTTTGCAAGCTATATTTATAGCCGGTAAGGCCGCCACCAGCCACAACAATGATTGCAACCGTTGTCCAGAGAAGCGCTTTGCGTCCTTTTCTGCCAGTGGATTGAGCCTGATCTGCCATTTATAACCTCTAAATTCTGTTTTGCTAATAAATTGCTTAACCGCTTAAGGAGTGAAAGCCATCGCCGCAAGTAAAAAATAATGTCAGATTGTGTAGACTAAATGCTTATTCCAAAAAATGCGCGACCATAGAAAAAAGGCCGAACTATCAGTCGCTGCATATCGGCGAAGCGCAATGCCAATGATGACTTGCGGGATCAGGTATGTTCGACTAGACCTTCATCGTCGGTTTCCGTAAGGAATCAAAAGGGAATCCGCCATCGCTTGTCGATGAACCGGAACTGCCCCCGCAACTGTAGGCGTTGAGCGTACAACAATAAGCCACTGTGACTGATGTCATGGGAAGGCGTTGTACGTGTCGAGGCGCCAGTCAGGAGACCTGCCGGCAAAAAACTGTAACGCGGCCCGGACGGGGTGTCCGGGGGGGTGTCGTATGAATTTTGCCACAAGACGCATTGATGCGTCAGCCATTGTCAGCACAGAGAAAACAGCCTTTTCGGCTGTTATTGATGCTTGTCTTTGCACCGGCATTCCCTCCCTGTCTTCCGGTCGCCTCATCAACCGGAGACGTTCATGTTTCATAAGAGACTGATTGCGGCAGCTTTAACTGCTGTCTGTTTTGCATTGCCTGCACAGGCAGAAACCAGCTATCCGCTGACTTTGAAAAACTGTGGCGTCGATGTGACTTTCGATGCGGCACCTAAAAGCACTGTCAGTGTTGGTCAGGCTGCAACAGAAATTCTTTATTCGCTTGGTCTTGGTGACAAAGTGGTTGGAACTGGCGTTTGGTTCACCGAAGTTCTGCCAGAATATAAAGACCTGAACGCGAAGATTGAGCGTCTTGCTGACAATGATCCAAGCTTTGAAGCCATTGTTGCTAAAAAGCCGGAACTCGTCTCCGTTCAATATGAGTGGCATATCGGCCCGCAGGGCATTATTGCAACACGCGAACATTTCAAAGATGTCGGCATCCCGACCTATGTTCTGGCGACAGATTGCATGCAGAAAGACAATAGCGTTGGTTCCGACGGCACCCGCAGCGAAATGTTCAAAATTGAGAATATTTACGCCAGCGTTACCGAACTTTCGCAGATTTTCAACGTTCCTGAAAAAGGCGAAGCACTGGTTGCAGACCTGAAGGCACGCGAAGCCGCTGCTGCTGATAAAGCCAAAGCACTCGGCCTTTCCGATGCGACTGCTTTGTTCTGGTTCTCATCGGCTGAAATGGACGTTGATCCATATGTTGCCGGTGGCAAGGGCGCACCCGCCTATATGATGGAAAAGCTGAACCTTCGCAATGTCATTGAAAGCGATGAAGAATGGCCAACCGTCAGCTGGGAAACCATTGCACGCGCTAACCCGACCGTTATCGTGATTGCAAAAATGGATCGCCGCCGTTTCTTGGCTGATGATGTCGAGAAAAAGCTTGAATTCCTCAAAAATGATCCGGTCGCCAGCCAGATGGATGCAGTTAAAAACAACCGCATTATTATCATGAACGGCCATGCGATGGATCCGTCAATCCGTAATGTTGCAGCCCTTGAAATGCTGGCTGAAAAACTGGCCGGATTTGATCTGAAATGATTATGCGTGCAGCCTCCGGTTCTCAAGGACGTTCTGTCTTTTTGCGGGTTCTGTTTTGGAGCTTGCTGGGGGCTGCCGCTTTGATATTGGCAATCCTGATCGGGGTTGTTGTTGGTGAAACGCCTTTGCCGCTTGAAAGTGTGGCAACGGTGTTTGCCAATAATTTATGGGGCGCAACCTATCCGGTTGACCGCATTGATCAGGGCATTATCTGGTCATACCGTTTGCCGCGCACACTTGTGGCGGCGGCCTGTGGCGCAGGGCTGGCATTGTCCGGTGTGGTTTTGCAATCTTTAGTGCGCAATGCTTTGGCCGACCCTTATTTGCTCGGTGTTTCTGCCGGTGCCTCTACGGGTGCTGTGGCCGTGACGGTGCTTGGGATTGGCGGTGGTGCTATTGGCATTTCGGCTGGTGCATTCAGCGGTGCCGCTTTAGCCTTTTTGCTGGTTGCAGCCTTGGCGCGCGCAGCTGGTGGTGGCTCGGTTCAGCTGGTGCTTGCCGGTATTGCCGGATCGCAGCTTTTCAATGCGTTAACCTCGTTTTTTATTGCAAAATCAGCCAATGCCGAACAAGCGCGCGGCATCATGTTTTGGCTGCTTGGTAATTTGTCCGGCGTGCGCTGGCCGGATGTGACTTTGGCTGTTCCAGCCGCTTTTTTCGGCTTTCTGGTTTGTTTATGGTTCACCCGCGCCATGGATGCTTTCACCTTTGGCGCTTCGTCGGCTGCCTCATTAGGGATTGCGGTCAGGCGGGTGCAAATTGTGCTGATCGGTGCCACAACATTGATGACGGCGACGATGGTCAGCCTTGTGGGTTCCATTGGTTTTGTCGGCCTTGTTATTCCGCACGCCATGCGCTTCGTCGTGGGGCCGCGTCATGGGCGGTTGGTGCCAGCCTCTGCCTTGGCGGGTGCTGTGTTTTTGATTGCTGCAGATATTGCTTCGCGCACTCTTATTCCGGGGCAGGTAGTGCCAATTGGCGTTGTTACGGCTCTTGTGGGGGCTCCTGGTTTTGCATTGATCCTTATCAGCAACCGGAGGCGCATATGATACTGGCTGCGGAAAAACTCGGCTGGGCATCCGGCGGCAAACAGATTGTTTCTGATGTTTCATTTGAGATCAGAGCGGGCGAAAGCTTCGGGCTGATCGGGCCTAATGGCTCGGGTAAATCTACCTTGTTGCGTTTGCTGGCAGGGCTTTTGCCGCGGGCGCAGGGGCAAGTCATGCTTGATGATGTGCCGCTGAAGCGCCTGACGCGCCGTGAAATTGCGCAACGCATTGCGTTGGTTGAACAAATTGCCGAGACATCGGAAGCATTGCGCGTGCGTGATGTGGTGGAGCTTGGCCGTACACCTTGGTTGTCGGCGCTCTCACCCTATGGCGCGCAAGATCTTGCAATCGTTGATGAAGCTTTATGTTCTGTCGATATGCTGCATATGGCCGACAATGATTGGGCAACCTTATCAGGCGGTGAAAGGCAGCGCGTTCATATTGCGCGCGCCTTGGCACAACGCCCGAAACTTTTAATTCTTGATGAGCCGACCAACCATCTCGACATTCATCATCAGCTGGCTTTATTGCGCCTTGTCAGCTCATTGCAGGTGACAGTGGTGATGGCGTTGCATGATCTTAATCAGGCCATGGCGTGTGACCGTTTGGCGGTGATGGATGGCGGCCGGATGATTGCTTGCGGCAAGCCCGCCGAAGTGCTGACGCCTGAACGTATCTCCGGCATTTTCCGTGTTGGTGCAAGGCCGCTGCATGACTGCGCCGACGATAGTATGATTTTTCGCTTTCACCATTTAGAGGAACATAATTGATGAAACTCGTTGCCGCCTTGCTGGTTTGTCTGATTGCATCTCCTGCACTTGCCGAAACTTGGGAAGTGAAAATGTATAACCGCAATGAGCATGGTTCGATGATTTATGAGCCGGAATATTTGAAAATTGCACCGGGCGACTCTGTTAAATTTGTGAAAACCCACCCAGGTCATAATGCGGCAACGATTGATGGTATGATCCCTGAGGGGGCTGAGCCGTTTAAGTCCAAAATCAATGAAGAAGACTTCACTATCAGCCTGCCGGTTGAAGGCAGCTATGCGATTAAATGCTCGCCGCATTATGGCATGGGCATGGTAATGCTGATTGAAGTGGGCGAAAATGCACCGGCACCGGTTTTTGCAGAAGATATGCCAAAGCGTGCCCGTGATCGTTTTGAAAAAATCATCGCAGAGAACCGCCAGTAATGAGCAGCAATTACGATCTGAAAGAAGATATTCGTGATTACTGGTCGCGCCGCTCGAAAAGTTTTGATCGGGCTTTTGGTCATAAAATTGAAAAAGGGCTGGAAGCGGAAGCATGGGCGCAGCCGATGCGTGATCATTTGGGAGAGACGCCAAAACGCGTGTTGGAACTGGCCTGCGGCACCGGCGAAGTGACAAGGCTGGTGCATGATCTCGGTCATGATGTGACAGCGCTTGATTTTTCTGAAGATATGCTGGCGGTCGCACGCTTAAAACATGCGGGCAAAGACCGCTTGCGCTTTTTGTTGGCTGATGCCGGTCAAACGATGGAAGCGGCAGACAGCTATGATGCTATTTTGTGCCGCCATCTGGTTTGGACATTGGTGGAGCCGGAGGTGGCATTTGCTGATTGGTTCCGCATATTGCGTCCCGGTGGCCGTATTTTGATTTATGATGGTGATTGGGCAAAGCCGCAGGCATCAGGTCAGTGGGCTGCGCGTTTGCTGGCGTTGTGGGACAAAATCTCACCGGATGAATATTATGACGGGCCTGTCAGTGAGCGCCATGCAACAATTATGGAGCGGTTGCCGTTTGGCGAAGGGCTCACTTTTGAGCGCCTCGCACCGATGCTGGAAGCCGCCGGTTTCAATTCTATCAAGCGATTGTCGCATGATCCGATTGCGCAGGCACAAAGGCGCACATGTGGTTTGCGGAATAATCTCCGCACCCGCGTTTACAGCCGCTTTATTTTGGTGGCTGAAAAGCCATCTGCTTGAAGATAACAACATCATTCACATGATTGAGCCCCGAAACGGGGCTCAATTTGTTTTAAACTCGGATTAGAATTTAATGTTCAGTTTGGCATTCACGCCATTTTGCGTAATGCCGGAGCCGAATTGGCATGATATTCTGTATCTGCTGCAACAGGCAGTTTTTCTGGTGCTGTTTGCGCAAAGGCTAACTGCGGCGCTACCAGTGCAGTTGAAAGCGCAAGAAATTTTAGACCTTGGTTTGAAGAATACATAGCCGCCCCAAATATTTTTATTGATTATATGCATTTTGACGATGACATAAGATCAGTATTGTTAGAGAACTTATTTGAAAGCTTCTATCGCTGAAAATAGGTAATTATGAAAAGTGAATTAATTTTTACGTATGAAATTGACCACAAACACTTCGAAGAAACGGCATGTATGGAAAATACGGGATGAACACGGAACGTGACAGAATGCCGTTGTGAAAACCAGTGCTGAGCGGTTATGACTAGTAAAAGCTGTTTTGCCACTGGAGTGTTCTATGAAGTCTGATATCGAAATCGCTCGCGCCGCTCACAAACTACCAATTACAGAGATCGCCGCGAAGCTTGATCTCGTGGCGGGTGATTTACTGCCTTATGGTCACGATAAGGCAAAGCTGACGCATGATGTGGTCAACAGATTGCAAAACGCACCTCGCGGCAAGCTTGTTTTAGTGACGTCCATTAATCCGACGCCGGCAGGTGAAGGTAAAACCACGACATCAGTCGGGCTTGGTGATGCGCTGAACCGGATTGGTAAAAAAGCAGTCATATGCTTGCGTGAACCAAGTCTCGGACCCAATTTTGGTATGAAAGGCGGTGCCGCTGGTGGCGGTTATTCGCAAGTCATTCCGATGGAAGATATCAACCTGCATTTTACGGGCGATTTTCACGCAATCAGCAGTGCCAATAATCTGCTGGCTGCTATGATCGATAATCATATCCATTGGGGTAACGATTTAAGATTTGACACTAGGCGTGTGACTTGGCGCCGTGTGGTTGACATGAATGATCGTGCACTGCGTGATATTACTGTTGCTTTGGGCGGTCCCTCGAATGGCTACCCACGTGAAACCGGCTTTGATATTTCGGTTGCTTCCGAAGTGATGGCTATTCTTTGTTTAGCTGAAGATCTGAGCGATTTAAAAGCGCGTTTGGCGCGGATTATTGTCGGTTATAATCTGGATAAGCAGCCGATAACCGCAGCTGACTTAAAAGCTGATGGTGCAATGACCGCTTTGTTGAAGGATGCTTTGCAACCTAATCTGGTGCAGACCATCGAGAATAATCCGGTCCTGATCCATGGCGGGCCATTTGCTAATATTGCGCATGGTTGCAACAGTGTGATTGCAACAAAAACAGCACTGGCACTGGGTGATTATGTGGTCACTGAAGCCGGATTTGGCGCAGACCTCGGCGCGGAAAAGTTCTTCAATATTAAATGCCGCAAGGTTGGGTTGAGCCCTGATGCGGTGGTGGTTGTTGCTACAATCCGTGCGCTGAAAATGAATGGTGGGGTTGCTAAGAGCGAGCTTGCCGCAGAAAATACGCAGGCTTTGAAAAAAGGTAGCGTTAATCTCATTCGCCATATTCAAAATGTGCAAAAATTCGGTTTACCTGTTGTGGTCGCCATCAATCATTTTGTGACTGACACTGAAGCAGAAATTGCGGTGTTGAACGAGGTTTGTGATAATCTCGGCGTGCAGGCTATTTTGTGCCGTCATTGGTCAGAAGGTGGTGCCGGTGCAGAGGAACTGGCTCATGCTGTTGCAAAATTAGCAGATCATAATGAAGCTAAACTACAATTGCTCTATGATAATAAACTGCCATTGTGGGAAAAAGTGCAAAAGATTGCGCGTGAAATTTATGGTGCAGCTGATGTAAGCGCTGACTCGTCTGTGCTGAAGCAATTGGAACAGTGGCAGGCGGCCGGATTTGGTGATCTGCCGGTTTGCATGGCGAAAACACAGTATAGTTTTTCAGCTGATCCAACGGCCCTTGGCGCGCCGTCAGGACATATTATTCCTGTACGAGAAGTAAAACTCTCTGCGGGTGCCGGCTTTATTGTAGTTATTTGTGGAAGCATCATGACCATGCCGGGCTTGCCGCGCGTGCCGGCAGCTGAGCATATTGGCCTTAACGAGAATAATGAAATTCAGGGGTTATCCTGATTTTTTAAAAATTAATGAAGTGAAACACCCCTAAGCCATAATAGCTTAGGGGTGTTTTTATTTATTATGTAATGTTTTTCTTTTCTGCCAATAGCGGTTGCGCAGTCGTGGTGCTATCATCCATGAGGCGATGGGTGTGAGAACAATGCTCAAAACCACCACAGCAGGTAATAAATATTTCGCTTCCTCTGCTAGTTCAGGCACCGATAAAACGATGATTGCCCCAACTCCAAAAAATACGGCATTGACCATAACGCTTAGTGCGGCAGCGATTTGAAATCTAACTGAAGTCATCATTTCCTCCTGCTAAGTGTTTGTTTCATCTTGGTTAGGTTTTTTTCTGTTTGGCACGGCCGGAACCACCCGGTTTTTTGCCGCCGCCATCCTGTTTGTTGACAGTCACCCAAGCAATCCGCTCAGCTTCTTTCTCGGATGTGCCGTGCTTTTCATAGCCTTCTGCTATGTGTTCTGCTTTTCGTTTTTGCTTGTCGGTATATTTGGATTTGTCACCATTCTCCATCGTCTTCTCCTATGCCAAAGTTGAACGATAAGTACTCTGTAAGGGTAACGGGGAGCAGCTGGATGGGTTCCGGCTAAAGTAAAATTCAAATTAGGATCACAAAATAATTCAAAGATATCAAAAGCTTGATGAAACTTTCATAAGCGCTACTGCATTCATCTTATGTACGTCATAACAATGATCAAGAAGATGGAGAATAAAATGCGCCGTATTCTTATTACGACTTTAGCCACAGCTGCGATGATTAGTTTTGCTCATGCGCAAACCGTTACAACGACAGAAACAGAAGTGTTTGTAACCGCACAACCAACTGATGTTTTGAGCAGTAATGTCGTTGGTCTTAATGTGTCAGATGCTGAAGGAACTGTTTTTGGCGAAATTAAAGATCTGATCGTTTCTGACAATGAGCTGGCGGGTTATATTGTTTCTGTTGGCGGCTTCTTAGGGATAGGTGAAAAATATGTGATTGTTAGTCCGCAATCTGTAAACATCACCTATGTCGCTGATGATAAATCATGGCAGGCAACTATGAGTGC
Organism: Paenochrobactrum glaciei; assembly: GCF_039522165.1. Lineage (NCBI taxonomy): Bacteria > Pseudomonadati > Pseudomonadota > Alphaproteobacteria > Hyphomicrobiales > Brucellaceae > Paenochrobactrum > Paenochrobactrum glaciei. Next base: position 307,900 of record NZ_BAAADE010000003.1, read on the forward strand.
GACTAAGGAAGAAATCGAAAAGGCGCCTGAATTTAAATATGTAGGGCGTTGGGAAAAATAAGTCCCTATTTAAACAAATGCCGCCAGTCTGTGGCGGCATTTTTATGCGTTAAAATAGCATTTTAATAATAAGCCTATGGTGCTTTTTATACAATCGATACATATAAACAGTGCGCCATGAAGGCGCACTGTTTTTAATTACCAATTCTGATTGTTGTACCAGCTATCTATCTCATTCTTGACGCGGTCTTTTTCAATGCCGTAGCGTTCTTGAATTTTACCTTCGAGCTGTTCCCGGCGGCCTTGAATTTGATCGAGGTCATCGTCTGTGAGCTTTCCCCATTGCTCTTTAACTTTGCCTTTAACCTGTTTCCAATTACCTTCGATACGGTTCCAATCCATTGATCTTCTCCTTTGCTTTATGAGGGTATTAAACCAACGCGGCAGCTTCAAAATGGTTCATAGTATTTTGAAGAAAAATCATAACTCTATATAAAATAAAGATATTTTTGTTTATGTAACTTGTTGTGAATAAAAATTCAGGAACAATTTTCAAAGCTCATGTGTTTACCAAATATCACTGAAATGCAGTGACAAACACAGGAGCTGATCATGAATTATAAAACTATGACGCTCGTAGCTGCTTGCATTTGTATCCCAACATTAGGGCAGGCACAGACGACACCAACCACAGATAAGCCAGCAGTTGTTATGCCGGATCAAGCCAATCCGTCAGCACCCGTTAAAGGTGAAAATAGCTTCACTCAAGATCAGGCGAAAAGCCGGATGGAAGAAGCGGGGTTTACCAATGTGATGGGGCTCACCCTCGATGATGAAGGTGTGTGGCATGCGGCCGGTGAAAAAAATGGAACGCCAGTGATGATCAAGATGGATTATCAGGGCAACATCACTTCAGGTTAATACAACGGGAGATTATTATGAAAACGCTTAATCAGTTATTCGATAATTACGACGCTGCAAAGAGTGTAGTTATTCAACTTGAAGCAGCGGGTATACCATACAAAGATATTAGTATTGTTTCGCACCATGCCGAAAACCGAAGCGAAGCCGGAGAAGGTGCAGGTGTCGGTGCCGGAGTGGGCGCTGCACTTGGTGCAGGTGGAGGATTGCTTGCTGGTCTTGGCATGATTGCAATTCCTGGAGTTGGCCCTGTCGTTGCGGCCGGATGGCTATCTGCCACCCTTGCAGGCGCTGTTGGCGGAGCCGTAGCTGGTGGTGCAGCAGGGGGATTGATCGGCGCACTTATTGACAGCGGTGTGCCTGATGACGAGGCTCATGTTTATGCTGAGGGTGTTCGTCGTGGCGGTGCTATAGTATCAGTGAAAGTTGACGATGAAAAAGCACCGGTTGCTCGACGTATTCTAGCAGATGCTGGTGGTGTTGATGTGAATGCGCGGCGCCAATATTATCGTGAGCAAGGATGGGAGCGTTTTGATCATACGTCCGCTCCATATACGCCTGAAGACGTAGAGCTTGAAAGACAGAAGCTTCTGAATATGCGCTGACAGAGCGTTCCTGCTGATGATTGAAGTCATCGAAAAATTGAAGTGGCTTGAGAAAAGAGATGCGCCATGATGCATATTTCTCAGCCACTCCTCGCTTTTGAACGTAAATATTCAAAAACAGGAGGATGCAATGAAAAAAGTTCCTGCAGAGGATGCGCGACAGGGGCGCAAGGGTGTCTCTGTGTTGGTTGTTTTGCTGTGCAGCCTGTTATTGGCAGTTCTTGTTTGGGTGGGTGTGGAAGCTTACGGACGCATTACATCGGAGAGTAATCATTCATTTGCCAATGATGACAAAGTACCGGATGTCAGCGTGCCTGTTCAGGAGCCCGCTTCGGCTCAGTAATTATTAAACTTTAGGTCAGATGCTTGACGGATCGTGGTCATAGCCTTACTCATGGACAGACCAAGGGGTGTCCCGTCAAGGGGCTGAGATATTGCTATTATCAAAAGCGCAGTGACCCTTCGAACCTGATCCGGATCATGCCGGCGAAGGGATGGGAACAAAAGCCTGCCTTTTGCCGGCCTCTTTGCGAGGCCGTTTATGAATAAAAACTTGTCGGTCTTGCAGCCAACCTTGAAAAGGCAGCATTATGACTGAACGCTTTACTGAAATCTTAAAAAACAGCAGCCAGCCGCTCTGGTCACAAGCGGTTGATCATCGTTTTGTGCAGGAATTGCATGCAGGCACAATCAGCGATGAAGTGATGGCAGCCTATTTGATACAGGACCATCGGTTCTTGGATAGTTTCCTCACATTGCTGGGTGCAGCGATTGCAACGGCTGATACTTTCGAAGCGCGTTTACGTTTCGGCCAATTTGCGGGCATGGTTTCAAGTGATGAAAACACTTATTTCTTACGTGCTTTTGAAGCGCTTGGTGTGAGTGCTGACATGAGAGCTGCTATTCCTGATAGTCAGCCAACTAAAGGTTTTCAGGCAATTATGCGCGAAGCTGCCGAGACCCGTTCTTATGCCGCTATTTTGTCCGTTCTCAATGTAGCAGAATGGCTTTATCTGGAGTGGGCGTCAGATCGTGATAAGGCTCTGCCGGATAATTTTGTGCATGCTGAATGGATTACCTTGCATGATAATCCATTTTTTTGCGATTTTGTTGCGTTCTTACGCGGTGAACTTGATCGCGTTGGTCCGACAGAGGTGGAGTGCAGTAAAGACTTTTTCACGCGCGCTGTTCAGCTTGAACTGGCATTTTTTGATGCAGCTTATCAAGAATACGCATAATTAATAAAGGTCAGGTCAGGCGGTGATGAATATCGTCTGGCCTGATCTTTAACCAGCAGGCAGTGCTTTTTCGGCTTTTAAAGTTGTGAGATATGAGGCGCGGCGCCAGAATTTTTCTGCTTGCTGATTGCGGAAATTATGTGTTCGGTAAATACGGATTTCCACTAAAAGATCATCTTCGGTCGTGCCAGCACGAACCAGTAACCCACGGCTCAGTTCGTCATTGACCAGGCTTTGTGGAACCCATGTGACGCCATGACCGGAAATAGCCATTGCTTTAAGTGCGCTGGACATTCCGTTTTCATAGACAGAATGAAGATTATATTGCCGTTTCTCAATTAAATGCTGCAATGCAAGGGAGAAAAATGCATTGCTGCGATAGCTTAAAAAATGTGTCGGTAGATAGCTCTTGGTGAGGCTGTGCATAGGGCTGCCGTCGCGATTAGGCGCACTGACTGCAATAACGCGCTCCATGCCAACCGACAAAAATGGAAATTTTTTCAAGTCTTCCATTTGCTTTACATCATCAAGAGCATAGGTCAGGAAAAAGTCGCATTGGCCATGTACCAATGTTGACATATTTCCTAAAAATGAGGCGTGTGGATCAGTAAAACGCACACGAAATTCATCGCCAACAGCTTCCATGTCAGCCATCCAAAGCGGGAAGAAACTTAAAGATAAGCTGTTTAACGTTGCGAAAGAGAGCACTTCCCAGACGGGATTATACTGCTCATAAAGCCATTTTCTGGAGTTATATAAAAGATCAATGGCATCATGGGCAGAGGGCAAAAAACTTGCACCTGCCGCTGTCAGCTTAATCGGATTGCTGCTACGGTCAATCAAAGGCATGCCGACCCAGTTTTCAAGCTGACGGATGCGGCGGCTGAGCGCAGATTGCGTGATGTTCCGTTCCTGAGCAGCGCGAGAAAAGCTGGAATATTGTGCAAGTGAAACAAAATCTTTCAGCCACTTCAGTTCCATGTACACTCACTTTAATTTTAGTCACAGTTTCTGTTTTTAGTTTAGTTCTTTGTTGATAACCGGACAATTGTAAATTGCATCTCCCTTAGCGAAAGAAGGGATGGGCTTATGCAAATTTAGAATATACGATTATTCTTAAATTCCGATTTGTGGGCAATTTTTCAGATATAAGATTTTAGCGCGCGCTAATGGTTTGTTTTATTTTTTAGTGATAACTAATTAAGGTCGTGCGCATTGAAAGCTTTGCATTATAAGGCTTTTTACGTTTTTCTGGTGCATATTGCGTGTCGGTAATATTTATAAAAAGGAAGGCGTTTCGTTGCATTTTCCCCCAGAAAACTTGCTGTATGATCTTATTTTTAATGCACTGCATTGGTGCAATCCATAGTTGTTTAACCGTTGATTTGTGAGCAAAATAAATTGGAATAATCTATCATACTATTCCAATTCAGAATAACTAGTCTGATTTTGCATTGGTATTGTCCTTGTTTTCTTGGCACTAAAATGGACGCTCGTTGCTCTAGGTGGAGGCATTAGAGCTGCGGCTGTAAAAAGTTTTATGCGGCAGATCTGTTTTTAACGGATTGGTTTTGGGGGACATAATGGCATTAACGCATGCAGAATTTCGTCTGGCGGTTGGTGACGGGCATGAATTGGCTGTCTATACTTATGGCAACCCGCAAGGTATTCCAGCGGTGTTTCTGCATGGTGGTCCGGGCGCTGGTGCATCTGCCCGTTCGGTCGAGAGCTTTGATCCTGATACTTATTATGTCGTCACATTTGACCAGCGCGGCTGTGGTCAGTCCACACCTTTTGCCGAACTTGAAAATAACAATACGCAAAAACTGATTGGCGATATTGAAGCCATTCGCGCGCATTTAAATATTGATCGCTGGGTTGTGACCGGCGGTTCCTGGGGCTCGTGCTTGTCATTGGCTTATGGGATTGCGCATCCTGAAAGATGTCTGGGCTTTCGCATTCACGGTATTTTTCTTGCCGGTGATGAAGATGTGGCGTGGTGGTTTCATGGTTCCCGCGCAATTTTCCCAGACTTTTGGCAGGAATTTGCGGAATTTTTACCTGAAGAAGAACGCGGTGATCTGTTGAGCGCTTATTATAAGCGTTTGACATCTGGTGATGAAAGCCAAGAAATGGCGGCCGCGCAAGCTTTGCGCGGATTTTCAGCCCGCACCCAGACCTTTGAGCCAAGCTCTGATCATGTGGCAAAACTGCTTAATCCGCAGGCTGCTTTGGCGGTGTCAAAAATTTTCACGCATTATTCGATCAATCGTGCCTTTCTGCCGGCAAATTATCTGACCGATAATATCGATAAGATCCGCCATATACCGGCGGAAATTGTACAGGCGCGTTACGACACGGTGACGCCGATGATGACGGCGTGGAAACTGAAACAAGCATGGCCGGAAGCCAATTTCACGATTGTTACATTGGCTAATCATCAGGCCACTGTCGGGCCGATGATGGAGGCGCTGACAAAGGCGACTGAACGTCTGGCGGTAAATATCGCGTGAATTGCGCAATGGCCGCTATAGCGGCTTAAACCGCAATAGAGAATTTTTATAAAACGGGTAGGATAGTTATGGGTAGCGGCGATAAATCAATTTCGATGATTGATTACATTGATATTTGTAAGGCGGTCAAACCAGCATTTTCCACGGATGGTGCATGGCTGGTTTATTTGAGTGATCAAAGCGGAATGATGCAGGTGTGGATGCAGCCGGCGGCAGGTGGGGAGCCACGCCAGTTGACCAATATGCCTGAGCCTGTCGGTGCAATGGCTTTTAACCCGAAAAGCAATGACCTGCTGATCACGACAGACTGGGGTGGCGATGAACGTCACCAGTTGTGGCTGATTAAAGACCTGCAAGGTGAACCGCAGCCGCTGACAACAGATACAACTGTGGTGCATGCATGGGGCTGCTGGTCACCGGAAGGCACGCATATCGCTTATGCTGCAAACTATCGCAACAAATCCGACATGGATTTATATGTGATGGACGTGGCTTCTGCCCAAGCGACTTGTGTTTATGAAGGCATTGGCTGGCGCACGCCTGCTGCCTTTACCCGTGATGGCAAAGCGCTGATGGTCAATGATTGCATCCGTGCAATGACGGATCAGGATTTCTGCCTGCTTAATCTTGAAACCAAAGCTTATACAAAGACATTACCGCATCAGGGACGCGCACGTTATCAGGCAATCCGTTCGCTGAAAGATGATAGCGGCTTGCTGATGATCAGCGATCAGGAGCGGGAATATCTTTCTGTAATGTTCAAACCTGCAAATAAGGATGTGCTTACACAAGTGGCAGCTTTTGACGCTCAGGATGTAGAAGCACTGGTGCTTTCAGCTGAGCAGGATAAGTTTGCACTCGTTCTTAACCGTCAGGGCTGGAACGATATCGTGCTGGTCAACCGTCAGGGTGAAGTGCTGAAGCGCTATGAAATGCCGGTTGCCGGTGTTGTGGCTTCGCTCATCTGGTCGAAAGACGGCCAATATCTGGTTATGCCGATTGAAGGTGCCGCACATTCTTCAGACATCTGGAGCTGCGATGTTGAGACCGGTGTTTTCACACGCCTGACCGATGCGCCAAAAGCTAAGAAAACCTTGCCTGTATTTCTGGAGCCGACGGTTACCAGTGTTGCAAGCTTTGATGGTCTGGACATTCCTTATTTTGTCTATCACCCGCAGGTGCCGGCGGGTGAGAATGGCTATCCGGTGATGATCATCATTCATGGTGGCCCTGAAGCACAATGGAAGCCGGATTTCCGCGCTGACATTCAATATATGCTGGCGCAGGGCATTATGGTGGTTGCGCCGAATATTCGTGGCAGCACCGGTTATGGCCGTGCTTATCAGCACCTTGATGACCGTGAATTGCGTCTTGATAGTGTGGCTGATTTGAAAGCTGTGCGCATGGCTGTAGGTGGTCGCGCTGATGTGGATGAAAGCCGTATCGGTGTTTTTGGTCGCTCTTATGGCGGTTATATGGTGCTGGCAGCGCTCACTGAATATCCGGATTTGTGGAAGCTCGGGGTTGAATATTACGGTATTGCCAATTTCCTTACATTGCTGACAACCACAGGCCCTTGGCGCAAACAATTGCGCGCTATCGAATATGGCGATGTGGAAACCATGCGTGATGATCTGGAGCGTTTCTCGCCGATCAACAAGATGGATCAGGTGCAGGCGCCATTGATGATTGTTCACGGGCTTGAAGATCCGCGCGTTACCCCTTGTGAGGGCGAGCAGGTTTATTCATGCCTGCGCGGTCTTGGCAAGCCGGTTGAAATCTTGCGTGTTCCGCATGAAGGCCACGGCTTTGCCCGCGTTGAAAACCGTCGTTTGGTTTTTGGCGAGCTGGCACGTTTCCTGAGTGAAAATCTCTAAAATCTTAATATCTGGAATTATTACTGGGAGTGAGCACCGTGAAGAATGGTGAAATAATCTGGGATCATGTGGACGCTAAAAAGGCTGAGTTTGAAGCTCTGAGCGACCGCGTTTGGGGGATGCCGGAAATCGCATATACGGAATATAAGTCTTGCGCTGAACATACAGCAATGCTGAAAGAGCAGGGCTTCCGCATTACCGAAAATGTTGGCGGTATTCCAACTGCTGTAATGGGTGAAGCTGGTGAAGGCGGCCCTGTTATTGCAATTTTGGGTGAATATGATGCGCTGCCGGGCTTAAGTCAGGAAGCAGGCATTGCTGAACCACGCCCGATGGCAGGCAGCACCAATGGCCACGGCTGCGGCCACAACCTGCTGGGTTCTGCTGCGATGCTGGCTGCAACAGCTGTTAAAGACTGGCTGGAAGCAACCGGTAAAAAAGGCCGTGTCCGTTATTATGGTTGTCCGGCCGAAGAAGGTGGCGCTGCCAAATCCTTTATGGGGCGTGCGGGTGCATTTGACGATGTTGATATTGCCATTTGCTGGCATCCGGCATCTTTCACGCAAGTCGATGACGCACAGTCTTTGGCAAACACCCGTATGGATTTTGAATTTACCGGTCGCGCGTCCCATGCGGCAGCAGCACCGCATCTTGGCCGTTCCGCACTTGATGCGGTGGAACTGATGAGTGTTGGCTGCAATTATTTGCGCGAGCATGTGCCGGCAGATTGCCGCTTGCATTATGCTTATCTGGATGCCGGTGGCATCGCGCCAAACGTGGTTCAGGCGAAAGCAAAAGTGCGCTATGCCATCCGTGCAACGGATCTGGCTGGTATGTTCGCATTGAATGAACGCGTCAAAAAAGTAGCGCAGGGCGCTGCGATGATGACCGACACTACCGTCGATATTTCCATCATGAGTGCGGTTTCCAATCTTCTTGGCAACACACCTTTGGAAATTGCTATGCAGTCCAATATGGATCGTCTGGGCGGCGTGCCTTTTGATGATGCTGACCGTGCATTCGCGCGTGAAATTCAGGCAACTCTCTCCCAGGAAGATATCGAAACCGATTACCTGCGCGTTGGTCAGGAGTTTGACGCCAATTCACCACTTTGCGATTACGTGTTGCCGCGTGAGCAAAAAGGCGTGCCGATGATTGGTTCAACCGATCTGGGCGATGTCAGCTGGATTGTGCCAACCGTTCAGGCACGCGTTGCAACCCATGCGATCGGCTCACCGGGTCACTCTTGGCAGATTACTGCGCAGGGCAAAATGCCTGCCGCGCATAAGGGCATGGTCTATGCCGCCAAAGTGATGGCTGGCACAGCTATTGACGTCATGGAAGACGAAAAAATCATGGCGGAAGCAAAAGCAGACCATAAGGCACGCACTGCGAAAATGCCTTACACCTGCCCAATTCCGCCGGAAGTCAATCCGCCTTTGCAGCCACGTCCTGCTGAGTAACGGGCCGAATAAACGGCAGACTTCACACGCCATATCCGGTTTCGTCCAACATGCGGCTTGGGCGAAACCGCTCAATCTAAACCAAAAAATAAAGTGGGAGACATCATGACCTTAACAATGAAATCAATTCTTGGTCGCAGCAGTGCAATTGCTATTGCTGCCGGTTTGGCCGGTGCAGGCTTTGGCGCAACTTTTGCGGCTGAAGCAGCCTCGCCACCGAATACTTTGGTGATGGCGTGGAATATTGACGCGATCAGCACCTTTGATCCGGCGCAGATCGGTGAAGCAGCGACCAACGAAATTATTCAGAATATTTGCGATCCCTTGGTGGATATTGATCCGGCAGATGAAAGCAAAGTCGTGCCTAATCTTGCTAAAAGCTGGGATGTGTCGGAAGACGGCAAGCAGATCACGTTCCATATGCGCGATGATCTGAAATTTGAGAATGGCGACAAAGCCACTGCCAAAGATATGGCCTGGTCATTGCAGCGCGTCGTCAAACTTGGTTTTGGTAACGCAGCAACATTGAATGAATATGGCTTTGTGAAAGAAACCATTGACGACACTATTTCAGCGCCTGATGATAATACATTGGTGATGAAGCTGGATAAGCCATATCCGGTTAATCTCGTTCTTTCGGCTATTGCAGCCAATCGTGTTGCTTCGCTGTTGAACCAAAAAGTGCTGATGGAACAGCAGGTTGATGGCGATATGGGCAATAAATATCTGACCACCCGCTCGGAGTGTGTCGGCCCATACAAACTTGTACGCTGGAACCCTGCCGAAGTTGTGATTATGCAGGCTTCCACTAACTATTGGGGTGATGCGCCGAAGTTGCAACAAGTGTTGATCCGCCATGTTTCCGAAGCTGGTACGCAGCGTTTGTTACTTGAAAAAGGCGACATTGATGTTGCCCGTGACCTGACCCCGGAAGATTTGGACGATCTTGAAGCGCAGGACAAAATCAATGTGTCCCGCATTCTGAATCCGTCGATTTTCTATTGGAACCTGAATAACGGCGATCCGATTTTTGCCAATGAAAAAGTGCGTCTCGCGATGCGCTACCTGATTGATTATCAGGGCTTTGCGGATACGATTATTAAGAACCGTGGTGTACCGCGTGCATCCTTTGCCCAGCTGGGTGCTTTCGGTGCGCTTGATGCAGAAGAAGGTCAGCCGTTTAAACTGGATGTTGAAAAAGCCAAGGAATTGCTGGTTGAAGCCGGTTATCCGAATGGTTTTGAAACAACCATGCTGATTACCAATCAGCCATATGCAGCACCGATTGCCCAGTCTATTCAGGATGCAGCAAGCAAAATTGGTGTTAAAATCAAGATTGAACGCATGGCTTCTTCGCAGCTTTTCAGCCGCGTGCGCGGCCGTGAATTCCAGACAAGCCTGCTGGCATGGAAAACCACTGTTCCTGACGCACACGGCAATGCTTCACGCCAGATTTACAATCCGGACAATCGTCTTGAAGCCAAGCAGTCAATGTATCCAAGCTGGCGCGCTTCTTATTTTGATGCGGCTGTAAATGCTAAAGTGGATGAAGCATTGCTGGAACGTGATGAAGAAAAGCGTAAAGAGCTTTATCATGCACTGCAAAAGGAAATGCTGGAAAAAGGCCCACACGCCTATATTTTCCAAAGCCTGACCACTGCGAGCCTTAACAAGGCAATGAAAGATTGGAAGTGGAACGGCTTCCGCGCCTATTACAACTTGGCTGAAAAATAAGTGTTAAAAAGCTTTCCTGCCGGTGTTTAACCGGCAGGAAAGCATGTTTTTTCAGCTCTGCTTGTGACAAGCACTTGCCCTCGCTTGTATAAATTCTTGCTCTTATTTTTTAGGAATAACTGCCGATGACGACGCATGAAATCATTGAGGACGGGGAGGTTGAACGAGAACTTAGCCCTGTGCTTCAGTTTCTCGCCGCCGCCGCGCGTCTTATCATTTCTGTAGCGATTACGCTCTTGGGATTGGTTACGCTCACCTTCTTTATCAGCCGGCTTTTGCCGCTTGATCCGATCATTGCCATGCTGGGAGATAATATCTCTCAGGAAACTTATGATATGATGTATCGTAAGCTTGGCCTCGATCAGCCTTTGATCGTGCAATATGGGATGTATATCAAAAATGCTCTGATGTTCGATTTCGGACAGGCGCTGACATCCGGCCGCCCTGTGCTGGAAGATATTGCCCGCGTATTTCCGGCAACCATTGAACTGGCAACCGTTGCAATTGTTATTGGTACGGCTTTTGGTATTCCGCTCGGTGTGTATTCCGCTATGTATCGCAACTCACCGCTCGATCATGGCGTTCGTATTGTCAGCCTGTTTGGTTATTCAACCCCGAATTTCTGGCTGGGCTTGATGGCGCTGATTATTTTTTATGCCAAACTGGATTGGATTGGTGGGCCGGGACGCATTGATTTCATTTATGAATATGCGTTTGAGAGCAAAACCGGCTTCATGTTGCTGGATACGGCGATGCAAGGCCAGTGGGAAGCATTCCGCAATGCTTTCAGTCACATCATTATGCCGGCTTTGATTTTGGCTTTTGGTTCGATGGCTTATATCAGCCGTATGACCCGCGGCTTCATGATTGAGCAGCTCAATCAGGAATATATCATTACCGCCCGCGTGAAAGGTCTTTCATGGTCGCGCACAGTATGGGGACATGCTTTCCGCAATGTTGCCGTGCAGGTGGTAACAATTGTTGCGCTTTCTTACGCCTTTTTGCTGGAAGGTGCTGTGTTGACCGAAACGATTTTCGCATGGCCTGGCTTTGGCCGCTATCTCACCAATGCTTTGATGGCGGGTGATATGAATGCGGTTGTTGGTTGTACGCTGCTGATTGGTATTCTCTTTGTAGCCATCAACCTGATCAGCGATCTTCTCTATCGCGTCTTCGATCCGCGCACCAGATAAGGAAATATGACAATGAGTAATCATTCCGCTTCTGAACCGTTGCGCAAACAATCGGCATTTCGCGCATGGCTGACTGCTCCTGTTGCTGCCACCGCTTTGCAGTCCCGTGTGCAGCAATCCTATCGCTCTTGGCTCAAATTTCGCATGAATACCTCGGCGATGTTTGGCATGATGATTGTGTTCGCTTTGGTGTTGATCGCAATTTTTGCGCCTTACATTGCGCCATATGATATTTATAGCAGTGATCTGGCTAATCGTTTGCAACCGCCATCATTCCAGCATTATTTTGGCACGGATGAAATTGGTCGTGATATTTATAGCCGCCTGATTTATGGCTCCCGTATCACACTCTATATTGTAACACTGACTGCCATTATTGCTGGTCCTATTGGATTGGTTGTTGGTACAACTGCTGGCTATATGGGCGGCTGGGTTGATACAGCTTTGATGCGTATCGTCGACATTTTTCTGGCCTTCCCAAGTCTGGTATTGGCGCTTGCCTTTGCCGCAGCCCTTGGACCCGGTCTTGAAAACGCTGTGATTGCGATTTCGCTTGCCTCATGGCCGCCGATTGCGCGTCTGGCGCGAGCTGAAACCCTGACCATTCGCTCATCCGACTACGTGGCGGCGATTAAATTGCAGGGTGCATCAACCATGCGCATCATTTTGCGCCATGTGGTGCCGATGTGTATTCCGTCTGTGGTGATCCGTATCACCTTGAATATGGCTTCCATTATTCTGACCGCTGCAGGTCTGGGCTTTCTCGGCCTTGGTGCGCAGCCGCCAAGCCCGGAATGGGGTGCGATGCTTTCAAGTGGCCGTGAATTCATGATGACATCATGGTGGCTGGCGGCTGTTCCAGGTTGCGCCATCTTGCTCTCAAGCCTTGCCTTCAATCTGTTTGGCGATGGATTGCGTGATGTTCTTGACCCGCGGAATGGATAATAAAATGACCAAGCCTTTACTTGAAGTTGAAGATCTGTGGGTGTCTTTTCCGGGTGTTGATCGGGACTTTGATGTCGTGCGCGGCATTAGTTTTTCGATCGGACGCGAAAAAGTCGGTATTGTTGGTGAATCCGGCTCAGGCAAGTCGATGACCGGCCGCTCGGTGCTCAAACTCACCCCGAAAGCTGCAAAAATCCGTGCCAAAACCATGCGTTTTGGCGATACGGATTTGCTCAATGCGTCTGAAAAAGACATGCGGAAGGTTCGCGGCAACAAGATTTCGATGATCTTGCAGGATCCGAAATATTCGCTCAATCCATTGATCCGCATCGGCGATCAGATCATGGAAGCCTATCGCCTGCATCATAAGGTCAACAAGGCGGAAGCGCGCCAGCGTACACTGAATATGCTGGAAGCCGTACATATTCGTGATGCTGAACGTGTCATGCAATTATTCCCGCATGAAATTTCCGGTGGCATGGGGCAGCGCGTGATGATCGCGATGATGCTGATCCCTGAGCCGGACATGATTATTGCAGATGAGCCAACCTCAGCGCTGGACGTAACTGTTCGCCGTCAGGTTCTGACCGTTTTGGACGAACTGGTCAGCCGTTCCGGCACCGGTTTGATGTTCATCAGCCATGATCTCAATCTGGTTGCGGATTTCTGTGACCGAGTGCTGGTGATGTATGCTGGCCGCATAATGGAAGACTTGCCGGCTAAAGAACTGCACAAAGCGCAGCATCCTTATACGCAAGCGCTTCTTGCCAGTTTGCCGCGCCTTAATCAGCCGGTTGATATGCTGGAAGTGCCGCAGCGTGACCCAAGCTGGCTGACCGAACCAACAATGACTGGAGCAAATGAATGACAGATATGACACAAGCTCCGCTCGTTGATGTGCGCAATCTTTCTATCAGCTTTGGTAAAGGCAGCAAGCGCGCCCGCGTTGTCAAGCAGGTCAACTTCCACATCGAACGTGGTGAAGCCTATGGTTTAATCGGTGAATCCGGTTGCGGTAAATCGACGATCCTGCGTGCGCTTGCAGGGCTTATTCCGCATTATCAGGGCGATTTTGTCTTTGATAATGTAAAGCTCGACCAGCAGCGCGACAAAGCTTTTTTCCGCCGTGTGCAGATGGTGTTTCAAGACCCATATGCTTCACTGCATCCGCGCAAACAAGTGCATAAAGTGCTGGCGGAAAGTCTTGCCATTCACAATATGGATCGCAAGGAAGAGCGCATTCTGGATGTGCTGAAAGCAGTGGGTCTGGGCCCGAGCTTTCTCTATCGTTACCCGCATGAGTTATCGGGCGGTCAGCGTCAGCGCGTGGCTATTGCGCGTGCTTTGATTATTGAACCGGAAGTTTTGCTGCTGGATGAGCCAACCTCTGCACTGGACGTGTCTGTGCAGGCAGAAATTCTCAACCTGCTGAAGGTACTTCGCCGCGACAGAAACCTCACCTATCTGATGGTGAGCCATGATCTGGCGGTGGTCGCGCATATTTGCGAGCGCGTTGGCGTTATGCATAAAGGCATTATTCTGGAGGAATTGACGGCGGATGATCTGCGCCAGTCCCGTGCCAATGCTGAATATACGCAAAGCTTTCTGCAAGCGAGTATTGAAGCCGTTGAGCGCCGTGAGCAAGCTTGACGCAACTTTACCAATAGCCCGCATTTAAAAAATGGCCTGCATGATTTTATCATGCAGGCCATTTTGTTTTATGATGTTAAATCTATTTAACGGTACATAGTGCTTGAGGATCAAGCGCAGTAATAATGCCGCGAAGTTCGGCTAAGCCACGCATACGGCCGATCACTGGATAGCCAGGTGTTACTTTTTTATCTAAGTCATCCAACATGCGATGGCCGTGGTCGGAGCGAAAAATGATTTTATCGCCTTTGTCACGCTTGCGGTCTTCTTCAACAAGCACGCGTAACAGGGCAACCATATCCACATCGCCTTCGAGATGTGCAGCTTCATAGAAGCTGCGACCATCGCCAAGCCGTGTTGTTGCGCGCAAATGTGAAAAATAAATGCGCGAAGCAAAGCGTTTGGCCATAGCTGGTAAGTCATTATCCGCATTGACACCAAGGCTGCCTGAGCAAAAGCACATACCATTGGCTTGTGATGGTACGGCATCGAAAATTGCCGCATAGTCGGTTTCATTCGATGCAATACGTGGCAAGCCGAAGAGTGAACGTGGCGGATCATCTGGATGCAATGTCAGACGAACGCCGAGCTTTTCAGCAATCGGTGTTACTTCTTCCAAGAACTCGATCAGGTTCTGACGGAGCTTGTCTGCATCAATATGGGTGTAGGTTTCGAGTTTTTCACGGAATGCCGGAATTGTAAGCGGCTCTGTTGTAGAGCCGGGCAATGCACTGGCAATATTGGCAATCAGTTGGTTAATGTCATTGTCGCTCATCGCCTCGAAGGTAGAGCGTGCGGCAATACGATCTGCTTCTGAATAGTCCTTCTCGGCGCCTTTACGTTGCAAAATATGCAAATCAAACGCGGCAAACCGATCCTGATCGAAATACATTGCTGTCGCGCCGGTGGAGACTTCATAATCAAGATCGGTGCGGCACCAATCCACTACCGGCATGAAATTATAGCAGATGACCTTAATGTCATTTTCAGCTAATGCTTCCATCGAAGCGATCCATGCTGCAATATCCTGACTTGCTGCACGTCCCTCACGCTTGATTTTATCCGAAATCGGAATGCTTTCAACAACCGACCAGATAAGAGGTGTACGGCCGGAAGGGGTGTTCTCAATCAGGTTTTTGCGTGTACGCACCTGATCGGATGTCCAGGCTTGACCAATCGGCACTTCATGCAAAGCTGACACAATGTCAGTTGCCCCAGCTTGCCGCACTGCATCTAATGGTATGCCTCCATTGGGGCCAAACCATCTCCATCCCTGACGCATGTCAAATTCCTCACTTCATTCTTTAATTCGGTCTAAGACGAATTTGGCTTTAGTTAATACGGATGCCGGTTGAGGCATCAAAAAGATGCACATTTCCAGTTGCATAGTTTAAATGTACCGTGTCACCGATGCGTGCATTCAGGCGTTGGTGCAATTGCACTTCAATCTTTTGAGTGCCGATCATGCCTTGAATAAACGTGTCAGATCCTGTCGGTTCCAGATTGGTAATGGTGACCGGAATGCCCTGAGCTTCATCTGTTAGTGTCAGATGTTCCGGGCGAATGCCGAAAGTAACATCGCTGCTGCCTGCCAGCGCGGTGGCTGCACCAAGAGGCAGGTTTATACCATCAGATGTTTGGACTGACTTTTGATCTGCTGACACTTTACCTTTGATGAAATTCATCGACGGAGAGCCAATGAAGCTGGCCACAAAAACATTGGCCGGATGATCATAAAGCTCAAGCGGTGAGCCCACCTGTTCAATCAATCCGTCTTTCATGACAACGATTTTATCGGCCATTGTCATGGCTTCAATCTGATCGTGGGTGACGTAAACGGTTGTTGTTTTCAGGCGTGCATGTAGTTCTTTGAGCTCGGCACGCATTTGCACGCGCAGCTTTGCATCCAGATTGGAAAGCGGCTCGTCAAAGAGGAAAACCTGCGGATTGCGCACTACTGCACGTCCCATTGCCACACGTTGGCGTTGGCCACCGGAAAGCTGTTTTGGATAGCGGTCAAGATAATCAGAAAGGCCGAGCATCCGTGCAGCTTCTGCAACGCGCGACTGAATTTCAGCCGCTGGCTTTTTAGCTAAACGCAGTGAGAAGCCCATATTTTCGGCAATGGTCATATGCGGATAAAGCGCATAATTTTGAAACACCATCGCAATGTCACGATGTTTTGGTTCTACATCATTGACCACTCGGCCACCGATGCGGATTTCACCGCCGGTGATGTCTTCAAGCCCTGCAATCATGCGCAGCAATGTGGATTTGCCGCAGCCCGACGGCCCAACCAGTACGACAAAAGAACCATCAGACACATCAACTGAAACGCCCTTGATGGTTTCAAGCTGACCATAGGCCTTGGTGACGTTTGAAATTTCAACAGAAGCCATATCTCTTAAACCTTATGCGTTGCAGATAATGAAGATTTATTGCTCAATCTGTCTGCCACCTGAAGGGCAGCAAGCAGACTGAGACCGGTATGGTAGCCCGGATCAAGATCCGGTGTGGCAGGTACAAAATCTATTTGGCCATCCTGCGTCATGGTTTGACGGGCTAATGGCGGCGTGCCGAGCCAGTAATTTTTGAAGAAGGCTTGATCGGCCGTTTTCCAGACATCAAGAACTTCATTGCTGCGGTTGCGTTCATAAAGCAGCGCTGCCGCGCGGATTGTTTCTGGCAGTGACCACCACGGGCAGGTTTTATTGGTGGCTTGGGTTGTGGCAACCGAAACTGACAAAGCAATACCCGGATTGATAAAGCCTGTTTTGAATGAAGCGAGCAGAATTTTTTCTAAGTTTTTAATCAGTGATGGGTCTGCATCCTCGCCTAAATAATCAAGCGCGAAACCAACAAATTCGATGCCATGACCGACATTGCATTCATCACCTTGAGGTACATTGCGAAGCAAACCTGTTTTTACATCGAAATGCCGGTCGATAATATGACTGATAAAACGTTCGGCATAGGCTGTGTGATTATGCAGACCAACACGATTGAAAAGGGCCGCTGCACCAAGCAATATCATGCGGGGGCCGATATCATCCGGTTGCTTTGCAATCGCCACTTCTGACAAGGGTTGGCGTTCGTCGATTTGAAAACGTCCGTCTTCAATCGCCTGAATGACATTTTCCAGATAAGCGACATGGTTTTTATCAGGCGTGCCGTGATAACGATTGCTTGCAACCATCAACCCTTTTGACACGAAGGAGTCAGAATAGGTGTAGATGTTGTTGGCCGGATTTTGGTGGGCAAGCTTGTAGTTTTGATCCGGATAAACCGGATTATGGTTTGGATCATAACAAAAATAAGCATGGCCATCTTTGGCAATAAGCTTTTCCAAAAGCGGAGAAAGCGCCTTGCCAGCGGTATCAAGTTTTGTAGCGAGTGGCGGTAATTCCAGATCAAAGAAATTGGCATGGGTGGCGAGTGCTTCCAGCCCGCGACCTTGTATCCAGCCATAGGTATAATCGGGGCCGCGCATGCCGTCAGCATTACCATAATCTTGCAAGGTAAGGCTGTTATGCTTGGTGTTCAGAAATCCACCTTGTAACTGCGCGCGCGACAGCATCCAGTAGAATGTGCCGCTATTAACAGCTAAATATTGGCTGCGGGCTGCATCGAGAAAATTCATCACCTACTCCTTCATGCCAGTGCTGGCGATGCCTTGCACAAAGTTGCGGCGCAGCAGAACAAAGAGAAGAACAGACGGAATAAGCACGGTGGCCGAAGCAGCACTAAGGCGACCCAAATCAACGGTGAAACCGGTTTGGAATAGCGCAAGCCCGACTTCAATTGTGTAGCTCTCACGCGTTGTTGCAACAATCATCGGCCATGCGAAAGATGTCCATGCCTGGAAAAAAGCCAGCACTGCAAGCGCAGCCAATGCACCGCGTAAGAGCGGCAGAACAATGCGCAGGAAAATCCAAAACTCACTGGCGCCATCAATGCGTGCTGCTTCCAGTAATTCATCCGGAATGGAGTGAATGACATTTTGACGGATAAGAAAAATACCAAAACTCATGACCATATAGCCGAATAATAATCCCCAGACGGAGTTCAAGAAGCCTAAGCTTTTGACCTGAAAATAGAGCGGGATCATATAGACTTCAAAAGGCACAACAGCCGTTGCCAAGAAGAGCGCGAAGATGATGCTCATGCTGCGGTAGCGGAATTTGCCGAGCACATAACCGGCAATCGCGGATGTGGCGACAATGCAGATGGTGGAAAGACATGCAAACAGAATGCTGTTCATGATCCAGCGCAAAAGCGGTGTGTCGCTCAAAACCGATTTGAAATTTTCAAGAGTTGGATCCGCCGGAATAATGGTTGGCGGCCAGGCTAGCATTTCTTGCGGTGTTTTGAATGCATTTGCTACCAGAAACATCAGGGGCAATAGCATGGAGATGGAGATCACAAAGAGCAGCACATCAATGGATAAATTGATATTGCGCTTTTTGCGCCGCAAGCGGTGCCCGTATTGATGGTGGTCAGCTGTTTGTGTGGTTTGAACTTGGGTCATTATCGGCCCTTTTCACGTAACAGAGTAAACTGGATCAGGGTGAGCACCAATACAATGGCAAGCAGTACGACAGCTTCAGACGCAGCATAACCGATACGGTAATTGCGGAAGCTGTTTTCCAGCATGTCAAGCACCAGCACGCGAACCTGTCGACCGGGCGCGCCTTGAGAGTCCGAGGCGAGCACAAAGGCTTGCGCATAAACGTTAAAGCCGGAGACAAGCGTTACAACGGACACGTAAAGGGTAATCGGCTTGAGCATTGGCACAGATAAATGCCAGAAAGATTGCCGCGCTGTGGCGCCATCAAGTTTGGCTGCTTCATAAAGCGAAACGGGAAGGCTTTTAAAGCCGACCAGATAGATTAAAACCGCATACCCAAGTGCCTGCCAAGAGCACAGAACAATCATACAAATAACCGATAAAACCGGATCAAAAAGCCATGGTTGCGGGCTGATACCGAAGATCGACAAAAAGGCGTTTAAAGGGCCAAGACGCGCATCAAATATCCATTTCCATGCCATCGCTGCGGGAACAAGCGAGACGATATAGGGAATGAAAATCGCGGTTTCAAAAAAGGCCGAAAAGCGCGATGTGCTGCGATGATGGATCAAACCGGCAATTATCATTGCGGTTGGAATGGTGATAATCAACACGCCGAAAGCGATGATACTGGTATTTACCAGTGCATCGAGAAAGAGCTGATCGCTCATTAATTCGCGAAAATTATCGAGGCCGATGAAGGGTTTTTTCTTCGATAGAAGATCCCATTTATGCAGGCTGAGCCGCAATGTGTCGACGATGGGATAAATCCGCATCCATGAGAAAATGGCAAGCGTCGGGAGGATTGCCAGGATTGCAAAAATCCATCGTTTACGGGTCAGCATGGCTCTTCCCTTAGAAAATGGGCCTTAGAAAACAGACCTTGGAAAAGTGGCATTGGAAAAACGGGTCGGGCAATGCTGCCCGACCAGAAAGACTGATGTTGAAATGCTTATTTGCCAAGCAGGTCTTCACGATCGAGAATTTTCTCAACCTCTTCGCTGGCAGTTTTCAAGAAAGCATCAATCGCTGCATCATCATTGACCAGATTGGCATTGCCAAAAGCATTGGTTAACTGTGCTGCAAAGCGGGTGAGAATTTCTTCAACCGGACCAATGGATGGCAAAGTGAAGAATTCATAGCCTTCAGGATAATCAACAAAAGCTGCGAAAGCCGGTTGGCTGTTGGTGACCGATGAATAATCAACGCCGGAACGGTTTGGCAGCCAGCCAACATTTTTGAGCATCCAGACAAGATTTTCGGGAGTATTGGCAGCTTTGGCAAATTCCCAGCCAATATTGACCTTGTCACCTTCACCCGCAACATAAAGATTGTTTGGCAGGCCGATGGAACCGCGCGGCAGCGGGGCAGTGGCATATTTCAGATCAGGTGCCTTGGAAGCAATATCACTGATAACCCATGACTCACGGATGAACATGGCTGTTTCACCGCGCTCAAATGCTTCCGCATCAGCAGGCATTTCCGGTGTGACTGTTTTCAGCGTGTAAACATTTTCCAGATATTGCTTGAGCGCCTTACGGCCAGCTTCATTGGCAAAATCAGTAACCCATTTGCCGTCATCGGTTTGCTTGACGATGTTGCCGCCAAACTGGAACAGATTGATCCAGAATTTTTCTGCAATACCCTGACCGCCACCGGTGAGACGCAGGCTCCAGCCGGAAACGGTTGGTTTGCCGGACGCATCACGCTTGGTGAGCTTTTCAGCGAACTCGGAATATTCCTCCATGGTTTTGGGCGCACCATCAAGACCGGCTGCTGCAAACATTTCGGTATTATAGAAAAGTGAACCCTGACCACGGAACAATGGCACGCCGTAAACGGTGCCATCCATGCTGGCAGTTTGGCTGAAGAACGAGCCAAAGTTAGCCGGATCTTTCACAAAAGATGCAACTTCATCGGGCGCTGCCGGCAGCAGTTCATTTTCAATATAACGGCTGGCGGTGGAGCCGGAAAGTTCAATAACCGTTGTGTCGGATGTGCCCGATGACAAACCAAGAGCGACGCGTTTTTCATGCTCACGCAATGCAATCGCTTCTACTTTGACCTGCAAATCAGGAAATTTTTCCTTCATGCCTTCAGCAACATGCTGATAGAAAGGCGCCATTTCCGGATAGCCGCTCCAAACAGTCAGTGTTTCGGCAGAAACGCCGGAAAGGCCAGCGAGAAGCCCTGCGCTGAGCACAGCGCCAAAGATGGTTTTTTTATTGGCTGTTGTCTGAGTGACAAATTGTTTTGACCAGATTTTATTAATTATTGTCATTACTTCCTCCCTCATTTTAATGTAAAATTTCTCATGCAACCGGTTGCGTGTCAAGTTAACAAAGCAGATCTGCACGATTTTGGTTGTTTATTTTGTTATTCTTTCGTTGTTTTTTGTGCGAGAAGGATGATGCTATTTGTGAGCAATTCTGCACATCCGGGGGCAAAAGTTGCGCTTTGTCCATAATAGCGATGGGCTTCATCTACTTCGTAACCGCCATGGATGTATTCATCCTCCGGTGGAATATATCCCGGATTATCATCGGAAAACCCGGCAACCAGCAAAAATTCGTAAGTTTGCAAGGCTTGGCGTATGTTAAGGCCGCTCTGAGCAAAAATTTCACCGGGTAAAGCGGCAATGCCAATTCCAGCCCAGTTCAAAAAGCTAATTCGTGCATTAAGCGGCTTTAGTGGTTCAAGGGTTTTGCACTTTGCCCAATCACACCAATAGTGAAGTAGGGCACGCCGTGCCGGTTCGGCAGTTTTTGCCTCATTCTGCCAAAGCGTGAAAAGTTCTTGTGGCGTTTGTTTTTCACGCCGTTCAAAGGTTAGTTCAATTGTCATATTTTGTGCGCTGACCGCGCCGTGTAACTGTTGTTCAGGTGCCGTCATGGCCGCATTGACAATCTTTTGACCGATGCGCTCGGCATTTTCATAAGTGCGATCCGGTGTGGCTGTTAGGCTTACCGAAGCGTGGGCGTTATGGCCGGTATTCACATCACCAATCGCACCGGTGACAAATAAAGCGACTGCATCCGGATAGTGCTCTTCCAGTTTTTCACGCACATAAAAAGGATAGTCAGCTGTCCAGAGAAGGTTGTCTGCACCTAAAACAACTGGGTGGCAGGCATAATTGATGATAAGCGCCAGCATTTTCCCAGAGCTATCGCGGATGCGGATAAGTGGCAAGGCAGTGTCAACCGGCCCGTCTTTATGGCGGCGATTACGCCCGACATCAGGATCGGAGCCGTGCGCTGCTGTGATAGTTACGGGTTGCAAATTGCTTGCTGCCTGATTGATCGCAGTGACACAAGCATCTTCTAACCGTTCCAGCCATGCGGCATCGGCTTGAATACTTAAACGGTCGGCCATAGACACTGGCCCGCCATGATTGTGCAATGCGCTGATAACAATATTATCTGCGGCTAAGCAGCAGCGTTGACGAATCCGAGCACTCATATCTGCACTGATGCCGATAACGTCGGCAACGACAAGAGCGGTATCGTTGAGCACAACAGCACGCACACTGAGGCGGTCATGCGCACCTTCGGCCGGTTTTGTGCGAGCGGCAAAACCGGACATGGCAACGCCACATGTCGGAGTGATGTCGATAACAGCAACGCCCGCAGATATATTTACTGGTGAGGTGCTGCTGCTCATCATATAACCCGCTTTCCGGCAACCCAGACGGCCTGAATATCAAGCTGTTTCATCTGCGGCTCATAAATGAAGCTGATCAGGTCAGCGCGTTCGCCAATCTGCAATTTACCGCGGCCATTGATGAAATGACCCGGATTACTGGTCGCCAATTGCAGCGCTTCAGACAAAGACAAGTTCGCCATTTGCATGGCAATTGGCACATTGGCTGCGAGCGGCAGACCAGCGCCTGCAAGATAAGGCGTATCTGCAACGCCGATGCGACCGTTTTCAGAAACTTCAACCGTGCCGCCGATTGCCTGTTCATAGCGTCCGGCTGGCATACCAGCCAGAGCCACACTGTCTGAGACCAGAAAAGAACGCTCAAATCCGCGCGCACGCAGCATGGCTTTAAATGTATCCGGTGATAAATGCCAGCCATCAGCGATGAAGCCTGCCGATAGCTTATCATTGGCAAGTTGCGCCCAGATTAGATTGGGATGGCGTGGCATAGTTGCTGCAACACCATTGCCAAGGTGAGTGGACATGGACGCACCAACTTCAACGGCTTGATGAATATCATCCGGCGAGGCGGCACTATGACCAATGGAAACGGTTATATTTTGTACAGTTAAAGCGCGGATATAATCAATGGCGCCAGTTTGCTCCGGTGCGATTGTTACTAAAGTCACTAAATTGCCGCTGGCTTTCTGCCACTCATCAAATTCGTCTAATGAGGGGGCGCGGACATGTTGCAACGGATGCGCACCGCGTGGGCCCTCAAGCGGTGAAATCGATGGGCCTTCGACATGTACACCGGCAATCATTTGCTCCGCCAGCCAATCCGTGCGGCGCGCTTCAGCAATGGACTGTAACGCGGAAATGATCGAGCTTTTTGATGCGGTGATGAGCGTTGGTAACCAGCTGGTGACGCCCAGCTCACATAGCTTGCGGCATAAAGCACTGACTGTTTCAGGCGTGAGTTCGCCTGAATTCAGATCAAGGCCGGCATAACCGTTAATTTGCAGGTCGATAAGTCCTGCTGAAATATAGGGGAGGGGCGTTGTTTTCTCACCTGAAAGTGAAAGCTTGGCAGCATCATCTTTTTCGATCGAAACAATGCGACCATCCTGTATGGAAATTTTGCGACCGTGTTGGGTGGCAGGATCAATGCCATACAGGATGCCTGTCATTACAGTGCTTTCACTCGATGCTGGAAATTAGCAATAAAACGACCATTGGCTTCATCACCACCTGGTGCATTGCCACTACGCCAGACAGGCGGCTCGACATTATCTTCAACCAGTTTTGCCACAGTGCGCATCACCAGACAGTTAAGCGTGAAAGCATTGGCAAAAGTTGAAATAGCTGCGATCTTTTCGCTCATGCCTGGCATGGTCACAACAGCATCGCCAATCGGCACTTTCGTATCAATGGCAATGTCAACGAGATCATGCAAATTATGCTTGGTCGGATGGCGAGCCGGATGGTCCGGGCTGGTGTTTTCAGCATGCTCGCGAGAGCTGACGCCGATAACAAATGCGCCACGTTTTTTGGCCTCAAGGGCTGCGTCAATCAAAGCTGCATTAATGCCGTAAGCATTAACAAGAATAAGCAGGTCTGTGCTATCAAGCTTCTGATCGGTAATAACAATTTTGCCATAACCGGGCAGACGTTCAATAGCCATGGAGCGCAGAGCGCCATTGGACAATAAGGTGCCTTCATCCAAAATGGCGCTGATATGCATCAGACCACCGGCGCGAAAGAAAACCTCTTGCGCGGCAAGATTGGAATGGCCGCCGGGCCCAAAAATATGGATCAGCCGGTCTGCCTTGATCTGTTCTGCCAGTTTGGCGGCGGCTTTATCCAGCGCAGATGTTTCTTCGCTTAAAATGCGCTTCATAAGCGCATGGGTTTTGTCCAGATAATCAGCGCATAACTGGTCAGCATTGATGGAATGAGTTTCAGGCATCCGGATCAGAATCCTTATCTAGATACAATGTGCAGGACGGATGATTGCGTAAAATACTGGCCGGACATGCTGTGGTGATTTCGCCATAAAGCGTATCACGCACTGCATTTTGCTTAAATGCACCAGGGACGACGCAAAATAACTGTTCGCCACCCATCAGGCATGGAATGGTGAGTGTAATGGCTTGTTCCGGCACATCATTGAAAGTGGCAAAACATTTATCATCAACCTGTTGTTGACGGCAGACATCATCCAGCACAACAATTTTGACCGTTTCAGGATCATCAAACAGCGCAACCGGCGGATCATTAAAGGCGATATGGCCATTAACACCGATGCCAAGGCAGATAAAATCAATCGGCGCTTCTTCCAGCAATGCTGCATAACGCTTTGCCGCTGCGGACGCATCATTGCCCGGCATAATGCGATGCACTTGCCCAAAGGGAAGCTGATCAAAAATATGGCGGTTCAGCCAGAGGCCAAAACGTGCCGGATGATCTAGGCTCAAGCCGATATATTCATCCATATGGAAAGCTGTAACGCGGCTCCAGTCAATATCAGGGGCAGCACAAAGCATTTTGAGCATATCTGCCTGACTTGGGGCGGCGGCAAAGATCATACGAACCTGATCTTTGGTTTGAAGGCACGCACGCAGCGCCGCGGCAATATCTTTTGCCGCTGCCTCTCCCATGCAATCGCGGGTTTCAAACGACCGAACCTTTAAGCTACCGTAATGACGGTTGCGCAGAGCTAAGCTCTCACCAATAATTGCTTCCGACAAAAATCTCTCCAGCATTTTAGGTGCGGCACGATCAGGAGCCAGCGATCAGTCTTTTTGGCTTTTGATGCAAATTACGCACGATTATTTATTTTTATATTTGTCATGAAGATTCCATGCAACCGGTTGCATGTCAATAACATAAATTGCACATTGGCGCATAATCACGCATGCTATAGGCGTTTAAAGAGATGGAAAACAGTTTTTAATGTGGGTAAAAAGAGCGGTAAAAGCTTGGAAAACTTAGCATTTCGACGCAAGAAAAACGGGCACGAATAACAATGATCAAACAAATCAAGGGGGTCACAATTAGTCAGGTGGCAGAGGCAGCCGGTGTTGCACGCTCCAGCGTTTCCCGTGCTTTTACCCGCCCTGATATGTTGAGCCCTGAAACTGTGACCCGTATTTTGGATGCGGCAAAAACGCTTGGTTATGTGCCAAATCATACTGCGCGCGCTTTAAGTACCGGCCGTTATGGCAATATTGCTTTGACAGTTCCTGATATCGCTAACCCGTTTTTTCCGCCGCTGATTCAGGCGGCACAAATGGAAGCTGATCGCTCGGATTTTTGCATTTTCTTAGGCAACGGCAGTGAAGATCCGGTTCAGGAAGATAAATTGCTCAAGCGTTTTGCCGGACAGGTGGAAGGTTTTGTGCTGGCGTCATCGCGTCTGTCTGATGCGCAAATTCGCGAACATGCCAGCCAGCATCCCCTCGTTTTGATCAATCGTGACGTTGAGGGAATTGCGCGCGTGCTGATTGATAGTGGCACAGGTGTTTGGCAGGCGGTGGAACATTTAGCTAAGCTGGGGCATCGCAAGATTGTTTATGTCAGCGGGCCATCGACATCATGGTCGAACCAGCAGCGCAGCGCCGCTGTGCGTGATGCGTCAGAAAAATTCAACCTAATTGCTCAGACCGTTGCAACCATTGTACCCTCTTTTGAGGCGGGGAAAAATGCCGTTGATGCGATTTTAAAAACGGGTGCCAGCGCGGCGATTGCCTTTGATGATTTAACGGCGCAGGGGGTGCTCGCCGGCATGGCCGAGCGGCATGTGATCGTGCCAAAAGATTTCAGTCTGATCGGTTGCGATGATGTGCTGGGCGCGATGACATATCCGGCCCTTACATCGGTTTCCAATCAATCAAGTGAGGCAGGCCGTGTCGCGGTCTCGCTGCTCATGGAAATATTGCAGGCCGGTTCCATTCGCGATGTGCGCCACACGTTGGAAACGCATCTTGTTATTCGTGATACGATGACAAATATTCCGGCGGAATTTGCACCGGCTAGCTAAATAAACTCAGGCGCTGCAATTTCTTACAGCGCATGAAATGTGTCTATACGGTTTAATTAAATGCCGTCCGGATGCACATGCTGATAATAATCAGTAAGGCGCAATTGGCTTGCAGCTTCCTGGTCGGTGATGATGGTCGCATGACGATGGAACTGTAATGCTGATGCAGGGCAAGCTGCTGAAACAGCACCCTCAATCATATCAGCAACAGCTTGTGCTTTATCGGCACCTGTTGCGATCAGCAGGCATTCACGCGCATCCAAAATAGTGCCGATACCCATAGTCAGTGCAAAACGCGGCGTTTCTTCACCTTCGGGAAAATATTGGCGGTTTGCGTTACGTGTGGTTTCGGTCAGCGTTTTTACGCGGGTGCGTGATGCAAGCGATGAGGAAGGTTCATTAAAACCGATATGGCCGTTTTTGCCAATGCCTAATAATTGCAATGAGATACCGCCAGCTGCGGTGATTTCTGCTTCATAGCGTTCACCTTCCGCATCCACATCATCCGGCATGCCATGCGGCAGATGCGTGCGGGATTGGTCGATATCGATGTGCTGGAACAGAATATCACGCATATAGGTATGATATGAGCAAGGATGCTCCGGCGGAATGCCGATATATTCATCCAGATTGAAGGTTGTCACACCGGCAAAAGAGACGGCACCGGCCTGATAGGCACTGACGAGACGCTCATATAAAGGCACCATAGTGCCGCCTGTTGCAAGGCCGAGGACGGCTTTAGGCTTGGCATTAACGTGATCGATGATGATGCCTTTGGCGCGCTCAATCGCTGCATCGCGATCAGGACAAATGAGAACTTTCACTGCAAACTTCTTTCTGTATGTAAGGCACGTCAAGGTGCATTATCATGTTGACCGCATCGATGAGCGACGTCGTTAGCTTCAGAATTATTGCCATCAAACAGTTTTTGCAAGCAGTCAGCCAGGCTTAGATCACTAAAATCTGCGTATCTTTTATATTTATCTGACAAGTCTGCACATTTACTTTTAAAACGATTTAAATTTCAACGCATCCGGCCTGGCTGTTTTATCTAAAGCGGCTGATTTAACTCAACCGGTTTCATGGTAATTGCGAGTTATGCTTTATGTTTCATAGGGCAAACCCGCTGGAATGAGATTGTCGTAAAAGGGTGCTTTGTGATGCCGAGCGAGATAAAACTGACCGAAGCAGAAATCGCCCGTTTTGGTGACGACCCGAAAACATCCTTTGCCGCTAATCTTGTTAAAGTACAAGAGCGTATTCAGGCCGCCTGTCAGCGTTCCGGACGTAATATTGATGATGTGCGCCTGCTGCCGGTTACAAAAACAGTTCCGGCAAATGTCTTACGCCTTGCTTATGCGGCGGGTATTTCTGATTTCAGCGAGAATAAATTGCAGGAAGCGCGCGATAAACAGGCAATTTTAAGCGAATATCCGATTAATTGGAGCATTATTGGTCATTTGCAGACCAATAAAGTGAAATATTTGGTGCGCCTTTCGTCTGAGTTTCATGCGCTCGATAGTTTTAGATTGGCTGAGGAAATCAACCGCCGCTTGGATAATATGGATCGCGACATGGATGTTTTTGTGCAGGTCAATACATCCGGCGAGGAAAGCAAATATGGTTTGCATCCGGATGATCTTTTACCCTTTGTCGAGCGGCTATCGGATTATCCGCGTCTGAAACCGCGTGGTTTAATGACATTGGCAATTTTCAGCAGTGACCAAGAGCGGGTTCGCACTTGTTTTCGTTTGTTGCGTGATCTGCGCGATAAGGCCGTGAAAATTCACTCGGGACTTACTCAGCTTTCGATGGGAATGTCGGGTGATTTTGAAACAGCCATCGAAGAAGGTGCAACAGTGGTTCGTGTCGGACAGGCGATCTTTGGTGCAAGACCGACGGATGACGGATTTTATTGGCCGGGTTTTGCACCCTCTAAAACAGATCATGTCAGCGCTACAAATATTAATGCGTCCTTGTCGCCCACCAGCACATAAGTGAGCCTGCACTAACCAGTAATGTGCCAAGCCAGAAGGAAATATCTAAATTTTCACCCAGCAGCTGCGCAGCAAAAAATGCTGAAAGCACGGGTGTGAAATAGGATGCCGTGGCAAGCACAGTGACATTGCCGTAGAGAATGCCGGTATTCCATGCGGCATAGCCTAAACCCATAGCACATGAGACGAGTGACAGCTCTATCAGCAGCTGCGGCGTGAAGTTAAAAGCCTGATTTTCAGTGAAGGCAAATTGAAGCCATAAGGCCGCTGCCGTCAGGATGAAAAACAGGGTTATACCGTTACAGCCTTTTGCAATTTTCTTGGTTAGAACGCAGTAAATGCTCCATATAATCGCACCAGCAAAAGCAAGCCCATAACTGAGCGGATTGGAACCAATATTAACGGCCATATGATGCAATGAAAGACCATTTTCACCACCCAGCACCTTGCTGACACCTATCAGACAGACAGTCATACCCACAAATATAAGCGGGCGTAACGTTTGCTTGCTGGTTATCACGGTGAGTAAAAGCGTCATGCTTGGCCAGAGATAATTGACCATGCTGACTTCGATGGCTTGGGTGCCAGAATCCGCAAAACCAATAGAGAGTGACAAACACATCTCATAAGCAGCGAAAAGGAGTCCACCCCAAATAAGATATCGGCGCGGGAAAGCGGATAGTTTTGGAATACCTACTGCAATAAGCAGAATAACAGAGCTGAGCGTATAGACCATTGCGGCGCCTCCGACCGCGCCTAATGCTTCGGTGACAGATCGGACAAGGCCGACGATCGTGCTCCAAAGAAAAACGGCTGTTAAGCCTATGGCGGTTGCTCTGCTGTAAGGCACTGAAAAATTTCTCGTTTTGAGGTTCTAAAGTATCCGATTGATTTGCCCCTTGCTAATCGATGCAAATGTTTTTGTCATCATTGAGCTGTGAGAGAGCATGGTCGTCAACAAATGAGTGACAGTATGAGGGATCGCCGATTAAAGAGCAGTGCTTTGGGCTTTATTCTTTAAGGATGAGATTGAAAAGCTGACATATTTGTGTAGTCCTTGTGAGGTTAAACAATTCATCACGTGACAGGAGCCCCCGCGAGAAACTGACGGGGTGAAGAGTATGAGCCAGTCAGATAAATTTGCCCGTATCGCTGATCTTGAACCAAACCGCCCAGCGTTGGAAGAAATGCGCCATCACTTGCATGCGCATCCGGAGCTTTCTTTTGAAGAAGAAAAAACGGCTGCTTATGTGGCGGATAAGCTTGAGGGCTGGGGCTATGAGGTGACGCGTAATGTCGGTGGACACGGTGTTGTTGGTTGTCTGACGGTTGGTACAGGCGGTCGCAATATTGCGATCCGCGCTGATATGGATGCTTTGCCAATTCTGGAAAAAACCGGCGTTGCTTATGCCAGTGAAATTGATGGTAAAATGCATGCCTGTGGTCACGATGGTCACACCACGATGTTGCTTGGAGCGGCTGAATATTTGGCACGTACCAAGAATTTTAATGGCACCGTTACATTGGTTTTCCAACCGGCTGAAGAAGCAGGCGAGGGCAGTGGCGCACAAGCCATGATTGCTGACGGCTTGTTTGAACGTTTTCCTGTGGACGCGATTTTTGGTCTGCATAATCATCCGGGCATGCCGGAAGGTACGGTGCTTTCTCGTTCAGGGCCAATGATGGCAGCGTCAGACACTGCTTTAATCCGTGTTATTGGTAAAGGTGGCCACGCTTCACGCCCGCATTTGACTGTTGATCCGATTATGGTTGCCTGCAGTCTGGTGATGGCACTGCAAACGGTTGTGTCGCGTAATATTGATCCGACAGAAACGGCTGTGATCACTGTGGGCACGATCCATGGCGGTGAAGCCTCAAACGTTATTTCCGAACATGTCGATCTGGCTATCAGTATCCGTTCATTTTCACCGGCGGTGCGTGAGTTGTTGCGCAAGCGCGTTTGTGAACTGACCGAGCAGCATGTTGCAGCCTATGGCGCAAAAGCTGAAATCAAATATGAGCTCGGATATCCGGTTGTTGTTAATTCCGATGAAGAAACGGTTTTTGCCACAGAAGTTGCGCGTGAACTGGTAGGCGACAGCAATGTCTCGACCTGTCCGCTAATTCCGGGCAGTGAAGACTTTGCTTACTTCCTGCAACATAAACCGGGCAGCTTTTTGCGACTCGGCAATGGTCTGGATTCTGCAGTCTTGCATAACCCGAAATATAATTTCAATGATGAAAATCTGACGGTGGGCGCAGCCCTTTGGGCTCGCTTGGCAGAGCGCTATCTGGCCGCTGGTGGCAATGTCTAATACAAGTTTTGCTTGATTTCTCTCGCCGGTATTTTGCAAAAATACCGGCGTGAAAGCCTGCGTTAGATGGGGTTCTCTGTCAAATTAGGATTACCAATTTCATTTACTGATTTTATCTGAATTTTTGTGACCCAAGGGTTGGTCTTGCGGCAAAAAAAAGCATTGTTTCTATTCAACAAAATTATGCTTGATTTATCATATAAATTATATGAACTGCCTTGATATTATGGCTACGTAATTTTTTTGAAGCTTAGTGCCGTTAGAGGTTTAAATGTCTGCGCAAGTGATTGCGATGATACTCGCACCGCTGTTAGGGTTGTTTATTGTCAGTATCGGCAATGGTTTCTTGTCATCATTGACAACCTTGCGTCTGGATAGTGCGGGTGTCTCCGAGACGATGATCGGTATCGTGTCATCCTCTTATTTTATAGGCCTGACGGTTGGTGCTATTTATCATGATCGTCTGATTGCGCGTATTGGACATATCCGTGCCTATAGTAGCTTTGCTTCGCTCATTACGGTGAGTGTATTGCTGCAAGGCATGTATTTTGATGTCTGGTTTTGGCTAAGCCTGCGCTTTCTTTATGGTTGGGCGGCAATTGGTATTTATCTGGTTATTGAAAGCTGGTTGTTGTTGGCAGCTGACCAAAAAATGCGCGGCCGTATTCTGGCACTTTATATGATTGCTTTATACGGATCCGGTATGCTTGGCCAACTAGCGCTTGGTACTGCTGATGCGATGGGCGCGGTTATACCATTCATGGCAGCGGCAATTCTCATTTCGCTTTCCGTTCTGCCCATTGTGATTTTGCCGCGCGTAACCCCGGTTGTTGAGCGTGTTGAAGCACTTAACCCGCTGGATTTGCTGCGTATGACACCAAGTGGTGTGATTGGTTGCTTTGGCTCCGGTATTGCAATTGCCGCCGTTTATTCTTTGTTTCCATTGTATTTGCAGCGCGCAGGCCTTGAGACCAGTGAAATTGGTACAATGATGGCGAGTGTGATTTTCGGTGCAATGGTGCTGCAATATCCGGTAGGTCGCTGGTCTGACAGGCGCGATCGCCGTATCGTACTGATTACGCTGAGTGTTGCCTGTGCTTTATTGTCGGCATTGGTGATCACTTTGCCGCAAAATTCACCTTTGCTGATTGTGGTATTCTTTTTGCTGGGCGGCGCTATTTTTGCGATTTATCCGGTTGCTGTCAGTTTTGCGGCGGATAGTACCTCGTCAGACGCATTGGTGCGTATGATACAGGGTTTGTTACTGATTAATTCGGTGGGCTGTGCTATCAGTCCGCTTATTATTTCGCCGGTTATGGCATTGATGGGACCATTAGGGCTTTTCTGGTCGCTTGGCCTTCTCAATGTGCTGATGATTGCTTTCTTCATGTGGCGTCGTGGTGCGCGCCCAGAATCGACACCGGCTGCACCTTTTGCGCCGGCAACGCCTTATTCACCGATTGGTGCCGAGTTGCGCGTAACGGATGAGCTGATACAGGGCGCCGTTGAGAACGAGAAAAACGATGCCGTGCATGTTGTTTTGCCGGAGAGTGAACAAGACACCTAACTGATAAGCGGACAATAGTGCTTAATGGACTAGTTGTCCGCCTCAATCTTGTGAGATTCATAATATTTCGGAAGGACTCGGATTGTGTGCTTTGTCTTCACGCAAACTAGTCTGTCTCTCATTCTGAGCATGTCATTGTCGTAAAAGAATTTATATGTTTGAAGGAACGTGGCTAAAATGAATATTTTACGTATTGCTGCTTTTTCCGAAGGTAATCAGGGCGGAAATCCTGCCGGTGTGGTTATTCTTGATACATTGCCGGGTGAGCAGATTATGCAGAAAACTGCTGCGGAAGTAGGTTTTTCAGAAACAGTCTTTACAGCTAAAACCGGTGATGGCTGGCGCACGCGATATTTTGCGCCAAGTTTTGAAGTGCCGTTTTGCGGTCATGCCACCATTGCATTGGGTGCTGCCTTGGCATTGCAGGAGGGTGATGGCATTTTTCCATTGATCCTTAATCAAAGCCGGATCACGGTTGAAGGACACCATCAAAATGGAAAGATAAGCGCCGCACTTCAGTCGCCGCCAACGTGGCATAAAGCGGCAACGAAAGAGATGACTGAGGATGCTCTTAATCTTTTTGGTTTGACTTATGCCGATCTTAATCCTGATATTCCTCCTGCATTTATTCATGGTGGTGCCGATCATTTTTGCCTGTCATTGCAATCGCGAGACGCTTTGAAAACTATGCATTATGATTTTGAAAAAGGTCGTGCACTGATGCGCAAACATGGCTGGGTGACTATTTTGCTCAACTATGCCGAGACGAAACAGCTTTTCCATACACGCAACCCGTTTGCTGCGGGTGGTGTTTATGAAGATGCAGCAACAGGTGCGGCTACAGCAGCGTTTGCTGGCTATTTGCGTGATCTGAATTGGCCGCATGGCGGCGTTATCGAAATTATTCAGGGGGAAGATATGGGGATGCTTTCCCGATTGCGTGCTGAGATATCACCTGAAAAAGGCAGTTCAATTCGCATCTCAGGTGCAGCACATATAATGGAATAATTCTAAAATTATATTCACCAATACAGTGAAGTTCCCAATCGTGATGGTGTTTACTATAATTGAACTAGTAAATATTTGATTTTGGCATGTTTAAATAATTGCACTGACGGAAGGGCAGTGTTTTAATAGTGGTGGCTGCTTATCATAATATTAAATTTAAATCGCAGTCATTCAATGGGAGGTTTTATCATGTTCAAGATGAAGTCTGCGCTCTTGAGTGCGGTCTATGGAGCTATATTGGTGAGCACTATTTCTACAGCGCATGCAGAAGATAAACCCCGTGCACGAGACCTCGGCATACCATTTACAGGTGAAACAGGTCCCAATAATGCAATTACCGACGTTGAGGGTGTAACAGTTGGTTATTCCACCATCATCGAAGGCGAAGGTAAAATCGAAGTCGGTAAAGGGCCTGTCCGTACAGGTGTGACGGCTATTTTGCCCCGTGGTAAAACCTTCAATCCGGTCTTTTCCGGCTGGTATTCCTTAAATGGTAACGGTGAAATGACCGGTACGACATGGGTGGAGGAAAGCGGCTTTCTGGAAGGGCCGATTACCATCACCAATACGCATAGTGTTGGGGTTGTGCGGGATTCAGTTGTCTCATGGCTTGCTGATAATGATCTGACAGGGCCGCATTTCAGAGATCTCTACTGGCTGTTGCCGGTTGTTGCAGAAACATGGGACGGCATCCTTAACGATATTAACGGCATGCATGTGAAAAAAGAGCATGTTTATGCAGCCCTTGATAATGCGACCAGTGGTCAGATTGCCGAAGGCAATGTCGGCGGCGGCACCGGTATGAACCTTTTCAACTTTAAAGGTGGCACCGGTACATCATCACGTAAACTCAGTGATGAACAAGGTGGCTATACGGTTGGCGTTCTGGTGCAGGGCAATTTTGGCTCGCGCAAAGATTTACTGATTGCCGGTGTGCCTGTCGGGCAGGAAATCACGGACATGATGCCGGACACGTCGTGGACACGTGAGGAAACCGGTTCCATCATCGTGGTGGTTGCAACGGATGCGCCATTGTTGCCGCAACAGCTGAAGCGTTTGGCACGCCGTGTACCGATTGGTATTGGCCGTGTTGGTGGTTTTGGCGGCAATGGTAGCGGTGATATTTTCATCAGTTTCTCGACCGGCAACCCTGAAGCCTATAGTCGTGAAGAAAATACCAAGCTTGAAATGGTATCAAATAACAAGATGGATCCGCTTATTCAGGCCGCAGCTCTGGCAACTGAAGAAGCCATTGTAAACGCGATGATTGCGGCTGAAACAATGAAGGGGCGCGATGACAATGTGTCTTTCGCTATTCCGCATGATCGTCTTGTCGATGTGATGAAAAAATATAATCGTCTGGACGCGAAATAGTCGTTTGAAAATAGAAAAGCGGCCTTTAGAGGCCGCTTTTTTATATGTGGTTTGTTGCTTGCATCTGAAATAATAGTCTATACAAAAAGACATTGGTCATCTTTGCATGAAATATATAAAGTAAGATGATTTTATTATTGTGTTTGAAATCAGCACTTTGCTGAGAGTGACGAAGGTGCAGTTTGAATCAGGAAAATAATGCTCCAGTCAGTCTTTCAGAGCAAATTCAAAAAGATATTGAAGAAAATATCATTAATGGTCATTGGGCGCCGGGTGATAAAATTCCAAGCGAAAGCGATTTTATGGAGCAATATCAGTGCTCCCGCATGACCGTTAATCGCGTTTTATCGCGCCTTGCCGAACGTGGATTGATCAATCGTCGCCGCAAAGCAGGTTCATTCGTCTCTGCGCCGCAGGCTGATAGTGTGATGTTTATGCAGATCCGTGACTTTGCTAAAGAGGCAAAGGAAACCGGCCAGCAATATCGCCATGAAATTTTGCTGCGTCGTGAAGAACGTATCGCACCAGCAAAAGCAAAAGAATTGCAGCTTGCAACTGATCACAAGATTTTACGCATTTTGTGCCTGCATATCGTCAATGAAAAGCCTGAAGCCTATGAAGACCGCATCATTTCCTTGGCAAAAGTGCCGGAAGTGGCGGCGGAAACATTTGAAGAAACCCCGCCCGGCACATGGTTGCTTGGCCATATTCCGTGGAATGAAGCTAAGCATACTATTCGTGCGATCAATGCCGATACCACATTAGCAGGCATACTTGGCATTGAAACCAATGCGGCGTGTTTGAAGCTTAACCGGCGCACATGGCACCGTGCGGAGCTGATCACCGATGTGGATATTATTTATCCGGGTCTCGGACACGAGATTACAGGTGTTTTCTCCTCTAATCTCGGGTCTTTTCCGCAAGTCAATGCGTGAGCCTGTTTAATTCAATAGCTCACCTATTGTTTGCTGGAATGCACGCTCGGCCTCATCGCGCATGGCGTGGCGGCCATTTTCCACCTGTTTTTTGCCGCGTACCCAGACATCGGAAACGCTTGCGCGACCAGCGAAAATCCAGGTGTCAAGGATAGTATCGCCTTTGGTGTCGGGCAAACGCTGCATGTCGAGCGAGAGAAAATCGGCAGATGCGCCGGTTTTTAAGCCGTCTTGAGCGCGTCCCATGGAAATATTGCCGCCTTGAACGGCACCATCAAACACGGCGCGTCCGGTGGAGCGTTCATTTTGTGCCAGTACATTGCGGGCGCGATGCTGCAGGCGCTGTGAATATTCATATTGGCGTAATTCGTCACCAATGCCGATCAGCACATTGGAATCGGAGCCAATACCGAACTGCCCGCCATGCTCATGAAAGCACGGGGCGTTGAAGGCGCCGTCACCCAAATTGGCTTCTGTCACAGGGCATAGACCGGCAATTGCACCTGCATTTGCAACGTCTTTTGTTTCTGCGTCGCTCATGTGGGTTGCATGAATAAGGCACCAGCGGGATGACAAATCTTGATAGTTTAACAGCCATTCGACAGGACGCTGTCCTGACCATGCGAGGCAATCTTCAACTTCTTTCACTTGCTCGGAAATGTGAATATGCACCGGCGCATCGGGCAAAATCTGTGCCGCAAAGTTCAATTCATCCGGCGTTACAGCGCGCAAACTATGGGGCGCCACGCCCAAAACTGCACCGTCAATAAGGGATAAAGATTTTTGGCAACCTTCAATGAGGCGCGCAAAACTTGTCTCATCATTGATGAAACGGCGCTGGCCTTCATTGGGAGCGCTGCCGCCAAAACCGGAATGGGCATAGAATACCGGCAGCAGTGTGAGGCCTATACCGGCTGTTTGCGCAGCGGAAACAATCTGATCGGCCATCTCGGAAATATTGGCATAAGGCCTGCCGTCGCGGTCGTGATGGAGATAGTGAAACTCGCCAACGCGGGTAAAGCCTGCCTCCAGCATATCGATATAAAGGCGCAGCGCGACTGTGCGCGTTTGATCGGGCGACATGGTCAGCGCAAATTTATACATAATTTCGCGCCAGCTCCAGAAGCTGTCGGCAGAGCTGCCGCGCTTTTCGGCAAGGCCTGCCATGCCATATTGAAATGCGTGGCTGTGAATATTCGGCATGCCGCTGAGAATGACATGATGGCGCTCGTCATGAGCCTGAGCTTCTACATCAGTTTCGATGCTGCTTATCTTGCCGCCGGCAATGGTGAGGCGCACATTTTGCGCCCAGCCGTTTGGCAACAGAGCTTGGCTTGCATGGATAGTGCTCGCATGAGTGGCGCTTGCCGACATAGATCAAAACTCCTCTTGCCGCTTGGTTTTCCCGTTTGTTTTTCAACAAAATGTAATTTTGTACATTTTTCCTCTTGGCGGCTTGATTATTATGTATATACATTATGTGCAATCAGGGGAAGAGAGAAAAATGCTGATGGCAAAGAAATCCGACTTCGTTTTAATCAATGCGCGCATGATTACGCTTGCAGAAAAACTAAGTGGTCTGGGCTTAATTGAAGATGCAGCACTTGCTGTGCGCGATGGCAAAATCGCCTATGCGGGTGGATTGGGCGAATTGCCGCCTGAATTTACTGATTTTAAAACAATCGATTGTCAGGGGCGTCTGATTACGCCCGGTCTGATTGATTGTCATACGCATCTTGTGCATGCGGGTAATCGCGCGCACGAGTTTGAACTGCGCCTTAATGGTGCAACTTATGAAGAAGTTGCGCGCGCTGGCGGGGGCATTGTTTCATCGGTTAAAAACTTACGTGCAGCAAGTGAAGATGATCTGG
The DNA here is from genome assembly GCF_039522165.1 of Paenochrobactrum glaciei. Lineage (NCBI taxonomy): Bacteria > Pseudomonadati > Pseudomonadota > Alphaproteobacteria > Hyphomicrobiales > Brucellaceae > Paenochrobactrum > Paenochrobactrum glaciei. Next base: position 345,354 of record NZ_BAAADE010000003.1, read on the forward strand.
TGCAAGAGAGCCTGCCGCGTCTGGATGCATTGATTGCTGAAGGTGTGACAACGATCGAGATCAAATCCGGTTATGGGCTGGACGCTGAAAACGAAATGAAAGCATTGCGTGCGGCACGTAAACTTGGTGAAAAGCGTGATGTTGCTGTGCGCACGACCTTCTTGGGCGCACATGCTTTGCCGCCGGAAATGAACGGCGATAAGCAGGCCTATATTGATAAAATCATCCATGATATGTTGCCGCGTATTGCCGTCGAAAAACTGGCAGATGCGGTTGACGGCTTTTGTGAAGGCATTGCCTTTTTGCCAGATGAAATGGCGCGTGTTTTTGATGCCGCAAAAACCCATCATCTGCCGGTGAAGCTCCATGCTGATCAGTTGTCGAATTTGCATGGAGCAGCATTAGCCGCTTCATATCAGGCGCTTTCTGCTGATCATCTGGAATATACTGATGAAGCTGGTGCGCAGGCGATGGCACAGGCCGGAACTGTCGCCGTCTTGTTGCCGGGGGCATATTATTTCATCCGCGAAACGCAAAAGCCGCCGGTTGATCTTTTCCGTGCGGCTGGCACAAAAATGGCGCTGGCAACCGATAATAATCCGGGCACATCGCCGCTGACATCGCTGCTTTTAACCATGAATATGGGCGCTACACTTTTCCGCATGACCGTGGATGAGTGCATTGCCGGTGTGACGCGTGAAGCAGCGCGAGCGCTTGGTGTGTTAGCGCAAACCGGCACGCTTGAGACCGGCAAAGATGCCGACATTGCCATTTGGGACGTCGAGCGTCCGGCAGAACTTGTTTACCGGATCGGTTTCAATCCGCTTTGGAAGCGGATTTTCAAAGGTCAGATTTAATTTTCATAACCCGTGGGCATTGTCCCCGATGGAGCAACAGATGACTCTCGTTCTCAAACCCGGCAGTGTTTCTCTTGGAACTCTTGAGAAAATCTATCGTGAAAATTTAAGCGTACGTATTGATACGTCTTTTCATGGCGCTATCGAAAAAGCTGCCAATCGTATTGCCGAAATCGCGGCTGGTGATGCACCGGTTTATGGCATTAATACCGGCTTTGGTAAGCTGGCTTCCATCCGCATTGCGCCGGAAGATGTAGCAACGCTGCAACGCAACCTGATCTTGTCACATTGCTGCGGCGTGGGTGAACCATTAAGCCAAGACATTGTGCGCTTGATTATGGCGCTGAAGCTTATCTCGCTTGGTCGCGGTGCATCCGGTGTACGTCTTCAACTCATCACCTTGATTGAAGGCATGCTGGAAAAAGGCGTGCATCCGATGATCCCTGCCAAGGGCTCAGTGGGTGCTTCCGGTGATCTGGCACCGCTTGCTCATATGGCTGCGGTGATGATCGGCGAAGGTGAAGCTTTTTATCAAGGCGCCCGCCTTTCCGGTGCAGATGCTTTGAAAAAAGCAGGGCTTACGCCTGTTGTGCTGGCTGCCAAAGAAGGTCTGGCACTTATTAACGGCACCCAGACCTCAACCGCTTTAGCGCTTGCAGGGCTTTTCCGTGCGCATCGGGCGTTGCAATCAGCATTGATTACCGGCGCACTTTCCACCGATGCCGCGATGGGTTCCACCGCGCCATTCCATCCGGATATTCATACATTGCGTGGCCATCAAGGGCAGATTGATACCGCATCAGCTCTGCGCAGTTTGCTCGCCGGTTCGGTTATTCGAGACAGCCATCTGGAAGGCGATCAGCGCGTGCAGGATCCTTATTGCATTCGTTGCCAGCCGCAGGTGGATGGCGCATGTCTTGATATCTTGCGTCAGGCTGCCCGCAGCCTTGAAATTGAAGCAAATGCGGTTACCGATAATCCGCTGGTGCTTTCCGATGACAGTGTGATTTCCGGCGGTAATTTCCATGCTGAACCGGTGGCCTTTGCTGCGGATCAGATCGCTTTGGCGATTTGCGAAATTGGTGCGATTGCGCAGCGCCGTATCGCGCTTTTGGTTGATCCGGCGCTGTCTTTTGGTCTGCCAGCTTTCTTGGCTAAAAAGCCGGGTCTTAATTCCGGCCTGATGATTGCCGAAGTGACTTCAGCCGCCTTGATGAGCGAAAATAAGCAGATGGCACATCCGGCATCGGTGGATTCTACCCCGACCTCTGCCAATCAGGAAGATCATGTTTCGATGGCTTGTCATGGTGCGCGTCGCTTGCTGCAAATGACCGACAATCTCAATGCCATTATCGGCATTGAAGCTTTGAGCGGTGCTCTTGGTGTAGAGCTGCGCGGACCATTGGAAACCAGCCCTGAACTGAAAAACGCGATGGCTGCTTTACGCGCTAAAGTGCCGACACTCGATATTGATCGCTACATGGCAAATGACCTTGAAGCTGCAACAGCTGTTGTTGCTGATGGTTCACTGAACGCGAGCATCAGCAATGGCATTCTGCCATCCTTGGAGGCTTAAACATGCAAGCCTTTGAGGTTAAACAAGGCTCATCGCCGGTCATAATCGGTTTGCCTCATACCGGCACAAATGTGCCGGATGATATATGGGCAAGACTTAATGATAATGGCCGTATTCTTGCCGATACGGATTGGCATATTCACAAGCTCTATGACGGCTTGTTGGAAAATGCCACGACAGTGCGAGCAACTTTCCATCGCTATTGCATTGATGCCAATCGTGATCCTGAAGGTGTGAGCCTTTATCCGGGACAGAATACAACCAGCTTGATCCCGATCACGGATTTTGATGGTCTTGCTATCTGGAAAGAAGGCGAGGAGCCGAAATCAGATGATATTCAGGATCGTTTGAGCCGGTTTCATAAGCCTTATCACGATGCTTTTGCGGCTGAAATTGAGCGGGTTAAAAACATTCACGGCATTGCAGTTGTCTATGATTGCCATTCCATCCGCTCCCATATTCCGTTTTTGTTTGAAGGCACGCTGCCGGATTTCAATATCGGCACTGATATGGGCAAAACCTGCGCTGCGGAAATTGAAGCTATTGCCGTCGATGTGACCAGTAAAGCCAGCGGCTATAGCTCGATTTTGAACGGTCGCTTTAAAGGTGGCTGGACAACCCGTTATTATGGCCAACCGGAAAATCGCGTGCACGCTATTCAGATGGAGCTTGCGCAAAAGACCCATTTAGCCTCGGAAAGCCTGCCTTTTGCCTATGACGAAGCCAAGGCAGAGCGTTTGCGCATCCATCTCAAAACATTGCTGCAACGCATTGAAGACGTTGCGGCCAAGCTTTAAAATTTAAACAAGGGGAAATCATGTCCAATCCACGTCACAATGAGCGCGATGTACGCGCACCGCGCGGCACAGAATTGAACGCAAAAAGCTGGCTCACCGAAGCGCCGCTGCGTATGCTGATGAACAATCTTGATCCTGATGTTGCCGAGCGCCCGCATGAGCTGGTGGTTTATGGCGGCATTGGCCGCGCCGCCCGCACATGGGATGATTTTGACAAGATTGTCGCCACGCTGAAAACCTTGGAAGACAATGAAACCTTGCTGGTACAATCCGGCAAGCCTGTTGGTGTGTTCCGCACCCATAAAGATGCGCCGCGCGTATTGATTGCGAACTCCAATCTGGTGCCGCATTGGGCGACATGGGATCATTTCAACGAATTGGATAAAAAAGGCTTGGCCATGTATGGCCAGATGACAGCCGGTTCGTGGATTTATATCGGCGCGCAAGGGATTGTGCAGGGCACTTATGAAACCTTTGTGGAAGCTGGTCGCCAGCATTATAACGGTAATCTGAAGGGTAAATGGATTTTGACCGGCGGTCTTGGCGGTATGGGTGGCGCGCAGCCGCTTGCTGCCGTGATGGCAGGTGCTTGCTGCTTGGCGGTTGAATGCGATGAAACCCGCGCCGACTTCCGTTTGCGTACCCGTTATGTCGATGAAAAGACCCATAGCCTTGATGAAGCATTAATGAAAATTGACGAATGGACGAAGGCGGGCGAAGCTAAATCCATTGCGTTGATTGGCAATGCGGCGGAAATTTACCCTGAACTCGTCAAGCGCGGTGTGCGCCCTGATATCGTTACCGATCAGACCTCGGCGCATGATCCGGTACACGGCTATTTGCCGATTGGCTGGAGCGTTGCGGAATGGCGCGCCAAACAGGAAAGCGACCCGAAAGGCGTTGCAAAAGCTGCCCGTGCTTCCATGAAGGTGCAGGTTCAGGCCATGCTCGATTTCTGGAATGCCGGTATTCCGACCGTTGATTATGGCAATAATATCCGTCAGATGGCGCTGGAAGAGGGCTTGGAAGATGCATTTGCATTCCCGGGCTTTGTGCCGGCCTATATCCGCCCGCTGTTCTGCCGTGGTGTCGGGCCTTTCCGTTGGGCTGCTCTTTCGGGTGATCCGGAAGATATTGCCAAGACCGATGCTAAAGTTAAAGAGCTGTTGCCGGATAATAAGCATCTGCATAACTGGCTCGATATGGCGAAGGAACGCATTGAGTTTCAGGGCTTGCCAGCACGTATCTGCTGGGTAGGTTTGGGTGATCGTCATCGCCTTGGGCTTGCATTCAACGAAATGGTGCGCAACGGCGAATTGAAAGCGCCAATTGTGATCGGTCGCGATCATCTGGATAGTGGTTCGGTGGCGTCACCTAACCGTGAAACAGAAGCGATGCAGGATGGTTCGGATGCTGTATCCGACTGGCCGCTGCTCAACGCGCTGCTCAATACAGCATCGGGTGCAACATGGGTTTCGCTCCATCATGGTGGTGGTGTCGGCATGGGCTTCAGCCAGCATTCCGGCATGGTGATTTGCTGTGACGGTTCCGCCGATGCGGATGAACGTATTGGCCGTGTGCTTTGGAACGATCCGGCAACCGGTGTGATGCGCCATGCTGATGCAGGCTATGATATTGCGCTTGATTGGGCAAAACAGCAGGGGCTTCGTCTGCCTGCTATTCTCGGCAATTAATATATTCTTCTCCCGCAAGTGCCGCACTTGCGGGAGATTTTTTGTGAGATAAAACCGATGAAAATTTTGCGTGCCAGTGGCCAAAAGCAAATGCCGTGGAAAAACGGTGGTGGTGTGACAATTGAAATCGCCATTCATCCGGCGGATGCAACAGTTGATAATTTTGACTGGCGCATTTCCACCGCAACAGTCGCGCAAGATGGTGCTTTCTCGGTTTTTCCTGACATCGAACGCACACTGGCTGTACTAGAGGGAAACGGTATTATTTTATCGGTTGATGGTGTTGAGACGACACTCACGCAAGTGAGCGAGCCATATAGTTTTGCCGCTGACGCACAAACAAGTGCACACCTGATTGACGGTACAATCACTGACCTTAATATTATGACGCGGCGTGGTGCCTATACGCATGAAGTCAAGCGGATTGTGCTGGATAATCAAACAGCGCATTTAAATTTTGAAGAGCAAAGCTTTTTGTTTGTTGTGAGTGGCACTATAAAAATTCAACACCTTGAAGGTGAAGAGATCTTGTTGGCAAAAGATTGCGCGAGTTTTAGCGCTGCGCAAAAAGGCAGTGTTGCAATTTCAGGTGAGGCGGTCGCTTATCTGATCACGCTCAAACGTAATTAACCGTTTTTAAGTGTCGTGACGGCATGTTCACTGTTGCGGATATAGTCATAAGCGTCACTCTGCTTTTGGATCAGCAGGATGAAAAGCAGATCGGTCAAAATAAGCTGCGCATCGCGCGATGTGATCGACGATGAACGTACTTTTTCTTCATCCGCGACCGTATAAAGATTAATATCGGCATTGGATGCCAGTTTGTTTTCTTTCAAACCGGTGACCGAAATAACCAGTGCGCCGCGCTCTTTTGCAGCCTCTGCAATCCGCAAAGTTTCAATACTGGCGCCAGACTGTGAAAAAGCGACAAGCACATCCTCGCTGCTCAATGTTGAAGCATTGGCCATCTGAATATGGCTGTCGTCATTATGCAGTACATTGCGGCCGAGCTTCATCATCTTGTAAGAAAAATCACGCGCGACAAGCGATGATGCACCGACACCTGCCAGATGAATGCGCCGCGCTGCATCAAGGGCAGATAATGCTTTGCCGATATCGTCTTCATTATTGACCGCGACCGTCTGCTGCATGGATTGCAGCTTACTGCCAATCAGTTTTTGCAAAATGGTCAGATAGCCATCATCTTTTTCAATGGAACCGTGAATAACACCGGCAGGCACGCGCCATTCTTGCGCTTTTGCCTCAATAACCGCCCGTTTTAACTCTTGATATCCGGCAAAGCCGAGCTTCTGGCTGAATTTTACAACGCTGGACTGGCTGCGTCCGGTTTCCTGCGCCAGTGCCGCTGATGAAAGTTTGGCGACTTGCTCGGGGCGTTCCAGAATAAACTCACCGATCTGCTGGTCGGCAGGCGCCATGTCTGTTAACCTGACACTGATCATCTGTAATACCGACACTGGTGACCTCCCAAGCATAAAGCAGATATTTTCACTATCCTATGTTTTTTTAATTCGTGTTCACAATAGGATGAGATGAGGAATATATTATTCCAAATCAATTGACACATGGTACTGCTGAATTAATATCCGATGCAAGTCCATCATAGCAGCCCATTATAGTAACAAGGCAGTTTGTTCCATGGATAAATTACGAATAGTTGGCGGAAAGCGCCTTCAGGGTGCGGTTAGTATTGCCGGTGCGAAAAACTCGGCGCTGCCGCAAATTGCTGCCTCGTTGCTGAGCCCGTTTCCGCTGGAGCTGACCAATCTGCCGGTTGTGACTGACGTGCAAGCCATGTTGAATGTAGTAGGAGCGCAAGGTGCGGTGGTGAGCCGCTCGGCGCAAGGCACGACCATTGAAGCGCGTGCGCTGCTTACCGTTGATACAACATATGAAACCGTGCGCAAGATGCGTGCGACCGTGCTTGTATTAGCGCCTCTTTTGGCGCGAAACGGACAGGCGCGGGTTTCGATGCCAGGTGGCTGTGCTATTGGCGCCAGACCGGTGGACTTGCATGTCAAAGCGTTGCAGGCATTGGGTGCGCATGTGGAAATTGACCGTGGTGTTATTGCGGCATCGTTGAAGAGCGGCCTTCGTGGTGCCCGCATTGTTTTAGGTGCGCCATCTGTGGGAGCAACCGCTACGGCGCTGATGGCTGCCACATATGCCAAGGGCGAAACGGAAATTCTCAATGCAGCGCGTGAGCCGGAGCTGGCTGATCTTGCAGCATGTTTGACGGCAATGGGCGCCGAAATTGAAGGGGCCGGCACACATCGCATTTTGATTAATGGCGAAACATCATGGCGTGCAGCCAGCCATCACAGTATTCCTGATCGCATTGAAGCGGGGACTTATGCGGTGGCTGCCGCGATTACCGGCGGGCAGCTGGAATTGACCAATGCCCGGCTTGAGCATCTGGCATCTGCGGTGCAAATTTTAGAAATGATGGGCGTGAATGTCTGGCCAAGTGATCGGGGCATTGTCATCTCACGCGATGGTGCATTACGGCCGGTTGATCTGACAACAGAGCCTTATCCGGGCTTTCCAACCGATTTGCAGGCGCAGATTATGGCGCTGGCAACTTGTGCTAATGGAGCCTCGCTTATACGTGAGGCGGTGTTTGAAAGTCGCTTCATGCATGTGCCGGAACTTTGCCGATTGGGTGCGGATATTACGCTGAAAGGCACCTCGGCCTTGGTGCGCGGTGGTGGAAAACTATATGGCACAGAGGTGATGGCAACCGATTTGCGCGCATCTGTTTCGTTGATTTTGGCGGCTCTGGTGGCTGAGGGCGAAACGATTGTTAATCGCGTTTATCATCTTGATCGAGGCTATGAGCAGCTTGACCGCAAGCTTCGCCAATGCGGCGCCGATATTGAACGGCTGAAAGGGTAAGTGCCATCATGTCACAAATTTCAGCCTATTTTCTTGGTGTTGATGGTGGTGGAACCGGTTGCCGCGCGCGTATTGAAGACGCGGAAGGTCATGTTTTAGGGCAAGGTGTTTCGGGGCCGGCGACAACACGCCTTGGTATTGAAGCGGCGTGGAACTCGGTGATGCGCGCCAGTGAGGCAGCGATTGAGGAAGCCGGTTTGCGTGACACTCAATATGGTCAGGTCAATGTCGGTATTGCGCTTGCCGGTCTTGGTCGCAAGGGCGCATTGCAAGCCTTGCAGGCCATTCCGCATCAGTTTGCATCAATTGCTTTTGTCAATGATGGCAAGGGGGCTTGTCTTGGTGCGCATTCCGGCCGTGACGGTGCAATTGTGATTGCCGGTACAGGCTCGGTTGGGCTTGGCTTTGCTGATGGTGAAGATTTGCGTGTTGGCGGCTATGGTTTTCCTGTTTCAGATGAGGGGAGTGGCGCTTATCTGGGGCTGAAGGCCATTCAACATGCACTGCGGGCGCATGATGGCCGCTTGGAAAAAACGGCTCTTTTATCTGAAGTAATGCAGCGCTTTGGCAATGATCCGATGGAAGTGGTCGCGTGGATGGATCAGGCTGCGGCCACCGAATATGCGACCCTTGCGCCGATGGTTATGCGCCATGCTGATCAGGGTGACGGGGCGGCACGCCGTATCGTGCAAGGGGCTGCCGGACATGTGGATACACTGGTGCGCGCTTTGTTTGAGCGTGGTGCGCCGCGTGTCTCGTTGCTTGGCGGGCTGGCGACGCCGCTTTTGGCATGGCTTGCGCCTGATGTGCGCCGTCGTTTGAAGCCTGCGGATGGTGATGCGGTGTCGGGTGCAATTATTTTGGCCAGACGCGGAAGTGAGACTAAAAATCAGTAATTCCTGACATGCTGTGAATTGGAATAATAAATTCCAATAATTTATTGACATCTGGAATATTTAAACTTAGATTTTGTCTGTAAGGCAGGCATTGGAAGAGGGCTGTGTTGCATTTGCGCTCTCCTTTCAAAGCTCTGCCGGACGAATGAATTCCAGATGCGATTTTTAAGGCGATCCGCATGTTGAAGCGAGAATTATTGTCAGAGCTGGACGGATTGGTATCCGAGGGACGTAACCCGCGGACAATGGATATTGATCTGCTCGACAGTCTCGCTGTTGTTCGTAAAATCAACGATGATGACAAGATTGTGCCGCTGGCAGTTGAAAAAGTGCTGCCGGAAGTAGCTCGGGCTGTTGATGCCATCGTTGCTGCTTTTCATAAAAATGCCCGTCTCATTTACATTGGTGCCGGTACGAGCGGCCGTTTAGGTGTTTTGGATGCCTCCGAATGTCCTCCCACATTCGGGGTGCCGGAAACTATGGTTGTTGGCCTGATTGCCGGTGGAGATGAGGCGCTGTTGCGCGCGATTGAAGGTGCGGAAGATGATGCTTCGCAAGGTGAAGCGGATTTGCGCAATATTCAATTGAGCGCTGATGACGTGGTTGTCGGCATCGCGGTGAGTGGTCGCACGCCTTATGTGATTGGTGCGTTAAATTATGCCAAATCATTGGGTGCGGTGACGGTTGCTCTTTCGTGCAATCCGCAATCCACAATTGCAGCGCTTGCTGACATTGCGATCTCTCCGGTTGTGGGGCCGGAAGTTTTAACCGGTTCAACGCGTTTGAAATCCGGTACTGCGCAGAAGCTGGTGCTTAACATGCTGACAACCGCAAGCATGATCCGTATCGGAAAAAGCTATCAAAATCTGATGGTTGATGTGTCTGCGACCAATGAAAAACTGGTTGCCCGCGCGGTTCGTATTGTGATGCAGGCAAGCGAATGTGACGAGCGCACAGCCGAGGAAGCGCTTCGTCTGACAAACAATGATGTCAAGCTTGCGATTCTTGTTGTAATGAATGAAACAGGGGTTGAAGAAGCTCGCCGCGCACTGCATGAAGCGAACGGCTTTTTAAGACCGGCAATACATGTAAAATCAGTTTGAGATCAGGCATAGTTCCGCGATGGATATAGGGATCGCTAAGGGGAGCACGAATGAAAACATCATTTAAAATGAAACTGCTGGGCTGCGTTGCAGCTTTGGCAATGTATTCGCCGGTAATGGCCGGTGATGCAATGGCGCAGACATTGCGCATGGCTTGGTCGCAGGATGCAACCGGCCTTGATCCGCATAAGCAGCCGGCTTTCTCATCGCAGCGTTTGCTTGAGCTGGTTTATGAGCCACTGGTTCGTGTTGATGCCGATCTGGTGATCGCGCCTGCTATTGCTGAAAGCTGGGAATTCTCAGATGAAGGCAAGGTTCTGACTTTCAAGCTGAATAAAGCTTCCAAGTTCCAGAATGGTGCTCCTGTGACTGCGGCTGACGTTAAGGCTTCTTTCGAGCGCATTTTGGATGAAGCAACCGGTGCTGTTGCACGTGCAAACTTCCAGTCGATTGAAGCAATCGAAACACCGGATGATGCAACTGTTATTTTCAAGCTGAAGCAAGCTGACACACCATTGCTCACCGCAATGGCTTCGGTGAATGCTGCTGTTGTTCCTGCCAGTGAAATTGCTGCGGGCAATGTTGGCACCAAGGCACTTGGCTCGGGCCCTTTCATTCTTGAAAGCTGGAACCCGAATTCCAAGGAAGTTTTGAAAACCAATCCTGACTGGGCAGGCGGTAAAGTTGAAATCGACGGCATCGACATCAGTGTTCTGCCGGATGAAACAGCAATTCTGGCGGCATTGCGCGCCAAGCAAATTGACTTTGCTGTGCTCAATGACCCGATGGTTGCAACCATGGTTGCACGCGAGCAGAATGTAACACTCGACCGCACACCTGGTCTTGCTTACCATGTTTTGCAGATGAACCCGTCGCGTTCTGCGATGAAAGAACTGGCCGTACGTCAGGCAATTTCTTGCGCGATTGACCGTAAAGATGTGCTGGAAACCGCATCTCTTGGTGAAGGTGCTGTAACCGGCCCGTTGACCTCGCCAGCTTTTGCGAATGATCCGTCAACCTTGTTCTGCTATGAAAAAGATCTGGATAAAGCCAAGCAACTGATGGCTGATGCAGGCTTTAAAGATGGCTTTTCGGCAACTGTGATTGCTGCAACCGGTGAGCCGCCGACCGCTGCATCAGAAGCACAGGTTATCCAGTCTCAGCTTGCTGAAATCGGCATCAAGCTCGACATCCGCATGATGGAACTCAACGTCTATGTTGACACCTGGCTGAAGGGTGATTTTGACATGGCTGTTGCACTGAATGCCGGTAGCGCTGATCCTTACACCATGTATAACCGCTATTGGACCAAGAACGGCAACCTACAAAAAGTTGCACAGTTCTCGGATGATAAGCTGGACAGCCTGTTGCAGGAAGGCCGTGCTGAACCTGACCATGAAAAGCGTAAGGCAATTTTCTCGGAATTCGAGAAGCATATTGCTGAAATGTCCCCATGGGTCTGGCTCTATACGTCATACAACTATGCTGCATTCCAGAAGAATGTAACCGGTTTTGAACCACGCCGCACCAACTCCATTTTTGGTGTGACCAAGATCAAGCTGGCTAACTAAACCCTTTAAAAGCCCGTCCGCACGCGTTCAAACGCTGGCGGACGGGTTGATTTATCCACTGATAAGGTCTGCCACAATGAGTTACCTGACACGGCGGCTAGTGACATTTCCATTGGTCATGGTCGGAGTATCGATTTTTGTTTTCGTCTCCATCCGTTTGGTGCCGGGGGATTCCATTACGGCTATGCTTGGGACAGAAGCAGGACTTCTGACACCACAGCAACGTCAGGCGCTGGCAGAATATTTTGGCCTTGATCGCAGTTGGCTGGCACAATATTGGCACTGGCTGACCGGTATGTTGCAAGGCGATATGGGCTTGTCGGTTACTTATGGTAAGCCGGTTCTTGATGTTATTCTTGAGCGCTTCCCGCTGACACTGCAACTGGCTCTGATGTCGATGGTGGTGGCGCTGGCTGTGGGCTTGCCTGCGGGTGTTTATGCGGCAACCCGCAATGAGCGTCCATCTGATCTGATCGTGCGTATTTTTGCGATGATCGGTCAGTCGACACCAAGTTTTGTACTTGGTCTATTGATTATTTATGTCCTTTCGGCTGGTTTTGGCATTTTGCCCACCATGGGCGAATATGTACCGATCTGGGTTGATCCGCTGGCTAATCTTGGTCAGTTGATTTTCCCGTCGCTGACGCTCGGCTTTGCTTTTGCAGCTTCCGTTACCCGTATTTCCCGCTCGGCAATGCTTGATGTGCTGGGCGATGATTATGTGCGCACAGCGCGCAGTAAAGGTGTGCCGGCACGCAAGGTTATTTGGCGTCATGCGCTGCCAAATGCACTGATACCGGTGGTGACATTGTGCGGTGTGGAATTTGGCTATTTGTTGGGCGGCGCGGTTTTGGTTGAGCAGATTTATGCGCTTCCGGGTCTTGGCCGTATGGTTCTTGAAGCTATTTTGCAGCGCGATTATGCGATGGTGCAAGGTGCAGTTTTGTTTATCGCTTTCAATTTCATGATTGTTAATTTGCTTGTTGATCTTGCCTATGTGGCGCTCGATCCGCGTATCCGGATGGAGGAACGCTGATGCAACTTCTTCGTTCGATTTTCTCCCATCCGAGCGGTCGCATCGGTGGTGTTATCATTGTTGTTTATCTGATCGTGGCCGTTATGGGCTATGTGGGGCTGACCCCGCATGATCCGCTGATGCAATATCGTATCGACCGTTTGCAGGCACCAAACAGCACGTATTGGATGGGCACTGATCTTTTCGGTCGTGATGTGATGAGCCGTTTGATGACGGGTATCACGCAATCCTTTATGGTGGGCTTTGCCGCTGTTGCTATTGCAACGCTTGCCGGCACAGTTCTGGGACTGACTGCTGCATGGTTTGGCCGTTGGTGGGATGGCGCGGTTATGCGCGTAATGGATGTGCTGCTGGCATTTCCGGCAATTTTGCTTGCACTTCTCATCATCACTGTGGTGGGGCCGGGTGTTGGCACCAGTATTGCTGCGATTGCGATTGTTTATACGCCGATTTTCACCCGTGTTGTGCGCGGGCCTGCATTGTCCTTGCGTTCGCGCGATTTTGTAGATGCGGCGCGCACTTTCGGCAGCAGCCGTTTTTACATCTTAACACGTCATTTGCTGCTTAATCTGGTTGCACCTTTGACCGTGCAGATTACGCTGGCGCTTGCCTGGTCATTGCTGACCGAAGCAGGTTTGAGCTTCTTAGGCCTTGGGACGCAGCCGCCTGCCTCATCGCTTGGCCTGATGCTGGCTGATGCGCGCAACCTGATGGAAAGCGCTCCATGGCTGCTGGTTTTCCCGGCGCTGGCTATTATGATCGGTATTCTTGGTTTCAATCTGCTCGGTGATGCGCTTCGCGATATTCTCGATCCTAAGACGCGGAGGACCGCATCGTGACCGCTCTTCTTTCAGTTAAAGACCTGCGCGTCGGTTTTGGCCGTGATCCAAAGGCTAATGAGATCGTTCGCGGTGTTAGTTTCGATCTGAACGCCGGTGAGACAATGGCGATTGTCGGCGAAAGTGGCTCAGGTAAATCCGTCACTTCGCTTTCAGTTAATCGTCTGGTTGATTTCGGCGGTGGCAGTATCATTGGCGGTTCAATGTTGTTCCAGCGTGCTGATGGCTCGGTCATTGATCTGGCAACGGCACAGGAAAAAGAACTGACGACAATTCGCGGTGCGGAAATCGGCATGATTTTTCAGGAACCGATGACCTCGCTTAACCCTGTTTTGAGCATCGGAACGCAGATTGAGGAATCTTTCCGTCTGCATCGCGGGCTGACAGGCAGCCAAGCGCATGCGGCGGCAAAGGATGCGCTGGATCGCGTGCGTATTCCGGATGCCGCGCGTCGTTTGAAATATAGTCCCAACCAGTTTTCCGGCGGTATGTTGCAGCGCGTGATGATTGCCATTGCGCTGGCTTGCAACCCACGTTTGCTGATTGCGGATGAACCGACAACGGCACTTGATGTGACCGTGCAGGCGCAGATTATGGCGCTTTTGGCCGAACTAAAGCGCGAAACCAATATGGGGATGATTTTCATCACCCATGATATTGGTCTTGTGGCTGGTATTGCCGACAAGGTGATGGTGATGCAGTCCGGCCAAGTGGTCGAACAGGGCACGATTTCCGATGTGCTGGATCGCCCGCAACATGCTTATACGCAGCATCTTTTGCAGGCTGTGCCGCATTTTGAAAATGGTGCAGCGGTGCGCCATGACTATCAGCGCCCGCCAGCAGAAGATGGTGAAAAGCCAGCCCTTAAAGTGGAAGATCTGACGGTTCGCTTCTCGGTCAAATCCGGTCTTTTTGCCCGCACAACCGGTAATGTTCATGCGGTGGATGGTGTTGATTTTGATCTAATGCCGGGTGAAACACTGGCCATTGTCGGTGAAAGTGGTTCCGGTAAATCCACCACAGCCCGTGCCATTTTGGGGCTTGTGAAAGCAACACGAGGCGCATTTGAAACCAATGTGGTGAAATCAGCGCATGGCAATGCGGATGCACCGGTGCAGATGGTGTTCCAGAACCCGTATGCGTCGCTTAACCCGCGTTTGCGTGTTGATGAAATTCTTGCTGAGCCGGTCATTGCTGCAGGCGGAAGCCGCACGGCTGAAGTGAAGGCCAAAATGATTGCGCTGTTGAAGCGCGTTGGTTTGCCTGAAGATAGTTTGCTGCGTTATCCGCATCAGTTTTCAGGTGGTCAGCGCCAGCGTTTATGCATTGCGCGTGCGCTGATGCTCAATCCGTCCGTGTTGGTGCTTGATGAGGCGGTTTCGGCGCTGGACGTCTCGGTGCAGGCAAAAGTGCTGGAACTTCTTGTCGATTTGCAAAAAGAATATGGCCTTGCTTATCTTTTTGTCTCGCATGATATGGCGGTGGTTGAGCGTATTGCCCACCGTGTGGCGGTTGTTTATGCGGGGCAGATTGTGGAAATCGGCGATGCAGCTTCGGTGCTTTCCAAGCCGCAACATTCTTATACCAAACGTTTGATTTCAGCTGTGCCGAGTGTTTCTAAGCGGAATGAGCATTTCACACTGGATTCTCGTCAGGTGCCGTCATTGGTGCGTCCGTTAGGCTATGAACCACCGGCTGCCGATTGGCTGCATTATGGTGCCGATCATATGGCACGGGCAGAGGCATAAAATGAGCGAAGGTTTCACCCAAGCTTTTGGCATTGTTGAAGAGGCGGTCAAAGCCGGTCGCATACCGGGCGCTGTTTTAGGTCTGGTTGAGGCCGACGGAACACGCAAAATCAAGGCAATCGGGCGCGCACAAATTGTGCCGTCTGAACGGGAAATGCGTGAAGACACATGGTTTGATCTGGCATCTTTGACCAAAGTGCTTTTCACCACGCCGCGCATTCTGGAACTGGCCGAACAGGGCGTGATTGATCTTGATGCGCCTTTAATAAGTCATCTGCCGGATTTGCGCCAATATAATGCCAATGCATGGGAGCGGAAGGTAACATTCCGCCAGTGTTTGGGGCATCAGACACCGTTTCCGGCGGTAGAACCAATCTACACGTATGGCCGCGATGCGGATTTATTGCGCACATTCATTATGCAGCGCGAATGGAAAGCCGGTGCGCCGGTTTATTCCGATATCAATTTCATTTTGCTGGGCTTTGTGCTGGAGCGTCTCTCGCGCAAAACCATCCGTGAAATGGATGCGGGAGTGGGTTTTGATTGGGGTGCGGCTGCCGATCAAACGGCTGCTACCGAAGATTGCACTTGGCGCCACCGTGTCCTTTGCGGCGAAGTGCATGATGATAATTGTAGCGCCTTACAAGGGGCAGGCCATGCGGGTCTGTTTGGCACAGCCGCATCGGTTCTTAATTTCGGTGAGGGCCTGTTAAATGGCAGTGGCGCCAGTAAACAGGTGATTGACTGGATGCGCACGCCTTTATCATCCAGCCGCACGCATGGTTTTGAACGCGCACACCAAGGCTGGGCGGGCGGTTCTGTCTGTTCAGCGGAAACAATCGGCCATACCGGTTTTACCGGAACTGGTTTATGGGTTGATTTTGAGAAAGGGCGGGCATGGACATTGCTCACCAATCGCATTCATCCTACCCGTCATTTTGACAGTCAAATCGTGTCGCTGCGCATAGCTGTTGGCGATCATATCTCTCAAGGCTAGGAGTTTAAGACATGAAACCTGTATGGGCTGTTGGTCTGATGACCGGAACTGTTCTTGATGGCAATGTGGATGTGGCGCTTTTAAAAACCGATGGCGAAACCGTCACTGAGTTTGGTGCCTATGCGCTTAAACCCTATCCGCAGGAAATCCGCGATCTGTTGGAAGAAACCTTGGCGCAAGCGCTGAAATGGGGTTTTGACGGGCCGGAACCGGAAATTTTCAAAACGGCTGAGGAAGCGTTGACCAGAGCGCAATCTACGGCTGTCCGTGAGTTGGTGACTGAGAGCGGCCTGACCATGGCTGATATCGGCGTTGTTGGTTTTCATGGCCAGACAGTGCTGCATCGCGCTCCAACCAAAGAGCGTTTGGGCGACACCCGTCAGCTTGGCGACGGCGCTTTGATGAGCGAATTGCTGGGCACTAAAGTTGTCTATGATTTCCGCACCGCTGATATGCGTGCCGGTGGTCAGGGCGCACCGCTTTCAGCCGTTTATCATGCGGCATTGCTGAAAGGTGCTGATGCCAGCGGTGAAACAGCTGTGCTTAATTTGGGCGGCGTTGCCAATGTGACATGGTGGGATGGTGCAGATGCCGTTGTGGCCTTTGATACAGGCCCTGCCAACGCGCCATTGAATGATTTTATCAAAGCGCATACCGGCGCTGAAATGGATCGCGATGGTGCTCTGGGGCTTGCAGGCCAAGTGGATGAGGCACGTCTAGCCAAATTGCTGGAGCATAAATATCTGACCGCTCCCTATCCAAAATCACTGGATCGTTTCGACTTTGGCGCCAGCATGGCTGACGGGCTGGAGCTTGAAAACGGTGCTGCTACATTGACCGCTTTCACGGCAAGTGCAGTGGGTAAAGCGTTGGATCTGTTGCCGCACCGCCCAAAACGTCTGGCTGTGAGTGGCGGTGGCCGTCATAATCCGGCAATGATGAAAATGCTGGGCGAGCGCGCAGACGTTGAAGCTGTACAGGCTGAAACATTTGGCTGGCGCGGTGATGCGGTTGAAGCAGAATGCTTCGCGTTTTTGGCTGTGCGTGCATTGCGTGGCCTGCCGATCAGTTATCCGGGTACAACCGGCGTGCCGGCACCAATGACAGGTGGCCGGTTGGCCGGTTAATGCGCTGATTAGCTATCGCTTTTCAGGCGTTTTTTAAGAAAGCTGCGGGTGCGCCCGATAGGAAAATCGGGCAGCTCACCAAAAACTTCATAGCCCTGACGTTCATAAGCAATTTTAGCGACAGGGCTAAAAGTATCGATCAGCGCACTATGGCATCCGCGTGCCAGCGCTTCATCTTCTGCGGCTTGCAACATTTTTCCGGCCACGCGTTGGCCGCGTAAGGAACTATCGACCCAAAGCCACTGAATATAGAGCCACCCCCAAGCCGTATATCCTGAAATACCAGCCAGTATTTTGCCATTTTCATCACGTACGAAAACAGCCAGTGATGAGCGTTCGGAAGCACCAACATCAGCATCGTTAAAAGCTGATAATTGTTGACCGACAAAAGCGAGGTCATCGGCGGAAGGTGTGGCGGTAATTTCAAATTCTGTGGTCATTTCGGTTGTCCGATGAGAATGAAACTGAGCGCTATGCTCGATAATTTATGTGAAAGCATAGGCGGTTTTTATCGCCTTCTGTCAATTCGTATTTAAGGCGTTGCCGCCATTAAAATACTTATGACATAATACACTGACGGAGACAGTCTGATGAATGCTTATAGTTTAAAAGGCGCACGGGTTTTTGACGGCGAACGCTTGACTAATCATAAGGCTGTGATTGTTCGTGATGGGCGTATTGAAGCGATTGTTGCTGAAAATGACATCGACACAAACCTGCCGCAGATCAATCTGGATGGTGGTATTTTAGCGCCGGGCTTTATTGATGCGCAGGTTAATGGCGGTGGCGGTATCATGCTCAATGACGCGCCAACTGCTGAAAATATGCGTATTATGGCTGCGGCTCACCGCCCGTTTGGCACCACAAGCATGTTGCCGACACTGATCACCGATGTGCAGGAAAAATCTGAGCAAGCCATTGCAGCAGCCATTGCCGTGATGGATGAAAATGCAGGTGTTGTCGGTTTGCATTTGGAAGGCCCGCATATTGCACCGGCTCGTAAGGGCGTACATTTGCCGAAATTTATGCGCCCTGTCAGCGATGATGATGTGGCTGCGATGGTTGAAGCTGCAAAGCACATCGATGCTTTACTGGTTACCATGGCAGCAGAGCAGGTGAGCGCTGCGCAGGTCGAGAAATTATCGGCTAACGGTGTTATTGTTTGTCTTGGCCATACGGATGCAACGGCAGAAGCTGCAACAAAGCTGTTTGAAGCGGGTGCTCATGGTGTCACCCATTTGTTCAATGCGATGAGCCAGCTTGGCAGCCGCACACCGGGTGTGGTTGGCGCGGCCTTGGATCATCCGGCGGTTTGGGGCGGTATTATTGCAGACGGGCATCATATTGATCCGATGAGCCTGCGCGTGGCGATCCGTGCCAAGCACGCCAATATGGGCGAGGGAAAACTGTTTTTTGTCACCGATGCGATGAGCCTGGTTGGCTCTGACAAAAATAGCTTTGATTTGCATGGCCGCACGGTCAGCCGGAGTATAGGCGATGGTTTGCCGAAGCTTACTCTTGATGATGGCACAATTGCCGGTTCTGATCTCGATATGGCCGCAGCGGTTCGTTTTGGTATCGAAATGCTTGATTTGAGCGTTGCCACTGCACTTGCGATGGCGACATCTTATCCGGCGCGTTTCTTGCGTTTGACAGATCGTGGTTTTATCCGCGCAGGATTGCGTGCGGATTTGGTTCATCTTGATGATCAGTGTCATGTACGCCGTACATGGATTTCCGGTGTTTAGTATCTTAAACGACGGCAAATAACCGCAAATTATGAATGTTGTCAGAGCCTGAAACACATGTCTGGTTTAATGGTGACAAAAAATCTCTAGTTTTTATGGCGGTGGGGTAGTATCAACTCTTAATTAACGTTGATTCTTACATTGAGAAAGCCTTGTTATGAGTGAAGCCATTGCTCTTGAAATCGCTACTGATTTGCCGCGCTCCAAGCGTTTGAAGGCTGTAACAACCGGAACGCATGATACGCTTGATAAATCTATTATGGCTGGCGAACCTTTCAAGGATCGTGAAAGATATTCACTTTTTCTGAAAGTACAGCATCTGTTTCATCGCGATATCAATTCACTTTATGACAATGCGCAGTTGGATGCACTGTTGCCGGATCTGAAAGGACGTCGCCGTTTTAGCCTGATTGGTGATGACTTGTCGGACTTGGAAGTGACAGCACCTGAAGCTGTTGATCTACCAGCTTTTGCTAATAGCGAAGCTGTTGATTTACCAACAGCATTGGGCTGGCTCTATGTTGCTGAAGGCTCCAATATGGGTGCGGCTTTCTTGTTGAAGGCAGCTCAAAAGATTGGTTTGTCGGAAGAGTTTGGCGCTCGTCATCTGGCCGGTGCACCTGAAGGCCGCGGTCTTCATTGGCGCACTTTTACTCAGGCACTGGATGATATCGACCTGAGCGAAGATGAAGAAGGCAAGGTTGTTGCCGGTGCGGAAGCCGCTTTCAAGCGCGTGCATGCACTGGTTAAACAGATGTTTGGCTGATCTTATAGGTTTTGTTGAATGACGGGCTGGGGCCGAGTGTTTAATCTCTCTGCCTCAGCTTTTTTTATGTAATTTTGATGTGGGTGCTGATGCGATAAACCAATACAGAGATATGGTTGAGTAATTGGCGTTCTGCGATCATGTCGGCTGGTTTATAACTATTCATTAGCAGAGGCTGCAGAGTCTTAAGAAATATTCCGCGCAATAATATTACGTCTGCTGTCTTTTTGTGGATAAATCTTGCGTTTTAGGGCGCTTTTTGATTGCGTATTCATATTTGAGCATTATAAGGATAGCCTAATTTATCAAAAAAATAGGACGGTTTTTATTGTATGGCTCTGCCGTCCGAGCATCTCTCCGGAGGACTGAAATTTATGAACCATTCTCGCATGGCGCTTTGTCTTTACTGTAAAGGGGAAAGACAATGAATGCCTCGACCAATGCTGTTCAGCCGGACAATGCCCCAAAAACAGTAATTGAACTTAAAAACGTTGCGATTTCATTCAATCTGGCCAATGGCGGCCGGTATGATGCGGTGGCGGAAAGCAATCTTAAAGTTGCTGACAATGAATTTGTTGCCATTGTTGGACCGACAGGTTGCGGCAAATCCACTTTGTTGAATGCTGTCGCAGGTCTTTTGACGCCGGCAAGCGGCACCGTGGAAATCAGCGGCAAGCAATTAAGCGGTCTTAACCGCCAAGCCGGTTATCTTTTCCAGCAGGATGCACTGATGCCATGGAAAACCGTGCTGGAAAATGTTGCTATCGGACTGGAAATTGCCGGTACACCTAAAAAAGAAGCCCGTGCGCAAGCGCAAGAATGGCTCGCGCGTGTGGGGCTTGCCAATTTTGGTGATCGCTATCCGCATATGTTGTCGGGTGGCCAGCGCAAGCGTATCGGCTTGGCGCAGGTGCTGATCCGCAATCCTAAATATTTGCTGATGGATGAGCCTTTTGGGCCTTTGGATGCACAAACGCGCGTGATCATGGGTGATCTGCTGCTTGACCTCTGGTCGCAGGATCGTAAAGCCGTGATGTTTGTTACTCATGATCTTGAAGAAGCGATCGCATTGGCTGATCGTGTTGTGATTATGTCTGCCGGTCCGCGTGCCCATATTCTGGCTGAATATCAAATTCCGCTGGAGCGCCCGCGTGAGATTTCTGAAATTCGCTTGAATGACCAGTTCCATGAAATTCATCGTGAAATCTGGGGTGCGCTGAAAGAAGAAGTGCTTAAAGGCTATCAGCAGACAAGCGGAGTGCGCAAATGAACAAGCCTCTCTTATTTTTAGCGCAGCTTAGTGTGGCTGTGTTCGTTATTCTTGTCTGGTATTTGTTTACCGAAACACATTTGTTCGGCAATCCGGCGAATGCCAAGTTCTTCTTTGCGACACCAACACAAGTGGCGGTGCGTATTTATAAATGGTTTGCCGAAGGCAGCATTTGGTATCACCTAGGCATTACACTGGTGGAAGCCATGCTTGCTTTCGTCATTGGTTCCGTCAGCGGCGTGATGATCGGTTTTTGGTTTGCCCGCAAGCCAATGCTGGCAGCTGTTTTTGATCCTTATGTGAAGGCTGCCAACTCGTTGCCGCGTGTGGTGCTTGCACCAATTTTCATGCTCTGGCTGGGTTTGGGGATTTGGTCGAAAGTGGCGCTTGGCGTTTCGCTGGTCTTTTTCATTGTGTTCTTCAACGTTTATCAGGGCGTTAAAGAAGTCAACCAAACCGTTCTGGCCAATGCCCGTATGCTTGGCATGAATGAGCGCCAGTTGTTGCGCAACGTCTATTTGCCATCTGCATTGTCATGGATGTTCTCAAGCCTTCACACGGCGGTTGGTTTTGCGGTTGTTGGCGCGGTTGTGGGTGAATATCTGGGTTCGTCCGCAGGGCTTGGCTATCTCATTCATCAGGCGGAAGGCGTCTTTGATGTCACCGGTGTTTTTGCCGGAATGATTGTGCTGACGGCCTTTGTTTTGCTCATCGATTGGGCAGTTTCGATTGTAGAAACGCGCTTGCTCATCTGGCGGCCTAAAACAGTCGGACCAAACGGCGCTTAAAACGATAATTCAAGGAATATAATCATGAATATAACACGTCGCGATTTAATGCTTGGTGCAGCCGCTTTTGGGCTGATGAATATCGCTGCTCAGTTGCCGGCTTTTGCGCAAGACCCTGATGCTAAGCCTGAAAAAACTGATCTGATGCTGGGCGTTGGCGGTAAGCCTTTGTTTTATTATTTGCCGCTGACGATTGCCGAGCGTTTGGGCTTCTTTGAAGAGCAAGAACTTAACGTCACAGTCAACGATTTCGGTGGTGGTGCAAAATCCTTGCAGGCGTTGATCGGCGGTTCGGTTGATGTGGTTACCGGTGCTTATGAGCATACATTGCGCATGCAGCATCGTGGTCAGGATATTAAAGCCATTTGTGAACTTGGCCGTTTTCCGGGCATTTGCATCGGGGTGCGCAGTGATCTGGCTGACGAGATCAAAACCATTGCTGATCTGAAAGGCCGCAATATTGGTGTGACTGCACCGGGCTCCTCCACTTCGCTTTTCTTGCAATATGCAATGATCAAAAATGGTCTGGCTGCGGATGATGCCTCGATTATTGGTGTTGGCGGTGGTGCAAGTGCTGTTGCCGCGATCAAAAAAGGTGACATTGCAGCATTGGTTCACCTTGATCCGGTAATCACCAAGCTGGAGGTTGACGGCGACATTAAAATTCTGCTCGACACCCGTACAGAAGAAGGCACCCGTGCTTTGTTTGACGGCACCAATCCGGCAGCTATTGTCTATATGCAGCAGAGCTTTATCACGGCCAATCCGGTGACCACGCAGCGCGTCGTCAATGCTTTTGTTAAAGCACTTAACTGGATTCACAATGCAACACCTGATGAGGTGGCGGATGCTGTGCCGGAAGAATATTTGTTTGGTGACCGCGAACTTTACAAGACAGGCTTTGTAAAATCCCGTGCCATGTATTCTGAACAAGGTTTAATTGCAGAAGATGGTTTCAAGAGCATGTATGACATGCTGAAAAAGCTTGATCCTGATCTGGCTGATAGTGATCTGAAATTCTCACAGACGTTTGATCCACGTTTTGTTGAATATGCTAATATCTAATTCAGTTAAACACTAAAAAATAAAAAGCCCGGCTTGTGTAAGCAAACCGGGCTTTTTTTATCGCTGCACTGCTCCGGTCTGAAGTTTGACCGGAGCAGTGATGTTTTTAAAATTTCATCGTCAAACCGGCGCGGAAAGTACGGCCCGGTGCTGGCATATAGCTCTGTGCCAGCGGATCGAGATAATAGCGGTTGGCGATATTTTGTACCGATGCGTTGATCACAGCATCTTCACGCAGCTTGTAAGTTACAAATGCGTCAAACAATGTAACCGGCTTATAAAGAATTTGTGGTGTTGTTGCACCGGTCTGCCAAGGCTTGTCGATTTTCTCAACTGGTCCTGATGTGTAGGTCATGCGACCGCCGACTGTCAGAGTTTCGTCGAAGAAACGGCTGCCCAGTGTCAGATTGACCGAATATTTAGGCGGGTTCTGGGTGTTGGTGAATGAACCCATATAGCTGCCCGGTGTACAATCAGGTGTGTTTTCGGTTTTCTGATACTGATCGGCAGTTTCACGCAGACGGGCAGCAAAATTAGCGTCACAGGTTTCAGTTTTGAAGTAATAGGTCGCGGAAAGATCGGCAAAAATCCGGCCGCTATCATAGCTTGACTGAAACTCAAGACCATTGGCCTTATAGCTGTCTGCATTGCTGAATGTCATGCCGCCATTGGATTCAGGATCATAATAGCGTGCAATGTAGTTTTTGATATTATTGTCGAAATAAGCCAGTTTAAACGATGCTGTATCACCAGTGATAAAGAGATTATCCTGTGTGGTGCTGGCACCGATTTCGATGGCGCGGGAACGCTCAGGACGCAAGCCCTTGCTTGGATCAACCTGCAATGTGCCCAATGTTGTTTCAAACAAGGACGGTAGGCGGTAGCCTTGCGTATAGCTCGCATAGACCAGTGTCTGCGGCATGATTTCATAATTGAAACCAAAGGCAGGTGTAAAGCTGCTGCTCTTGTCGGAGAGCTTTTCTCCGCGTGTAAAGCCGGTCACAACATTACTGTATCCCGCTGAACCCACATTCATATAAGTGGGTGTGCCATATTCATCAAATGGGGTGCCGTCAAACGGGTTATTGGTGTTTGATGCGGCAATGCCATTGTTCAGACGGGGATCTGTAGCATCGGTAAACTGACCATTTTCGTCTGCACGCCAGAACATGCTGTCCCATGTGCCCGGGCCACGAGAAAGTGTGATATACTTTCCATAAAGGTTTTCACGAATTGCAATACTTGGTGTATTGCGGTCATGGGAGCTGAAACGGCCATAGCGACCACCAGCCCAAAACTGCAAATTTTCTTGCGGCTCATATTCAACCTTACCGGTAAGGTTGATTTCTGAGCGGCGACCATCACGCAAGTGACGGTTCATGTTGATGTCATGTTCAGTGATCAGGACATTTTTCTGAGGACGGATATCTTCATACTGGAATGAGCCGCCGAAATCGAAAGCAAAGCCGCCAACAGATGTTTTAACTTCTGATCGGTTGGAAACGTCACCGCCGACACGCACGTCATCCATACGCACCCATGTGCGATCAGGGCTATTATAAACCTGTTGGGATTTTGGCCCATTAGTAGCGTTGATCTGGTCGGTTCTGGCATTGGTTGCCCAGAAATTAGCTTTGAAATCCAGCAGATCATTATCGTTAGGATTATAGTGATAGCGCGCAGTACCGGAGTTGATCACAACACTGCCGGTCGGGTATTGATAATGGCCTGCGGTGCCAAAACGATAAATATCCGAAGGCATGACCTCGCCGAAACGTCCGTCATAATAACGGTAGGTTAATTCTAAAGCCTGTTCGTCAGTTGGTTTAATGGTTGCCTTCAACAGAACGGAATCTGTCTCTGCTGAAGAGTTTAAAACTTCTTCGCCAGCCATGTAGGATTTGGCGACGGTGTTTTGTTCATAGCCATATTTATCAAATTGGCGGTATTGCTCGCGGCCATGTTTACCTGCAAAATAATTGCCTTGCTTGCGCTTGGCATAGGCGGCAACAACATCAAAATATTCGCTGCTATAGGCTGCGGCAATGCTGCCGGATTTTGCGGCAGAATTAAAGATATTCGGGCGATCATTACGCACATTAGCTTCCAGATCAGAGCCGCTATTCATATAATCTGGGCGATGCGCTTGTTTGACGCCATTATCCCAGATTTCGCCTTTAAGACGGACACCGAAATTTTTACCGTCTTTGAGAATATCCTGAACGCCGATCGTGGTCATATTGACCGCGCCACCAATGGCACCAGCTCCAGCCGCGGTTAAATCAGGGCCTTTATTAATAATGACATCGCTGATGAGATCAGGGTCAATGTAACTGCGCTGCTGTGTGCCGCCATAGCCACGATAAACATTAAGCGATTGCATTGAGCCGTCAACAGTCACAGCCACACGGCTTTGGCCCTGAATACCGCGAATATTAACGTCAAGACCGCCACCATTGCGGCTGTCGCCTACCTGCACACCTGCCACACCTTTCAGCATGTCAGATGGTGAAAGATTGCCGTAGCGTTCCATCTGCTCGGCTGATAAATGCACGGTGGAGCGTGGTGCGGTATAAACGGCTGCGGCGCCGGAAGGCTTGCTGACCGTAATGGTGTTCAACAGTACAGAGCCATCAGCCGTATTGATGCCGCTTGCATTGTTGCTGGCGTCTTCTGCTGCATAGAGGCTGATCGTTTTGCTATCGACAAAACGATATTGAAGATTGCTCTTTCCCAGAACTCGCTTCAGTGCCGCTTCGGGGGATTGACGTCCGATAACAGGCGTGGATTGTCCGGAGATTGCGCTCCCGTTCTGGCGCACAACCTGAATGCCCGTTGTTGCGGTAAAATCAGCCAATGCGGTAAGCAATGGTTTAGCCGGAATGTTGAAATTATAGCTAGTCTGATTTTGTGTCGTTTGAGGTGCTTGCGCAAGTGCTGCCACGGGGCACGCTGAGACAAGCGCAATAAGCGAAACACCGCTGGCGGTGAACGCAGTTCTGATCGTTTTCATTCTTGACGTTTCCTGTTCAAATTCAAGGACGTCTGGTCCCATACTCAAACAACGATCAGCCCGATGAAAACCCGTAAAAATAATCTTAACGATAGATAATTGTCATTAAACCCGGCACGCGTACGACAGTGAGTTTGAGTGTCGAACGTAAAGCATCAAAAACTGCATCAGGATTTTTAGTCTGGAAAACGCCGGAAACAGGCAGGTTTTCCAATGATTTATCATGCAAAATAATGCGACCGCTGGAATATTTGCTTAATTCTTCAAGCACAGTTTTCAGCGGTGTCTGGTTCATCATGATGAGGCCGCGTTTCCACGCAAGGCTAATTTCCGTGTCATTGCCGTCAATATATGCAATCTGGTTTTGTGAAACGGACGCGCTTTGGCCAGCCTGCAAATTGATGCTGTCAACAAAGTCGCTGGCATGAACGGCAACAAGTCCGCGCTCAACGGTTACTTTGGTCACGTCCGGTTCCAGCTCCACTGCAAATGCAGTGCCTAAGACCTGTACTTGTGCTCTGCCGCCCGTGACCATGAAGGGGCGGTTTTCATTGCGGGTGACATCAAACCATGCACGTCCGCGGATTAATTCTATGTTGCGCTCGTCAGCGTTGAATTTTGCATTGATCGCGCTGTCGCCATCCAAATAAACACGGGAGCCGTCACTAAGGGTAAATTCGCTGTGGCTGCCGGGTGCCGCAGCATAATCAGCAAAGCCGCGCTGGAGCAGGCCTGCATCACGCCATAAAGCGCCGGCAGTGGTGAGCATAACAAGGCTTGCGGCAAGGCTTGCCCATTTGAATGCAGGCATAAATGTAAAGGATGACTGTTTCTTCCGACGATGCCAACCACTGCGTGCTGCTTCACGGGCAGGAGCATGAAGATCTTGCCACAAGCGTTCTGTCTGCTGATAGGCTTGAGAATTCAGTGGGCAGTCATCCAGCCATTGCTGAAAAGATTGTTGCAAAACGACGCTTGCCGGCTGATTGCTCATCCGCACAAACCACTGTGCAGCTTCCTCTATAGCTGCATTGTTTCGTTTTTCAGAGCTGTTATTGTTCAGCATAAGACAGAGCGTTTTCCTCAAATACGCGAGATGTTTTTCATGCAGCAAGTTACAGAAACTATCATTTCTGCCCCCTCATTTGCTGCCATTTATGGCAAGATGCAATGGCTGCCGCCATTTCTTTTTCGACGGTGCTCAGCGAGATATCCAAATGTTGTGCTATCTGCTGATAGGTCATTCCGTCAACTCTGGCCAGCAGAAAAATCTGTGCCCGCCGTTTTGGTAAGGCATTGATAGCATTCAAAAGTGCTGAAAGATCGCAACGTGCGGAGACAATGCGCTCTGGCTGGATGAAATCCGTTGCATCGCTCTGATGAGCATCCTGAAGCGACAGGCTGGTGCGGATTTTGCGTGATCGAATATGATCAAGCGCCAATGTGGTAACTGTTCGCACAATCAGGCCGCTGTCACTGTCGGTTAACGGGCGTTTGGATAGTTTGACATATGTATCGTGCAGAATATCGTCAGCATCATCTGCATTGCCCAAGATGCTGGCTGCAAGCCGTTTCAGGCGCAATCGTTCCCTGACATAAATCCGTTCAAAAACAGCACTCATGGAGGGAATCGATATCCTGTGACTTATACGGCGAGGCCGTCATTCATATAACTGGAGTTATTTACTCATATTAAATTTCAATGGCAAGCAAAAGCTAGAAAAATATAAGTGGTTGTGCATAAACTTTGTTTTTTAGAGAATTAAGATGATGAATAATTATATCTTGATAAATTTTATCATATTATTTAAATGGTGCAATGTAAGACACGTTTTTCAGCCTGTCAGGCTTGTTCGTATCGAGGCAAATTGTGCGCTTATTTTATCGCGGATCAGATAAAATGCACTTAATCAGCAATAGTTTTGCGAGGTTTTTATAAAATGAGCTGGGACATTCAAATGTTGTTCCGCCGTCATGCTCGCGATATTGCCCGATCTTTAAAACGTAATGGTCTTACCGAAGAAGCTGCTGCTGATATTACTCAGGATACATTTGTCAGAGTATTGGCAAAGCCACCGGCTGCAACGACAGGGACACATAATCCTAAGGCCTATCTCTATAAAATTTCGCGCAATCTTCGTATTAATCAACAAAAGCGCGAGCGGCTGATCGAAACAGTCGATATTGAAAGCGATGCCGCACAAAATCTGGCTGATCCTGCTCCTTCACCTGAATCTATTGTTTATTCAAGGCAATGTTTGGCGCAAACGCATCAAGCGCTTGCCGAGTTGCCGGAACGGACAAGACGTGCCTTTGAAATGCATCGTCTGGGCGAGCGCACGCTTAATGAAGTGGCGCAAGAACTGAATATTTCCACCACCGGAGCGTGGACGCTGATACGTGATGCCTATAAACACCTGCTCGCTCGGGTGGACGAGTTTTGATAAGAATGATTGTGAAAATTTCAGCCGCTGGATTGTATTATAATCAGATAGATATTTATTCTTGTTACAGGTAATCAGGAAAATGGAAGTGAGCACGGGTAAATCAGATCAGGATATTCTGCTTGATGAGGCGATTGATCTGGTCATCCGTTTGCAGAATGATCCTGATAATTCTGTGGCCGTAGAGATGATCCATACCTGGCGCACGCGCAGTGAAATCCATGAAAAAATATGGCTGCGTGTTGAAAAAATTCATGGTGTTTCAGGAAAAATTTTAAACTTTCAGCGACGGGTCGAGCGTCGCGAAGGTTTGACGCGCCGACATTTTTTATTGGGTGCCTTTATGGCAGCGGGCGGCGGAGCCGCGCTTTATTCATTTGTGCCGGAATTATTGCTTAACCAGCGGGCGGATTATCGCACGGCGAAAGGCGAAATCCGTAAAATTGAATTGGAAGACCGAAGTTTAATAACGCTCGGGCCAGATAGTGCCATTACGATCGATTATGACAATAAGCAACGCGCTATTCAGCTTTTTGCGGGCATGGCTTATTTTGAAGTTGCCAAGGAAAGAAATAGGCCGTTCACGGTGTATTCGGCCTCCGCACAAGTGACAGCGCTAGGTACAGCTTTCGAAGTGTCGAATGATGCCGGTTTTATGACTGTGGGTGTCGATCACGGCATAGTGGAGATGCAAAGCAGCATCAGTAATGTCAATATAAGGGAAATATTGCATCAAGGCCAGTGGCTGGTATTTGATCCTTCACAGTTATCAATAGAGCGCAGTGATCGTGAGAGTGGTCAAGTCGCCAGCTGGCGTGATCATTTTCTTGTTGCTGAAAAAGAAACATTGGCTTCTTTGGTGGCACGCATTGGCCGCTGGCATCAGGGGCGCATTGTGGTTGTTGATCCTTATATTGGTGAAAAGCGCATTAGCGGCATTTTCGACCTGCATAATCCGCTCGGTGCTCTGGAAGCAGTGGTCAAGCCGGCAGGTGGAAAAGTCTATCAGCTGACGTCTGCTTTGACGATTGTTTCGCCAATTTGAAAAAACTTGAGTTTTTGAGTGAAAATATCTGTTCCCCGATTGTAATAGTATCAGGAGCTGCATTTACCCTATGCAGGCACAGCTGCTCCTCAGATATGTTTTAGATTGATGGAGCAGTTTAGCCATGCGGCTTAAGGCAGTAAAAAATAGGGTTCTGGCGGATACTTTCAGCAAGGCATTAGTGGCATCATTGATGATGTCGACGGCCATGAGTTTTTATTCTATTGGTGTTCGTCCAGCCGTGGCACAGGAAAATGTGCAAAAGAATTTTGCCATTCCCGCAGGGCCGCTTAATCAGGCTTTGACGAGTTTTGGCCGTCAGGCAGGCCTTCAGGTTAGCTATTTGGCTTCTGTTGCATCGGGAAAAACAAGCCCCGGAGTTTTGGGCAGGCTATCCAATCAGGCGGCACTTGCACGTCTTTTACAAGGCTCAGGGCTTGAATATTCCTTTATCAATGCCACGACCGTATCTATTAGTCATGCAAGCAATGTGAGCGGTGCTGTTCAAAGCGCTGACGGTTCGATTTTGCTGGATACGATTACTGTCACTAATAATTTGAACGCAGCAATGGATGCGACTTATTCCAGTGCTGGCTCCTCCACCTATTTGTCGCAACAAAAAATCGAACAATTCCGCGGTATGTCGACGGGTGACTTTCTTAAAGGTCAGGCGGGTGTGATGACAGGTGACAACCGCAATAGTGGCGCGGTTGATATCAATATTCGCGGCATGCAGGGTTTTGGCCGTGTGCCGGTCGTTGTTGACGGTGCGCAGCAGCAAAATACGGTTTATCGTGGTTATTCCGGTGTTGCCTCGCGCAACTATATCGACCCTGACATGATCGGCGGGGTGGAAATTGTTAAAGGTCCATCTTCGGGTGTCTATGGTGTCGGTGCAACAGGTGGTGTCGCGGTCATGCGAACTCTTAATGCCGAGGATATTATCAAGGAAGGGCAAAACTACGGCTTCAGAGTGCGTGGCAGTATGATCGGTAATACGTCAACGCCACCAGCTGAAGGCACGCGCGGTGGCTTGGATCAATATTATAAATCCTATCTGACGGGTTGTAGCTGGGCATGTACACCGCAGACCGTTCCAGATGAAGTTCTGAATTACGATGTCTCTCAGTTGGGCTCGCCGAATGGAATGGACAGACCTGGTTTTTTAAAGCCGACGTCAGGGTCTGGTAGTGTTGCTTTTGCCAGCCGCTGGGAAAATCTGGAGGTTGTCGCTGGTTATACCAGACGTAAAACGGGTAATTATCACGCCGGTAAACATGGTGATACGCCTGGCAAAATTATCTCGACAACGAGAAAAGATAGTTGGTCGGGTGGTCCGGGCAAACCGGATATCTATAATGAGTGGACAGATGTGACGGTTGGTGGCCTCAATCGCTATCGTGGTGGCGAAGAAGTCCTCAATACGTCGCAGGACAACACCTCTTATATGCTTAAAAGCAAATTTATGCTTGATGATGGCCATTCACTTAATCTTGGCTACATGAAATATAAAAGCGATTTTGGCGAATTGATGCCTTCGATGATTATTCGCTTTGATGGGGCAGAACAGGCGCCATTGAGCCATGTGAGTGTGGATACTTATACAGCCCGCTATAATTGGAAGCCGGATGATAATGAGCTGATCAACTTGACGGCAAACCTCTGGCACACCAAGACCGACACGCATATTATGACGCCTTATAAATTTGGTGCTGTTGAGATGCCGACCGGTTATTGGGATATTGCAAAGCGCACCGGTTTTGATCTTTCAAATGAAAGTAAATTCGACACCGGTTTTGGTGACTTAACATTGAGTTATGGTGGTTCCTATACTTATGAGACACTCGCACCGCCAAGTGATGTTGATAAGGCTCTGGATGCGGGCCTTACTATTGAAGCAGCACGAGATGGCTGGCGCAAAGAGGGTAGTGGTTATATTAGCGGCGAGTGGAAACCGTTGGATTGGCTTAAACTGGATGCAGGTTTACGCTACACTAAGACCCATTCTTATGATCGCAAGCCAATTCAGGATCCGAAACCGGATGAAAATTATGATACGGCTCCTTGGCAAAATAAAGAGGAGCGTAGTTCGGGTTTCACTCCGATTGTAGCGGTCACTGTCGAGCCTTTGAGTGGTCTGCAGTTTTATGTGCGTTATGCCGAAGCAATTCGTGCGCCTAGCTTATTTGAATCTACAACAGGTTTTTCAGTAAGCGCATTACCGTCTATCGCCATTAAACCTGAACACGCAAAAAATTGGGAATTTGGTACCAATCTCAGCATGGATAATGTCTTTGATACCGGTGATGAATTGCGTCTTAAAGCGGTTTATTTCAATAATACTATTGATGATTATTTGACCCGTGGAATCCGTGCAGATCAACGTGGCGGAACGTCTATGCGTAATCTTAAACTAGCAAAATTCAAAGGTTTTGAATTGTCTGGTCGTTACGATATGGGAGCGTTTTATACGGAGGCGTCAGGTATTTACTACACGGATACACAGTTTTGTATGAGTGAAGCGTTTAAAGGGCAGAATTGCTTCTCTGATGGTAATCCCGCTGGTTATTCGCAGTTACATGTCCAGCCAAAGATAAGCGGTTCCATCACATTGGGAGCACGTATGTTTGAAGAAAGTTTGGATGTCGGTACCCGTATTAGCTACACAGGCAAACGGCCAACAGAGCTGCTCAATATATCTAATGGCAGTCAGACAACTACTATTGCATGGAAACCCTATACATTGGTTGACTTATTCGCCAGCTACAAGATCAATGAAGATACGACACTGGATTTCAACGTCGATAACGTCACCGATGTTTATTATATGGATGCGCTGACATTGGGGCTGATGCCTTCGCCGGGGCGTACTTTCCGCGCCAGCTTGACAGCTAAATTCTGATGATCTGCTGTCTATGTGGCGTGAATATTTCACGCCACATAAAATTTTATTGTAACAGGCAGATGAAATAATCCGTTGATAGTGCTGAACAGCATAATGCTTGTTGCTTGATGATTGATAGTCAGGCTACAACTCCGTGAAAATGAAAAGTGCCTTGATGGCTCGTGATTTGCGGAGATTTTAAAGTGTTTTATCAACCAAAAAACGGACACCAGCTGCCGCATAATCCGCTTAAAGCTATCGTTACACCACGGCCTATCGGCTGGATTGGTACACGCTCCAAAGAGGGTGCTCTCAATCTTGCGCCATATTCATTTTTTAACGTCATTTGTGACAACCCGCCATTGGTGATGTTTTGCTCTTCCGGCTACAAAGACAGTGTTGCTTTTGTGGAGGAAACAGGTGAGTTCACCGCCAATATGGTTGGTGCGCATCTGGCAAAAGAAATGAATGCAACATCGGTAAATTCACCACGCGGTGTCAGTGAATTTGATTATGCCGGCTTGACCCCTGCGGCTTGTGAAATGATCAAGGCGCCACGCGTGGCTGAAGCCTATGCTGCGCTGGAATGTGTGGCAGTGGAAGTCAAACGCTTAACCGGCAAAGACGGCGCTTTGGCGGAATCCTATATGGTAATCGGCGAGATTGTCGGCGTTCATATTGATGAAGCCATTTTAGTTGATGGCCGGATTGATATAACCAAGTCACAGCCGGTTTCGCGCCTTGGTTATATGGACTTTGCAACGACTGATAAGGTCTATGAAATGTTCCGCCCGAAATGGGAAGAATAATTAAGCCTCACCGTATCCGTTATTTTTCCTGATGCAGGGCGTCATACATCCGCACCAGATCAACGAGTGAATTGGCTTCCATTTTCTGCATCAGTTTTGCGCGGCGAACTTTAACGGTGATTTCACTGATATTGAGTTCGCCCGCGATTTGTTTGTTTAAAAGACCGGCGACCACCAGTTTGAAAACATCACTTTCACCTTGCGAGAGCGATTTTTCCTTGGCGCTGAGTTGAGATTGCGCCTCTTCGCTGGCGAGTTGGCTGATTTCCAGCTCAATGCCGCGCTGCACCACCTCGATCAGTTCATGATCTTTAAAAGGCTTGGTTAAAAATTCGAGTGCACCGTCTTTAATCGCTTTAACGCCCATGCTGATGTCGCCATGACCGGTGATAAAAATAACCGGAATATTGATGCCGTTTTCACGCATATAGCGATAAAAATCGGTGCCGCTTTGCCCTGGCATCCGCACATCCAGTATGAGGCATGAGGGACGCGTTTTTTCGCGATTATATTCCAAAAATTCTGATGCTGACGCAAAGGTAACGGCTTCCAGCCCGATGGATGCCAGTAGATCGTCAATGGCTATTCTGATAGAGGCATCATCATCAATAACATAAACAATGGGTTTGGTGTCATGTTGGCTCATGATCTTATCCTTTGACTGCTGGTAGGGTAAATTTCATTTCAGTGCCTAGGCCAAGAGTGGATTTAACGCTGATTTGTCCGCCATTGGCTTCAATGATGGAGCGGCAAATGGTGAGGCCAAGGCCAAAGCCACCTGCTTTTGTCGTGTAAAATGCATCAAACAGTTGTTCTTGTGCATCGTGTGACAGGCCGGTGCCATTATCTTTTATGGTTACTGATAGGAAGCGTTGATTTTCTTGTGCGGCAATTATTTCCAGCAATTTGTGTTCAGGATTGTGCTGTGCAATGGCATCCAGCGCATTGAGCACAAGATTACCCAAAACTTGCTGGATTTGGATTTTATCCGCATAGGCCAAGCCCAGATTTTGCGGCAGCGATAATTCGGTTTCGATCTTGAGATTGTCAATTTCCCGTTGTGAAAGGCTGACGATTTCTGCAATCGATTGGTTTAAATCAAAAATGGTTTTTTTGGTTTCTTCACCGCGTGCCAGTGAGCGCATGCGTTGCAGCACTTCGCTGGCACGATGGGCTTCTCCGGCGATACGTTCCACTGCCGCTTGGGCTTTTTCAACATTGGGCGGATCAAAAGATAGCCACCGATTGCAGGCATTGGCGCTGGTGGCAATGGCAGCAAGTGGCTGATTGATCTCATGAGCAATGGATGCAGTTAGCTGGCCAAGAGTTGTCACGCGTGCAAGACGCAGCAAATGCTCGCGGGTTTTATGGGCTGCGGCTTGTGCCGAGACCACCAGCAGACCTAAATATGTAGTGATGATAATGGCGATAATGCTGATGATTGTATTGATCAGGCCCACTTCAAAATCGCCCGAGCGGGTGAGATAAAAGCTAACAATCGTCAAAATAACGCAGGCCCATGCAAACCAGATCACAGTGCGGCGTGATAATAACCGTACCGCAATCAGGATGATGCAAATATGAAAGCTGGCGGCTGCAATGGCATAATCGGTGACGGTATCAAAGACAAAAATGCCAAGCATAACCGCAATTAAAATCAGCGCGGTCAATGACGACTGGCTGACGCGTAAGCGGCTTTGAAAAAAGTCTTTCATTGAGCAGGCCTGACATTAATTTGCATAAGTGATGGCGATATTAGTCTGAACTATTCATCCATTTCGGATCGGTAATATACCAACGAACGGAGGTAATCATAGGCTCAAGGCTTAATCTACCGATAATATGTTCTAATTTACGTTCGTTTTTCTTCAGGGAGTGGATGGCAGAGCTAACCTCGACGCGGTTGGAATCTTCAATATTTTTGCTTTCCAGCCGGTGAATGTGTAATTCGTCGCCAAGATCACGTAACAGTAATGCGCGCACATGGGCTTCATAATCACCATGGCACACAATGCTGATGCCGTAATTATAGCCATCTTCCGCGGCGATGCGGTCTTGTGGCTCCAGCAGGTTGACAATCGGGCGTAGCAGAGCATTGACAGCAATGATGAAAAAACTGGCAATCATGGCATGAAAGAAGAAACCGGCGCCGCACATGACACCTACGGCGGCTGAACACCATAGTGTCGCGGCGGTGTTGAGGCCGCGCACATTCATGCCTTCCTTGAAGATAATACCCGCACCTAAAAAACCGATGCCGGAGACCACTTGGGCAGCTACACGGGTGGGGCTTGCATCATTGGGCACAAGGGAAGCAAATAGCACAAAGCTTGCAGCGCCAACGGCGACCAAAGTGTTGGTGCGCAAACCCGCCATACGCTGGCGCCATTGGCGCTCAATGCCAATGATGCCGCCAAGCAGAAACGCGCCTGCAAGGCACAATGCTGCATGAAGCAGATTATCTGCCGGTGCCAGATAGGTCATGATATGCCTGCCTTGCTTGGAGCGGCGTTGAGCATTCATGCTTTTGCCGCTCTGTTATAAGCGAATGGAAAATAAACTGTCTTTGGCTTAAAGGCTGAAAGCGTTGGTTTCAGCAGCAATAACAAAACCAAGCATGATGAGCATGGCGATATAAGCGCAGAAGCTAATGATATAATCGCGCAAATTTGGGTTATTGCCCTGCACTGGTGGCTGTGGGCGGTTAACCGATAAAGTGCGATTGTTGTGGTGGGAAACAGCGAAATGATTGTTCATGATAGTCTCCTCAGCCGGCAGGCTGCGGGAGACAGGCAGACCGGCTTAAGTTTGTTTTTGTAAGGCTTGTTGACTGCAACTCGAAGGGTCGTCAGGCATCGTTTGTCCTTTGATTGGTGGTCTGCATGTGAAGGAGATTGTCTTTCACACAGTTCGGCACGCAGCATCATGATGTAGCTGCGTTTGATAATGCGGCATTAGCAAGAACCAATAGATAAAGCCAGCATTGTCATGAATATGTGCTTATATATATCGTATATGGAAGATATACTTTGGTATATCCACGCCTTTTCATAAGTAATTTTTGATAAATTTTAGAAAATATACGAAGGTATATCAATTGTGAACTTAATACAGTTTTTAATTTATCGCATAAGATGCCAATAAGCCAGCAGAAAATTTGATGGTTGTTTTAAATAAAAATTAAAGTGAATGAAGGTTCATTTTTATTTTGTTTTAATGAACCATCTACCTCTACTTGAAAAAGGTAGGTTTATTATGGCCTTTACTGATCCTGCGAGCAGGGTAAACAAAACACATTATGCTGGTACATCATCGCAAACACTGCAACCGGCCTGGTCGATAAAATTGCGCGACGGCAAAGGGCAGGCTGGCCTGAAATCATCGAAGGGCTGGTCACGTTATGAGCGCTTGTCGCTGGTGACAGTGCTTTTGCTTAGTGGTGTCATGTTCGCGGTGACTGCCGGTTTGCATTGGTGGAATTACGATCTGGAAACAAAAAGTTCTTCCACATCCGGCAGTCATTCCAGTTTCTATAAAGATACGGACAGCTCTGAAGCTACCGGCGAAGAAACCGATCAGAACGCCGAATAAATAATCATTCAACGGGCAGGTTTGTCACGGATGTTGCAAGGTCAGCATCCGAACAGTGGCTGCTTGTCTTTTCTCATCAATTCCAAGGAACAAACCGATGAAAAAACAGACTGCGAATAGTGCCGTTCTTTTCGAAGGTGTTAAGTCTATTCATAATGGCCGCTGGCTGCGCGTCAGCAGTGACAAAAAAGACGTGCTTGATTTCATTTTGAAGAAAACAGGCGCGGATTTTCGCCATGCTGCGGATAAAACCGCAACGGCACAAAATAAATTCAGTTTCTTGCCGGTCACTTTCATTGATACATCGGCCAGTGACGGCACATCGGTTGCCGCATTTAATGCGGTGCGCGTGACATTTGCAATTAGCGATGATGTGGTTGTGTCACTGGAGCCGCAGCAAGTGCCTGCTGCAATGGAACTTGCCTTGCAGCGTATGAACAGCGACGGGCGTGATAGCGAAGACCCGTTTGAAATTGTGGTCGATATTTTTCAGGCTATTGCTGATCGCACCGACTACATTATCGGCCAGCTTAACGACATGACCGAACAGGTGATGATCGAAACAAATGCTATTTTGAAAAGTCTGGAAGTTAAAAGCCGCGATTTTGGTGTGACAGACATTGCCTCTACCCAGCTTGATCTGGGCGATATGGAGGAGCTGCTTTCGCATTGTATGGAAAGCCAGATGGCGCTTGTCGGTGCTGTGCGCCATATGCGGGCACGCATCTCAGCAGAGCGCAGTGATATTCGTGTGCTTTATGATACGCTTATTCAGGACATTGAAGCGATCGAAGAGCATGTGGAATTCGTTCATGATCGGGTGCGTTTTTTGCAACAGATTAACAATATGGCGCTCAACGTGAAGCAAAACCAGATTGTTAAAGTGTTCTCTGTGGTCACGGCTGTGTTTCTGCCATCGATGATGGTGACGACTTATTACAGCATGAACTTTGAATATATGCCGATCCTGGAATGGCAATATGGCGAGCCATTGGTGATGATCCTGACTTTCCTGTTTGCGTTGATGCCACTGTTTTATATCAAACATCGTGGCTGGCTGCGCTGATTTTCGCGCATATCTGACAACAATTTCCCGAAATTTAAAAAATTATAGAGGCTTCAAATGGCTTACACACACACTCAGGGTAAACATTCCGGTGCAGCTGACAATCGCGGTCTGACATGGAGTTCCAAACTGACCATGAATGGCATTATTGCCGAAGGCGTCAATGAGCGCGAACAGGCAATCCGCCAGATTAATGCAGCACGGCCGCGCACCGCGCGTATCGAGCGCGAAATCATCTGGGCTGTCGTGGTTCTTTATAGCGCCATTATCGCAACCTTTGCCGGCCTTCATCTCTATGGTCACTTTGCGCTCAGCTAAGCTTGGCAAGGCGAGAATGAAAGAAACAGGTGAGGCGCATAAATGCGCAATTGCATCAAAAGCGTGAGCAATTGATATGAATTATTTTGTAAATCCGACCGTCAGCCAGACTGATACGAAAAAGCCGCAAAAAGGCTGGATCCGCTTGAAATCCCATAACAGAAAAGCACTCTCAGAAGTTCAGAAACTTTATGGTGTTGATCTTGAACAGGAAGTAACCCATGCCGTTGAGGAAAATGGCTTCGTGTTGTTGCCGGTGGAAATGCCGGTTCTGATTGGTGAACATTTTCGCTCGGTGCGTTTTTTAATGGCGCTGAGCTCTGATGTGCTGATCACGCTGGAACCGGAAAGCGGCATTGCTCCGATTGATGATGTGGAAGCACGGGTTAAATTATCGTCAGAAGAAATCAGCAGCAAAGACATGGTGTTGATGCTGATTGAAACGCTGATTGATACGACCCATGAAACGGTTAACCACATCTCTCTCGCACTTGATAGTCTGGCTCAGGAAGCACTGGCAACCAGCGGTGGTTTTGATCTTAAAGGCCGTCAGGTGGGCGTTGCCGATATTGCTGATACAGCGATTGGCTTGGGCGAAGCGGAAGAACTGCTTGCTCATACGGTAGAAGGTCAGCTGATGTTAGCGCGTGCAGTGCGCTGGGTGCGCCGCACCATGAAAGCGGATTATACCGACACTTCGATTATCCTGTCAGATATTCAAGGTAGCCGCCGTCATGCGCAATTTCAGCATTCCAAAGTGCGAAATGTGCAGCAATCATTGATGACAACGCTTGATCTGAAGCAAAACCAGATCATCAAAATCTTTACCATCGTGACGGCTGTTTTCACGCCGCCAACACTGATCGCCGCTTATTATGGCCAGAACTTCGCTTATATGCCGGAGCTTGGTTTTGCATGGGGTGAGTGGAGTGTGATGGCTGCAACCGCGTTCTTTGCGCTGGTGCCGATGCTCTATATCAAAAAGAAGGGTTGGCTGAGATGACGGCTAAACTGATCACCAACGGGGCCTGGACACGCATTTTTGTGTCCAATGCCAATGATTTGGAGCAGGCGGAGCGCTTGACCGGTGTTGATCTGCGCCCGCATACCAATCAGCCTTTATTTATGCCTGCCATATTGAAAGTGGCTTATTGGCACTCTGGTAAAATTGAACTGGCTGATCTGATCATTGCCAATGACGGCAAAAATCTGATTACAGTGGAGGCTGGTGATGGCCTGCCATTTTTGAATGATCTGGGTGATCGTCTGCGCCGCCAAAACCTGAATAAGCAGGAGCAGACGGCGGTTTTTTATGTGGCCATTCAGGCCGCTTATGATGCCGCAACGCAAATTCTGGATGAGGTAGAGACGCATTTTGACGACATTCGCTTGTCGGTGCGCAATATGCAGTTAAGCCTTGATCAGGTGAACTCACATGGTGTGAGTGATCTGCCAGAGCTTGATGACAAGCTGACAACCATCGCACAGGCGCTGTCACATGTGGCGCATTCATTCGGTCAGCTGGTGCAATGCGCCCGAATTTTGCGCCGTGAAGCCAAATATAGCAGTGAAATCAGCCGTCAGAATATGGATGATCTGATTGCTGATGGTGAATCTTCCTTACGCCGCGTGCAGTTTGTCGTTGATCGTCAGCGTTTCCATGCACGCCAAACCGCGCAGGTCGTTGCAACCAGCGATTTGAATGTGATCAAGATCTTTACGATTTTGTGGACGGTTTTCTTGCCCGGCACTGCGCTGGTCAACTGGTATGGTCAAAACTTTCAGACCATGCCGGAACTCAGCTGGTATTGGTCAACATGGATCCAGATTTTTGGTGTTCTGATCCTGACCGTTATCCCGATCATGGCAACCAAAATGAGCGGGCAATTGCGCTAAAGTGATTATAAACAAAACGGGCAGGTGTTTTTGTCAAACATCCGCCCGTTTTATATGTTGCTTTACGGAATATGATGCAGCCATTCTTTGGTAGAGAATTTTTCTTCCACCAGCTGTTCAGCCGCTGCAAATTCTTCTGGTGTGATTGTGCCTTTGACCCCGCCATTTAATGAAATAAATGTTTCAATCATCCGGTCAATCACTTCGCGGCGTGGCAGACCGGTTTGGCTGCGCACCGGATCAACACGTTTAACAGCGCTGGTGGTGCCTTTATCGGAAAGCTTTTCACGGCCGATGCGCAAAACCTGCACCATTTTATCGGCATCCATATCATAAGCCATGGTGACATGGTGCAAGACCGTGCCGCGTGCATAGCGCTTTTGTGCGGCGCCGCCGATTTTACCTTTTGAACTCGAAATATCATTGAGCGGCTTATAAAAAGCATCGACACCCAATGAATTGAGCGATTTCAATACCCAATCATCAAGGAATGCATAAGAATCTGCAAAGCTCATATCGCGCACCAGATCACCGGGCGCATAAAGCGAATAGGTGATGGTGTTGCCTGGTTCCACAAACATGGCGCCGCCACCGGTCACACGGCGCACAGTTTCCACGCCCATGGCTTCGGCTGCTTCCAAATCCACTTCATTGCGTAGTGATTGAAATGCACCAATGATGATGGAAGGGCGCTCCCATTCCCAGAAGCGCAAGAGAGGGGCGCGTCGCCCTGCTGCCACTTCACGCGCCAGCACTTCATCAAGCGCCAAATGCATGGCTGGTGACAAAGGCGGAATGTCAATAATCTGCCATTCATAATCGCGCCATGTCTTGGCAACACCAAGGGCGCGGCGCACAGCAATAGCTGCCGCTTCAGGGCTGAAGCCGATCATCATTGCGTCAGCACGCAAACCATTGCGCACAGCATTGGCGATATCCTCAACACTTGATGTCGCTGGTAAGCCGTTTAAAGCGTCACGAATATCATCCAGCGCCTCAGCAGGTTCGAGAAAAAAGTCACCTGCAACCTGTACTTCATGCAATTTATTGTCTTGCACTTCCAGATCAATAACAACCAGTTTGCCACCGTGGACTTTATATTCGCCGTGCATTGTTTTGGAACCTTACCAGAGAGGGATAATAAGTGAGCCGATTGCTTAATTCTTAGCTTATTATTGCCTGCGAATATATCATAAATATTTGAAAAAAGACTATTCTTGTCCATCCATCCTGCTCTATCCTCTGCATTGATTGAGAGGGAAATGACGTGATGACAGACTTCGATAAGGTGATTAACCGCCGCAATAGCAATTCGGTGAAATGGGCAAGCGCTTATAAAAACTTGGCACGTGAGGAAGCCGCAGCAGAACCACTGCCAATGTGGGTTGCGGATATGGATTTTCGCTCACCTGAAGCTGTGACGCAAGCCCTGCAAAAAGCGGTGCGTGATGAAATTTTTGGCTATCCGCTGCGGAGCGATAGCTATGATGAGGCAATTTGCGGTTGGCAGAAACGCCGTTTTGGCTGGGATGTTAAGCCTGAATGGCTGGTGCAGACACCGGGTGTTGTCACAGCACTTAACAAGCTGATCCAGACATTCAGCAATGAAGGTGATGCTGTTTTGGTGCAGCCGCCGGTTTACGGGCATTTTTTCAGCACTGTGCGCGGTAATGGCAGGCAGATGATTGAAGCGCCTTTATGTGAACAGGAGCGCTCATACAGTTTTGATCCGGATCGTTTCGAGGCTGCAATTACCCCAAATACGAAGATTTTCATTCTGTGCAATCCGCATAATCCGACCGGTAATGTCTGGTCAGAAAGTGATTTGCGCCGCATGGGCGAAATTTGTTTGGCGCATAATATTCTGGTGATCTCGGATGAGGTGCATCAGGATTTGATCCTGAATAAACAAGTAAAGCATATTCCCTTTGCATCTCTGGCTGAGGAATTTGCGCAAATTTCGGTGACATGCACGGCACCAAGTAAAACTTTCAATATGGCCGGAATGCAATGCTCCAATCTCTTCATTGCAAACCCTAAGATCAGGGAAGAATTCAAGCAGGCGCTAGAGCGTGACGGGCTCAATTTCGTCAATACGCTTGGCTCAATTGCATGTGAGGCAGCTTACAGGCATGGCGAAGAATGGCTCGACGATTTGCTTGGCTATATCCGTGGCAACCAGCAGCATTTTTCTTCCGCTGTCGAAGAGCATTTTCCGCAATTGAAGGTGTTCAAAAGTGATGCGCTCTATCTGGCATGGATGGATTGCCGCGGCCTTGGTCTCGACATTGATGCGCTGGACAAGTTTTTGCTGACCAAGGCGCGGGTATGGTTTGATCGCGGCCCTAAATTCGGCAGCCAAGGGCATGGTTTTATGCGGGTTAATCTTGGTTGCCCGCGCGCGACGGTTGATGAGGCTTTGGCCAGAATGAAAAGCGCTTTAATATAGATGAAATAAAAAATGACCGGCATTGATGCCGGTCATTTGCCGTTGTGGATAAGATGAAAGCAACGCACATGGTTGCA
The DNA here is from genome assembly GCF_039522165.1 of Paenochrobactrum glaciei. NCBI lineage: Bacteria > Pseudomonadati > Pseudomonadota > Alphaproteobacteria > Hyphomicrobiales > Brucellaceae > Paenochrobactrum > Paenochrobactrum glaciei. Next base: position 387,740 of record NZ_BAAADE010000003.1, read on the forward strand.
TCCTATGCTGCGTTGAGTTTCAATTTTAAAATCGGATAAGGTTTACCTTGATCGTCAATATCTGTGCGGCCTGTTTGCACAAAACCCATATGTAAGTAAAAGCCAAAACCTTGGCTGTTTTGCTCATTCACATCAACCGTAATCTGATTGTCAAAAAGTGCTTTTGCATGTGCGATCATTTGCTTACCCACGCCTTTACCGCGCATGCTTGGTGCAATGAAAAGACTGTCAATGTGATTGTCAGTCATTCCCATAAAGCCAACAGGGCTTTCATTTTCTTCCACCACCCAAACTTCAGCATTTGGCAGATATTGCTGGCGCACCATTGTTTCAATTTCTTGAAAATCCGACGGGCTTAAAAAATCATGCGTTGCAAGTGCGCTGTCGCGCCAGATATCAGCCAGAGCAGGTGCATCATTGCTGGTGGATTTTCTGATAGTAATCATTTTTATGTTCCTTAACTGAATTGGAACGTACCAAATAATACATCGCTTACGAAAACACCTAACGGACTTTTTGTCGCAACTTCATTTTTTTAAGCCTTAAACAGACCACAGTCAGGCATACATATAGCTGTAAATCAGCGTAACTGAACGAATGACTATAACTGTTATCGGCGGGCATATTGATGCAAGATAATACTCTGGATTTTTACAACACCAATGCCGTGCAATATGCAGCGGATGGTCTGATAGCGAACCCAAAATTGTCTGGCTTTTTAGCAAAGTGCAAAACGGGTGGCCATATTTTGGAAATGGGAACTGGTTCGGGTGTTGATGCAAGAGCCATTATCGATGCCGGTTTTCAGCTGGATGCCACAGATGGTTCAACTGAACTGGCAGCCATCGCTTCACAACTAATCGGGCAACCTGTACGCCAAATGATGTTCGATGAACTCGATGCGCATGAGACCTATGACGGTATTTATGCTTGTGCTGCCTTAACGCACGCACCGCGTAATCAACTTGGTGCGATCATTCAAAAGATCCATGCCGCGTTAAAACCTGGTGGTGTCGTATGGGCAAGTTTTAAGGTTGGTGGCGGTGAGGGAATGAATGATCTTGGCCGTTTCTATAACTATTTACCACTGTCGGATTTGCTCGATATTTGGCAGAATAATGCATCATGGTCACAGCTGACAATAGATAAATGGCAGGGTAGCGCATATGATAAAAAGCTTACCGAATGGGCGGCAGTTGTTGCGGTTCGCTAGCTTTCAATTTAGCTGTGTTGAAAGAAAAAACGCCACTATGAAATGGCGTTTTGACGTTTTTAAAGTATCAAAACTTAGTTCAAACCAAGCTTACCGCGCAGCGTGGAAAGGTCTTCCGCCAAAGTGTTGACAGCTAGTGCGAGCACTTTGCGATCTTTTTCGTCCAGCTTGTCGTAAGTCTGGTAGCCGTCGCCTTCTTTATATTTGGCAAGCGTTTCATCGACAGTGTTGAAATTGTCGTCAACTTTTTTGACAAATTCGCCTTCTTTTTCTTCAATCAGCGGACGCATCAGATCAAAGATTTTACGTGCGCCATCAAAGTTGCCTTTAAAGTCCCAAAGGTCTGTGTGGCTATAGCGATCTTCTTCACCTGAAATTTTGGTGGCCGCGACTTCTTCCATCAATACGGCTGCACCACCCACTACTTTTTCAGGTGGGAAAGTCAGATCAGCAATGCGCTTGTTTAATTCGCTGACATCAGCCATCAATTTATCGGCAAACGGGGTCAGTTCTTCGGTGGAATTCTTGACCCACAGACCATATTCAATGCGGTGGAAGCCGGTGAATTCTGGATCTTCTTCGGCTTTTTCCCAATCGTCAGCGCGTGAATCGATCGACACGTCAAGATCGTTAAAAAGCTCAGCAATTGGCTCAATTGCTTCATAGCTCAAACGGGTTGAAGCAAAGAGTGACTTCGCTTTTTCAACATCACCGGCTTTAACCGCATCGGTAAATGCTTTGGTGTCTTCTTCCAGCTTCTGGGCTTTTTCGCTGACATAGATTTTATATTCAGCAATAGGCTCAACCAGATCATATGATGCTTCCTGCGCCATAGCCTGCATTGAGAGGCCGGACAGGAACACCGAGGCGACAAGTAAAGATCCAAATTTCATTACAGACGTCCTTGAGTTCAGTTTTGGATTATAGTTTTTGCGTTTTACGGACTGCCTCAACCAAAGAGCGGCCGAGACAGTCTTGGGTATCAACGGCGCCAGGCAGGATATAATAATATCCGCCTCCCACCGGCTTGATATATTCTTCCAGCGGCTCACCATCGAGCCTGCGCTGGACGGTGATAAAGCCCTGTTCCAGATCAGCCTGATAGCAAATGAACAGTAGTCCCTGATCAAGTTGTCCTGACTTGGTAACGCCGTTGGAATAGTTGAACGGGCGGCGCAGCATCAGGTTTTTCTGTGCTGCATGGCTGTGGTCATTAGCCAGCCGGATATGCGCATCGAGCGGCGTAACCGCACCGTCTTGGTCTTTTGTATAGTCGGGCACCTGGCTTTCTTTTTCGCCATCAAGGGGGGCGCCGCTGGCCTTCTTTCGACCAATAATTTGTTCTTGTTCCTGTAGGGGGGTGCGATCCCAGCGCTCAACAAAATTGCGGATGATGCGGACGGCCTGATAGCTGCCATTTAAGGCCCAGTCTGGCTCCGCATTGTTTTCACCCACCCAGACAAGCTGATCCATGAGTTGATTGTCACCGGCATCGGGATTGGCCGAACCATCACGAAAGCCCAGAAAATTGCGCGCACTTTCCACTTCGCCTGTCGGTGACGGTGGAATAACCGGCACATTGCCTTCTTGTTTCCAGCGCAAATAAAGCTGGTCGGACATGGTTTTCAAAATGTCGCGCAGCGCATGGATGATCGTGTCTGGCGTATTGGCGCAAAATTGCAGTGATAAGTCACCGTGGCAGAGATCTGCAACCAAAGCATCATTTTGAAACTTGGTCATCCGTTGCAGCAATTTAGGCTTATGAGCAGCGAGCCAATCATGTTCGGTGAAAAGCGAACTGCCCAAACCCACGGTAATGGTCAGATTATCAGGGCGGATTTCAGGGCCTAAGATGCCGGAATCTGCAGGTGGTAATTTGGGATCGAGATCAGGCGGCGTGCCGCCTTGCATCAGAAAGACTATGCGCTGGGTCAGCGCTTTAAACAAGCGTTCGAGGTCATCGGGCGATTTAACCAGCACATCAAAGGCTGCAATCATACCATGTGCAGGTCGCGCATTAATAATGCCGCTTTGATAGCGTCCGTAAAAAGGCTGGCTTTGATGAAAGCCATTGGCGCTGACTGGCGCGTCGGTGACGTGATGCTCAAGCGGAGCGGCAGAAGGTGTTGCATGGGCAAAACCTGACGTGACACTGCCGCCAAGCGCCAGACCTAATGTTTTCAACACTGTGCGCCGATTGGCGGCATTTTTGTTCAATGGCTGGTTTGTCATTCATTCAGTCCTAAAGCTGCTGACAGATGATCAATGGTTTCGGCAAGTTTAGTTGCCTTGTCTGCCAGTTTCCGGCGCGTATCCGGATCAATATTTTTGTAATCAACTGATGTGTTTCCGGCTGAAACCGCTGCAATTTCAGTGCTGTATTCATTCAAGGCTGCTTTTAATGCAGCCGTTTGTGCCCCAGCAGGATTGATGCTGAGTGGCTCAAAGAGTTTAAATATTTTCTCGATGCTTTCCGCCTGAGCAGCAAACTCGGTTGCATCAAGACCGGCATAGCTATCCGTTCCGTTTAAAATTGGCCCATCGGCCTGTTGTTGCAGAAAGGACGAAGCATGACGCAAAACCAGATCAGGGGTTAGCTTTACGCTTTTCAGGCGATCTTTGAGTCCGTTGAGATCATCGATCAGTTGCTTTGCAAAATTATCTAAACCAGCCGTGCTGTTTTGATCCCATAATCCATATTCAATACGCGGAAAACCGGTAAAGGCTTTATCCTGCTCACGGTTTTCCAGATAAGCGGCCGCTGGGTCGATTTTTGCCGATAAATCGGCAAAGCGACTGGCAATCATCTCGGTGCGGTTATAGGCAGCGCGTGCTTGAACATAGCCGAGGCGAGCTGTCTCAAGATCGCCTTGGCTGATTGCTTTCTGCAATGTATCGGCAGCCCTCAACATGCTGTTGGCTTGCATGATGAGAAACACTTTATACTCCGACAGAATACCAATAAAGGCACGTGTTTCCGGCTTGGCGGCATTGGCATTGGCTGAGTGTTCAGAAGGCGTGACGGTCAAAGACCCACGCGGGTTGGATAATAATCCGCAGGTGATTTGGTAGTCACCCGGCATCAGTTGCGCACGTAAAATCGCCTTCATGCGGGGAATGATGTTTTCACGCTCTTCCACCACCATGACACCGTCGAGGATTTCCCATTCGACAGGGCGATCAGAGAGATTGTGGATTTCAAAACTATGATTGCCGGATGGCAAGGTGAGGTTCATCGGGTTGCAAGCTTTGGCGCCTACCTCAATTTTAATCAGCTCTTCATCATGGTTTTGCGGTTTGTTGACGCTGACATAATAGAACAGGCCACCGGCTGCGATGGCAAGTACACCGGATGCCGCGACTGCCAGTTTCATGAGGACGGGAGAGGTTTGTGTTTTTTGTTCACGCATTACTGATCCTCACGCATGGGCATTTTGTTGAGGCGCAACGGGCCTGAAATAAAGCAGCATCGCGCCAATCAAAAAGACAAAATAAGCCAGAACTTCACCCAAAACCGGTGTCTCGTGATAACCAAGTAAGCCGGATAAGAGCGTGCCAAGCGGGGAGGAGAGCGGCAGGCTTTGGCTTAAATCCCAGACGGGTTGCTGGAGATGGTTCCAGATACCGGCTTCATGCAGATTGCGCAGAGCGCCGGAGAGCAAGCCTGCGGCAACAAAGATGATTAAAATGCCGGTGCAACGGAAAAACAGACGCAAATTTAAGCGCAGACCACCGTGATAGATCAGCAATCCTAAAATGACTGAAACTGCGAGCCCCAAGAATGCACCAAGCGGTGCGCTATAGCCTTCGCTTTGCTGGAAAATTGCCAGCAGGAAAAAGACCGATTCCAGCCCTTCACGCGCCACGGAAAAAAACACCATGCCGATCAGCGCCCAGCTGGCAGAGCGGCTGGCAAATGCCTGATCAATGGAATGCTGCAATTCATCCTTGATGGTGCGGGCAGCTTTTTTCATCCACATCACCATTGACATCAAAACGATGACCGCAATAAAGCCGACAATGGCTTCGAACAATTCTTGTATCTTTTGCGGAAATTCAGCGCTGATCAGTTGCAGCGCCGCGCCTGCAAAAAAGGACAAGGCGATGGCCAGAAAAATACCGATCCATACCGCCGGCATATAATGTGAACGGCCGGTTTTGTTGAGATAGCTGGCAATAATACTGGTGAGAAGGGCGGCTTCAAGCCCTTCACGCAACATGATCAAAAAAGGTGCTAGCATTTATAATGTACTCTCGGAGTTAAATGCAGACTAGATTTTTAGATATAGATATAAACAGGCTTCAGGATTCACAGGAAAAGTCGTGCCTATAACGGCAAATCACGCGATAATCATTCCTAAAACAGTCACCTTTTATAGAATTTTATGAAAATCGACAATCAAAAACCGACATATAAGTGCTAAATATATAGTCTAAACAGGAAGGAAACTTCTGCTGAAAGAGCGACTGGCACTCAGCTAATGACGGACAATCCCTTCGTTGATCACTCATGTCAGTTGTAATCACATTCATTTTGCATGCGATATATAAGTTTAAGATTTACTGAAATCATTTGATTGCTAAAGGTCCGGAAATCACAATAAAGGGCAAAGAATGCCGTGTAATAATGTTAACTTCTATAAATCACAGGATTTATTATGAAAATTAAAGCTTTGCCTATTGTCGCAACATCTCTTTTGGCACTGCCGCTTTTGTCATCCGTTTCATTTGCGGATGAACAGAGCGATCAGGTTTACAATTCGGCACGTAATCAGCTTGGTATGATTAAATATTGTGCGGAAAATGGCCATCTTCCAACAGAAGCTGTTGCTGCATTTGAGAAGATTGTAGCCGTTCTGCCTGTTGCTTCTGATAAAGCTGTTAGCGACAAATATGAAGCTGAAGGTGTTGCCGGTAATAGCTATGACGGCACACAAGTTGTTTCCCTGAAAGACATTTCAGCTGGTATGGGCTCAAGCATTGCCGACTATTGCGCAACCTATAAATCACTGATTGCTCAATAAGTTTTTTTGAGATTAAAAATTGAGCGCAGCAGATGAAAATTCTGCTGCGCTATTTTCAAATAGTGTAAGCTTCGTATATAGAGTTTGAAAGCTCCAGAATATTTGAAGTTGGAATAAAATTGGACATTTCTTTTCATCAGGCATCGGCACGTTTTGCAGATAGAGAAGTGCTTGCACCTTTATCCTTGCGCCTGACGGAAAGACGCATTGGCATTATTGGCCTTAATGGTTCTGGAAAGACGACTTTCTCCCGTATGATCAATGGTTTGGTTTTGCCGGATCAAGGCCGTGTCACCACCAATGGTTTTGATACACGACAGGATGCAGCAAAAGTTCGCGAATGTGTTGGCTATGTTTTTCAAAATCCGGCTAATCAAATTGTTTTGCCTCTCATTAAAGATGATATTGCACTTGGATTAAAAGCACGTGGTCTTAGCAAAGTTGAGACTGAACAAGCTGTCGGCAATGTTTTAAAACGTGTGGGAATTGAGCATCTGGGTGAGCGCCGCGCTCATGAATTATCGGGCGGTGAAGTGCAACTTGCGGCTTTGGCTTCTGTTCTTGTAACTCAGCCTGATATCGTGATTTTGGATGAGCCAACCAACCAGCTGGATTTAAAAAATCGCAATATGGTTGAGCGCGCAATTGCAGATCTGCCTGAAAATATCATTGTTATAACACATGATTTATCGCTGCTTGATGGATTTGAGCGCGTTATCTTGTTTCATCAGGGCAAAATTGCAGCCGATGATTGCGCAAGTAAAGCAATTGAAAGATATCTTGAGATTGCCAAATGATTATGAGCGAAGGGCGTGGGACTGCGGGTGTTGAAACCGGATTTTTATACCGAATTCGCCCAGCGATTAAACTCTGCGCTTTATTTTTGCTGAGCATCGCGCTTTTTTCAACCCACTCACTTCTCATTTTAGGTGGTATTGCCGGCATTGTTTTTGTTGGTGCTTTGATCATGTGTCGTGCCGCGTTCAAGCAATGGCTGCGTACATGGGTGCTTTTGCTCACCATTGCAGTGGTCGTTATATGGACCGCATTTGCAATAAGCCCGGAAGCGGCACTCATTACTTTGCTGCGTCTTGCCAGTTTAAGTTTGTTTGCAACAATGGTGACTGTCACCACCAGCATTGGCCAGTTTATTGATACGATTACGAATTTTTCCCGCCCGCTGGAGAAAACAGGTCTGGCCAATGCGCGGGATATCGGCTTGGCGATCGGGCTTGTCATTCGTTTTATACCGGATGTGCAGGCTCGATATCGCGCTGTTGCGGACGCGCATCGTGCACGCGGTTTAAAATTACGGCTTTCTACGATTATTGTACCAATGGTCATCGGCACCTTGCAAAGTGCGGAAGATATTGCCAATGCCATTGATGCGCGCAATATTCGCGGACCTCAGGAAAAGCTATAAGGGATTTAACATGCAGACTAAGTCACTGGTTATGATTGCTCTTTTTACTGCGATCATTGTTGTCTTGGGGCTTATCCCGCCTATTATGCTGACATTTATACCAGTGCCGATCCATGCGCAAAGTATGGGCGTTTTGCTGGCCGGTGTCGTCCTTGGTGCGCGCGGCGGCACACTATCAGTGCTGTTATTAATTGGACTTGTCGCGATTGGCTTGCCGGTTTTAGCGGGTGGGCGTGGTGGTTTAGGTGTGTTTTTTAGCCCAACTGCAGGTTATCTGGTTGGTTTTTTACCAGCTGCTTTTCTAACCGGCTTGATTGCTAGCAAAGTTACAGCAACCACAAAAACGGGTTGGCCGATATTTACCGGTTTGATGTTTGCTGCAGTGATTGGCGTGATTGCCGATCATATCTTTGGTGTTGTGTGGTTAGTGATCTATATCGGGCTTTTACCAAAAGACGCACTGATCGGTGATCTGCTGTTTGTACCGGGAGATCTGATTAAGGCCGCCATCGCAGCCTATATTGGTCAATTCATTTTCCAAAATTTTGGCCGCCGATTGATGGTGTGAATGAAATCCAATAGGCTTGAAAAGAGTCGCGATCTTTCACGTTAAGATCTTGGATCAAAGTCTCAGCTGTCGCGGGCTTGCTCCGCATATTAAAGAAAGTGCTTTTTATGTATCTTGGTCTTGATATGGGAACTTCGGCGATTAAAGCGCTGCTGATGAATGACGATCACACCGTGATTGCCTCTGCGACTGCTGAACTTTCTATCTCGCGTCCTATGGTTGGATGGTCAGAGCAAAATCCGTTGGACTGGTGTCAGGGCACAATAGACGCACTCGCAGTTTTAAAGAAATCTCATGCCCGTGAATTAGCAATGGTGCAGGGCATTGGGTTGTCAGGTCAGATGCATGGCGCAGTATTGCTCGGCGCAAATGATGAAGTGCTGCGTCCGGCAATTTTGTGGAATGATACGCGAAGCCATATTCAGGCTGCAAGATTGGATGCCGACCCGCAATTTCGTACTATTACCGGCAACATCGTCTTTCCAGGCTTTACAGCACCAAAGCTGGTTTGGGTGAAAGAAAATGAACCGGAAATATTTTCGCGTGTTCGAAAAGTGTTGTTGCCGAAAGACTATTTAAGACTTTGGCTGGCGGGTGAATATATATCCGATATGTCGGATTCATCCGGCACATCATGGCTGAATACGGCTGAACGTAGATGGTCGTCAGAGCTTCTTGATAAGACTGATATGACCATTGAGCAAATGCCGGATTTGGTGGAAGGAACCGATCAGGCTGGACGGTTGCGCCCTGAGATTGCAGAATTATTGGGATTGCCGGTCGGCACGATTATTGCAGGCGGTGGCGGTGATAATGCAGTGTCTGCTTGTGGTGTTGGCACAGTGACGGCCAATCGTGCCTTCATTTCACTTGGCACATCAGGCGTCCTGTTTGCAGCTAATGATCAATATCGTCCGAATGCCGACAGTGCGGTTCATAGCTTCTGCCATGCTTTGCCACAAACATGGCATCAAATGGGAGTGATTTTATCAGCTGCGGATTCATTAAATTGGTTTGCCAAAATCAACGATAAAAAAGCTGCGGATCTGACCGCAGAACTAGGCGATGATTTAAAAGCACCGGGACTTGTACGGTTTTTGCCATATCTGTCGGGGGAACGGACCCCTCATAATGACGCTTTGATACGCGGAAGCTTTGTCGGGTTGGCACATGGAAATAGCCGTGCCGATCTGACCCAAGCCATTCTCGAGGGCGTTTCTTTTGCTATCCGCGATAATTTTGAAGCTTTGCGTGTGGCCGGAACCACTATCGAAAGTGTGACTGCGATTGGTGGCGGTTCACGCTCGCATTATTGGCTTGCTTCGATTGCGACTGTTTTAGGTATTCCGATTGAAGTGCCGCAAGATGGTGATTATGGCGCAGCATTCGGTGCGGTGCGATTGGGTATGATCGCGGCACATAAGCTTGATCCGGTTACAGTATGCAAAGCACCCGTAACCGGACACATTATTGAGCCTGTAGAGCAGTTACGCTCTGTCTATGAAGATGCCTATCAGCATTATCGCTCGGTTTATCCGGCCCTTAAGTCCATTCATGACTTTTCCACATAGGCTCTAATTAGCGAATGATGGGTAGGCGAGTGTCATCTTCTTGCCGCCGCCAGTAATACTGGAAGAAGATCCAGAACTTTTCGGATAGATAAAATAATTCGTGTTTTATATCAGGCAGCAGGAGCTGCCTGATTTTCGTCTACACGCACCATATGACCAGGGCTGACCTCATGATAAATGCGGGCAGGCGGCACATAGCTTAACGGGCGGATCGGGCTGCGGATTTCATCATTGCTGACAGCACGGCTCATATGACGGCGTGCAGGATCTGGCACCGGAACCGCCGACATCAGTTTGCGTGTATATGGATGCTGAGGATTAGCAAAAATGCTTTCGCGTGGTCCGATTTCAACGATCTCACCCAAATACATTACCGCAACACGATGGCTGACACGTTCAACCACAGCCATATCATGGCTAATGAAGAGGTAGGACAAGCCCAGTTCTTCTTGCAGATCAAGCAACAGATTAACCACCTGCGCTTTGATAGAAACGTCGAGAGCCGAGACAGATTCATCCGCAATGATTATGCTAGGATCAAGCGCCAAAGCACGGGCAATCGAAATACGCTGGCGTTGACCACCGGAAAACTCATGTGGATAACGACGCAACATATCAGCCGAAAGACCGACCTTTTCCATCAGGCTTGCTGCTTTATCACGCGCCTGCTGGCGAGTGCCAAGACCATGCGCCAGAAATGGCTCTGTCAGTGCTGATGCAACCGACATACGCGGATTGAGACTTGCGAACGGATCCTGAAAGATCATCTGAACTTTTCTGCGCATTGCTGTCAGTTCATTTTTGCGCATCGTGCGGACGTTTTTACCGTCCAGCAAAATTTCACCTTCGCGGCTGTCGGTCAAACGCATGATGGAGCGGCCGATCGTGGATTTACCACAACCGGATTCACCCACAAGCGCCAGTGTCTCACCTTTAAACAAATCAAAAGATACATTTTCAACCGCGTGAACAGCACCGGTTTTACGGCCTAACCAGCCGCCGGTTACATCAAAGCGGGTAACAAGATTGCGTACCTGCAAAACAGGTGCTGACATGTCAACCGGAGCATCCAGCGGCAAAGCTTCGCCTGCAATGCCGGTATCTTTATCAACAATGCCAAAACGCTGCGGATATTGCAGACCAGTCATGGAGCCCATGCGCGGCACCGCAGCCAGAAGTGCGCGGGTATAAGGGTTTTCCTGATGATCAAAAATCTGTTCAGTCGGGCCGCTTTCAACCGCATTACCGCGGAACATCACAACGGTGCGATCAGACACCTCAGCCACCACCCCCATATCATGGGTAATGAAGAGCACAGCCATATGCTCTTCTTCCTGAAGTGTTTTGATCAGGTCAAGAATTTGCCCCTGAATGGTCACGTCCAGGGCAGTGGTTGGCTCATCGGCAATGAGCAGCTTCGGATTGGACGCAAGCGCCATAGCAATCATCACACGCTGACGCATACCGCCTGAAAATTCATGCGGATAGGATGAAAGACGCTTGTCAGCATTGGGAATTCGCACTTTTTCAAGCAAGCGAATTGTTTCAGCGCGCACATCTTCTTTTGACATGGTGCGATGTGCTGTCAGCGCTTCACCGATTTGACGGCCAATGGTGAAAACCGGATTGAGCGATGTCATCGGCTCCTGAAAAATCATAGCGACTTCAGTACCGCGTAATTTGCGCATTTCAGCTTCATCAATGCCAATCAGCTCACGTCCGTTTAGCTTGATGGAGCCTGAAAGACGTGTGCCTTTACGGTTTAAAAGCCCCATAACAGAAAGTGAGGTGACACTCTTACCGGAACCGGATTCACCAACAATTGCAACTGTTTCGCCCGGCATGACATCAAATGAAATACCGTGCAAAACCTCATGCCATTCGCCGTCGACGAGGAAAGAGGTTTTCAGATCCCGGATTGAAAGAACAGGTTGAACTTGGTTGGTCATGGTCTTCTCACTTTTGTTACTTGCAAGGCCGTGTTGCCACGGCCTTGAGCGACATTTTTTAGCGCTTATTCAAGCACAATCGCACCGCCATATGTACCACGGCGGGTAATGGCTGCTTCCAGTTTATTGTCAGGATGATAAACGGCGGCACTCACACGTCCGATACTGCCTGCCGGCACGACCTGAACTTTGTGGCCACGCTCATTCAGCGCATCAACAGTTGTTTGCGGCAAATCAGCTTCGGCAACAACACCACCCGGCTCACGCGAGCGGGGATAAAAGCTTGATGGCATATGTGTGGAATGGAACATCGGCGCATCAAGCGCAGATTTCAAATCCATATTGCCATGCACATAACGCAGGAAGAACAACAACTGCCATTGATCCTGCTGATCACCACCTGGTGTACCAAAGCTCAAACGGCGGCCATCTTCATGCCAGCCAAGGCTTGGCGACAATGTGGTGCGCGGACGGTTGCCCGGTTTAAGCGATGTTGGAAGACCTTCTTCCAGCCAGAACATTTGCGCCCGTGAATTGAGGCAGAAGCCCAAACCAGGAATGGTCGGTGAGCTTTGCAACCAGCCACCAGACGGGGTAGCCGAAACCATATTGCCCCAGCGGTCAATCACATCAAGATGCACAGTGTCGCCGCTTGGTGTGCGACGCAAATGCGCCATTGTCGGTTCATAAACAGCACCTGCCGGACGGCTTAGTCTTTCAAACAGGTCAAGCATACGGGCGCGTTGATCTGCAAAGCCTTCCGGTGTGCCCGGATTGAGGCTGTTGTCTGCTTTATCGCCAATCAATGCGCGGCGCGCCTCATAATAGGCTGGCTGCAACATTTCTTTGATCGGAACAGGTGATTTGGCCGGATCACCATAATAGGTATCACGATCAGCAAAGGCGAGTTTTTCGGCTTCGATAACCAGATGCGCAAATTCGTTGCCCAGCGGATCAAGCGATGACAGATCATAACCGGCCAGCAATGACAAAGTTTGCAGCAGAACTGGACCTTGTCCCCAGGCATCGGTTTTGGCAATTGTCCAACCCTGATATTGGAAGGTCAGCGGCTCTTCATAAGAAGCGCTGTAACCAGCCATATCTTCGGCAGTCAGAACACCGTGATGCGTTGAACCACTGGCATCCATGGCCTGCATTTGAGCACAAAACTCGCCAATGCGTTCCGCCACAAAACCGCGGTAGAAAACATCGCGTGCTGCATCAATACGGGCTTCACGACTGTCGCCTACGGATTCTTTAAGAATACGCTGCCATGTTGCGGCCAGTTCCGTATTCCGGAAAAGGCTGCCCTTGGCCGGAGCTTCACCATTCGGCAACCAAAGATCAGCAGAACCCTGCCAATGTTTGCGGAAGAAATCAGCAAGACCGGCAATTGTATCAACTGCACGATCAAGGATCGGATGCCCTTCATCGGCAAGTTTGATGGCAGCGGCCATGACATCGGCCAATTCCACCGTGCCGTGATCACGCAGCATCAGCATCCAGCCGTCAAAAGCACCCGGAATAACTGTCGCCAAAAGGCCGTCACCCGGAATGAGTTCCAGACCTTCATTGCGGTAGTGCTCAAGAGTAGCACCGGCAGGAACAGGGGCTTGCGCACATAAAATCTGTGCTTTGCCGTCTTTCCATAAAATGGCAGGTAGATCACCGCCGGGGCCATTCAAATGCGGCTCTACCACTTGCAAGACTAGACCGGCAGCCACAGCGGCGTCAAAAGCATTGCCGCCGCGTGCCAGAATATCTGCACCTGCGCGGGTTGCCAGATCGTGAGTTGAGGCAATTGCGCCTTTCATAGTCATTCTCCTTAGAATTCCGATGTGATTTTCAGCTAATAATTTTAGCCGTTGTCACGCGGATCAAGCGCATCACGCAATCCATCGCCCAATAGGTTGAAGCCCATTACAACCAAGAAAATTGCCAGACCAGGCCATATTGCCATATGCGGCGCCTGTGTCAGGAAGTTTTTGGCTGTTGCCAACATTGAGCCCCAGCTTGGTGCGGGTGCCTGCTGGCCAAGGCCGAGGAAGGAAAGCGAAGCTTCAGCAATAATTGCACTGGCGATTGTCAATGTTGCCTGCACCAAAACGGGTGCAAAAATATTCGGCAAAATGTAACGCGCCATAATACGTATATGGCTGAGGCCAATGGAACGCGCGGCATCAACATATTCTTCGGTTTTCACCGCCATCGCCTGTCCGCGGGTAAGGCGGATAAAGACGGGCATTGCAGAAACACCGATTGCAATCATCGCATTGGTGAGGCTCGGCCCCAAAAAGGCTGCAAGTGCAATGGCCATAATCAGAAATGGCATGGCAAGCAAAGCGTCGGTAACGCGTGCGATAACCTGATCTGTCCAGCCACCAAAATAACCGGCCAGCATGCCAAGCGGCAAGCCTAGTGCGACAGCAATCATCACGGAGATAACACCGGCCTGAAGCGAAGCGCCTGCACCATAAATCATGCGCGAGAATATATCGCGTCCCAGTTCATCTGTGCCCAGCCAATGAACGGCTGATGGCGGCTGACGAATGGCTGTCCAGCTTGTCAAAATCGGATCGGCCAAGGGAAATAATGGCCCAAGAATTGCGACAAGAATAAAGAAAATAACAACAATGCCGCCTAAAACGGCACTGCGGTTGGATTTGAACTTTGCCCAAACACGGTTTTTATGACGACGCGGTGCAGGGGCTGCAGCAGTTTTCGTTGCGGTACTCACAGGCTTGCCCTCATGCGCGGATTAAGTACAAAATAAAGCAGATCAGCGAGGAGGTTGATCAGGATAAAGGATGTTGCCGTTACCAGCACAACGCCCTGAACAACGGCATAATCGCGGTTGAACACAGCATCAACAATCATTTTACCAAAACCCGGAATGGTAAAGATCTGCTCAGTCAGAACAGCACCTGCCAAAAGCTCACCAAACATGACTGCGGAAAGCGTAATGATCGGCAAGAGAGCATTGCGGAAAGCATGCTGCAAGATCACAACTTTTTCACGCAAACCTTTGGCGCGCGCGGTGCGCACATAATCTTGCTGCAAAACACTCAGCATCGCCGAACGTGTATGGCGCATCAAAGATCCGGCAATGGCTGTACCAAGTACAAAAGCAGGCATTAATGTGGTTTGCAGACTGCGCCAAGGATCATTGAATGGTGTTTCATAGCCCGATGCCGGCAGCCAGCCTAAATTGACGGAAATAAGCAGGATCAGCATAATGCCGAGCCAGAAATTGGGGACGGACAAACCGGAAAGCGCAACAAAGTTGGCCAGATAGTCCCAAACCGTGCCTTTTTTCACAGCCGAAATCACACCCGCAGGAATACCGCACAGGGTTGCGAAAATCATAGCCATAACAGCAAGCTGAATGGTGACGGGCAGTTTCTGCGCGATCAGTTCGGTTACCGGCAGGCCGGTGCGCAAAGATGTACCGAGATCACCATGCAAAACATCTTTAAGCCAATAGATATATTGCCAGATCAGCGGATCATTCATGCGATATTTTTCACGCAAGAACGCAATCGTTTCCGCGTCGCGGCTTTCACCGGCCATCACGAGGATCGGATCACCAGGCAGAAGCTTTTGCAGCAAGAAAACAAATACCGAAATCAAAAACAAAGTCGGTATAGCCACCAAAAGGCGGTTGAGGAAATAGCGCAACATGATGTGCGTCTCCTTAATTCAAGGCTTCGCCCGATGTTTTAAAACATCGGGCGAAGTAGTCTATTAGTTGGAGACATTACGCAGACGAATGATACCATCAGCATAAGGTACGAAGCCTTCGATACCTTTACGCACCGTGTAGAAATATTTCAGGTGGTAGAGATAAAGCAGCGGAAGATCGTGCTGAAGGATTTCAGTTGTCTTGTCGTAAAGTTCTTTACGAACTTTTGGATCTGGTTCTGCACGTGCCTGATCAAGAAGCTTATCTACTTCCGGATTGGCATATTTCACGTCATTGTTTGAACCGGTTTTATGCACGAATGAATGGATGTTGGCATCCGGATCAATACGGCCTGACCAGCCCTGCAAGGACATGTCGAAATTACCGGCAGCATTTTCTGAAAGCATGGTTGCAAATTCAGAAGTGCGCAGTGAAATGTTGAAGCCAGCTTCAGCAGCCATCGCCTGAATGACCTGACCACGCTGCTGTGAAACAGGATCGTTGCCGGTTGACATTTCAATATTGAGCGGCAGTTCTACACCAGCTTCAGCAAGAAGCTGTTTGGCTTTTTCAACATCACGTGCAGGAACAGGGAATTTTTCATCATACCATGCGCTGCCTGGGGCAGCCCACTGATTGCCGGGTACATAAAGGCCTTCAAAAACAACCTGATTGAGAGCTTCACGGTCAATTGCCAAAGAAAGTGCCTGACGTACCAACGGGTTAGCACCCAAAGGTTTTTCTGCACGCGGGCCATTGCCGACATTAATCATGATGCCCTGATAGCCAATATTGGCAACTTCAAAAAGCTGCAAACGGTCATCGGTACGGATGGACGGCACATCGGAAGGCGCGGTGCGCTCTACGATATCCAGGTCACCGGCGCGAACGTTAGCCAAACGAACAGTGGTGTCCGGAATTGGCATCAGGATAACGCGGTCATAATTATATTTGTCTGCTTCCCAATATTCAGGGAATTTTTCCAGAACGATACGGTCGCCTTCAACGCGGCTGACAAAAGAGTAGGGGCCTGTGCAAACCGGCTTCTGACCAAAGTTTTCACCTGCTGCATCAGCAGCATCTGGTGAATACATACGACCCGCATGGTGAGCAAGCTGGGCAATAAGCGTGACATCAGGCGCCTTCAGCGTAATGGTCAGCTCATGTTCGCCAGTTGCTTCCACTTTTTCAATGGAGGCAAGTTCTGCCTTACGATTGGACAGTTCGAAATTCATATTGCGTTCAAGAACGCGGCGCGCTGAATCTGCATTGAAAGGTGTTTTGTCGTGGTGCAGAACGCCTTGACGTAATTGCATAACCAGCTGACGGCCATCATCAGACCATTTCCACTCGGTCGCAAGTTCCGGAATGATCTGCATCTTTTCATCTGTATTGAACAGACGATTGCAAAGCGGTTCATAAACAATTGAGGAAACAAATGTACGGGAGCGCACAGGATCAAGAGAATCCGGGTCCTCATTGAGGCCGATACGAATATCTTTCGCATGGGCGGCGCCAGCCGAAACAACCGTGGCGAGCAATGCAGCTATAATAGCTTTGCGGGTCATGGCATTCTCCTTGTTAAATCATGAATTTATGAGCAGGACTCGAGAAAGCCATACTCAGCCCCGTAAGGGCATAGTGCTGTTATTATGTCTTTTGAGCAGATTCTTATATATAAACAAGATGTTTAACGAATTCTTTGGGAGAAATTGCGTGGGTAAGTCATCCAGCGCATGAAAATTGCGCGTTGAAGATACCTGTCGCGTGGCTGGGTTTACGATAAGCCTAGCTATATTTATATTTACTTCCTCCCCCGGTCGCTCCTTGCTCATGGAGCGATGAGCGTTTTCCGCTCTTTTGCCTAAAAGAGGCTAAGTTACAGAATCATATTAGGCAATTAATACGATAGTCGTATGAACATCTTGCCTGAGGTGTTCTTTTTTATTAATATAATCAATGCGATAATTTAAACTTATGTCTTTATTTCTTTTATCAGTAATGCAGCATTGACTTATATTTATTCAAATGTGATTTCCCTCTTTCGCAAATATTTGAGCAATTAAATTGAGCTAGGATAAGCCATGAATGCGCTGATCGGTGGTATCGACTTTGGTACGTCTAATTCGACCGTTGGAATTGTAAAAAACGGTACGCCGCAGCTGGTTGCTCTGGAAAAAGGTCAAGTGACGCTGCCAAGCGCGATTTTTTATAATTTTGAAGATAACCAGACCTATTATGGCCGCCACGCTATTTCTGAATATATGGAAAATGTTGATGGTCGTTTGATGCGGGCGCTGAAAAGCGTGCTGGGCACGTCATTGATCAACACAAAAACGCAGGTTAAAGCGCGTTCGATGGCATTCACCGATATTCTGGGTGAATTTATCGGTCATCTGAAATCCCATCTTGATCATGCGCAAGGCGGCAATGTTGAACATGTTGTTTTCGGTCGTCCGGTTTATTTTGTTGATGGTAATGAGACAGCGGATCAGTCCGCGCAAGACCAATTGGAGGCGATTGCCCGTGAACAAGGGTTCAAAGAAATTGCCTTTCAGTTCGAGCCGATTGCGGCAGCGCTGAATTATGAGCAGAGCGTAAAAAAAGAAGAGCTTGCACTGATCGCGGATATTGGTGGTGGTACTTCTGACTTTTCGATTATTCGCGTTTCACCGGATCGTGCCGGCGCGTCAGATCGTAAAGGCGATATTCTGGCTAATACTGGTGTTCATATCGGCGGAACTGATTTTGACCGGCTGTTTAGTCTGGCTCATGTCATGCCTGAGCTGGGCTATCAAACACTGACGAAAGACGGCAAACGCAATCTGCCGGTGAGTTACTTTATTGATCTTGCGACATGGCACCGTATTAATCTGCTCTATTCCAATAAAGCAAAATCAGACTTGCGGGAGATGCGCTATGAGGCGGCAAAACCTGAATTGCTGGATCGAATGATTGACATCGTTAATGAAAAGCAAGGTCATGCGCTAGCTGGTTGCGTTGAGAAGGCCAAGGTTTCACTGACTGATGAAACTGAAACCAATATTGCGCTGGAATTATCAGAAGAGCGTTTGAATATTCCGGTTAGCCAAGCGGATTTGAACCTTTCCATTGAGCGGGCCGTTGTTAAAATTGGCGATACAGTCACCAAAACATTATCGGATGCAGGTATTAAACCGTCTGAAATTGATACGGTGTTTTTGACTGGTGGTTCCACTGCCATTGAAAGTGTCAGGCAAAATATCTTGCATTTAATGCCGGATGTTAAAGTGGTGGAAGGTGATATGTTTGGTAGTGTCGGGCTTGGGCTTGCCTTGGACGCATCACGTAAATTTAGATAAGTATTTTTATTGGTGAAGCTTATAGAAACACCAGATAATTCTTATTAAGCAATAAAGAAATTTTGGGTTGCGGCACGTTTTATTTCATGCCGCAATCCATGTATATTAAACAGGCGTCGTAAAAGGATGGCGCTCATCAGAGTAATTGCCTGCGATAATATGTGAGACAATACCATCGTCACGCCATTCATGCATCATGAAGGCACCAGGCTCCAAGCTCAAAGTGTGCGGGTTTTCGACACGCTGATCAATCGTCACAGTATGGGATGTTCCCGGTGCGATAAGACCAATTGCCTTCCCAAAAGAACGTGTGACTGAACGATGAACATGACCACAAACGAGGCGCACTTCTGCCGGATGACTCTCAATAATTTTTGAAAGCTCAGCAC
This sequence comes from Paenochrobactrum glaciei, assembly GCF_039522165.1. Lineage (NCBI taxonomy): Bacteria > Pseudomonadati > Pseudomonadota > Alphaproteobacteria > Hyphomicrobiales > Brucellaceae > Paenochrobactrum > Paenochrobactrum glaciei. Next base: position 406,900 of record NZ_BAAADE010000003.1, read on the forward strand.
TATCGCGCAGATTATTGATATCCATAGGGATAATGCCAGTGTTGAATGGCGGATGATGCATACCGACAACAACAGGTTTACTGCCCAGATTTTTTAAAGTGTCGGATAAGAATGCAAGTGCATCGGGTTGCAGTTCACCATGATGGTGGCCTTCAACCAGCGTGTCCAGACATATTAGGCCGAAGTCACTGAATTCCGCCGACCAGTTGATACCTCCGCTTTCAGGCATCCAATCCTGATCTTGAAAAGCCGTACGCATGTTTTCGCGTAAATCATGATTTCCCGGAACCACGCGAACCGGTAAAGCTAAATCAGCCATGATGGAGCGAAAACGTGCATATTCTTCCGCTGTACCGAAGTCGGTAATGTCACCGGTAACAATCACCATATCAACCTTGCCCCAAAGAGGGAGGTTTCTGTTGATGGTTGCCACGGCTTGTTGGAGTGCTTTACCTGTGTCAACGACACCATAACAAAGCGTGCCCTCAGGGACGATATGCGGATCGGAGAGTTGAATAATACGTGTCATTCTGCATTCGCTTCCTTGGGCAATAACATCAGCGCAGACGGGTTGATTGATATTTTCACGTCATCGCCGACAGATGGAGCACTTTGACCAAAATGCTGCCCGTAAAGCCGCTCTCTTCCTAAACCGGATAATGTGAGGCGGTAATGCGTCCCCAAAAATGTTACGCCTTCAACCTTGGCTGTGAGCGATCCTTGCGGATCAATACGTACATCTTCCGCTCGGACGAAAACTGACTTGTCAGTTCCATCTTCCGATAGCTCGAGTGTCCCGCCTTCAGTCACAAAGCGACGGCCATCGGCTTTGCCGGAAAGTTCCATGGCATGGCCGACAAATTCAGCAACGAAGCGGGATTTAGGATTGCGATATAGTTCTTCCGGTGTGCCGATCTGCATAATGCGGCCATGCGACATGACCACGACACGGTCAGCAATTGCCATGGCCTCATCTTGATCATGGGTCACGAAAATTGCAGTGATTTTAAAACTGCGAAGTAATCCGGCCAATTCATCACGAAGTTGATCACGCAGTGCTGCGTCCAGTGCAGAAAGCGGCTCATCCAGCAAAAGAATGCGTGGACGCGGTGCAAATGCACGCGCCAATGCTACGCGCTGACGCTGACCGCCGGATAGAGCCGTGATTGCCCGGTCAGCATAAGGCTCCAGCCTGCAAAGGCTTAAAACTTCATCAACACGACGGTCTATTTCTGCTTGAGGCAGTTTTTGCATTTTCAAGCCATAGGCAATGTTTCTGCGTACCGACATATTGGGAAACAATGCGTAAGACTGGAAAACCATCCCGATTTTACGTTTTTCAACGGGGTAATCGGTAACATTGTCTTCACCAAACCAAATTTCGGCGCCTTTATCAGGGCGCTCCAAGCCAGCCACCAAACGCAAAAGTGTAGTTTTGCCACAACCGGATGGGCCGAGCAGTGAAATAATTTCGCCCGGTTGCACATGCAGATCGGTCGGTATTAGCGCCACTGTACCATCGGGATAAGTTTTGGAGCCATTTTTAAGTGTAAGCGTCATTTCGCAATCCTCTGCGCTCGTGCGCTCGCCCATTGCATGGCCATGAGCAGGGGGACAATGATGATGAAAAAGACCAGCGTGTAGGCAGAAGCAACTTCAAGTCGCATGGAGGCGTATGCATCAGCAAGACCTACAGGCAGTGTCTTTAAATAAGGGGTGTGCAACATCCAGGTCAGGTTAAATTCGCCAATAGACAGTGTTACCACTGTGAGGGAACCTGCCAAGATACCGGGCATCGCATTGGGCACAATAACATCACAGAACCGACGCCATGGTGAAGCACCGAGGGAAGCTGCACCTTCTTCTAATGTTTTCAAATCCATGGCGGCAAAAACTGCCAAAACAGAACGCACCATGAAAGGCAATGTGTAAAGCACATGCCCTACCAGAATAAATGTCCATGACGTTCTAAAGCCTGTCATCGTGCCATAGACCTGCAAAAGAGCGAGTGCCAAGGCAAGGCCTGGAACGGCAAGCGGCAAGGAAATAAACTCTTCCAAAATACGGGACATCCGGCCTGGATTACGGGCAAGTCCGTAGGCTGCCGGAATGCCGATAATCAAGGTGCAGATCAAACAGGCAATGGCCAGCCATATCGAAAGAAAGATACTGTCGAGATAGAGATCAAGAACCTGCTGCACCCATTTGAGCGTTAATCCGGAACTGATGCCGCGAAAATAATTAGCCGTGACACCGGTTAGAACCGATTGGAAAGTCGGCACCAATAAAAAGGCACAGGTTACGATGGTGACTGCAAGCTGGGCTATACGTGTGAATGAAATTCGCATGATCAACCTCCACCAGCAACGCTTGCGCCGGAAATGCTACGTGCAACCAAAAGCATGATCCATGTTACCAAACCAAGCAGAATGGAAAGAGCCGAAGCCATCGCAATATTGGCAGACAGAGTGAACTCGGTGTAGATCACCATCGGCAGCACATCGATATCGGTGGCGAGTGTGAATGCTGTACCAAAAGCCCCCATCGCTGTTGCAAAAGCGATGGCGCCAGCAGCGATCAGTGACGGCATTAATCCCGGCAAAATCACATCGCGGATCACTTGAAAAGACCCTGCACCTAACGAGCGGGCTGCTTCTTCCAGCGAACGGTCTAATTTTTCGGTTGCGGCCATCACGGTTAAGAGAACGCGCGGTATGGAAAAATACAAGTAACCAAGAAAGAGGCCAAACATCGTATAAGCAAAAATAACTTCACCCGATGTAATCTGGGCAAATAAACCCTGACGACCACCTAGCAGAATGATTAGAAAGCCGATCACCACACCAGGGAAGGCGAGGGGCAATGTCAAAACGGATAATATTAGTCCTCGTCCGCGGAACTGATTGCGGGCAAGAAATAATCCGACAGTCGTGGAAATCGTTAAAGCGGCAACTGTCGTTGCAAGCGAGACAACGACCGTTTGCATGAGGGCGGATATATATCTAGGCGTAGTGAGAATTTGCCAAAAGATACCCCATCCGGCATCACTGGAGCCTGCGCTCATTACCAGCCTTGTGAGCGGCAGAGCGAGAAACGCCAGCGTAAATATGAACAGCGGCAAAAAACACAGCTGCACGAACAAACGCGTGTTCATGTTGGGTTTCCTGAGTTTCAAAGATGGAACGTCCGACATTATAACCGGTAAGCCATGCTCACCGGTTATATTGGCCAAGACCTGAGTTATTATCGCACTTCGTTGAGATAACGTTCACCCAACGGGGCTTGTGCTGCTTCCAGTGCATCATAATCAACCGATGCCGCGCGCTCATATTCAGAGGCTGGCAGGAAGCGGTCTGATACGTCTTTAGGGAGTTCAACTGGACGGGACGGCTTCAAATAGGCATTTGCCCAGATTTGCTGACCTTCATCAGAAAGTACATAATCGAGCACTTTCTTGGCAGCTTCCGGATGTGGTGCATTTTTAACAAGGCTCATGACATATGGCACACTGATGGTGCCTTCGCACGGAATGACAAATTCAAAATTGCCATCTTCTTCGTATTTTGCACGATAAGCGTTGAAATCATAATCAAACAAAATGGACATTTCGCCGGAAACAACGCGTGCATAGGCTGTCTGCTTTGGTACAATCGGACGATTGGCTTGCAATTCGCGGAAATAATTGATGACCGGATCAAAGTTCTTGAGATCGCCGCCCATACCGTGATTGACCGCGATTGCAGCAGCATAACCGGCAAAAGCGGATGACGGATCTAGGTAACCAACCATGCCCTTATATTCCGGTTTAAGCAGGTCTGCGTAGCATTGTGGAACTGGTGCGCCACCGAGGGCATCCACATTTACAAAAAAGCCGATTGTTCCATAATGGACTGCAAACCAGTTACCTTCCGGATCTTTGAGGCCTTCAGGTACATCTTCAATTTTTGCAGGTTTATATGGCTCGACGACGCCTTCGCGTTTGGCAGTGGTTCCGCCGGTTATGCCGTAATATACTACATCAGCAACCGGGCTGCCACGTTCGGCAAGAATTTGGCTAAGTGCCTGACCGGAGTTTTTGTTGTCGAGCGGGATCTGGATGTCCAGATTTTTGTCGATTGCTTTCAGCATTGTTGCCCAATCCGCCCATTGTGGCGGGCAATTGTAGCAAACTGCCGGTTCTGCTTGTGCAGGTATGCTATAAGTACTTGCAACCAGTGCTAAGGTAAATATATGTTTCTTCATAGTCTCTGATCCACCATTTTATATTTGGGCAGGGATTTTGCCGGCAGAGAAGTTGCAGCTTTTTTGCCGGCGCCTGGATAAAGGGGAATGTTTAATACGACACCGGACCCAGGCTCCCCCCGGGCCTGTACTCAAAGCCCACTTCAATCGGGCTAAATGACTGTGTCGTATTATTCTGTTCAGCCTGAACCAATCCGGCCACATTACGTCCCATTTCATACGGATATGTGACAATCGTTGCCAAAGTGGGCTCCATCATCAGGCCAAAATCAATTCCATCAAAACCAATGATCGAAATATCTTGAGGAACTTTTTTGCCGAGCTGACGTAAGGTCGCAATTATAGCGATTGCCAGCTGGTCATTGGAGGCAAAAATACCGGTGATTTCCGGATGATTATTGAGAAATGTTTGGAGTTGCGTCGTCAGAAAAACGCTATTCTCGTCAACTTCTAGAATAGCAGGTTCTGCAAGCATTAATGCTTCACAGGCAGCCTTCAATCCGCTCAAACGTTGTGCTGAGCGATCAGAGCGGTTGAGCCTTAGGGCGACATAACCCAGATGTTGATGCCCCATTTTGCTGAAAGCTTGCCCGACATGTCTGGCAGCTTCATAATTGTCAACGCCGCAATCCAAAGAGAGGTCCGGCCCGCTGTTAAATAGTAATCGATAGGGCAGGCCGCGGCTGCGTAATAAATCTAAGGCAGCAGAATTCTGTGCATCCGAAACGGTCAGCACCATCGCATCCACACGTTTAGAAATAAGGTTGCGGACTGCTTTGAGTTCCTGCTCCGGATCATAATTACTGCATGACAGCAAAAGTTGCTGGCCGTTTTCGACCGCAACATCTTGTATGCCTTGCACAGCTGCTGAATAAACAGGATTGGAGATAGAAGGGACAACACATCCGATTGTTTGTGTTTTACGGCTTCGCAGTGAGCGGCCAAGATCAGATATTTCAAAGCCCAGCTCTGCGGCGGCTTTGAGCACTTTTGCACGGAGTTGGGGGCTGACCTGCCCCTTATTATTGACCACCCGGCTTACGGACGCAATTCCACAACCCGCCAAATGCGCTACGTCTTTTATCGTCGCTTCGTGATGACGGCTTGCGTCTTCCATATCGGCCTTTCCCGTTTTGGAAACGTTTCCATTTTTATTTGGTTTCTGTCAAGAGGCTGTCATCACTTTGGCCTTTTGATCGATAATCATGAGTGGAAAGGTGTGAAAACACACATGAAAGCTGATATTTGGGAAATTTAACGTCAGCTTTAGTGTGGGATACTGATAAGGTTTTGCTGTTTTAGTAGGTGAAACAGCAAAACATCTCAGGCAGGTTACTCCCGCCTGAGATATTCATAAACGCGGATAAATTTTGCTCAAAGCCAGTTTTTCAATGCGTTCAAATCCAGATTGCCGCCTGAAATCACTAAAACAAGCGGGCCATCACCCTTTGTTATTTCTGGCTGTGCAAGAGCTGCAGCAAGTCCCGCGCAGGCAGCTGGTTCCGGCATGATCTTCAGTCGGGACATTAAAATCTTCATAGCCTCAATAATCTGCTCATCATTGACTAAATGAACTGTTTCAAAGCGTTCTTTAATCAGATCAAAACAGAGTTCGCCTGCGGAAGGCGCTGCTAATCCATCTGCTATGGTAGAAACAACCGGCAACCGGACAGCTTTACCGCTTGTAAGGCTTTGCGACATAGCAGCGGCACCTTCCGGTTCGACACCCCAAAGACGTACAGCGTGGTTTTGTGCAATTGCTGCTTTTGCGATACCGCCGGACATGCCGCCGCCGCCAATGCCCATGACGATGTCAGCCACATCAGGCAGGTCTTCGAAAATCTCAAGGCCAAGGGATGCGTGACCTGTCATCAGATCATCATTGTCATAACTTGAAATATAAGTGAGGCCTTCACGCTCAGCATGGTCGAGGCAGAATTGCGCTGCTTCTTGCGGTGTGCCATGCAGGATCACTTGCGCGCCATAGCTTTTGGTTGCTGCAACCTTGGTTGGGTTGGCACTTGCAGCCATGACAACTGTGCTTGCGATGCCAAGTACGCCGCCTGCATAGGCCAGACCTTGCGCTGCATTTCCGGCTGAAAAAGTTATTGTGCCGCGCGCAGCAGCTTCCGGCGGCAGTTGCATCATCGCCCACAACATACCGCGTGGTTTATAAGAGCCTGTGCGCTGGAAGAGCTCTGCCTTTACCCATGTTTCGCGCCCCAGCAAAGATGAGAGATAGCGTGAGTGCCACAATGGTGTGCGGTGAATATAGGGTGTGATTGCCGCGCGTGCTTCGTTTAAATCTTTAATTTTTATCATTTTAGCCCCTTTAATCTCATCAGAACGGAACGCGCGCTCCAAGGCCACGCTCGACAGCGGTTTGATATAAATAATTTGCGCAGGTTAGATCTTCGGCCGGAATACCGAGTGATTTATAGATCGTAACTTCATCAGCCGTTTGTCTGCCTGCATGCTGCTTGTTCAATACTTGGCCAATTTCAGCCAGAATATGATCATCTGTCACAAGTCCTGCAGTTTTGGCTGCAAGAAATTCGCCTGCCTGTTGAAGCGCGGAAGGGCGGAAATCAACAAAGAAACGAGCGCGCTTTACCAATTGGTTGTCAATTTCGGCGGCTGCGGCAATGGATGAGCCAACGACATTAATATGAGCGCCATCAGCAACATCGGCACTTGTCAGCACAGGTGTATCAGCTGCTGTAACAGTGCAGATGAGATCAGCCTGATGAACGGCAGTGTTAACCGTTTTGCAGACTTCAATGGGTACAGGGCTAAGCTCTGTATTTTCATGTGCAAATTTTAGTGCTCTTTCTGGATTGCGTCCCCAGATACGCACTCTGCGTAATTTGCGAACACATGCCATCGCGACGAGATGTTCTCGGGCTTGTTCGCCACAACCTAAAATTGCGAGATCACCGGCATCGGGTGCAGATAATATTTGCGTTGCCAGCGCAGATGCGGCAGCGGTTCGAATAGCCGTTACTTCGCCGCCATGAACGACTGCTACCGGGGCGCCAATGATTGCATCAAAAAGTACGATGGCGCCTTGATGGGATTGTAATCCCTTTGCCCCATTTTCCGGATAGACAGCTGTCAGCTTGGCACCAAAAACATCAGGAGAACGCATAGCGCCGGGCATCAAGCCAAAGCCACGTCCTTCGCCGGAGGGCAAGGCGATAATCCAGCGGGGTGGTTGGCATGTTGACCCTGATGCTGTTTGCGCCATTGCCGTTTTCATCAGTTCAATACATGTCTTCATGGGCAGAAGTTGCCGCACCAATTGACGATCAATGATCTGCAAATTCACTATGTGCTGCTCCTGCTGTTTAAACTATCTTTGTGATGCGCTCAGTCAACTCACGCAAGACTTGCCTGCCGCGCGACCAGACCATTTCCCGCCAGTCGGAACGATCAGGAACATGAATTTCGCGCCATATTTTACGTGCTTCACGGGTTTCTGGCTCTAATGGGTTACGGTCGCGCCACATCAGTGCATCGGCACGTTCTAACAAGGCGCGCTGGCCTGGGCGCAGGGTCGCGCCGCCAAACTCAAAGCACATTGGAATAACATCCTGACCAGGCAGCTGCGCGATGATGTGGCCATAGAGATGACCATGCTGAATAAATTCATCTTCAGCACCCTCGCTGCCAAGCGGTGCTTCAAGGGAGGGGCCAAACAAATATTTGGCTTTGTCCAATTGCGCTCCGCCTTCCAAATGCCAAAGCGGAATACCATAGCCATAAGGGCCGTAGCCTGTATGAAAGTCGCAAACGACAATTCTTTCGGCTTTTTTACAGTAGGTTTGCAAAATTTGGTTGAGGCAGTGATAGCTCCAGCTTGGTTCGGTTCCACCGAAAGAAGGCGCTTCAGGATATTGATATTGTCCGCCTTGCAGAACCATACCATAATGCTTGCGGCCGGCTTGCTTGAGGAAATCTGCAAGTTTTTCATTCGCTGCTTTGCGTGCAGCTTGGTCTGTATCAGGACACATCACAGCATCAACATAAGCTGCATATTCGCTGTTGTCTGGCAAATTGCTAAAGTCAACAAAATGACGATTGAGATCGATGTTATCTTCCTGCTGCCGGCGATCCCATGCCATGCCCCATGGATTAATAGCGTGAATATGTAAAATAGCGACATCATCAGGAAGTGTTACTGATTGATGGTCACGACACCAGGCAAGCTGGCAGGCAGCGCCCGCCCAACCTTCAACGCCGTGGAGGCCGGAAATGGTGACAATCATATTTTTTGCAGTACGGCTGCCAAATAATGCTACGTCACATGCAAGAAATTCGCCTTCTGGGCCATTCAAAGGATGATTAAATCCTTCCAGCTGTTTTGCATTTGCCATTCTGGCTGCATGGAGAAATTTACTGCGCGCTTCAGTAAAACCAGATGAAAAGACAGTTTCCCATTCTGGCCTGTTTGCATTCTTATCCATGGTGCTTTTCCGCTTTTTAAGACTAATTGTACAAGCTGGACATAGAGTCTAAAATATTAATACATCCCGTTATGAAATGATGTCAAATTTTTAATTGACAAAATGTCCAGCTTAGACTTTTTATGTATTTATGACACATGAACTGGATAAATATCTGCCTGTTGCTGAGGCTGTTGCGGCATTGCTCAGACCGCATGCAGAAGTCGTGATCCATGATCTGGAAACCGCGAAAATCAGGCATATAGTTAATCCGCTGTCGAGCCGTCAGGCGGGCGCCAACTCAATGACTGAAGTCGATATTGCTTCATCATTGGAGGCGACGGTTATTGGCCCTTATCGTAAGACAAACTGGGACAGGCGCCAGCTTCGCTCTGTAACTGCTGTTTTACGTGATGATACATCGAGGCCTGTTGGTCTGCTTTGTATCAATCTTGATATTTCGGCCTTTGAAGGAGCAGTGGCATTCATCCGCCAGTTGATTGAGTTTTCGCCTGCTCCCGTTTTGACTTCTGAACTCTTTAAGCCTGAGTGGAAAGAAATGGCGAACACAATACTCGCTGCCTATCTCGCCGCTCATAAGATGACGGAAACAGCGATGCGGCGGGAAGATCATGTCTCAGTTATAAGACTTTTGGATGAGGCAGGAATATTTGATATGCGCGGAGCGATGCCGCATGTTACCTACATGCTGCGATTATCAAGATCTACTATATACACTATACTTAAAAACATAAGATTAAGTGATTGACACTTTGAGTCTATGGATAAAGTATAGACATATTAATAATAAAAGGGGGAGTGCATATGCTTTTGAAGAAATTAATCGGAGCAATTACTATTGCTGCAGCATTAACGATTCCTGCTATAGCGCAGGAAAAAGATTTGCTTGCGGCCGTTAAAGAGCGTGGTGAGCTGGTTGTGGGAACTGAACTGCAGTTTCCGCCATTCGATTTCATCGAAAATGGCAAACAGGTTGGTTTCAACTCGGATCTTTTTGCTGAAATCGGTAAAGAACTCGGCGTAAAAGTCAGATTTATTGATCTGCCATGGAGCAATGTACTGCCAGGTCTTGAAGCTGGTAAATTTGACATGGTTGCCGGTCCTAATACTTTGACCAAAGCGCGTCTGGAAAAATATTACTTCAACCTGCCAATTTCCGGTGGTGCTATTTCGATTATGAAATTAGCGAAAAACACTGATTTTAAATCGCCGGATGATATTGAAGGTAAGACATTTGGTGCCCAGCGCGAAACTGTTTCAGCTGCAAAAATCCGTGAATTCGGTGAAGGTAAAAACATAACCGTTCGTGATTATAGCGACAATAATCAGGCCTATGCCGATATGGTTGCCGGACGTCTGGATGGGGTTGTTGCGCAATCCACCAACCTTTATTACGCAGCCAAACTGCGCGAAGGCATGTTTGAGATTTTAAAACCTGCAATCGGTCCGATGGCATGGTTCAGCTATCTTGGTCGTAAGGATGAAAACTCGCGTGCATTGATGGAAGCAATTGATGCTGCAATTTTGAAAACCATTCAGGATGGCCGCATGGATGACCTGCAGCGTAAATGGTTTACTGTGACAATGGAGCTGCCGCACACACTGCCTGACCCAGACATGTAAGTTGTAAGTGGGAGGGCACTGCCATGCTGGATTTTTCAGGAGCTTGGAACGAGTTCCCCCTGTTTTTACAGGGGGCATGGACTTCGGTTCTATACGCTGTTGGTTGTCTTTTTTTCGGCTTTTTGCTCGGTGTAATGATCTGTCGGGCGAGAATTTCCGAGAGGTTTGCAGTGTCCTTTCCTGCAAAACTATACATTAATATTATTCGTGCCACGCCACTGCTGGTTGTCTTGCTGGTTGTGTTTAACATTTTGCCTTTCATCGGCATTAGTCTGACGCCAGAAGCTTCGGCCTTATTATCTCTGACAGTTTGCACGGCGGCTTATCAGGCAGAGATTTTACGCGGTGGATTTGCCGGTGTGCCACATGGACAGATTGAAGCCGGACGCATTGCCGGCTTGAGTGAATGGCAAATTTTTCGTTACATAAAACTGCCGCAAGCACTACGACTGACATTTCCGGCACTCGTTAATGAAGCAACGATTATGATCAAAGGTACCTCTTTGATCTCGACGGTCGGCATTTTGGAGCTGACACGCGTGGCACAAAATGTTGGCAACTCTTATTTTCGTCCGCTGGAAGCATTGCTGATTGCCGCTGCACTTTACTGGGTAATGACAACCATTGTCACACTTGCAGGTGATTTACTGATTAGCCGCTATGCAAGGGAGAGGTTGTCATGAGTTTCAACTTTGCGATCATCACGGATAATTTGCCACAAATTCTGGCTGGCCTGCGTCTGACAATTATTTTGTGGCTGGTTGGTACGGTTGCAGGTATGGCGCTTGGCTTTCTGCTTGCGCTTTTGCAAACATCGCGCCACTGGCAAATTCGTTTATTGGTGAGTGTGTATCAGTCTATTTTTCGCGGCACGCCCTTTTTGGTGCAGATATTCTTGCTTTATTATGGTGGCCCATTGATTGGCCTGATGCTGAGCGCAGAAGTGGCGGGAGTGCTGGGGCTTGCGCTTTACTCTGCTGCTTACTTTACAGAAATTTTTCGTGCAGGCTTTGCAGCGGTGCATGTCGGACAAGCTGAAGCCGGCCGGATTTGCGGTCTGAGTGAGTTTCAAATTCTTTGCCATATTCAGCTGCCGCAGATGATGGTGACAATCACACCTGCACTCATCGGTATGTTTATTGTTATGAGCAAAGAAACGGCCATCTTGTCAGTGATGACGGTGCCCGACATTACAGCCGTGCTTTCGGGCATTGGCTCTGCAACATTTACTTATGTCGAAACTTTGCTCACCTTGGTTCTTTGTTATTGGGCGCTTGTTGGATTAACCACATGGGTTGGAGCCAAAGTAGAGCGGCATATGCAAAGACATCTTTTACCTGCGCAAGGAAAGATCGTATGAAAAACGGACAAAACGCTATTGAAATCCGCGGCTTGCAAAAGAGCTTTGGCGATCATCAGGTTCTCGCAGATATTGATCTAGATATTCCCCGTTCCAATGTTACCTGCATCATCGGCCCATCGGGGTCCGGTAAATCGACCTTGTTGCGGTGCATGGCATTTTTAACCGAGTTTGATGCGGGTTCTATTCTGATTGAAGGCCAGCCACTTGGCTTTGTTGGTGAAGGCGCATCAAGGCGGGCCTGCACAGCATTGGAAGTCAATAAAGCGCGGGAAAAGCTTGGCTTTGTCTTTCAGCAGTTTAATCTGTGGCCGCACTTATCTGTGCTTAATAATGTTGCTATGCCGCTTAGACTGGTCAACAAGCTTTCAAAAGAGGCGGCAGAAGCAAAAGCACGTCAGGCTTTGGTTAAAGTCGGACTTGTTGATCATATGATGAAATATCCGGCTTTTCTCTCTGGCGGTCAGCAGCAGCGTGTCGGCATTGCGCGAGCGTTAGCACAAGATCCGCATATTATTCTTTTCGACGAGCCAACATCGGCACTTGATCCTGAATTGGTGGGTGAGGTGTTGCAAGTGATGCGTGATTTAGCAAGTGATGGCATGACGATGGTGGTTGTGACGCATGAAATGGGCTTTGCCAGTCAGGTTGCCGATCAGGTTGTCTTTACAGACAAAGGTGTGATTGCTGCGGTCGGATCACCCATGGAAATTTTCAGTAATTCCGACAATCCACGCGTTCGTAGTTTCCTTGCCAATTATTTTGAGAGAAATACAATCAGACCTGTGGCGAGTTAATGTACGTTTTTGCGTGGGGAATTTACTTTAATTACAGCATGGCAATATTGAGGGTCGCCTATAACTTGTCTTCTGTAAAAAAATATGCCGATTCCGCTGGTATCATATAAAAGAATATTTGCGTGTAGCGTCAAATATGTTTTCGTGCTTTTGCTATGTGGGCAGAGCGGGGATACAAAAATTGTCGCTTAATTATCCGTCTATTCAGATTTTAGGTGGGCGATCCTGACCTGAGCCCCAACACTCCTCCATTTTTTAGGAGAGTCTTGGGTTATACTATTGGCCTTAAGCGGCCTGTTTTTCTAGAGCCATTTTTATGGCGAACTCATTCGGTGTGACATTGCCGAGTGAA